>NZ_JAVAJJ010000001.1:0-614134 GCF_052112305.1 Pseudomonas sp. QLc11A
CCGGAGTGGACGAACCTCTGGTGTTCCGGTTGTCACGCCAGTGGCATTGCCGGGTAGCTATGTTCGGAAAAGATAACCGCTGAAAGCATCTAAGCGGGAAACTTGCCTCAAGATGAGATCTCACTGGAACCTTGAGTTCCCTGAAGGGCCGTCGAAGACTACGACGTTGATAGGTTGGGTGTGTAAGCGCTGTGAGGCGTTGAGCTAACCAATACTAATTGCCCGTGAGGCTTGACCATATAACACCCAAGCAATTTGATGCTCCTAGTTGAAAAGACGAAAGAGACCAGATTGCGGTGTGTGAAGACGAAACGAACCGAAAGTTCGAAAGACTCACAAAACACCGAACTCTATTACATACCCAATTTGCTGAAGCGAGGCCAACCGGTCACGACTCAGTACCCGAATTTCTTGACGACCATAGAGCATTGGAACCACCTGATCCCATCCCGAACTCAGCAGTGAAACGATGCATCGCCGATGGTAGTGTGGGGTTTCCCCATGTGAGAGTAGGTCATCGTCAAGATTAAATTCCGAAACCCCAATTGCGAAAGCAGTTGGGGTTTTGTTTTTGGCGTAGAAAAAGCATGCTCAATCGAGCACAAATTGGCGCAGTTATTTTTGTCCCGGGACACTAGAATAGGTCCAACTTTTTCAGAGTCAGAGCGCTTATGCCGGATTCGGTTGACGCCAAAGAGCTGTCAGAATTACCACTGGAAAATCTGGTTGCCTGCCATGAGTGCGACTTGCTCATGCGTAAGCCAGAACTCGCCCATGGCGAAAAAGCCCTGTGCCCCCGCTGCGGCTACGAGCTTTATGCCAATCGGTATAACGTCGTACAGCGCAGTCTCGCACTGGTCATAGCCGCCTTGTTGTTGTTTATTCCGGCGAACTTTTTACCCATCATGCAGCTCCATCTACTCGGGCAGTCTTCGCAAGACACTGTCTGGAGCGGCGTTGTCGCCCTTTTTGACACGGGCATGCAAAGCGTTTCAGTGATTGTATTCCTGTGCAGCATGGGGATCCCGCTGCTCAAGCTGCTGTGCCAACTGGCCGTATTGTTGAGTATCCGTTTTGATGTCGGGCGCAGCTACGGTTTGTTGCTCTATCGCATTTATCACCATATACGCGAATGGGGGATGCTCGAGGTTTACTTCATGGGCGTGCTGGTGGCGATCGTCAAACTGGCAGATATGGCAGCTATCACCGTAGGCCTCGGCCTGGCGTGCTTCATTGGTTTATTGCTGATTCAAGTCTGGCTGGAGGTTGTAATGTCGCCTCACCAGATCTGGCAAGCGTTATCAGGAGAGGATGCCCATGCGGGCGATTGATGCAGGCATTCTGATTTGCAAGGAATGTCATGAATTGAACAGGCAGGAAGCTGATACCGACGAGCAAGTCTGTACACGCTGCGGTGCGTTGGTGCATGCCCGCAGCCCGAATAGCCTGGTGCGCACCTGGGCATTGCTGATTACCGCCGCCATTCTTTACATACCGGCCAATTTGTTGCCGATCATGACCGTGAACTCCCTCGGTAAAGGAGCGCCAAGCACGATCATGGCGGGTGTGATCGAGTTGGTGCACTACGGCATGTTCCCCATTGCGGCCGTGGTGTTTATAGCCAGTATCGTGGTGCCCACTTTCAAGCTGGTGGGCATTGCTCTGCTGCTGTTTTCCGTGCAGCGCCATCAGCCCCTTTCGGCTCGCCAGCGTATCTGGATGTACCGTTTCATTGAATTCATCGGCCGCTGGTCGATGCTCGATATCTTTGTGATTGCCATCCTCGTGGCGGTCGTGAATTTTGGGCGGCTTGCCAGCATCGAAGCCAATCTTGGCGCCATCGCTTTCGCCTCGGTGGTGATTCTGACGATGCTTGCCGCAGTAACTTTTGATCCCCGACTGATTTGGGATAACACGGAGTCGGACGACGACCATGACTGATTTGCCTGTAGCGAAAACCCGACCGGCTTCGAACTGGTCTGCCATTTGGGTGTTGCCCCTGATCGCCTTGATCATCGGCGGCTGGCTCGGCTGGCGTGCCTATAACGAGACCGGTATCGAGATTCAGGTACGCTTTGAAAGTGGCGAAGGCATTCAGGCCAACAAGACCGAAGTTGTCTATAAAGGCATGTCGGTCGGCAAGGTAAAAAGCCTCAAGCTCGATGACGAAGGCAGTTCCAAAGGCGTGATCGCCAGCATC
Source organism: Pseudomonas sp. QLc11A (assembly GCF_052112305.1). Classification (NCBI taxonomy): domain Bacteria; kingdom Pseudomonadati; phylum Pseudomonadota; class Gammaproteobacteria; order Pseudomonadales; family Pseudomonadaceae; genus Pseudomonas; species Pseudomonas sp. QLc11A. The sequence continues at coordinate 2,201 of NZ_JAVAJJ010000001.1, forward strand.
GAAATGAACAAGGACGTAGAGCAATACCTGCGCACCAGCACGCGTTTCTGGTTGGTCAAGCCGAGCGTGACGTTGGCAGGGATTACCGGTCTTGAGACGCTGGTTTCGGGCAACTACGTTGCGATCAGTCCGGGCGAGGGTGAACCGGTTCGCAAGTTCAAGGCCCTGGCCCAGGAACCGCCGCTTTCCGATGCCCAGCCCGGTCTGCACCTGACCATCAAGGCTGACCGCCTGGGCTCGCTGAACCGTGGCAGTCCGGTGTTTTACAAACAGATCAAAGTGGGGCAGATCAAAAGCTATGTGTTGTCCGAGGACCAGAGCACCGTCGAGCTCAAGGTCTTCATCGAGCCGACTTACGCCAAACTGGTGCGCAAACACACACGTTTCTGGAATGCCAGCGGGGTCAGCATCGACGCCAATCTGTCGGGGGTGAAGATTCGCAGTGAATCCCTGGCCAGCATTGTCGCGGGTGGTATTGCGTTCGCTACACCCGAAAACCGTAAGGACAGCCCGCCTACCGACCCAAGTCTGCCGTTCAGACTCTATGAAGACTTCGATGCGGCGGCGGCCGGTATCCGGATCAAGGTCAAGCTCAGCGACTTCGAAGGCTTGCAGGCCGGTCGTACACCGGTGATGTACAAAGGCATTCAGGTCGGCAATCTCAAGGCGCTGAAGGTCGATCCCGACCTGTCCGGGGCCACCGCCGAGTTGACGATGGACCCGTTGGCCGAAGATTACCTGGTCGACGGCACGCAGTTCTGGGTGGTCAAACCGTCGATTTCTCTCGCCGGGATTACCGGTCTCGAGGCGCTGGTCAAAGGTAACTACATCGCTGTGCGTCCTGGCGACAAGGGTGCCGCGCCGCAACGCGAATTCGTCGCGCGGCCCAAGGCGCCACCCTTGGATCTGCGTGCGCCGGGCCTGCACCTGGTGTTGTTCACCGAAAACCTTGGCTCGCTGGAAGTCGGCAGTCCGGTTCTCTACAAGCAGGTCAAGGTAGGTTCGGTACAGAGCTATCAGTTCTCGCGCAAAAAAAAGCAATTGATCATCGGCGTGCATATCGAGAAGGAATACGAGGATCTGGTCAACGCCTCGACACGCTTCTGGAATGCCAGCGGTATCACGCTCTCGGGTGGTCTGACCGGTGGCATTCAAGTCAAGAGTGAATCGCTGCAAAGCCTGATGGCCGGCGGTATTGCGTTTGAAACCCCGGAAGCCAAGGCACCGCTACAAAAGCGCATTCCACGTTTCCGCTTGTTCGCCAGCCATGACGACGCCACGCAAAAGGGCGAGGTGATTACCATCAAGGTCGATCGCGCCGATGGATTGCGTACGGGCACGCCGATTCGCTTCAAGGGCCTGGATGTCGGCAAGATCGAGGACGTTGACCTGAGTGACGACCTGCAATCGGTGCTGCTGACCGCACGGATTACCGAAGTGCCGGAGCGCATCGCCCGGGTCGGCAGTCAGTTCTGGGTGGTCAAGCCTGAACTGGGGCTGATCAAGACATCGAACCTTGAAACCCTGGTGACCGGGCAATACATCGAAGTGCTGCCAGCTGCCAAGAATCTGGGGCCGCAGAAAAGTTTCATGGCCCTGGCCAGCCCGCCTGAAGCTGTAAAACGTGAGGACGGTTTGAGTCTGGTGCTCAGCGCCGCTCGTCGCGGTTCGCTGAAGGCCGGTGTGCCGGTGACGTATCGCGAAATCACGGTGGGCAAGGTAACGGGTTATGAATTGGGGCAGACCGCCGATCGTGTCCTGATCCATATCCTGATCGAGCCGAAGTACGCGCCGCTGGTGCGTAGCGGCACACGGTTCTGGAACACCAGCGGTTTCGACTTCGATGTCGGACTGTTCAGAGGTGCAACGGTGCGCACTGAATCCCTGGAGACGATGATTCAGGGCGGTGTCGCCTTCGCCACGCCGGACGGCGAACGCATGGGCAGCCCGGCGCGGCCGGAGCAGACCTTCGCGTTGTTCGACAAATTTGAAGAGGAATGGCTGACCTGGGCGCCGAAGATTTCGCTCGGCAAGTAGTTTTCTGGTGTCAGTGATGACGCCTTCGCGAGCAAGCCCGCTCCCACAGGGTTATCGGTTGGCCACAGACTCTGTGGGAGCGGGCTTGCCCGCGAAGAGGCCCTGAAGTTCACTGCAAAGCTAAATGACAGACCTATGAAAAAGGCCGCGATCCATCGGACCGCGGCCTTTTCTATTGCCTTCGATTCAAGCCTCAGACCGCATCCAGCTCCGGTTCATCCGCTTGTTCGTTGACCGTTGCCTTCACCTGGTCGTGACGACGGATGTACTTCCAGTCCGCCTCGTCGATGTAGATGCCGGCCGGGCCGCTGCCGCCTTCCAGGTCGATGGCGACACTGGCGCAGACCTGCGGCTTCACGCTCGCCAGGATCGGCACGAAGCCCAGTTGCAAGCTGGTTTCCAGCAAGGCGGCCTGGTTCTTCTCATCGATGTCCGCTGCCTCATCGAGGTAGTACGGCAGGCGCACGCGACCGGCCTGGTCACGGTCCATCAAGTGCAGCAACAAGTACATGTTGGTCAGCGCCTTGATGGTCATGGTGGTGCCGTTGGACGCGGCGCCGTCGATGTCGGTGTGAATCACCGGCTGACCGTTGACCTTGGTGATCTCGAACGCCAGCTCGAACAAGTCCTTGAGGCCGAGCTGGTTGTGGTTCGCCGCCACCAGTCGCGCCAGGTATTCCTTGGCTTCTTCGTTCTTGTTGTCCTGCTCGGCACTTTGGCTGAGGTCGAAGACCGACAGGGTTTCGCCTTCCTCGTACTGACCGGCGCTGTGGATGATCTGGTCGATGTGCTTGAGCGCTTCCTTGTTCGGTGCGAGCACGATGCGGAAGCTTTGCAGGTTGGAGACCTGGCGTTTGTTGATTTCGCGGTTGAACAGCGCCAACTGGTGTTCGAGGCTGTCGTAGTCGCTGCGGATGTTGCGCAGGGTCCGGGCGATGTCCGTCACGGCGGCACGGCGAGCCTTGCCCAGGGTCAGGGCTTCGTCGGTGCGGTGTGCATAGGCGTTGATCAACAGTTGCAGGCGGCGCTCCATATCGTCTTCGCTGTCGAACTTGGCCACGCCCTTGAGGCGCACCTGAGCGTACAGCGCTTCAATCTGGCCGTCGGCCCGCAGCAAGCCTTGCCAGCTGTCCTGATAGTCGTTGAGCAGCGGCAGCAGGTTGTCCATGGAGTCGTCGATCGGGTCCATGAACGGCGTGCCGAATGGCAGGTCCGCCGGTAGCAACTGACGGCGGCGCAGGGCGTCGTCGAGGGTGCGTTGCTTGGCTTCCATGTCGCCGATCTGCCGGCCGACCAATTGCAGCTTGGCCGACAGTTGCTGGACGCGCTCGGTAAAGGCGTCGCTGGAACGTTTCAATTCGTCCTGTGCGGCTTCCATCTGAGCCATCTGCTCCAGCTTGTCGCCTTCTTCGGCGCTCAGGGTTTGCGCGCGACGGAAATCTTCCAGGGCTTTCTGCGCATCCAGCACTTGCTGGTACAGCACTTCGGTCTGGGTCTTGCTCGCGGCACGGTCGGCAGCCACGGCTTGCTGGGTTTTCAGTTGCTTGAGTTCTTTTTCCAGGCGTTCTTTCTGGTCGCGCAGGGCCGCACGGTCAGCCAGGGCCTGCAAGGCCGGTGGTTCGATGTGCGAGATGTCGATGGACAGGCCCGGCACTTCGAAGCGTTCACCTTTGAAGCCGTCGAGGATCAGCTCCACGGACTTCACCCAGTCGCCGTTTTCGTCGAGGGTGATGCCATGTTCGCCCAGCGGCAGGCTGAACAGCGCACTGTTGAACAGGCGCATCAGGCGCTCGACGTCCTGCTGCGAGAACTCTTCGCGCAGTCGGGCGTAGCTGTTGTTGTCGGCGTGATCGAGCTGCTGCTTGACCGACTTCAGGCGTTTTTCCAGGTCGCGCAGGCGCTCGTCGAGGTCTTCGGCGCTGAACTGACGAGACTGCGCCAAGGCACCGGCCAGTTCATCGTGGGCGTCCTTGGCGGCCAGCAGTTGCTGCTCCAGCACCTTGACGTCATCGACCAGGGCAAAGCGATGCTTGAGCACTGACAATTCGCCGAGCCAGCGCTGGATTCCGGTGATTTCCCGTTCCAGGCGCATCAGTTCCTGAGTGCCACCGCGCTGATCGTTTTGCAGGGCGTCCTGCTCGTTGCGGTAGTGCTCGGCCTGAATGCTCAGCTCTTCCTTGCGCGCACTGGCGTAGTCCGACCAGGTGCCCAGCAATGAATCGAGCAGCGGCGAGATGCGGTGCAGTTTGCCGCGCAGAATGTCGCGTTGCTTCACGCCGTTGGCCAACGCTTCGACCAACGGACCGGCGGCGACCAGCGAGTTGTAGTCCTGCTCCATGCGTCGTACATCGCGGAAGGCTTCTTCGCACGCGGCAATGTAATCAACGCTGCCGGATCGCAGACTGTGTTCGAAGGCATCGAGGAACAGCTGCTTGAGTTTGGCCGCGGTGATTTCGCGCATGTGCAGCAGGTTGATGAACAGTGCGCGGAAGGTTTTCAGGCTCTGCTCGCTGGTGGAGCGCAGCGGGATCAGCGTCAGGTCCAGCGGGATCGAGGTGTGGCCACCGACCAGCAAACGGCGCAGTTCGTCCGGCTTGAGTTCGTAGGCTTTCAGGCCTTCGCGTTCAAGGTTGGTGAACAGCTCTTTCTGACGCAGGCAGGTGTCGTTTTTCTGGTAGTGGGCCAGGTCCAGCTTGCCGGCGTAGGCAAAGAACTGGTGACCGAAACCGCCACCGGGGCCGCGACCGACCACACCGATCACGTGCGGACCGTGGGGCAGGTTGACTTCGACCAGGATGTAGCTGGTGTCCGAGGCGAAGTAGAAGCGTCGGGATTGTTCCAGGCTGTACTTGCCGAAGCTCATGTCCGACATGCGCGCCAGGATCGGGAACTGCAAGGCGTTGATCGAGGCGGATTTGCCGAGGTTGTTCGCGCCGTACACCGACAGCGGCTCTTCCAGGGGGAACAGGCCGAGGCTGTAGCCGGCGGTGTTCAAAAGGGCAAAGCGGCGGATGCCGTAACGTTCCTTGCTCATGCGTCGAGCTCCTGTTCTTCGGCAATGGCCCGGGCCAGGGCATCTTCTTCGCTTTCACTTTCGAATTCGCTCAAGTCGAGCGGATCGTCGGTCTGCAGCAGTTTTTCGTCGCTGTCTTCGTCGATCAGCACCGGCACCGGGAGCGGCAATACGCTGTGCAGGCTGGCAGCCAGATCGCGGTCTTGTTGCACCGACAGGCACACATCGAGGAAACGGTGCATCGGCGGCAGGAAACGGTAGACGCCGTTTTCTTCACTGGCGAAACCGAGCTGGGTCATGCGGCGCATGATCTTTTCTTCCAGCTCGTCCTGGGTCTGCACTTCGGCCTGGATGAACAGGTCGCGGTACTTTTCCAGCAGCGACGGCAGCTCATCGCGGCCGAGGCTGCCACCGTCGAGCACGGAGATCGGGTCGCGGCCCTGGTCGGCCAGGTGCTCGACGAGGATGAAGGTGAACAGCGCCAGGCGCTGGGCGGTCTTGTTCACCGCCGCTGCCGCGAGGTCCGGCACGAAGTAGTAGAAGCCGCGGGTGTCGCAGACCAGTTCAAAACCCAGTGCCTTGAACAGCGTGCGGTATTGGTCCTGAAAGTTCGACAACTGTGCGTACAGCTCCGGATCGCGGCGGCTGACGTGGTAACCCTTGAACAGCTCGCGAAAGATCGGCGCCAGATGGGACAGTTCGGATAGATCAAGATGCATGAGGAATGCTCGCAGAATTCTCGGCGGCGTCATCGCTGACCGAGAGCAGGGCGAAGGAGCGCAGGCTGACCTGGTGCTCGTGAGTATGGTATTCGCGACGTTCCAGACGCTCGCGCTTGAAGCGTTTTTCCCGCGACAGGCGCGAGAACCAGTACAGCAATTCGTCGGTGGCGCCGTCCGGTTCCTGCTCCAGCAACCAGGTCATCAGGTCCGGCATCGGCAGGGCGTCTTCGCAGCGCTCGAGCATTTCCCGAACCGTGCGAGGCGCGCGGGGGGCTTCGCCTTTCTGGGTCTTGTGCGCCTTGGGGAAGCGTGCAGGTTTGGGCTCGAAGCGGGCCAGGGCGTAGACGTAGGCTTCAACCTGACTGGCGCTGCCGAGGAAAGTGCTTTGCGGCCGTGTGAACAGCGGCATCGCCGCTTGTGGTACGGCATCGATGCCCTTGCGCCGGATGGCGGCCAGGGCCAGCGCTGCGCCACGGGTCACGGCGTTGTGCCGGCGGGCCTCTTCACGCAACGGCAAGAGCAGCTCGCGGGCATGACGCAGTGTCAGCTGGGCGCTGGTCTGCATTTCGAGGATGCGCGCGTGGGTGCGCAGCAGCATGTCGTCGTCGACTAGGTGGCCGAGGCGCTGCTGTTCGCTGAGCATCTTCAGCAGCACGGTTTCGACCTTGCGCACTCCTTGTTCGAAGGCGCCGTCGGCGTTCACCAGATCAATCATCGGCTCGACGTATTCGTCCCAGGTCGCCAGCACTTCCGCGTAACGCTGGCGCAACGGAATCTGCCGATCGCTGGTTTTCGCCCGTTCGGCGACGGCCACCAGTGCCTGTTCGTCGTTATCGAGTTTTTTCAGCACGTCACGCACGCGCATGTCGAGCAGGCGCAACTGGCGGGCCAGGTCATTGCCGTCGCGGATGTCGAACGCGTCCTGGATGTAGCCGGCCAGACGCTCAAGGTGGCGCAGGTAGGCTTCGATCTCCAGGCACAGGCCCAGGCGGTGTTCACGGCGCAGATAGGCGAGGAAGTCGTGAATCTGCGCATTGAGCTCGAAACGGTTCGGGCTTTTGGCCACGGGAACCAGGATGTCGAGGCGAATCCACACGTCGAGCAGGCTGGTAATGTCCTGCGGCGTGCTGTCGAGTTGCTGGGCGGCCAGTTGCGTGCGCAGTTCGTTGAGGCTCAGTGTGCCTTGGTCGAAGTGCTCGCACAGTGGCTCCAGAAGTGCCCAGTGTTCAGCGAGGGCGCGCAAGACGCGCTTGGGTTCGATCATCGGAATGGCCGGCTGGTTGGCGATTAAAAGCAGCGATTGTACTGCATCGGGGGCAATGCGATTCACTCTCGGGACGGGCTGTTGTTTTTTCTGTCCGTGAAGTCTATCGATCAACAGCGCGCGATCTTGTGCGAACGGCGGTAGAATCAGCGCACTTTAGTTATCCACAAGTGGCCGACCTTTGCTTATCGAGTCCCGTCGTCGCGCTTATTTGAACGCCATGCAGGTGGTCAACTGGCTGCCGCGCACCGAATTGCCCTTTGCTGCGCCGTCGCGGCCCGAGCTGCTGGAGATACCCGAGCCGGCCGAGGCCGCGCCTGTCGTGCCGGCTGTCGTGGCTGAGACGCCCGTGGCGCCTGTGGTCAAACCGGCAGAGCGGGTGAAGATCGAGGTGCCGCGACCATCGCTGGCGAGCACCCGCACCGGTGCCAAACCGGTGGAGGAGGCCGAAGAGGCCCCCGTCGTGGTCAAGGCACCGGTCGTGCCGCCGCCGCGTTTCGCCCTGCAGTTGCTGCGGGCCGGGCGTTGCCTGCTGCTGGTGGAGTTACCCACAGGCGAATCCTTCCAGACCCGCGACCCTGCTTATCTGCTGCTCAAGGACATGCTGCGCGCCGCCGGTCTGCCGGACAGCCCGCAGATCGTCGGCGAGCCGGTGCGCTGGCCGCTGCTGGTGCGTGGCACGATGGACCAGGGCCCGGAAGCCGCCCGCGACTTCGTGCAAGGATTTCTCTCGGTGCGCATGGAAGAAACGCCGTGCGCCTGCCTGTGGCTGATCGGCCTGCCCGCCGTGCGTTTTGCCGGCGAAGCGGATGCCGAGGCGTTCAATCGCGAGTTGCAGATCGAAGGTCTGGGCTCGGCCTGGGCGGTACCGGGCCTGGAATTATTAATGGAAGAGCCACAGCGTAAGGCTGATGTCTGGCAAGCCATGCGTCGGCTGATGGCGCGCTGGAAAGAATCGAATGAGTGACGCTGTATCGTTTCGCCCGATGACCGAGGCGGACCTGGAAACCGTGCTGAAAATCGAGTACGCGGCCTATAGCCATCCCTGGACCCGCGGAATTTTCCTCGACGGCTTGGGCAAGTATCAGATCTGGCTGATGTTCGAAGGCCAGCAACAGGTGGGCCACGGTGTGGTGCAGATCATCCTCGACGAGGCGCACCTGCTGAACATTACAGTCAAGCCTGAAAACCAGGGCCGCGGCCTGGGGCTGACATTGCTGGAGCATTTGATGTCGATTGCCTACAAGGCCGACGCCCGGGAGTGTTTCCTGGAAGTGCGCGACAGCAATACTGCGGCGTTCAAACTGTACGAGCGTTATGGTTTCAACGAGATCGGCCGGCGCCGGGATTACTACCCGGCGGTGGGCGGTCGCGAAGATGCGGTGGTCATGGCCTGCACATTGGTCGATTGAGCTCAAAAGCTCTTCGCGAGCAGGCTCGCTCCCACAGAGATTTGTGTCGTACATAAAACCTGTGGGAGCGAGCCTGCTCGCGATGGCGATCTTTCAGGCACTGAAGATCAGCGCTTGCCGTCCATCGGATCGCGCCGCGCCATTTCCGCCTCATCCAGGCCATTGCCACCGCCAATATCGTCCTCATCGACGATGCTCAGGTCCCAATCCGCGCGTTTATCATTGCCCGCCTCATGGGCATCCCGGGCGCCGTCTTCACGGATCAGGGTTTCCGGGCTCAGGTCGTCGTCAGTAGGTTGATGGTCGCCGGTCGAGGCACCCGTCAGGCCTGCTTCACGTCCGCGGCGGCGCGGCATCAGTTGTTCGCGCTCGTTTTCCGGCAGTTCGTCACCGATCCTGGCGCTGGGTTCTTCGGTGTCGAAATCCAGCTCACGCACCGAGCCCATGCGGTCTTCGTTGTCGTCGACGGGTTCCGGTTGCACCGCATCGTACGGACGTCGTGAATCATTCATGGCAATTCCTCATACTGTAGGCCTTACTACGGTTGACCCACGTGGCTACCGAGAATTCCACCGGCATGGAGCCCCCTGTACCGGATCAGGAGAGCATCCGCATTTCGCGCGTGACCTCGACGGACGGTTGTCAGTCAAAGCTGCGCATCATTCTTGAGGCTTCAGAGCATGAACGAATTACAAGATCTGATTGATAACAACGAGCGTTGGGCCGCTGCGATCAAGGAGGAGGATCCTGACTTCTTCGCCAAGCTGGCCCGCCAACAGACCCCTGAGTTCCTGTGGATCGGTTGTTCCGATGCCCGGGTGCCGGCCAACGAGATCGTTGGCATGCTGCCGGGCGATCTGTTCGTACACCGTAATGTGGCCAACGTCGTGCTGCACACCGACCTCAACTGCCTGTCGGTGATTCAGTACGCAGTCGACGTACTCAAGGTCAAGCACATCCTCGTCACCGGCCACTATGGCTGCGGCGGCGTGCGCGCCTCGATGCAGGATCGCCAGTTCGGCCTGATCGACGGCTGGCTGCGCTCGATTCGCGACCTCTATTACGAAAAGCGCGAAGAACTCGCCAAACTGGACACCGAAGAAGAGCGGGTCGACCGTCTCTGCGAACTCAACGTGATCCAGCAAGTGGCCAACGTCGGGCACACCAGCATTGTGCAAAACGCCTGGCACCGTGGGCAGAGCCTGTCGATTCATGGCTGCATCTACGGTATCAAGGACGGTCGCTGGAAGAGCCTGAACGCCACCATCAGCGGCTTCGAGCAGTTGCCGCCGCAGTACCGCCTGCGTCCGTTCGAACCCCTGTAAAGCCCTTCAGTGCGGACTTTGCCGACGCCACTGTTGCAAAAACAGCTGGCCGTCGGCGTTCGGCGCTTCATCGAAACCGGTGATCCAGCCCCGGCAGTTGTACGAACCGCAGCGGCAGGCGAACTGGCGCAGCAGTTTGTCTTCCGTGGCGGCGTAATCCATCGACAGCCAGTCACCTTTCTGAATGTCTTTGAGCGCCCATAACCACAGCTCACTCATGTCGAGAAATACGTTCGGGTCGCAAGAGTGGCGCAGCAGTCCGCAGAAATGCGGGTCATGGACATGAATATCCCGGGCCAGTTGTCGGGTATGCCGGCCACGACAGGGCAGCAAATGCCCCGATACCCGGCAGATCCGGCTTATGCGGGGGAACTCGCGCAACGCTGCCGCGGCCATGGGTGTGCCCTGGTCGTTCGAGAGAATCTCGAAATCGGCCAGGGATGGATATCCGAGGTGCGGGGGTAACTCCACAAATGGGTAAATACCCTGCGGCGGCGGTGCGAGAGACTTGCGCAGTGCATCGGCTTTCATAACGATCCCTGTCGGCTGGGTGCTGCGACATCCATCGGCTGACGGTCCAGTCAGCGCTGCAGCACGTGGGTACAGCCCAAGCCTCTCGCAGATATCGCGGGCGGTCTACTGTCATAACTGACAGATGAACTGCCAATAGTCGGTTTACAGCGGTGGCGGGGGCAGGGCGGTGGCCGGTGCGGGCGCCTTGAGCTGTTTGAGCTGCAACTGGGTCGCTGCTGTCGAGCATTTGGCCGCCGCTTGTCCCGGCGTCAGGTTGCGAATCGAGGTGTAGAACAGCGCGCAGGTTTTTTCCTTCTCGGCCACTTGCCAGGTTTGTGTGCAGGTTTTCAGCTCGATATCGGCATTGCTGTCCGGTTGGCGGCCCATGACGGCCTGCCAGCAGGCGGCACTCAAATCCTGGCCCATGACTTTCAGCCCCGCCGCATCGGCCTTGGCCTTGGCATCGTTGCCGGAATAGCTTGCCGGATCGGCGGCATACCAGATGTAGCTTGGGTGGTTGGAGCCCAGCACCCGCACTTTCACCCCGTCACTCGGGCTGATCGTCGCCAGCCCCAGCACATTCACGGTCGCCCCGTATTGTTGCTTGATCCAGTTACGCACCGGTGAGCCGAAGGCGACCATCGGCAATGTTTCACCGCTGGAGTGCAGGCTGACGTTCCTGACCATGGTGGTCTGGTAGTCGTTGAAGTAGCTGTAGACGCCCTCCAGGTCCTTGCCGGCGTTGGAGGGGGCGGCTATAGGGGCGATGTCGATGATGGTCTGAAAGGCCGGCGTCTGCTCGGCCGGGATGCCATTGACGGTGAGCAGCGAGGCCCAGCGATCCGTGGTGGCGGACTTTAGGTAATCCTGGGCCTGGGTCAACGAATAGTCGGGCGGGAAGTGCAGCAACTCGACACTTCTGCGGTTCTCCAGGGCCATGCCCAGCGGCAGGAACAGGTACCAGCTGTACGCCCACTTGCCGTCGGCATTCAGTTTGCTGGCGCCGTTATAGGCCAGGTCACCGGCATCGAGCAGCGCTGCCAAAGGTTTTTCATAGCTATTGGGCACGCCGATGATTTGCGCGTAGAGCTGGCCATTGTCGTTTTTGACCAGAACCTTCGCGTCGCCATAGCCATCGCGCTGCACGCTCTGGGTCAGGTAATGCTCGACGGTTTGCTCGAGCGTCCAGTTGCGAAAGCAGATCACGTTGCAATTGTTGGGGTAGGCGAAGAGGCGGGTAACGCGTTCGGTAGTGCCCAGCTTCAAATTGACATCGGCATGGGCGGTGGTGCTCAGGGTGAGGGCTGCGAGGGTGAGTGCCGCAAGTTTGAACATGCTCAGATCCTTTTCAGCGTATTAGACCAGCAGATACTGAAACCGACGGGCGGAACAACAAGGGGCCGATCAATACCGGCCCCTGTCTTTCAGGTTACGGCATGACTGGCGGCAAATACGCCAGCGTCGTCCCCAGTGCCCATAACAACACTAGCACCAGTGGTGTGTGTACCAGTAATTGCACGAACGAGAAGCCGATCAGGTCCCGCGCCTTCAGCCCCAGCACGCCCAGCAATGGCAGCATGTAGAAGGGGTTGATCAGGTTCGGCAAGGCTTCGGCGGCGTTGTAGATCTGTACCGCCCAACCCAGGTGATAGTTCAGATCATTGGCCACCTGCATCACGTACGGCGCTTCGATGATCCACTTGCCGCCACCGGACGGAATGAAGAAACCGAGGATCGCCGAATACACGCCCATCAGCACGGCATAGGTGTCGTGGGAGGCAATGCTGACGAAGAAGGTCGAGATGTGATGCGCCAGGGTCTGCGCATCGGCGCCCTTGACCGTGGTCATCAGTGCAGCGATCGAGCCATACAGCGGGAACTGGATCAACACCCCGGTGGTGGTCGGCACCGCTCGGGACACGGCATCCAGAAAGCTGCGAGGGCGCCAGTGCAGCAGGGCTCCGAGCATGATGAACAGGAAGTTGTAGGTGTTCAGCCCGGAAATCGCACTGATGGCCGGTTTGGTCGAAAACTCATGGAACAACCATCCGGCAGCCAGCAGCACCAGCAGAATCGTCAGCAGCGGGCTGTGCTCCAGCCATTCGCCGGGGCGGGTGCGTGGTTGCAGCGGTGGCAGGTTGAAACTCGGGTCAACGCCACAGGCCTTGGCGTCACGCGCCGAATTCGGGCCGGGGGCGGTGGCGTAGGCGATGATCAGCGAAATCACGATCAGGGCCAGCAACATCACGCCGGACTGCCAGAGAAAGATCGTCTGGGTGAATGGAATCACCCCGGTGATCGACAGAATCGAGGGCGGCAGGCTACCCGGGTTGGCCTGCAATTGAGCGGCCGATGACGACAGGCCCAGGGCCCACACGGCACCGAGCCCCAGGTAGGCGGCGGCACCGGCGGCACGGTAATCCATTTTCAGATCGGTACGGCGGGCGAGGGCGCGCACCAGTAATCCGCCGAACACCAGGGACAAGCCCCAGTTCAGCAACGAGGCGACCATCGAGATCAGCGCGACCCAGGCCACGGCAGAGCGGCCGTTTTTCGGGATTTTCGCCAGACGGTCGATCAGTTTCACCGCCGGTGGTGAACTGGCGACCACATAACCGCCGATCACCACGAAGGCCATCTGCATGGTGAAAGGGATCAGGCTCCAGAAGCCATCACCGAAGGCCATGGCGGCGTCGGTGGGCTTGGCGCCCATGGCCATGGTGGCCACCGCCACGATAATCACCGCCAGGGCAGCAAACACCCAGGAGTCGGGGAACCAGCGTTCGGCAAAACTTGAACAGCGCAGGGCAAAGCGGGCGGAGCGGCTATCTTCGATATCAGCGGCCACGGGGGTACCTCGAATTTTTATGTTTGTAGTGGTCTTCGGGGCGGCAACCGCCCGTCTGGACAGATGCCAACATTAATTCAGGCCAAGGATTTTTGCGGGGCTGATTCGTGGCTATGGGACTTTGGTCTAACGGGTTGTCCGCCAGCGCGTTTGCGTAGACCATGGGCGCCTTGGTTTTTGCCTGTGCCAGAGTTCTTTACATGACTGCCAACACCGATTCGCGCCCGGCGCCGTTCAGCCGCTCGGACTACAAGACCCTGGGGCTCGCCGCCCTCGGCGGCGCGCTGGAAATCTACGACTTCATCATTTTCGTGTTTTTCGCCCTGACCCTCAGCCAGTTGTTCTTCCCGCCGGAAATGCCCGAGTGGCTGCGCCTGCTGCAAAGCTTCGGGATTTTCGTCACCGGTTACCTGGCGCGACCGTTGGGCGGCATCCTGATGGCGCACTTCGCCGATCGCCTGGGGCGCAAGAAAGTCTTCAGCCTGAGCATCCTGATGATGGCGTTGCCCTGCCTGCTGATCGGGATCATGCCGACCTACGCGCAAATCGGTTATTTCGCACCCTTGTTGCTACTGGTCCTGCGCGTTCTCCAGGGCGCGGCGGTGGGCGGCGAAGTGCCGAGTGCCTGGGTTTTCGTCGCCGAGCATGCGCCGATCGGTCACCGAGGTTATGCCCTGGGTTTCCTGCAGGCGGGGCTGACTTTCGGCTATCTGATCGGTGCATTGACCGCGACCTTCCTGGCGCAGGCTTTCACTCCGGCGGAAATTCTCGATTACGCCTGGCGTTACCCGTTCCTGCTCGGCGGCGTGTTTGGTGTGATCGGCGTCTGGCTGCGTCGCTGGCTCAGCGAAACCCCGGTGTTCATGGCCATGCAGGCGCAGCGCGAGGCGGCCGGCGAACTGCCGCTGCGCACGGTCTTGCGCGAGCATCGGCTGGCCATTTTGCCAGCGATGATTCTCACCTGTGTACTGACATCGGCCGTGGTGGTTTTCGTGGTCATTACCCCGACCATGATGCAGAAAACCTTTGGCATGACCGCCAGCCATACCTTCGCCTTGAGCGCACTGGGCATTGTGTTCCTGAACATCGGCTGCGTGCTTGCCGGGCTGCTGGTCGACCGCATTGGCGCCTGGCGCACGGTGATGTTCTATAGCCTGCTGCTGCCGCTGGGCATCGGTGTGCTTTACAGCTGTCTGATCATGGGCGGCGACTGGATCGGCCTGGCTTACGCCTTGGCAGGGCTGGCCTGCGGGGTGGTCGGCGCGGTGCCATCGGTGATGGTCAGCCTGTTCCCGGCGCGAATTCGCGTCTCGGGTATCTCGTTCACCTACAACATTGCCTACGCCGCCTGGGCGAGTGTCACACCGCTGTTGTTGATCGGCCTGATGCCGTGGAGTCCGTGGATCTGCGTGATGTTCAGTGCGGTGATGGGCGCGGTGGGCGTGGGCAGTGCGGCGTACTTCGGTGTGCGGATGCCGAGAATCGCAGGCTGTTCTGCCGCTGGCGCGCATTGATCGGGCGCGTCGTCACTATTTTTGTAGGACAAACCTGAAACACACTTAAGTAAATGTTTCCAAGGCCGATGGTTAGGCTGCATATCGCTTTCTACCCCTGTCCATCGGTGCTTTCCCATGTTCAATAAACGCTTGAAGCAGGAGCTGTCGGCTCTTCGTGAAGAACTCTCCAGCCTCCAGCAAGTGAAGGAAAGTCTGGAAAGCGAAATGCTGGTGCTGACCCTCGACAGCGATGGACGGGTTCAGTCGGTCAATCAGAACTTCCTCGGCGAAATGCATTACAAGAGCGGCGACCTGATCGGCCGGCACATCGACGACCTCGTCCCGGAACACGTGAAATTCGACGAATTCCAGCAGCGCTTCAAGAACGCGTTGACCCGTGGCGAGCACTTCGCCGGTGCGGTGCGCCTGTTACGCGGCACGGGCCAGGAAGCCTGGTTGCGCTCGATCCTGCAGCCAGTGCGCTCGGCGGACGGGCGGATCAAGAACTTTTCGATCTTCTCCAGCGACCTGACCCGCACCATCGAGGCCTCCCGCGAACACGAGAACCTGATCGGCGCGCTGGTGCGCTCCACGGCGGTGATCGAATTCGACCTCAACGGCAACGTGCTGACCGCCAACGACC
The DNA here is from genome assembly GCF_052112305.1 of Pseudomonas sp. QLc11A. Lineage (NCBI taxonomy): Bacteria > Pseudomonadati > Pseudomonadota > Gammaproteobacteria > Pseudomonadales > Pseudomonadaceae > Pseudomonas > Pseudomonas sp. QLc11A. The sequence continues at coordinate 17,474 of NZ_JAVAJJ010000001.1, forward strand.
GCTTCCTCAGTGGCATGGGTTACAGCCTGGCGCAGATCAAGGGCAAGCATCACCGCACCTTCTGCCAGCCGGAGGATTACAACAGTGCCGAGTACCAGAACTTCTGGCGTCGGCTGAACGCGGGTGAGTACGTGGCCGACCGTTTCAAGCGTGTCGACAGCCATGGCCGTACAGTCTGGCTTGAGGCGTCCTACAACCCGGTGACCGATGCCAACAATAATCTCTACAAAGTGGTGAAGTTCGCCACGGTGATTACCGATCAGGTCAATCAGGAACACGCCGTCGCCGAAGCCGCCAACATTGCCTACAGCACCTCGCAGCAAACCGACCAAAGCGCCCAGCGCGGCAACGCCGTGGTGACCCAGGCCGTGGACGTGATGCGTGATCTGGCCAAACACATGCAAACTGCCGGCGACGGCATCGAAGCCTTGAACGAGCAGTCGCTGGTGATCGGCACCATCGTCAAAACCATCAGCGGCATTGCCGAACAGACCAACCTGCTGGCGCTCAACGCGGCCATCGAAGCGGCGCGTGCGGGCGAGCAGGGTCGCGGCTTCGCCGTGGTGGCGGATGAAGTCCGGCAACTGGCGTCGCGCACCAGCCAGGCCACCGACGAAATCGTCCTCGTGGTGCGGCAGAACCAGGACATGGCGCGCAACGCCGTGGCCTTGATGACCGATGGCAAACTCCAGGCCGAACAGGGCCTGGCGCTGGCGGCGGAAGCGGGCACGGTGATTGTCGAGATCCAGGACGGTGCACAGAAAGTGGTCAATGCGGTGGGGCAGTTTGCCAATCAACTCACAAACTGACCTGCGATCAGCTCTTGGTGGGAGTGGGCTTGCTCCGGGCGGCGTTCCGACGAAAGCGGTGTTTCATTAAACGCAACTGTGACTGAACTGACGCTTTCGCGAGCAAGCCCGCTCCCACAGGGTTACGTGGGCGCTACAATCGGCTCCTTTCCCCCAGGAGCAGACTTCCATGAGCGCTTCCCACCGCCGTCCGGTTCCCTTGTCCAAGGCTTATCGTCTGCTCAATCATGGCCCGACCGTACTGGTCAGCGCCGCCCACGATGGCCAACGCAATATCATGGCGGCAGCCTGGGCCATGCCGCTGGATTTCGAACCGCCGAAAATTGCCGTGGTGCTGGACAAGTCCACCTGGACTCGCCAGTTGCTGGAAGCCTCGGGCACGTTTGTGTTGAACGTTCCCTGCGCCGCCCAGGCCGACATTGTGCAGACCGTTGGTTCGACCTCCGGCCTGGAGTTGAGCCAGGACCAAGGGCGCGACAAGTTCGAGACCTATGACTTGCAGACATTCACCGGCGAGTCGGTCGAAGCGCCGATGCTCGAGGGCTGCGTGGCCTGGCTGGAATGTCGCCTGTTGCCGGAGCCGAACAACCACCAGCAATACGATCTGTTCCTGGCCGAAGTGATTGCCGCCCAGGCCGACGAGCGCGTGTTCAGCGAAGGGCGCTGGCACTTTGAAGGGCAAGACGCCTTGCGCACCTTGCACCACGTGGCGGGCGGGCACTTCCTGACCATTGGCGAGCCGGTGGACGGCAAGAGCTTGCAGCCGTAAGGTTTCGACTATTGAGGTTGTAAGCACATTCACCAGGAGGCCAGGCGATGAAAAAACTGCGTGTAGGGATAATTTTTGGCGGGCGCTCGGCAGAGCACGAAGTGTCGCTGCAGTCGGCGAAGAATATCGTCGACGCCCTCGATCGCTCACGCTTCGAGCCGGTGCTGATTGGCATCGACAAACAAGGCCACTGGCACCTCAACGACCCTTCCAACTTTTTGCTGAACCAGGAAAACCCGGCGCTGATCGCCCTCAACCAGTCCAATCGCGAGCTGGCCGTGGTGCCGGGCAAAGCCAGCCAGCAACTGGTGGAAACCAGCAGTCAGGAAATGCTTGGCCACGTCGATGTGATCTTCCCGATCGTCCACGGCACCCTGGGTGAAGACGGTTGCCTGCAAGGTTTGCTGCGCATGGCCGATCTGCCGTTTGTCGGCTCCGATGTGCTCGGCTCGGCGGTGTGCATGGACAAGGACATCAGCAAGCGTCTGCTGCGTGATGCCGGCCTGGCCGTGACGCCGTTCGTGACATTGACCCGCGCCTCGGCGGCGCGCACCGGGTTTGCCGATGTTCAGTCCCGGCTCGGTTTGCCGCTGTTCGTCAAGCCAGCGAACCAGGGCTCTTCCGTGGGTGTGAGCAAGGTCGCCGACGAGGCCGAATACAGCGCAGCGGTGGAGCTGGCGTTGAGTTTCGATACCAAGGTGTTAGTCGAGTCTGCGGTCAGCGGCCGCGAGATTGAATGCGCAGTGCTCGGCAATGAGGACGCCATCGCCAGTGGTTGCGGCGAGATTGTGGTGCGCAGCGGGTTCTATTCCTACGACAGCAAATACATCGACGACACGGCCGCAGAAGTCGTAGTGCCGGCCAATATCAGCGTTGAGGCCAGCGAGCGTATTCGCGCCCTGGCCGTCGAGGCGTTCCAGATCCTGGGCTGCTCCGGCCTGGCCCGTGTCGATGTGTTCCTGACCGACAGTGGCGAAGTGCTGATCAACGAAATCAATTCGCTGCCCGGCTTCACCCGCATCAGCATGTACCCGAAATTGTGGCAGGCCACCGGCATGACCTACAGCGAGCTGGTGACGCGGTTGATCGAACTGGCGCTGGAAAAACATCAGGTTCGGCAGGGGTTGAAGATCAGTCGTTAAGTGCGCTGCTGAAGGGCGCTGCGTTTATCCAGTTCACACGCGTTATCGTTAACCACCATCGCAGGCAAGCCAGCTCCCACAAAAGAACGCGCCCACGCCGAAACTGTAGGAGCCAGCTTGCTGGCGATGGACGCAAGTGCGCCGCGTTTATCCAGATCACACGCGTTATCGTTGACGACCATCGCTGGCAAGCCAGCTCCCACAAAGGACCGCGTCCGGGTCGAAAATGAAGTGAGTTCCAGACCAGTCAAGCCCCCCAAAAAGGGCCTGCTCACTGGCAGGCCTTTCATCACTCCAGCGCGTGACTCAATCCCCCAGCGCCTGCCCCTCACGCCGCGGGTCGGCACCTCCCGTCAGCGACGCTTTGCCCTGGGCGTCCTTGACCCGAACAATCGCCTGGGTGCCGCTGGTCATGTCGATTTCGCTCACGCTGTGCCCTTTGTCTTTCAGCGCCTGAATCAGCGCGGGGCTGAACTGGCCCTGTTCCAGTTCGGTCGGGCCGTTGCGGCTGCCGAAGTTGGGCAGGTTGATGGCCGCTTGCGCATCGAGGTTCCAGTCGAGCAGGCCGATGGTGGATTTGGCCACGTATTCGATGATTTGCGAGCCGCCGGGGGAGCCGACAGTGGCGAGGAATTCTCCTGTCTGGCGGTCGAAGATCAGGGTCGGAGCCATGGACGAGCGCGGGCGTTTGCCGGGTTCGACGCGGTTGGCGACTTTCTGCCCGTTTTCCTCGGGGATGAACGAGAAGTCGGTCATCTCGTTATTGAGCATGAAACCCTGAACCATGATGTGCGAGCCGAACGCTGACTCGATGGTGGTGGTCATCGACACGGCGCCGCCGGCGTCATCGACGGCCACCACTTGCGAGGTGGAAATCCGCAGCGGCGAACGGTCCGGTGCGTAGGCCACCCGGATGCCCGGCGGCGTGCCGGGTTTGGCTGTGCCCATGCTGCGTTCGCCGATCAGGGCGGCACGGCTGGCGAGGTAGGCCGGGTCGACCAGGCCCTTGACCGGCACGGGCACGAAGTCGGTATCGGCCAGGTACTGCGCGCGGTCAGCGTAGGCCAGGCGTTCGGCTTCCGAGATCAGGTGCACGGCTTGCGGGTCGGGTTCGATACCGGCCGGGGCTGTGGTCTTGACCGGTTTCAGCGGTGCCAGTGCCAGGCGCTTGTCGCGAGCCTCCAGGGCTTGCAGCGTACCGAGGATCTGCGCCACGGCGATCCCGCCCGACGACGGTGGCGGCATGCCGCAGACCTGCCAGCGTTTGTAGTCGGTACACAGCGGTGCGCGTTCCTTGGCCTGATAGTTGGCGAGATCGGTCAGGGACAGGCTGCCGGGGTTGGCGTGGCCCTGAACCTTGGCGGCGATTTCCTCGGCGACCGGGCCTTTGTACAGGGCATCCGGGCCTTCGTGGGCGATGCGTTTGAATACGGCCGCCAGTGCCGGGTTCTTCAGGTGGGTGCCGACGGCTTTCGGGCTGCCATCGGCATTGCGGAAGTACGCCATCATTTCCGGGGAGCGTGGCATGGACGAATCCGCAGCGATCAACTGGTGCAGGCGTGGCGAAATGGCAAAGCCTTGCCCGGCGAGCCGGATGGCCGGTTCAAACAGCTGCGCCCAGGGCAGGCGTCCGTGTTTTTGATGAGCCAGTTCCAGGGCGCGCAATACGCCGGGCGTGCCCACCGAGCGGCCGCCAATCTGCGCCTGGGTGAACCCCATCGGTTGTCCATTGGCTTGCAGGAAAAGTTTTTCGGTGGCACCGGCCGGGGCGGTTTCACGGCCGTCGTAGGTGCGCACGGCTTTGCCATCCCAAAGTACGATCAATGCGCCGCCACCGATGCCCGAAGACTGTGGCTCGACCAGCGTCAACACCGCTTGCATCGCAATTGCCGCGTCGATGGCCGAACCGCCCCGGCGCAGCATCTCCCGCCCGGCTTCGGCTGCCAGCGGGTTGGCCGCCGCTGCCATGAATTTCTCGGCGTGTTGAGTTTTCAGATCGGTGCGGAAACCGGAAGCGCTTTCCGGGGCGAGCGGCAACGTCGGCACCGAAGCGTTGTTGCACGCGACCAGGGTCAAGGCACTGACAATCAGTGCCAGGGCAGGCAGGCGATGGCGGCGCAAAGGGAAGGTTGAGAACACGTGGGGTACTCCGTCCGTTGGATCTACGATCAGTGGACTTTATCGGCCGACCGGGAGGGACGCAAACCGGGTCCCACGGCACTGACGTTTTTGTCCTTCATCAATGGCCGGAATTTCTGTAGGGTCGTTGCCAACAGGCAGGCCAGAAAATCAACAAGAGGCAGACATGCACACCGAGTTCCCAATCCAGCCCGGCTACCGCACCCAGCGTGAACAGTTCCTGGCCGCAGCGGCTGCCGCAGGCGCAACCTTGACTGAATATCCACACCCGCTCAAAGGTCCGTTCGGTGAATCGCTGAGTACCGATGTGGCGGTGTTGGGTGATCCGGGCGCCAAGCGCCTGTTGATCGCGCTGAGCGGCACCCACGGGGTTGAAGGCTTCTATGGCTCGGGCTGCCAGATCAAATGGCTGCAGGAGTTGGGCAAGCGTTCCCTGCCAACGGATGTCGCCGTGGTCATGATCCATGCCATCAACCCCTGGGGCATGGCGTGGTTGCGCCGGGTCAACGAAGACAACATCGACCTGAACCGCAATCACCTGGATTTCCAGCGATCGCTGCCGGACAACCAGGCCTACAACGCCTTGCATGAAATCTATGCCTGCCCGCAGTTGCACGGTCCGGAGCGTGAGCGTGCCGATGCCTTGCTCGACGAGCAGATTCGCCTGCATGGCTGGCCGGCGGTGATGTCGATTGTCGAGGGCGGTCAGCATGCTCACCCCGACGGCCTGTTCTTTGGCGGGCTGGCGCCGAGCTGGTCGAACCGCACACTGCACCGGATCGTGCAAAAGCACCTGGCCCATGCCGAAGTGGCCATGTGTTTCGACTTGCACACCGGCGCGGGTGAATACGGTCATCCGATGTTGCTGACCATCACCGAGTCCGCCTATCCGGCGCTGGCGGATGCGCAGGCGATTTACGGCCCGTGGCTCTACAGCCTGCAAACCGGCGCCGATACCCTGAGCGAAACCGGCGTAGCGGCGACGGCTACCGGCTACACCTCGCAGGCGTTGATCGATGCGCTGCCGCAGGTGCGCCTGATGCCATTCGTCATCGAGTGCGGAACGTATCCGGGGCCGGACGTTCACCGCCATTTGCGCGATGACCACTGGCTGCATCTGTATGGCAATCCGGGTGACGCAACAGGGCGCGGGATCAAGTTGAATCTGCTGGAGCAGTTCTATCCGGCCGATAGCGATTGGCAGTCGATGGTCTGGTTGCGCACGTGGCAGATCTGGGAGCGGGCGCTGTCGGCATTACCGACCGTGTAGGAGCGAGCTTGCTCGCGATGGTCGTTAACGATAACGCGTGTTTACTGGCTAAACGCGGCGCTCTTGAGGCCATCGCGAGCAAGCTCGCTCCTACAGGCATAAAAAACGAGGCATAAAAAACGCAGGCATAAAAAACGCAGGCATAAAAAAACGGCCTACCTTTCGGTAAGCCGTTTTTAGTACTTGGTGGCTACACAGGGACTTGAACCCCGGACCCCAGCATTATGAATGCTATGCTCTAACCAACTGAGCTATGTAGCCAAGTGGCGCGCATTATTCACCGGTAACGGGGATGCGTCAAGCATAAATCTAAAATATTTCTCTGCGCTTTCAACCGTTTATCAAAATCCACCTTCCAGGCAGTGGTGAAGGGCGCCTGAGCAGGGCTACCGGATTCAACTCAAGCGGAAGCGCCCGGTGTTGTCGCTTAACGCTTTGCTGCCCTGACTCAGGGTGTCCGCTGCCTGGTTCACCGCGCGGGCACCTTCGAGCAAACGTAGCGCTGCCTGATCGACTTGCTGGATATTACCGCTGACCTCGTCGGCGGTACTGGCCTGCTCCTCCACCGCCGTGGCGATGTGCGCCAGGGTATCGGTGACACTCTGCACGGCACTGGCGATTTCCCCGAGCCGTTCGCCAAGGCCGGTGACCGCTTGTGCATCACTCTCTGCCTGAGTGCACGCGGCCTCCATCAGGTTGACGGCCTCGTTCACGGTGTGACGCAGGCTGTCGACCGTGCCGGCAATCTGTGCGGTCGACGATTGGGTGCGCTGCGACAGGCTGCGTACTTCATCGGCCACTACCGCAAAGCCACGCCCTTGTTCGCCCGCCCGCGCCGCCTCGATGGCGGCGTTGAGTGCCAACAGGTTGGTCTGCTCGGCGACGCCGCGAATGGTGTCGACCACCAGTTGAATCTGCTGTCCTTGCTCGCTGACCCGGCCCAGTGCCGCAGCGGTTTCGTTCAGGCGTTGGTTGAGCTGCTGGATGCTCGCGGTGGTGCGCTGGCTGTCGCGGCTGCTGTCGGCGGCAATGCGCCGGGTGTGCTGGGCGCTGCCGGACGCCTGTTCGCAACTGTGGGCGACCCCTTGTGAAGTGGCGGCCAGTTGTGTCGCCGCCGCGGCAATCTGGCTGATCTGCAACTGTTGGGCTTCGACTTCGCCCAGGGCGTCACTGGAGTGATGGTTGAGGGATTGCACTGCGTGGCTCAGTTGCAGGGTTTCGTGATCCACCCCTTGCAGGCTGGTGCGCAGTTGCACCACGGCGACGTTCAGCGCGGTGCTGATGACCGCCAGTTCGTCCCGCCCCTGAACCGGAACTTGCAGGCTCAGATTGCCATCGCGCAGGGCCTCGGCCAATACCGTGATGCCACTGGCGCTGCGGCGGATCGAAGCCTGCAAGCAGATGAACAGATACAGCGCAGCCAACAGCAGGCAGCCGAACACGGCGGCCACCACAATGAACTGGCGGACCGCCGAGCCGTGGTAGTAATCCAGGCGTTGATCCAGCGACACCAGCGACTGCTGGCGCAACGAGGCGAGGTCAGAGAGCAGGGCGTCGAGGCTGCGTTCGAAGTCATCCGGCTTGAGGTTGATGCTGCCGCCGAACACGCCGTCATCCAGCACCTTCAAGCCCGCATCGAGGCGCTTGAGGCTGTCATGGTATTGCCCGGCCCAGGTTTGCAGGGCGCTGGGCAAGCGCGCTTCGAGCAGGCCAGCGGTTTTCACCAGCTGCTCCCGTGCATCGCCGATGCGGCTGCGCAGGTCGCGCAGTTGCAGGCGGCTTTGCAGGGTGAACTGCCCGGACACTACCGATGCCTGGCCCACCGCCGCCAGGCGACCGACCCGTTCGATCAGGTCGGGGGCGTGTTGGGTGGAGATCTGCGTCAGCAGATAAGTCTCCAGCCACGGCGCCAGTGTCAGGCGATTGTCCATGGCGATCTGCTCGCGCAAGGCTTGCAGGGCGATCAGGGCGTTGGTGAAGCGATCGTAGCCATCCGGCCACCAGCCGACGCCGCTCAGGCTTTTTGAGTCGAGGCCATCGAGGGCGGTTTGCAGGGCCTGATAACGGCTCAGTGTTTCGTTCTCGGCAGCTTCTTTTTGCAGGGCATTGCCCAATTCGGCAGTGGCCTGGCTGACGGCGGGTTGGACCGCATCGAAGGCGCCCATCGCAGCGAGGGTGGCCGGTGTCGGCTGGCGATTGGTTTCCGTGGCGCGCCAACGGGCGGCGCGATCACGCTGGGCGGCGAGCAGGTCATCCAGTGCATCAAGGGCCAACAGTTGCCGCACCCCGGCACGTTCGCCGGAGATCAGGCTGAGTTTGTCGCGATAGTCCTGGCCGATCATCCACAGGCTGCCGGCCAAGGGCAGGATGAACAACAAAAACAACAGCTGAAATTTACGTGCGAAGCCAAATCGCCCCAGCAGTGCGATCCCCGGTGATAAAAAAGCCTGCATGCCCCAAAACTCCTCTGGACACCACGCACCATTGGCGTGCGTCGGAGGTTGTTGCACCGCCGACTCGTGCCCGCTAAAAAGGCCTCGAAAGTTCACCCTTGTCTGCTCTGTAGGCCGACTCTGTGGCGAAACTTCCCATTGTCGGCCTCCTTTGTAAGGAAGCCGCGTTCAAGCCGACGAAGAAGGCAAGATTCAGACCATGGCGTTGCGCCATCAATGTTGTGGAGATGAAAATCGAGGTCGTTAGCAGGCTAAGGGGATGGCGTTGCTGCACTGAAAAATGGCACATTGACGCACCTGCCCGTTTGTACCTCCTGTTGTCTGGAAATTCCCATGGCTATCAGCAACGCCCAGACCGGCTCAGTGCCGGCGTCCGCTACGCCCCAAAGCAGTCCCCTGGTGATGCGCATCATCGGTGCGGTGGCGCTGGCGCATTTGATCAACGACCTGATCCAGTCGGTGCTGCCGTCGATCTACCCTATGCTCAAGGCCAGCTATGGCCTGACCTTCACCCAGGTCGGCCTGATCACCCTGACGTTCCAGTTGACGGCCTCGCTGTTGCAGCCGTGGGTGGGTTACTACACCGATCGCCACCCCAAGCCGTGGCTGCTGCCGGCGGGTACGGTGTGCACCCTGGTCGGCATTCTGATGATGTCGGTAGTCGGCAGCTTCCCGCTGATTCTGCTGGCGGCGGGCTTGATCGGCATCGGTTCTTCGACCTTCCATCCCGAAGCGTCCCGCGTGGCGCGACTGGCTTCGGGCGGGCGCTTCGGGCTGGCGCAATCGACCTTCCAGGTCGGGGGTAACGCAGGCTCGGCGTTCGGCCCGTTACTGGCGGCGGCGATCATCATTCCCTACGGTCAAGGGCACGTGGCCTGGTTCGGCCTGTTCGCAGTGTTTGCGTTGTTCGTGCTGTACCGGATCAGCCGCTGGTACGCCAACCACTTGAACCTTTTCAAGCTCAAGCAAGGTCAGGCAGCGACTCACGGCCTGTCCAAGGGCCGAGTGACCAGCGCGCTGGTGGTGCTCGGGTTGCTGGTGTTCTCCAAGTATTTCTACATGGCCAGCCTCACCAGCTATTTCACCTTCTACCTGATCGAGAAGTTCGACCTGTCGGTCGCCAGTTCGCAGTTGCACCTGTTCCTGTTCCTTGGTGCGGTAGCGGCGGGGACATTCTTTGGCGGGCCGATCGGCGACAGGATCGGGCGTAAGGCAGTGATCTGGTTCTCGATCCTCGGCGTTGCACCGTTCACCTTGTTGCTGCCCCATGTCGACCTGTTCTGGACCAGCATCCTGAGCGTCGTCATCGGCTTCATCCTCGCCTCGGCGTTCTCGGCCATCGTGGTGTACGCCCAGGAACTGGTGCCGGGCAATGTCGGGATGATCGCCGGGGTGTTCTTCGGATTGATGTTCGGTTTCGGCGGGATTGGCGCGGCGTTGCTGGGGCACCTGGCGGATATTCACGGCATCGAATACGTGTATTACCTGTGTTCGTTCCTGCCGCTGCTGGGGGTGTTGGCGATCTTCCTGCCGCGTACGAAAAAGTCCTGATCCAGCACAAATCCCCTGTGGGAGCGAGCTTGCTCGCGATGACGGAGTGTCAGTCAGTATCTTTGTTGGCTGACACACCGCTATCGCGAGCAAGCTCGCTCCCACAGAAAAGCAAAAACAAGGCACAAAAAAAGCCGCGTATCAAACGCGGCTTTTTCATGGGCGTGTGGCTTACACGTTGAAGCGGAAGTGCATCACGTCGCCGTCCTTGACGATGTAGTCCTTGCCTTCCAGGCGCCATTTACCGGCTTCCTTGGTACCGGCTTCGCCCTTGTACTGGATGAAGTCGTTGTAGGCGATCACTTCGGCGCGGATGAAGCCTTTCTCGAAGTCGGTGTGGATCACACCAGCGGCTTGTGGTGCGGTGGCACCGACGCGCACGGTCCAGGCGCGGACTTCTTCGACACCGGCGGTGAAGTAGGTCTGCAGGTGCAGCATTTCGTAGCCGGCGCGGATCACGCGGTTCAGGCCAGGCTCTTCGAGGCCCAGGGCTTCGAGGAACATGTCTTTCTCTTCGCCGTCGTCGAGCTCGGCGATTTCCGCTTCGATCTTGTTGCACACCGGTACAACCACGGCGCCTTCTTCTTCGGCGATGGCGCGTACAACGTCCAGGTGCGGGTTGTTTTCGAAACCGTCTTCAGCAACGTTGGCGATGTACATGACCGGCTTGGTGGTCAGCAGGTGGAAGCCCTTGATCACCGCTTTTTCGTCGGTGCCCATGTTCTTCATCAGGCTGCGTGCAGGCTTGCCTTCGGTGAAGTGAGCGATCAATTGCTCCAGCAGACCTTTCTGGACCACTGCGTCCTTGTCACCGCCCTTGGCGTTGCGCGCGACTTTCTGCAGTTGCTTTTCGCAGCTGTCGAGGTCGGCGAAGATCAGTTCCAGGTCGATGATTTCGATGTCGCGTTTCGGGTCGACGCTGTTGGAGACGTGAATCACGTTCTCGTCTTCGAAGCAGCGGACCACGTGGGCGATGGCATCGGTTTCACGGATGTTGGCCAAAAACTTGTTGCCCAGGCCTTCACCTTTCGACGCGCCGGCAACCAGGCCCGCGATGTCGACGAATTCCATGGTGGTCGGCAGGATGCGCTTTGGATTGACGATGGCTGCCAGGGCTTCCAGACGCGGATCCGGCATCGGCACGATACCGCTGTTCGGTTCGATGGTGCAGAAGGGGAAGTTCTCGGCCGCGATCCCGGATTTGGTCAGGGCGTTGAACAGGGTGGACTTGCCGACGTTAGGCAGACCGACGATGCCGCAATTGAATCCCATGGTGTTTTCCCCGAGGAGTGAGTCAGGCCTTCTGGCTGTGCAGGTTTTTCATCGCGCGGTTCCATTCCCCGGCGAGGATATCCGGCAGCACGCCGAGGGCAAAGTCGATGCTGGCATCGAGTTTTTCCTGTTCGGCGCGTGGCGCACGACCCAGGACGAAATTTGAAACCATACTGGCAACGCCCGGGTGGCCAATGCCAAGCCGCAAGCGGTGAAAGGTATTCTGATTGCCCAGTTGCGCAATGATGTCGCGCAACCCGTTGTGACCGCCATGGCCGCCGCCCACTTTGAGCTTGGCAACGCCCGGAGGCAGGTCGAGTTCGTCGTGCGCCACGAGAATTTCTTCAGGCTTGATGCGGAAGAAACCGGCGAGTGCCGCCACGGCCTGGCCGCTGCGGTTCATGTACGTGGTGGGAATCAACAGACGAACATCCTGACCCTGGTGCGAATAGCGCCCGGTCAGGCCGAAATATTTGCGGTCCGCCACAAGGTTCACGCCTTGTGCGTTCGCGATGCGCTCAACAAAAAGGGCCCCTGCGTTATGCCGGGTCTGTTCGTATTCAGCGCCTGGATTTCCCAGGCCAACGATCAGTTTAATGGCAGTCACGATAGGGGCCCTTCATTGGAGTGGTGGATAACATCGCCGCAATCAGGGAGAGCGGCGAAAGTGGACGAAAGTTGCTCATTTACCATGATGTAAACTCCGCGTTCTCGCCCGCTTTCTCGCTATGCTCTAGTCCGCGATGTTTCCGGTCACTCCGGCGTACAGAGTAAAATTACTCTGCAGCGCCTTCTGCAGCTTCTGGAGCAACACGTGGAGCGTGGACGTTGGCAACAGCCTTGTCATCGCCGTGTGCCAGGGCCACGAACTCAACGCCTTTAGGCGCCTTGAGGTCCGACAGGTGAATGATCGAACCGATTTCAGCGTTAGCCAGGTCGACTTCGATGAACTCAGGCAGATCTTTCGGCAGGCAGGAAACTTCGATCTCGGCAACAACGTGCGAGATTTCGCCGCCTTTCTTGGTCGGTGCTTCTTCGTTGATGAAGTGCACTGGAACGATCGCGGTCAGTTTCTGGCCAGCGACTACGCGTACGAAGTCAGCGTGCATCACGTGGCCTTTGGCCGGGTGACGCTGCAGGGCTTTGATCACGACGTTCTGCTTGGTGCCACCAACGTTCAGCTCGATGATGTGGCTGTAAGCCGCTTCGTTTTCGAGCAGTTTGGCAACTTCTTTGGCCAGCATGCTGATGGATTCAGGGGCTTTGTCGCCACCGTAAACTACAGCTGGAACCAGGCTTGCGAGACGACGCAGGCGGCGGCTCGCACCTTTCCCCAGGTCGGAACGCACTTCAGCATTCAGAGTAAAATCGTTCATGTTGTATCTCCAAAATAACCACACTCGCCCCAGCGTTTGCGACCAGCGCTAAAGGCGATATGGGCAAAAAAGCCCCGCCCCGACAGGAATGCCGGGGCGGGGCGCTTTTCGTCAACGAGACATTTCGAGAAGGGCAGGGCCCTTAGCGGAACATCGCGCTGATCGATTCTTCATTGCTGATGCGGCGGACCGCCTCGGCAACTACCGGTGCGATATCCAGTTGGCGGATACGCGCACAGGCTTGTGCTGCAGCGGACAGCGGAATGGTGTTGGTCACCACCAGCTCGTCCAGCACGGAATTTTCAATGTTTTCGATCGCCCGACCCGACAGCACAGGGTGCGTGCAGTAGGCGAAAACCTTGGCAGCGCCATGCTCTTTCAGGGCCTTGGCCGCGTGGCACAGGGTGCCGGCGGTATCGACCATGTCATCGACCAGAATACAGGTACGCCCTTCGACATCACCGATGATATGCATCACTTCAGAGTGATTGGCTTTCTCACGGCGTTTGTCGATGATCCCGAGATCCACGCCCAGGGATTTGGCAACGGCACGTGCACGCACGACGCCACCAATGTCCGGGGACACGATCATCAGGTTTTCGAAGCGCTGATCTTCGATGTCATCCACCAGAACCGGGGAGCCGTAGATGTTATCTACCGGAATATCGAAGAAACCCTGGATTTGGTCAGCATGCAGATCAACCGTGAGAACACGGTCGATGCCGACTACGGTAAGCATGTCAGCCACGACTTTCGCGCTGATAGCCACACGTGCGGAGCGCGGACGGCGATCCTGACGGGCATAACCAAAGTAAGGAATAACAGCAGTGATACGAGTAGCCGAGGAGCGGCGGAAGGCATCAGCCATCACTACCAGTTCCATCAGGTTATCGTTGGTCGGAGCGCAAGTCGGCTGAATAATGAAGACGTCTTTACCGCGGACGTTTTCATTGATCTCGGCTGTAATTTCGCCGTCGGAGAATTTACCGACAGAGATGTCACCGAGAGGGATATGCAGCTGACGTACGACACGCCGAGCCAGATCGGGGTTAGCGTTCCCCGTAAAGACCATCATCTTGGACACGCGCAGTACCTGAAGGCTGAGGGTAACCTGGATGAGTATAGGAAAATGGCAGGGGCGGCTGGATTCGAACCAACGCATGGCAGGATCAAAACCTGCTGCCTTACCGCTTGGCGACGCCCCTGTATCTGTTGCAACGATTACCCGGTAATCGGTTCCTTTAGAGCAGACTTTGAAGCTTGCGATGCAACATCGAAACGTTGCTTCCTTTTGCTACAAAACCTGTAAGGGTCTCTGTCAGAAGGGCCGAGACTTTATCAGCTTCAGCTTTGCTTGGGAAGCCCCCAAACACACAACTTCCAGTTCCGGTGAGTTTTGCTTCGGTAAATTTACCTAACAAATTCAAAGCGTTACGTACCTCTGGATAACGCCTTGTTACCACCGGCAAGCAGTCATTTCGACTGTTTCCCTTGGGAACGGGGCGCACTTTAATGGGAGGAGTGTTACGTGTCAACAACGGATCTGAAAAAATTTCTGCCGTACTTACAGAGACTTGCGGTACCAGCACCAGATACCACGGTTCTTCCGGGTCGACAGGGGTCAGTTTCTCCCCCACGCCCTCGGCGAAAGCCGCATGACCACGAACGAAAACCGGGACGTCGGCGCCCAGCGTCAATCCCAGGCCAGCCAGGCGATCTTCATCCCAGCCCAATTGCCACAGGTGATTGAGGCCGAGCAACGTCGTTGCTGCATTCGAACTGCCGCCGCCAATGCCGCCGCCCATGGGCAGGATCTTTTCGATCCAGATATCGACACCCAGCGAACAACCGGATTGCTCCTGAAGTTTTTTCGCGGCCTTGACGATCAGGTTGCTGTCGTGGGGCACGCCTGCGAACTCGGTGTGCAGCTGAATGACACCGTCATCGCGCAGGGCGTAGGTGATTTCGTCGCCGTAATCGAGAAATTGAAACATCGTTTGCAGTTCGTGGTAGCCGTCTTCGCGGCGACCCAGGATGTGCAGCATCAAATTGAGTTTGGCCGGAGACGGCAAAGTCAGGCGATTGGCTGGCATGTCATGACCCCAGTTTGCGTGGTTGCCAGGCCTTGATCACCAGTGTGACGTCAAGGTCGGTGCCATGCAGCTTGATGCGCTCGGGCAGCCAGTAGCCATTTTGCTGGGTGTAGTCGGTGTATTCGACCTGCCAGCCATCCTGCTCGAGGTTGGCCAGGCGACTGTCGGTATCCAGGGTCAGGTGACTTTTGCTGTCCGGCGCGGGGAGCCCGCGTACCCACCAGGCCAGATTGGACACCGGCAGCTTCCAGCCCAGCTGTTCTTCGAGCAGCACTTCCGGATTCGGCGCGTCGTAGCGTCCCTGGTTGGCGACTTCCAGCGACACCTTGCCCGGACGTCCGGTCAGGCGAGCCGCACCGCGGCCCAGTGGTCCGGACAGGCGAATGTCGTAGTAATCCTGGCGCTGCAACCAGAACAGCGTGCCGCTGCCCGAGTCTTTCGGCGCACGGATGCCGATCTTGCCGTCGATCTGCCAGCCATCGAGGCCGGTCAGTTGCTGTTTGTGCTCGCGCCATTGGGCGGCGTTGCCATGTCCCTCGACTGATTCGCGGGGACCAAGGCCTGCGCAACCGGCGAGCAGGGCGATAAAACTGAAAACGATGAAATGGCGCAAAAACATAATCTTAAAGAGTCTCTGATCCGGTCAGGCGTTTGATGGTGCCACGCAGGGTCGGGCTGTCAGGCTGTTCCTTGAGGAACTTGCCCCAGATCTGTCTGGCTTCGCGCTGTTTGCCATTGGCCCACAGGACTTCGCCCAGGTGCGCGGCGACTTCCTGGTCGGGGAAGCGTTCCAGGGCCTGGCGCAGCAGGCGCTCAGCTTCGTCGAGATTGCCCAGGCGGTAATTCACCCAGCCAAGGCTGTCGAGCACCGCCGGATCCTCCGGACTGATCTGGTGTGCCTGCTCGATCAGGGCCTTGGCTTCGGCGTAGCGTGTGGTGCGGTCGGACAGGGTGTAGCCGAGGGCGTTCAACGCCATGGCATTGTCCGGGTCGCGCTTGATGATCGTACGCAGGTCTTTTTCCATCTGCGCCAGGTCATTGCGTTTTTCCGCCTGCATGGCACGGGTGTAGAGCAGGTTCAAATCGTCCGGGTATTGCTCCAGAGCTTGATGCAGAACGCTCCAGGCCTTGTCACCCTGATTGTTGGCGGACAGGGTTTCGGCTTCGATCAGGTACAGCTGGATCGCGTAATCCGGCTGCTCGTCGCGCTCTGCCGCCAGCTTTCTTTGGGCTTCGGCGGTCCTGCCGTTGTCTATCAGGATGTCGGCCTGACGCAATTGCGCCGGCAGGAAATCGTTGCCCGGGCCAACCTTGGCGTACTCGATCAATGCGCCTTGCGGGTCGTTTTGTTCTTCGGCGATGCGGCCGAGGTTCAGGTGCGCCGAGTCGACGTGGCTGTCCCGGGCGATCAGGTCTTCAAGATAACCCTTGGCCTCGTTCCACGCCTTGGCTTCCAGGCAGACCAGTGCCAGGGAGTATCGCAGGTCGTCGTCTTCCGGGTACTGCTGAACCAGGCTCGAGAACTCGGCCTTGGCGTCGTCCATGCGGTCCTGTTCAACCAGCATCCGCGCATAAGTCAGGCGCAGGCGCTTGTCGTCCGGGTATTTCTTGATGCTTTTCTGCAGCAGCGGCAAGGCCTCGTCACCGCGATCGAGGGTTTGCAGCAGGCGTGCGCGCAGCAGAATCGGGGCAATTTCGCCGTCGTCCGGTGGATTGTCTTCCAGCAGTTTCAGTGCGCCTTTGGTGTCGCCATCCTGTTGCATCAGCAGCGCCTTGCCGAAAATCAGCTGGCTGTTGTCTGGATGGCGCTGCAGCAAGCGGTCGAAGCTTTTCATCAGGCCGTTGCGTGTGTCCTGGTCGGTGTCGGCCGCCGACAGCGCCAGGAAGTCGAAATGAGTGTCGCCCTTGCCTTGCAGGACTTTCTCCATATAGACCATAGAGTCGTCATAACGCCCGGCGCGGGCCAGTTGCACGGCAGCGGCGCGTTGCGCTTCGAGGTCGTCGGGGGCGTTTTTCGACCAGATCAGCGCGGTGTCCAGGGCAGCCTGGTCGGCGCCCAGGTATTCGGCGATACGGAATGCCCGCTCCGAGATGCCCGGATCCTGGGTGTTGATGGCCTGGGTCACATAGTTGTCCAGGGCAATGTCGAAACGATTGCGCTGGCCAGCCAGTTCGGCGCTCAACAGGCTGAAGACGGTTTCCTCGCTGAAGGAGCTGTAGACCTTCGGCTTTTCAGGGGCCGGGGTGCTGTCTTCAACCGGCGGCGTACCGTCCGACGAAACGGGTGCCAAGGCCTGGCAGCCGCTGAGGAAGACAAAAGCGAGGAGCAACGCGGAAGATCTATTCATATAGGAAGAGGACGACTAACCTGCGGTCGGATCATCATGACACAAGCTTTAGGCCAAACATAACCGGCCCGACATTTTCCGGGGTACACCGGTCCGTGTGGGAGCTGGCTTGCCAGCGATGGTCGTTAACGATGACGTATTTTTACCGGAAAGACGTGGCGCATGTCAGTCCATCGCAGGCAAGCCAGCTCCCACAAGGGACGCGGTAAAGATCGGACCGATCGCCGATATAAACGAGAACTGCTCGCAACGTCGACGTTACCTACCGGCGCGATAGATATCGAGTAGTTGTTCTGATTCCGTCGAAGTAGGACAATTGCCGGCTTCACGTCACCATCAGCGACTTTGAATGGCCTTCCTTGCACTCGGTATTAACCACAAGACTGCTTCAGTAGACGTCCGCGAGCGCGTGGCTTTTACCCCTGAGCAGCTGGTTGAGGCCTTGCAGCAGCTCTGCCGACTCACCGACAGCCGCGAAGCTGCGATCCTCTCCACCTGCAATCGCAGTGAACTCTATATAGAACAGGATCACCTGTCGGCGGACGTCGTGCTGCGCTGGCTGGCCGAATATCATCATTTGAGCTACGACGAGCTGCGCGAAAGCGCCTATGTGCATGAAGATGATGCGGCAGTTCGTCACATGATGCGGGTGGCCTCCGGGCTCGACTCGCTGGTGTTGGGCGAGCCGCAGATTCTCGGCCAGATGAAGTCGGCTTATGCCGTGGCTCGCGAGGCGGGCACCATCGGGCCGTTGCTCGGGCGGCTGTTCCAGGCCACATTCAACGCGGCCAAGCAGGTGCGCACCGACACGGCCATCGGCGAAAACCCGGTATCGGTGGCATTTGCCGCAGTGAGCCTGGCCAAGCAGATTTTCAGCGACCTGCAACGCAGCCAGGCCTTGTTGATCGGTGCCGGCGAGACCATCACCCTGGTCGCCCGCCATCTGCATGACCTGGGCGTAAAGCGCATCGTGGTCGCCAACCGTACCCTGGAGCGCGCGAGCATCCTGGCCGAACAGTTCGGTGCGCATGCGGTGTTGTTGTCGGATATTCCGGCAGAGCTGGTGCGCAGCGATATCGTCATCAGTTCCACCGCCAGCCAGTTGCCGATCCTGGGCAAGGGTGCAGTGGAAAGCGCCTTGAAACTGCGCAAGCACAAACCCATTTTCATGGTGGATATCGCCGTCCCCCGCGATATCGAACCCGAAGTCGGCGAGTTGGACGACGTTTACCTCTATAGCGTCGACGATCTTCACGAAGTGGTCGCCGAGAACCTCAAGAGCCGCCAGGGCGCTGCCCAGGCCGCCGAAGAGATGGTCTCGGTCGGCGCCGAAGACTTTATGGTCCGCCTGCGTGAATTGGCGGCGGTGGACGTGCTCAAGGCCTATCGTCAACAGAGCGAACGCCTGCGCGACGAAGAATTGCAAAAGGCCCAGCGCATGCTGGCCAACGGCAGCAGCGCCGAAGAGGTGCTGGTGCAACTGGCTCGCGGGCTGACCAACAAACTTTTGCACGCACCGAGCGTGCAGTTGAAAAAGCTCTCTGCCGAAGGTCGCCTGGATGCGCTGGCGATGGCCCAGGAACTCTTTGCCCTCGGTGAGGGCTCATCGGATAGCTTTTCGGATAAAAAACCGCAATGAAAGCGTCACTGCTCAATAAGCTGGATATTCTCCAGGACCGTTTCGAGGAATTGACCGCCCTGCTGGGCGACGGCGAGGTCATTTCCGATCAGAACAAGTTCCGTACCTATTCCAAGGAGTACGCGGAAGTAGAACCGATCGTGGGCACCTATAAAGAACTGCTGAAGGTGCAGGATGACCTCGAGGGCGCCCAGGCTCTGCTCAAGGACAGCGACCCGGACATGCGTGAAATGGCCGTGGAAGAAGTCCGCGAGGCCAAGGAGCGCCTGGTCACGCTCGAAGCCGACCTGCAGCGCATGCTGCTGCCCAAGGACCCGAACGACGGGCGCAACGTGTTCCTCGAAATCCGTGCCGGCACCGGCGGCGACGAGGCGGCGATTTTCTCCGGCGACCTGTTCCGCATGTATTCGCGTTACGCCGAGCGTCGTGGCTGGCGGGTGGAGATTCTCTCGGAAAACGAGGGCGAACACGGTGGCTATAAAGAGGTGATTGCCCGGGTCGAGGGCGACAACGTCTACGGCAAGCTCAAGTTCGAATCCGGTGCGCACCGCGTGCAGCGGGTTCCGGCGACTGAATCCCAGGGCCGTATCCACACGTCGGCCTGCACCGTGGCGGTATTGCCCGAGCCGGACGAACAGGAAGCCATCGAGATCAACCCGGCCGACCTGCGCATCGATACCTATCGCTCCTCCGGCGCCGGTGGCCAGCACGTCAACAAGACCGACTCGGCGATCCGCATCACTCACTTGCCGTCCGGCATCGTGGTCGAGTGCCAGGAAGAACGTTCGCAGCACAAGAACCGCGCCCGGGCGATGTCCTGGTTGTCGGCCAAGCTGAACGATCAGCAGACCTCCGCTGCGGCCAACGCCATCGCCAGCGAACGCAAGCTGCTGGTCGGTTCCGGTGATCGCTCCGAGCGCATCCGCACCTACAATTTTGCCCAGGGCCGGGTCACCGACCACCGGGTCAACCTGACCTTGTATTCCCTCGACGAGATTCTCGCCGGCGGCGTCGAGGCGGTGATCGAGCCGTTGCTGGCCGAGTACCAGGCCGATCAACTGGCAGCGATAGGTGAGTAAATGACGATCATCGCCAGTTTGTTGCGTGCCGCCGATCTGCCCGACTCGCCGACGGCGCGTCTGGACGCCGAATTGCTGCTGGCGGCAGCGTTGGGCAAGTCCCGCAGTTTCCTGCACACCTGGCCGGAACGCATCGTGCCGAGCGAAGCGGCGCTGACGTTCGCCGAGTATTTGCAGCGCCGCCGCAGCGGCGAGCCCGTGGCCTATATCCTCGGCCAGCAAGGTTTCTGGAAGCTGGATCTGGAAGTGGCACCACACACGCTGATCCCGCGCCCGGACACCGAACTGCTGGTGGAAGCTGCGCTGGAACTGTTGCCGGCCACACCGGCCAAAGTGCTCGACCTCGGTACCGGCAGCGGCGCGATTGCCCTGGCGTTGGCCAGCGAGCGTCCGGCCTGGAGCGTCACTGCTGTGGATCGCGTGCTGGAAGCGGTGGCCCTGGCCGAGCGCAATCGCCAGCGTCTGCACCTGAACAACGCCAAGGTGCTGAGCAGCCATTGGTTCAGTGCCCTGGAAGGTCAGCGTTTTGAGCTGATCATCAGCAATCCGCCCTACATTGCAGCGACCGATCCGCATCTGGTCGAGGGCGATGTGCGCTTCGAACCGGCCAGCGCCCTGGTGGCTGGTGTCGACGGGCTCGACGATCTGCGTCTGATCGTCGACCAGGCACCGGATCATCTCGACGCTGGCGGCTGGCTGATGCTCGAGCATGGCTATGATCAGGCCGAGGCGGTCCGCGACCTGCTGCTGACCCGCGGTTTTGAAGAAGTCCACAGCCGCACCGATCTGGGCGGTCACCAACGCATCAGTCTGGGGCGCCTGCCGTGCTGAATGATCAGGAGTTGCTGCGTTACAGTCGGCAGATTCTGCTGCAACACATCGATATCGATGGCCAGTTGCGGCTCAAGGACAGCCGCGTATTGATCGTCGGGCTCGGCGGCCTTGGCGCGCCAGTGGCGCTGTATCTGGCGGCCGCCGGCATCGGCGAGATGCACCTGGCGGACTTCGACACGGTCGACCTGACCAACCTGCAACGCCAGATCATTCACGACACCGACAGCGTCGGTATGACTAAGGTCGATTCGGCGCTCAAGCGCCTGACGGCGATCAATCCCGAGGTCCGCTTGATCGCCCATCGCGCAGCGCTGGACGAAGACTCTCTGGCCGCTGTGGTGGCCGGGGTGGATCTGGTCCTCGATTGCTCGGACAATTTTTCCACCCGTGAAGCGGTCAATGCCGCGTGCGTGGCAGCCGGCAAACCGCTGGTCAGCGGTGCGGCGATTCGCCTCGAAGGCCAACTGTCGGTGTTCGATCCGCGTCGGCCAGAGAGTCCGTGCTACCACTGTTTGTACGGGCACGGCAGCGAAGCCGAACTGACCTGCAGCGAGGCCGGCGTGGTCGGTCCGCTGGTGGGACTGGTCGGCAGCCTGCAAGCGCTTGAAGCGCTGAAGTTGCTGGCCGGGTTTGGCGAGCCACTGGTGGGGCGCCTGTTGCTGATCGATGCCTTGGGCACGCGCTTTCGCGAATTGCGGGTCAAGCGTGATCCGGGCTGTAGCGTCTGTGGGTCCAAACATGCGTGAAGCGCCGATTGGCGTGTTCGACTCCGGTGTCGGTGGGCTCTCGGTGCTGGCCGAGATCCAGCACTTGCTGCCCAACGAGACGCTGATGTACGTCGCCGATTGCGGCAATGTTCCCTATGGCGAGAAAACCCCGGCATTTATCCAGCAGCGTTGCAGTGTGATGGCCGATTTCTTTCAGCAGCAGGGCGCCAAGGCCCTGGTGCTGGCCTGCAACACGGCAACGGTGGCCGGCGTCGCCGACTTGCGTCGCGACTATCGCGATTGGCCCATCGTCGGCATGGAGCCGGCCGTCAAGCCGGCCGCCGCCGCAACCCGCTCCGGCGTGGTCGGGGTGCTGGCCACCACCGGCACCTTGCAGAGCGCCAAGTTCGCCGCGTTGCTCGACCGCTTCGCCACGGATGTGAAAGTGATCACCCAGCCCTGTCCCGGGCTGGTGGAGCTGATTGAAAACGGCGATCTGCATAGTGCCGAGCTGCGTCAGCTGTTGGCCGGGTATGTCGAGCCACTGCTGGCGGCTGGCGCAGACACTCTGATTCTCGGCTGCACCCATTACCCCTTTCTCAAGCCGATGCTCCGGCAGATGATCCCCGCCGACATCAGCCTGATCGATACCGGAGCCGCCGTCGCGCGGCAACTCCAGCGGCTTTTGGCTGAACGCGAACTGCTTGCCGCCGGGCCTGCCCGTGAAGCGCAGTTCTGGACCAGCGCTGATCCGCTTCATTTCAGAAATATCTTGCCGATACTGTGGAATACCTCTGGCGTTGTGCGAAGCTTCAACCGGTAGAAGGCTGTCTGGGGGGGGAGTACGAAAAATCGGGGTGAACTTCTGATAAATCGCGGACTTCTATAGTTTTGCTGGGCCAGGCAACAAAAAAATCATACGAAATCGTTCGGAAAAGGAAGTTTCTAGTGAAGCGACTATTCTGCTTGGCCGCGATTGCGGCCGCATTAATGGGGCACACCTTTACTGTGCAGGCGGCAGGTGTGGAGTTCGCGGTTGGTCAGACCAGCGATTCGACCATGACGTATCGACTGGGCATGCAATTCGACTGGGACCAGAGTTGGTGGCAGAGCGACGTGGGGCGTCTGACCGGTTACTGGGATGGCGCCTACACCTATTGGGAGGGTGACGAGAAATCCAGTAACCACAGCCTGTCGTTCTCGCCTGTGCTCGTCTATGAATTTGCCGGCCAGAACGTCAAACCCTACATCGAGTTCGGGATTGGCGTGGCGGCGTTTGCCAGCACCGAAGTCGAAAGCAGCGATCTGGGCAGCGCCTTCCAGTTTGAAGACCGCTTTGGATTCGGTTTGCGCTTTGCCGGCGGGCATGAAGTCGGGGTTCGTGCGACGCACTATTCCAACGCCGGGATCACCACTCCGAACGATGGTGTAGAGAGTTACGCATTGCATTACACGATGCCGTTGTAAGACGCCACGCGGTACTAAATGTGGGAGCGGGCTTGCTCGCGAAAGCAGTGGATCAGTCGACATTTTAATTGACTGACCTGACGCTTTCGCGAGCAAGCCCGCTCCCACATTTGTTTCAGGGTGAAATTGAATTCAGCGATACGCCGTCGAAATCCCCAGGCGTTCGTCGATGCATTCCGGTGCGCCCATCTCGAACTCCCGGCAGATCAGCGGACGTTTTTCGTAGATGGTGCACATCATCGTGTTGCGATCCAGTGCGGCACACCAGCCGTCGTCCAGACGCAGCATGACTTCCCCGCCCCAGTCATCGGTATCGATGAACCGTTCAGGCACACCCGTGTCGGTGATCAGCATGACTTCGAGCTGGCAGCAGCAGGCTGCGCAGGTCGAGCACGTGACTGCGGGTTCCGCGATTTGCGTATGGGGGATGGTTTTCATGGCGCGCAGTGTAAGGCAGTCACCCGGTGCTGTGTGAAAGGTCTGACGGACGCCCAGGTATCGGCGCGTCCGGGATACCGCTGCCGATGATGGCGATTTTCAGGGTTGGTCCTTGATCGGTGGCTGGCTGCGCACCATGCGTTTGCCGATCTCCAGTTTCACTGGGTCGGGCCGTTTGGAGAGCGGCCAGAGGGCGGCCATGAACGCCGCCGGGAAAGCGATTTCCAGCGGGCGATCCTTGAGCTTTTCGAAGATGTGCCGCGCGGCTTTCTCCACCGGCCAGCTCAAGGGCATGGGCAAGTCGTTTTTCGCCGTCAGCGGCGTTTCGACAGACCCGGGGCTGATCACTGTGAGTTCTATGCCTTCAGGGGCCAGGTCGATGCGCAGGGATTCGAACAGGTAACGCAGCCCGGCCTTTGAGGTGCCATACGCTACTGCCTCGGGCAGCGGCAGGTAAGTTACCGTACTGGCCATGGCCACCATATGGGGTGCGGTGCCGGCACGCAGCAAAGGCAGGGCGGCGTCGATGCAATAGCTACTGGCCAACAGGTTGGTACGCAATACGTGCTCGACAATCGACGCATCGAACTGCTTGGCATCCACGTACTCGCTGGTGCCGGCATTGAGTATCACGGTGTCCAGCGAGCCCCAGTCCTCGGCAATCTGCTCGCCAATCTCGCGCACGGTCTGGCTGTTGGTCAGGTCACCGGCCACCACCAGCACTTGCCCCGGATAGCGTTGCGACAATACTTTCAACTGCGCTACCGAGCGCGAACTGACGGCCAGGTGCGCACCGCTTTTCAGGATTTCTTCGGCCAGGGCCGCACCAATGCCACTGCTGGCACCGGTCAGCCAGTATCGTCGTGAGAGCATACGACTCATCCCAATCTCCTTTTCAGCCAGGCCATTGCCCGGCCCAATACGGGTAGACATTTATAAAGCAAAGCCCCGCCATCAAGGTAGTCCCGGTGGCGGTCATTCATGATCCAACGGCGGCGTATTGCCGTGACGGCAGGTTTTTGAACGCCGTCAACGCTCGCGTGCGGGATGTACTCAAGTCGACGATCGGTGAAGGGTAATCCACCCCACCAAAAAGGCCGCCGAGATTGGCGGGGTTGTGCACGTCTTTTTTATTCAGCCCTGCCAGCTCCGGCAGCCATTGCTTGATGAACACACCTTCGGGATCGAATTTTTCCGATTGGCTCAGCGGGTTGAAGATCCGGAAGTAAGGCGCTGAGTCGGTGCCGGTGGAAGAACTCCATTGCCAGCCACCATTGTTCGCCGCCAGGTCGCCATCGATCAGGTGACGCATGAAAAAGCGTTCGCCTTCGCGCCAGTCGATCAGCAGGTTCTTGGTCAGGAACATCGCCACCACCATGCGCAAGCGGTTGTGCATCCAGCCAGTGGCCAATAGTTGGCGCATGGCGGCGTCGATGATCGGCAAACCGGTGCGCGCCTGTTGCCAGGCGGCCAGTTCATCGGGAGCGTTGCGCCAGGCCAGCGCTTCGGTTTCCGGGCGAAACGCGCGGTGCCGGGACACTCGCGGGTAGCCTACCAGGATGTGTTTGTAGAATTCGCGCCATAGCAGTTCGTTGATCCAGGTGACGGCGCCGGTGTTGCCGCTTTCGAACTCACCCTGATTGCTGTTCAACGCGGCGTGCAGGCATTGGCGAGGAGAAATCACCCCGGCGGCAAGATAGGCCGAGAGCTGACTGGTACCGGGTTTTGCCGGGAAGTCGCGTTCGTTCTGGTAGTGCTCGATCTGCGCTTCGCTAAAGTTGTCGAGGCGACGCCGGGCTTCGGTTTCGCCGGCCGGCCACAGGCTGCGCAGAGGATCACCGGGCGTTGCGAAACCTTCGACGCTCAAGGGGATCGCATCGCTGGCAATGTTCATCGGCGCTTGTTTGTGCGGCGCGCGGACCAGGCTGGGCAGCGCGTGGTGCAGTCGTTCGTAGCAGACTTTGCGGAACTGGCTGAAGACCTGAAAGTAAGTGCCGGTCCGGGTCAGCACGCTTCCGGGCTTGAACAGCAATTGATCGAGGTAGCGGCAAACTTCGATGCCTTCGGCCTGTAGCGCCCGGGCGACCGCAGCATCGCGACGGGACTCGTGAATGCCGTACTCATCATTGAGGTGCAACGCGTCGACCTGCCACTGCCGGCACAGGTTCAGCAGTACGCTGGGCGCGTCATCCCAGCGGGGTGCCTGGCGGATCAGCAGGGGAATGTTCAGTTGAGCCAGTTCACGGCTCAGTTCGCGCAGGTTACGCAGCCAGAAGTCCACTTTGCAGGGCGCATCGTCGTGTTCCAGCCATTGCTCCGGACTCAGCAGGTACACCGCCACGCAGGGGCCACGAGCCGCGGCGGCCGAGAGGGCAGTGTTGTCATGTAGACGCAAGTCGCTGCGCAGCCAGATCAATTGCATAGAGGAATCCACGCGATTCATTTAAATCAGCCCGCGCTGAACGAGTGCCTGATGTGCCGACAATGGATCTTCGGCCAGGTACAAGTCAGCGATCTCGGTGGTACTTGCGGACAACTCGGCGTGGTGGATGCACACCGTTGGTCCGGCAATCATTTTTGGGCAACTGACACCTTTGAAAAGTTTCGGCAGTTGCGCCAGGTTCATGGCCTTGCTGGAGTACAGCAAAACCCCGCGGGGTTGCAGCAGTTCGACCGCCAATGCCAGTTCGCCGACAGGCAGCGGCCCGTCGAAGACCTCCACCGGGCAATCCGCGCTGCTGATCAGCCAGGCCGTGAGCCACAGCTGAGGTTCCATGGGCAGGTCCGAGTGGTTGATCAACAGCATTGGCGCGGTGCGCAACTGACGATTGTCATGGTAGATGCGTGCGCCGAATTTGCTGCGTAGCCAGGCACAAAAAAAGCCCCGTTCCATCTGTGCACCGAATTGGCCTTGCCAGCGCTGCTCCAGAGCGGCCAGCAATGGCATCAGCAATTGCTCGCACAGGGTTCGCGGCGGATACAGCGCCATCGCCTGATTGACGTTGTCATCCAGGGCGCGTTCCTGCAATCCGCTGACCGCCTGCAGCAACGTTAGCTGCAAGGTGTGCCAATCGTTGTCGACGGACTCGCTGAATATCTGCGGCGTATCGAGCAATTCCTTGACCTGGCTGACGGCGACGCCACGGTTGAGCCAAGTGAGGATAGCCTGGATGCGTTGTACATGATCGGCCGAGAACAGCCGATGCCCCTTGGGGGTGCGTTGCGGCACGATCAGACCGTAGCGCCGCTCCCAGGCGCGCAGGGTCACGGCATTGACGCCGGTCAGGCGCGCCACTTCGCGGATCGGCAGCCAGCCTTCGTCCAGCGCTTTTTTAAAGTCATCGCCGAGGTCTTCGCGGGCGCTGGTGTCGAGTGTTTTTTTCATCAGATAGCGTTTCGCAGGCTGAGGTTTTCCGGGTGCGGTTGCAGATAGACCTGCTGTGCGATGTACGGATCGGGGTGTTGGCGAAAGTGATGTTTGAGCAGCGTCAGCGGCACCACCAGCGGCACGATGCCTTGGTGGTACTGGCTGATCAGCTGTTGCACTTCCTGCTTGTCTTCGCGGCTGATGGCCTGTTTCAGGTAACCGCTGATGTGTTGCAGGACGTTGGTATGGGTGCGGCGGGTGGCGCACTTTTTCAACGCCGCCATCATTTCGCTGAAATAGCGGGGGCCCAGTTCCTGCGGATCGTTTTTGCCCATGCTGCCCAGCAGGTGGCCCAGGGCTTTGTATTGCACCGGGTTGTGGGCCATCAGCAGGTATTTGTAGCGTGAGTGAAAGTCCGTGAGGCCGCGCCGGGTCAGGCCTTCCTGGCGTAGCTGCTGCCAGGCACTGTAGGCGAATACGCGGGTGAGGAAGTTTTCCCGAAGCACCGGATCGTTGAGTCGGCCGTCTTCCTCCACCGGCAAGTCCGGATGCAGCAGGCAGAAGGCCCGGGCGTAGATCCCGCGACCGCCACTGTCCGCTCGTGTGCCGTTGGTGTGGTAGACCTTGACCCGCTCCAGGCCGCAGGACGGGGAATTTTGCATGAAGATATAACCGCAAATATCCCCCAGCTGCGCTGCCATGTCCCGGCCGTAGTTGGCCAGCGGTTGTGTCACGTTCAGGTTGTGATCCAGGGTTCCCACGGCTTCGGGTTGATCGGCACCACTCACCAGTCGAATCGGTTGGCGGGGTACGCCGAGGCCGATGGCCACTTCCGGGCAGACCGGGATGAAATCGAAATAATCAGTGAGGGTACGGCTGCACAGCCGCGATTCCTTGTGCCCGCCGTTGAAGCGCACATCGAGTCCCATCAGGCAGGCGCTGATGGCTA
Source organism: Pseudomonas sp. QLc11A (assembly GCF_052112305.1). Lineage (NCBI taxonomy): Bacteria > Pseudomonadati > Pseudomonadota > Gammaproteobacteria > Pseudomonadales > Pseudomonadaceae > Pseudomonas > Pseudomonas sp. QLc11A. Next base: position 45,176 of record NZ_JAVAJJ010000001.1, read on the forward strand.
TTTTCGGTTTGACGGGGGCGTGGGACATCGGAACACCTCGAATCTGAACCTGTACAAACATTTGCGTCTGTACAAGATAACTTCATCATAGATTCGAAGTTGTACAAGTCAAATTTTTTGTATAGGTTTTTTCGAGCAATGCCCCTGTAGGAGCTGCCGAAGGCTGCGATCTTTTGATCTTGAAAAACAAAATCAAAAGATCGCAGCCTTCGGCAGCTCCTACGGTTCATTGCAGGTGTTCATGCAAGCGGCGGGCGGCTTCCTGACCGCTTAGCCAGGCACCTTCGACACGTCCGGACAGACACCAGTCGCCACAGGCGTACAGCCCCAGGTCGGCATCGGCCAGGGTGCCCCATTCGTGACTGCTGGCGGGGCGGGCGTAGAGCCAGCGGTGGGCGAGGCTGAAGCTCGGCGCCGGCATGGAATCGTGCAGCAGTTCGGCAAACGCGCCGTGCAACTGTTCGATCACCGCTTCCTTGGGCAGGTCGATGTGTTGCCGGCTCCAGGCACTCGTGGCGTGCAGCACCCAGGTGTCGAGGGTGTTGTCGCGCCCGGGTTTGCTGCGGTTGCGGGCCAGCCAGTCGAGTGGGCTGTCTTGTACGAAGCAGCCTTCCATGGGCGTTTCCAGCGGCGTTTCGAAGGCCAGGGCAATGGCCCAGGTCGGGTCCATTTTCACCCCGGCGGCGGCCCCCGCGAGTTTTGGCGCCGATGCCAGCAGAGCCGTGGCCTGTGGCGCGGGCGTGGCGATGACGACGTGGCTGAACGGTCCGTGGGTGAAGCCCTCGGCGTCCTGCAGATGCCAGTGTTCTTCCCCGCGATAGACCTCGGTGATCCGGCAGGCGAAGTGCACTTCCAGATCACCGAGCAGGGCGCGAGTGATTGCACTCATGCGGGGCGTGCCGACCCAACGGGTCTGCTCGTCCGGCGACAGGTTGAGCTGACCGCCATGGTAGGTGTACAGCTGCGGCGTCCACTCGGCGACCCAGCCTCTGGCCTGCCAGCGCTGGACTTCCGTGACAAAGCGGCGGTCGCGGGCGGTGAAGTACTGCGCGCCCATGTCGAGAGCACCCGCATCGCTGCGCTTGCTCGACATACGCCCGCCGCTACCGCGGCTTTTATCGAAAAGTTGAACCACGTGCCCGAGGTCCGTCAGGGCCTGGGCGGCGGAGAGTCCGGCAATGCCGGTGCCGATGATTGCGATAGGTACAGTCATAGGGGCCTCGTTTACCTTTCTGTACAGACTACGCCGGGGTTCAAACCTGTACAATATTGTTTTTTGGTATAACTTTTAGCGTTCTCGTTCTGACAGCTTGGCCTATTGTTAACCATAGAGCCTGCTCGATACCAAAGATCCCTGCTTATAAAAATAGACTAGTGGACAGGGTAAAACGCCACGCGAGGAAGAAGTCATGCACATATTGCTGACCGGCGGTACTGGTTTGATAGGACGTCAGCTCTGCCGGCACTGGTCCGGGCAGGGCCATCGCCTGACAGTCTGGAGTCGCAAGCCTGAAAAAGTCGCGAAAACATGTGGTGCCCAAGTGCGTGGAATTGCCCGATTGGAGGATCTGGGGCAGGAACCGGTGGATGCGATCGTCAATCTGGCCGGTGCGCCGATTGCCGACCGGCCCTGGACGCACAAGCGTAAAGCCTTGTTGTGGAGCAGTCGGATCACGCTGACTGAAACCCTGCTGGCGTGGCTTGAGAGTCGCGAGCAGAAACCCCGGGTGTTGATTTCCGGCTCGGCTGTCGGCTGGTATGGCGACGGTGGCGAACGCGAACTGACAGAGGACTCGGGGCCGGTCAGTGAGGACTTTGCCAGCCAGCTATGCATCGCCTGGGAAGAAACCGCGCAACGGGCTGAAGCGCTGGGCATTCGCGTCATCCTCATTCGAACCGGGTTGGTGCTGTCGGCCGAGGGCGGCTTTTTGTCGCGGCTGTTACTGCCCTTCAAGCTGGGGCTGGGGGGGCCGATTGGCAACGGCCGGCAATGGATGCCATGGGTTCATATCGACGATCAAATCGCTCTGATTGATTTTCTTCTGCATCGCAACGAGGCCAGCGGTCCCTATAATGCGTGCGCACCCAAACCGGTGCGCAACCGCGAGTTTGCCAAGACGTTAGGCAGCGTACTGCATCGCCCGGCATTCATGCCGATGCCGGCCTTCGCCTTGAAGGTCGGGCTGGGCGAGTTGTCCTTGCTGTTGCTGGGCGGCCAACGGGCCACGCCGGTTCGCTTGTTACAGGCGGGTTTCACTTTTCAGTTCACGGATTTGCGCGCGGCTCTGGATGATCTGTCCGCTCGCCTTTGAAATAGGATGTTGCATGACCGATCACGCGTTGCTTCTGGTCAACCTGGGCTCACCTGCCTCCACCTCGGTGGCGGATGTGCGCAGCTACCTCAATCAATTTCTGATGGACCCGTACGTGATCGACCTGCCATGGCCGGTGCGGCGCTTGCTGGTGTCGCTGATCCTGATCAAGCGTCCCGAGCAGTCGGCCCATGCCTATGCCTCGATCTGGTGGGACGAAGGCTCGCCACTGGTGGTGCTCAGCCGTCGCCTGCAACAAGCCATGACTGCCCAATGGCAACATGGCCCGGTCGAGCTGGCGATGCGTTACGGCGAGCCATCGATCGAGTCGACGCTGGTGCGCATGGCTGCGGCGGGGCACAAGCGGATAACCCTGGCGCCGCTTTATCCACAGTTCGCCGACAGCACCACCACCACGGTGATTGAAGAAGCCAAGCGCGTGCTGCGCGAAAAAGGACTCGACCTGCAATTGTCGATTCTTCAGCCGTTTTATGATCAACCGGAGTACCTCGATGCATTGGTCGCCAGTGCGCGGCCTCATTTGCAGCAGGATTACGATCACTTGTTGCTGAGCTTTCATGGATTGCCGGAGCGGCATCTGACCAAGCTCGATCCGACGGGCAAGCATTGCTTCAAGAATGAGGATTGCTGCAAGAACGCATCGCCAGTAGTTTTGGCCACCTGCTATCGCGCGCAATGCCTGCGTACGGCATCGGAGTTTGCCAAGCGCATGGGCTTGCCGGACGGCAAGTGGTCGGTGTCATTCCAGTCGCGCCTGGGACGCGCCAAATGGATCGAACCCTACACCGAGGCGCGCCTCGATGAGTTGGCTAAAAGCGGCGTGAAAAAAATTCTGGTGATGTGCCCGGCGTTCGTTGCCGATTGCATCGAGACCCTGGAAGAGATCGGTGATCGCGGCAAGGAGCAATTCCGCGAGGCGGGGGGAGAGGAGTTGGTGCTGGTGCCGTGCCTCAACGACGACCCGCATTGGGCGCGGGCGTTGAGTGCGTTGTGCGAGCGCGCGCCGTTGGCGCTTTAAAAGCTTCGCGAGCAGGCTCGCTCCCACAGGGGAATGCATTCCAGACTGTGGGAGCGAGCCTGCTCGCGAAAGCTATTTCATTAACAACAAAGCTCTTGAAGCATTACAGCAACGGCTCATTCGCCTTCTTGTGTTTCCAGCTGTCATTGCCCGGCAGGATCAGGTTCAAGCCAATCGCCACCACCGCGCACAGCGCGATGCCTTTGAGGCCGAAGTCGTCCGGCCCCGTGCCGGTGCCGATCAGTACACCGCCGATCCCGAACACCAGGGTCACCGACACAATCACCAGATTGCGCGCCTCGCCCAGATCGATCTTGTGGCGGATCAGTGTGTTCATCCCCACCGCGGCGATCGAACCGAACAGCAGGCACAGAATCCCGCCCATCACCGGCACTGGAATGCTTTGCAGCAGCGCACCGAACTTGCCGATGAACGCCAGGCTGATGGCGAAGATCGCCGCCCAGGTCATGATTTTCGGGTTGTAGTTTTTGGTCAGCATGACCGCGCCGGTCACTTCGGCGTAGGTGGTGTTGGGCGGGCCGCCAAACAGACCGGCCGCCGTGGTGGCAATGCCGTCGCCGAGCAGGGTGCGGTGCAGGCCGGGCTTCTTCAGGTAATCACGACCGGTCACGCTACCCACGGCAATCACACCGCCGATGTGTTCGATGGCCGGAGCCAATGCCACCGGTACGATGAACAGGATCGCCTGCCAGTTGAATTCCGGCGCGGTGAAGTGCGGGATGGCGAACCAGGGTGCCGCAGCGATCTTCGCGGTATCGACCACGCCGAAGTAGAACGACATGCCAAAGCCCACCAGCACGCCGGAGATGATCGGCACCAGGCGGAAGATGCCCTTGCCGAAAACCGCAACGATCAGCGTGGTCAGCAGTGCAGGCATCGAGATCATCATCGCCGTCTGGTAATGAATCAATTCACTGCCGTCACCGGCCTTGCCCATGGCCATGTTGGCGGCGATCGGTGCCATTGCCAGGCCAATCGAAATGATCACCGGCCCGATCACCACTGGCGGCAGCAGGCGGTCGATGAAACCGGTGCCTTTGATTTTCACTGCGAGGCCGAGGAAGGTATAGACGAATCCCGCCGCCATCACGCCGCCCATGGTCGCGGCCAGACCGAACTGGCCCTTGGCGAGAATGATCGGGGTAATGAAGGCAAAGCTCGATGCCAGGAACACCGGCACCTGGCGCCCGGTGACGATCTGGAACAGGATCGTCCCCAGGCCGGCCGTGAACAGCGCCACGTTCGGGTCGAGACCGGTGATCAGCGGCATCAACACCAGGGCGCCGAAGGCCACGAACAGCATCTGTGCACCCGACAGTACCGTGCGCCAGAGCGGATCGTTGAACTCTTGCTGCATGGTCACGCGTCCTTCTGCTTGGTGCCGAAGATCTTGTCACCGGCATCGCCCAGCCCCGGGATGATGTAGCCGTGTTCGTTCAGTTTTTGATCAATGGACGCGGTATAGATGATCACGTCCGGGTGAGCCTTCTCGACCACGGCGATGCCTTCTGGCGCAGCGACCAGCACCATGGCACGGATGTCCTTGCAGCCGGCTTTTTTCAGCAGGTCGATGGTTGCAACCATCGAGCCGCCGGTGGCGAGCATCGGGTCGATGATCATGGCCAGGCGTTCGTCGATTTCCGGCACCAGCTTCTCGAGGTAGGTGTGGGCCTCGAGGGTTTCCTCGTTGCGGGCCACACCCACGGCGCTGACTTTGGCGCCCGGGATCAGGCTGAGCACGCCTTCGAGCATGCCGATGCCGGCGCGCAGGATCGGCACCACGGTAATTTTCTTGCCGGCGATTTTCTCGACCGACACAGTGCCGCACCAGCCATCGATATCGTAGGATTCCAGCGGCAGGTCTTTGGTGGCTTCATAGGTCAACAGGGCACCGACTTCCTGAGCGAGCTCACGGAAATTCTTGGTGCTGATGTCTGCGCGGCGCATTAGGCCAAGTTTATGACGGATCAGCGGGTGGCGGATCTCATGGATGGGCATGGGGAAAGGCTCCGGCGGCGGGCAAAAAAACCGGCCTAGATTAATCTATCCGAGGGTGTTGTCCTATAGACATACAGTACGTTAGTCCACAAACGCTTGATCTGGCCTCGCTTGATGCGTACCTTTGCCCGCTTTTCCTGAATCCGCCATCCCCCTGGAGAGCACCATGTCTGCTGATCTCGAGCATATCCGTCAAATCATGCGAGAGGCTGACTGCCTGTACACCGAAGCTGAAGTCGAGGCGGCCATCGCCCGCGTCGGTGCACAAATCAACGATCAACTGGCGGATTCCAACCCGGTGGTGTTCTGCGTGATGAACGGCGGGCTGATTTTCTCCGGCAAGCTGCTGACCTATCTGCACTTCCCGCTGGAAGCGTCCTACCTGCACGCTACCCGTTATCGCAACGAAACCAGCGGTGGCGACCTGTTCTGGAAGGCCAAGCCGGAAGTTTCCTTCATCGACCGTGATGTGTTGATCATCGACGACATCCTCGACGAAGGTCACACCCTGGGCGCGATCATCGACTTCTGTAAGCACGCTGGCGCACGTAAAGTGCACACCGCCGTGCTGATCGATAAAGACCACGACCGCAAGGCCCGTCCGGACCTCAAGGCCGATTTCGTCGGTCTGCCGTGCGTCGACCGCTACATCTTCGGTTACGGTATGGACTACAAAGGCTACTGGCGTAACGCCAACGGGATTTTCGCCGTTAAAGGAATGTAAGACATGGATACGCCGCGTTTTCTGGATCAGACCTTGTTCGCCGAGCTGGCCGGGAAAGCCGCGGCCAATCCTCGCGGGCGCCAGCATCACAATTTTCATCAGATGGAAGACGCTTGCCATCGCATGGCGGTGGGGCTGCAGCCGTCCACCTATATCCCGCCTCACCGGCACTTGGGTGACAACAAGGCCGAAACCCTGTTGGTCCTCAAGGGACGGCTGGGCGTGTTGATCTTTGACGAGACCGGCATGGTGCTGAGCAAGACCGTGCTCGAGGCCGGTGGCGACTGTGTTGGCGTGGACCTGCCAACCGGTGTGTTCCACGGTCTGGTGGTGCTGGAGACCGACAGCCTGATGTTCGAATGCAAGGCCGGTCCTTACCGTCCGGTCGGTGAAGGCGAACTGGCGCACTGGGCTCCGCGCGAAGGCGAGCCTGGTGTTGCCGAGTATCATGCCTGGATGCACGCGCAGTTCGATTGATATGCGCTACCTGTAGGAGCGAGCTTGCTCGCGATGGGCGTTAACGATAACGCGTGTTTACTGGCTAAACGCGGCGTTCTTGAGTGCATCGCGAGCAAGCTCGCTCCTACAGGGGGGGCGATGTTCACGTTTTTTTTACGCCCATGCTAGAGTGCCCGGCCCCGATTCCGGAGCCTGCCATGAACCCTTTTATCCGCAGCTGCGCCGCCTTGTTGCTGAGCCTCAGCCTGCCTCTGGCCGCCGCCCCGGCGCCCATGCACAGCCAATTCCTGCCGCCGGACGACCTCACTCTGCGCGCTGCTGATCCCGAGCAGCAGCAACTGATGCAGGTCACCGATTATTCGGTGGTGGTCGGCGCTCAGCGTCAATCCACTCAACAGCCGATTCCGGTCACTTCGCCGTTGCTGATTCGTCTCAAGGGCAAATCCCTGAACAAGGGCGCTACCATCAGTCGGGTACTGGTCAATTTCGATGGTGAAAGCAAAAGCCTGAAGAAGCCGGTTTACGACGAGCCGAGCAAGACTCTGACCCTCTATTACCCGCTGGCGCAATACCGGGTGGTGATCGATTTGCTGCGCAACGACACGGTGTATTGCCAGTTTCTCAGCTACGCCAATGGCCATGTCTGGGCCGATCTGCATACCGGCAGCAATCGTGTGCGTTGAGCCCTGTGCCTGCGCGGGGGTAAACTGCCCGCCCCGTGAAATGTCTGCGAGCTGGAGTCGGCAATGCGTAAAGATAAAAAACAAGTGATTGGTGACGAGATCGGCGATGAGCAGATCAAGTTGTTCCTCGATTTCGAGCCGGTCGACGCGACTTCTCCGTCCCTGCACAAACTGGTCAAGGCCTACCGTGGTCTGCGCATCGACGATTTCGAGCGTTTCCTGACGTTCTTCGTCGAAGCCGGTTACGACGTGAATGGCAAGGATGAGCACGGCAATGACTTTGTTGCCCTGATCAAGGATCAGCGCAATGCGCCGGATTACATCGAGTTGATCGAGAAGGTTCGCGGTTAAGATCAGGAGATCGCAGCCTTCGGTAGCCTCCACAAGGAGCGATCTTTCAAAGGCATAAAAAAACGCCCCGCTCTCAATGAGAACGGGGCGTTTTTCATGGGGCCGAATCAAGCGTAGCTTTCGGTCTCGCTGCTGGCTTCAACCAGTTCCAGGGCAACGTTGTTCTGCGTGCTGATCTTGCGATACAGCGCAGCGTCGGTTTCCAGAACTTTCTCCCGGGCCGGGAAGATTTCTGCCAGTTTGCCAGCCCATTCGCCCTTGGCTTTGCTCGGGAAGCATTTCTCGATCAGCTCGAGCATGATCGAAACAGTCACCGATGCACCAGGCGAAGCACCGAGCAGTGCAGCAAGGGAACCGTCCTTGGCCGCGACCAGTTCGGTACCGAATTGCAGGATGCCGCCTTTTTTCGGGTCTTTCTTGATGATCTGCACCCGTTGGCCGGCCACTTCCAGGCGCCAGTCTTCGGCTTTCGCCTCCGGGTAGAAGCGACGCAGGGATTCCAGGCGCTGCTCCATGGACTGCATCACTTCGCTGACCAGGTACTTGGTCAGGTCCATGTTGTTTTTTGCCACGGCCAGCATCGGGCCGATGTTGCCGGCGCGAACCGACAGCGGCAGGTCCATGAAGGAGCCGTGCTTGAGGAACTTGGTGGTGAAGCCAGCGTACGGTCCGAACAGCAGGGACTTCTTGCCATCGACCACGCGGGTGTCCAGGTGCGGCACGGACATTGGCGGTGAGCCTACGGCTGCCTGGCTGTAGACCTTGGCCTGGTGGTGCTTGACCACTTCCGGGTTGTCGCAGCGCAGCCACTGGCCGCTGATCGGGAAGCCGCCGAAGCCTTTGCTCTCTTCGATGCCCGAGGCTTGCAGCAGTGGCAGTGCCGCGCCACCAGCGCCGAGGAAGACGAATTTGGCGTCGACTTCACGGGTGTTGCCGCTGTTGACGTCCTTGATGCTGACGGTCCAGCCGCCGTTGCTGCGCTTGAGGCCGGTCACGCGCTTGCAGTACTTGACCTGGGCATCGGGTGCGCTGGTCAGGTGCTTGAGCAACTGGTTGGTCAAGGCGCCGAAGTTGACGTCGGTACCATTGATCACGCGGGTGGCGGCAAGGGTTTCGCCGGGGTCGCGCCCAGGCATCATCAATGGCATCCACTCTGCCATTGTCGCCTTGTCTTCGGTGTATTCCATGTCGGCGAAGGCGTGGTGCTTGCTCAGCACCTTGAAGCGTTCCTTGAGGAAGGACACGCCGCTGTCGCCCTGCACGAAACTCAGGTGTGGCACCGGGCTGATAAACGATTTGCACGAGCCGAACGTGCCTTTTTTGGTCAGGTACGACCAGAACTGTTTCGACACCTCGAACTGGGTGTTGATGTGCACGGCTTTCTTGATGTCGACGGCGCCATCGGCTGCCTGCGGCGTGTAGTTGAGCTCACACAGCCCGGCGTGACCGGTACCGGCGTTGTTCCACGGGTTGGAACTCTCCGCGGCACCGGAATCCATCAGCTCGACGACTTCCAGCTTGATCGCGGGGTCGAGCTCTTTGAGCAGGACTGCAAGGGTGGCACTCATGATGCCGGCCCCAACCAGTACTACGTCGACTGCTTCGTTATGCGCCATTTAACGCGTCTCCAAAATCTGCAGCACCAAATTGTCGGCATGGCTGCCAGGTGTTCCGGGGCGTGTCAGTGTGGCCCCAAGGTATCCATGGCAGTATCGCCATGTCCGAATCTTCGCAATTTATCGCAACTTCGACGGACGCTACCTGCCGGGTCTAATAAGAGCCCTATGGACTCATTTCAACGTGCGACTGGCAATTCGACTTATGGTCGATACATCCGTTTGTGCAACCAAATCCGTAGCGGACAGGCTTCAGGCTCCGGTGTTCGAGGAATACTCGGTCCTGTGTCGTTGGGCTGTTGTAGACGCTAATGGTGCATGTTCAGACGCAAAACTATTCATTTGCTCGCCACACTCTTGTGAAGTTGTGAAAACCCGTTTTTTTCACGCTCTTTTGAAGACGTGAACCTCAAAAAGGGCTGTCCCAGCCTGGCACCGTGCCCGGGTGGATTGCCGCCATGGGATACAGGGCAGGCAAAAACGGGCAAACAGCTCAGTGACCGAGCGTAATGACAGCTCTGCAGATTCGCGAAAAGTGGAGGTTTTGCTCAACAAAACAGCAAGCGCGCCAGCTTCACTCGATCTGTGTGGGCGGCTCTCTGTGGGCGGAGCGGGGTGTCAACACAAGTGCATTGACGATGCTGCGAGGCCCGATCAGGAGACGTCCTTATAATCGGGGGGAGATTGTATCTAAGAAACGCAGGGAAATGGTCGTGTTTTATGACTTTTATTAGGTGTTTGGTCAGGTCGTCAGCAGTTGCTGTGCACGCGAGTGTGGCTGACGCGGTTGCGAGGCGACGCGGGCGCCGGCCGGCAGTGGCTGATTCAGCCAGTTCAGGCGGATTTCCTCGATTTCAACCCAGCCATCTCCCATGGGCTGCAAGCTGCACTGCTTGAAGGCCTGGCAGTGGCCGTTGCGGTCGAGCAGGGCGAAGCAGCGGTGCAACGGGCGTGGCGCGAACAGAGAGATCAGATGGCGCATGGTGAAGTACCGTGTGGGTGCTTGCCGGGAAGATTGCCTGTAGGCCATTACGTGCAAGTGTAGGAGTGGTGACATCTGTGTGACATGAACTGCAATCCGCAGGGGTTGTCAGAGATTTCATCAAACACTGTGAGGTGCTGGTTCCCCGCAGTGGCGCACCGCTATACTGCCGGCCTGTTTGTGCCTGATTCTGGAGAGAAGAGCATGTTGCAACGCCTGTTGTTCGGTTTGATCACTGTGACCAGTTTGACCCTGGTTGGCTGCGCCCACAGCCCGCAACAACTGAGCCCGGAACCCAAGCTGACCGCGCAGTTGGCCCCGGTCGGCCATGGCCAGCCCGTCGTGGTGCGTGTCGTGGACGGTCGCCCGTCGCCGACGCTGGGCACCCGTGGTGGCCTTTACCCGGAGACCAGCGCGATCACCGTGCAGGGCGCGCAGATCCTGCCGAAGCTGCAGGCCCAGGCTGAAGCCGCCGTGCGTCTGTTGGGCTTTACCCCGACGAACAACGCCATGAATGCGCCGCAACTGACCGTGACCCTGGCGGAACTGAAGTACCAGTCGCCCAAGGAAGGCATGTACGTGACCGAAGCCACCATCGGCGCGACGTTCCGCTCGGATGTGCAGAACGCCAACCGTCGCTACAGCGGCCGTTATGGTTCGTCCCTGGACCAGCGCTTCGGCATGGCGCCGAACCAGGAAACCAACACCAAGCTGGTCAGCGATGTGCTGAGCGATGCGTTGACCCGCCTGTTCAAGGACCCGACCGTGGGTCAGATTCTCGGCGAGTAATGCGAGCCCCTGTAGGAGCGAGCCTGCTCGCGATGGTCGTTAACGATTACGCGGGGAATCTGATACCCCGCGGCGTCCTCAAGTCCATCGCGAGCAAGCTCGCTCCTACATTTTGGTATCAGGCGGCTTGCGAGTAAAAATCCAGCACACTCACACCCGTCAGCAAGTCCGTTTCCGGCAAATCCGCATGTTGATGCCCGCCCAAGGCGCAATACACCAGCCAGTGGCGATCCTGAACGTTGAAGGCGAGGCTGCCGACGAGGGCTTGTTGTTCTTCGCTGGGGATGATGAGGTAGAGACGATCCTGGTTTTCGGCGTGGAGCATGACGTGATCCGTGTCGGTTTCGGGACGCGCATGTTCGCCGATACAGATGACGAAGCCGTGACTCAGGACAGCCATTGATCAAAGGCTTCGTTATTTGTCGGAAACAGAGGGCAGGGGCGCAGGCTTTCGGTAGAATCCGCGCCGCGGTCGCCCGTCTGGCACCTGCTACCTGTTTGACTTGAGGTTCGTGATGTCGCTGCACTTGATGACACTGTTTACCGCCCATCCCGCCAAACTGATCAATCTGCTGGCCTTGCTCTTTGCCTTCCCGGGCGGCTGGTTGCTGCACGCCACCCGTCGCCGCGAACTGCGTGCGATGGCCAGTTTGCAGGCGCAGCGCCAGAGCAGCCCGAACGTAGAACCCACGCTGGATTGGGCGACCTTGCGCATGAACCGCTTTTTCTACATCTTCGGTTTTGCCTGCCTGGGGATGGCGCTGCTGGTGTCGTGGATCAGCACGCAGGTCTGAACCTTTTCAAAGTAAAAGATCGCAGCCTTCGGCAGCTCCTGCAGGGGCACATCAATCCCATGTAGGAGCTGCCGAAGGCTGCGATCCTTTGATATTGATTAAAAAAAAACGGCGCCCCAAGGCGCCGTTCTCGTATCCAGCCGAACCCGCTTACAGCGGCAACCCTGCCTTCACCCGGTACTGATTACGCACCGGCGTTGCATATTGCAGCACCAGGTATGGACGATGCTCTTGCGGGCAAGCTTCCAGGCGGCGTTGCCATTCTTCCTGGGCCTTGGCCAGTTCTTCGGCCGGGAACACCTCGGCGGCCTTTGGCACCTGCAACTGCGGATCAGCGTCTTTCCACTGCGCGTAAGCCAGGTAGTGCACCGGGAACAAGCGATAGCCGCTGAGGATTTGCTTGTCCATCTCGACCGCCAATTGCTTGGTGTCTTCGAACAGTTCGGTGATCGGCGCGGCAAAGTTCACATGCACCCGGCCCTTGTAGCCGGTGATGCCCTTGGCGATGCTCACGTCATCCTCGCCCGGCACCTTGGTGTAGCTGCCGGTGGTGGCACGGATGTAAAGCTCGCGGGCCTTGGCCTGATCGCAGGGGTCGTATTCGTAGCTGATCGACACCGGGGTCAGGTTCAGCGACTGAATGACTTCGCCGAACGGCTCGTCCTTGCGGCTCATGTGGAACATCTTGAGGATCGCCGATTCGGTACGGTCGTCACCGTCCTTGGCGCGGCCCTCGGCCTGGGCGATCCAGATCGAGGCGCAATCGTTGCGGATCGAATGGTTGATATACGCCGATAGCAATTGATAGGCCGCCATTTTTTCCCGGCGACCACTGATCGAGCGGTGCACGATGAAGCTCTTGTTCAGGCGCATCAGGTCGCTGACGAAAGGCTTTTGCAGCAGGTTGTCGCCAATGGCAATGCGCGGGGTCGGCAGGCCGGCGTGGTACACGGCGTAGTTGACGAAGGCCGGGTCCATCACGATATCGCGGTGGTTGGCGATAAACAGGTAGGCGCTGCCGGACTTGAATTGCTCCACCCCGGTATAAGTGACGCCGTCGGTGGCGCGCTCGATGGTGTGGTCGACGTAAACCTCGACTTTGTCCTGTAACGTGGCCACACAGGTCACGCCGGCAAACTCACGGCGCAGCCGATGGGCTATAAGAGGTTTGAGCGCCCAGCCTAAAGCGCCGGCAAAACGCGGGAAGCGGAAGTGGGTGAGGATATCTAGAAACGCCTTGTCGCCGAGCAGCCGGTCCAGCACCGCTGGGACTTCGCTGTCGTCGTAAGGTCGGATGGCATCGAATTCGCCCATCATGCTCTCTTGTTAGAAACGGCTAGGGTAAGTAAAGGTTTTGTTCGAAAACCGGCGGGGCACGGTCTGACAAAGTAGCCAGACAAAAATAGCCCTGCAAATAGACCGGCGATTATACGCACAAGTCACCTGGGAGACCGCGATGCTGGAAAACGCAGTGTATGAATGTCCGTATTGTGGTGAGGAGGTAGAGACTACTCTGGATTTGTCCGGTGGCGATCAGACCTACATCGAGGACTGTCAGGTGTGCTGCCGGCCGATAACCTTCGTGTTGCAGGTTCATGAAGAGGAATGGCATCTCGAAGTGTTCAGTGAAAATGAATGAGGAGCGTGTATGCAGCGCATCTACGATCCGGAAAACCTGATGGAAGGCGAGCTGCTGCAAGGCATGCTCGCCAGCGAGGGTATCGAGGCGCATCTGGTGGGCCGTGATTTGCTCGGCGGCTCAGGGGAGTTGCCGATCTATGGCCTGCTCGGGCTGTCGGTCGAGAACGACCAGGCCGAATACGCCCGCGAGCTGATCACCGCGTACAATGCAGCGCTGCCGCTGTCCGGCGATGAGCCGGACAGTTTTCCCGGCACGCTGGTCTGTTAGGCTGGCGTTCGTTTGATCAAGAGCTGTGTTGCCCCATGTGTGGACGTTATGCCCTGTTTCGCTGGAACCCTGCCTTCGCGGCGCTGCCTGGTTTTCCCGCCGACCAGAAGGCGCAGTGGAACATTTCCCCGAATGATTCGGTATTGATGCTGCGAGCCGAGCCTGACGGTCAGCGCACGCTTGCCCGCGCCCGCTGGGGCCTGACGCCACCCTGGCTGACCGATCTGTCCCGCACTCCGGCCCACGCCCGCGCCGAAACCGTTGCCGAGCAGCCGATGTTTCGCCAGGCCTTGCGCGAGCGCCGCTGCCTGTTGCCGGCCAATGGTTTCTACGAATGGCGCGGCACGACGCGCAAGCGCCCGTACTGGCTGACACCGGGGGAGGGCTCGTCATTGTTTTTTGCGGCGATCTGGGAGGCGTATCCGGTACAGGAGCAGGTGTGGCTGAGTACCGCCGTGATTACCCAGCCAGCGGCGAGTCAGCGGCGGCCGTTGATTCTTGATGAGGCGGGGCAGGCCGCGTGGCTGGATCCCGAGACGCCGTTGCATGCTTTGCAAGCCTTGCTGGCCAGTGAGCCTGCCGCGTTGCGCGAACGGGTGCTGGCCAACATGGTGAATGATCCGAAGCTCAATGGGCCGGAGTGTCTCACTCCGGGTTAGTCCGGTGCCAGTTCTGGCCCCTTCGCGAGCAGGCTCGCTCCCACAGTTGAAATGCATTCCAATGTGGGAGCGAGCCTGCTCACGATAAGGTCCGCACGACCTTCCGGCAGGTTGCGCACCTCGTCGGCCACCATGGCAAAACCCCGGCCCTGTTCACCGGCGCGGGCCGCTTCGATGGCTGCGTTCAGGGCCAGCAGGTTGGTCTGCTCGGCGATCCCGCGAATGGCGGTGAGGATGGCGTTAATGTTTTCGCTGTCCTTGGCCAGGGTCTGTACCACGCCGACGGCCCGGCCGATCTCCACGGCGAGGGCGCCAATCAAGTTCGATGTGTCGCGCACGATCTGCATGTCGTTGCTGGCGTCGATCCCGACCACCTGGGTGTCGACGTAGGCCGCATCGTTGTGGTCCAGTGCGTCTTTTTCCCAACCGATGTAGGTGCCGAGGATCTTCGGGTTCTTGACCACGTTTTCCTTGATCAGGCCGATCAGTTGCTCACGGCTCAGGTTCAGGGCGGGTTGGCCATCGGCGCCCGGCGGGCTCCGCACGCGAAAGGACGTCTGGGGAGGTGTATCGGCAGGGTGTCGGGCAGGCATGAGCGCGAGCCGTTGAAATGGCTGTTTTTGCGTGGCGGATGTCGCACATGAATCAATGCGCGGCGTGACGGGCTGCGGCTTGCCCCGAAGTGTGAATTTTTTTCTGCATTGATGAGAGCTTTGTCTGAATCGCGCGTCTTATGTCTATTGTCTCTGGCGTCGATACCATTCCACGCCTAGGATACCCGGCATGTTTTAAGGGAGTTTTTCGATGAACAAGACATTGGCTATATGTGCGCTGAGCGCAGGCCTGCTGCTCGCCGGCTGCCAGTCGGTCAATACCACCAGTGGTGGTGCTGTGGGCGTTGAGCGCAAGCAGCACATGTTCAGCATGTTGTCCTCGCAAGAGGTCGACCAGATGTACGCCCAGTCCTATGCAAAGACTGTGAGTGAGGCGAGCAGCAAAGGCGTGCTGGACAAGACCAGCAGCGATGCCAGGCGTGTTCGGGCGATTGCCGACCGGCTGATTGCCCAAGCGCCGAACTTTCGTCCGGACGCGGCCCAGTGGAAGTGGGAAGTGAACCTGATAAAGAGCGACGAGCTCAATGCCAGCTGCGGTCCTGGCGGCAAGATCTTTGTCTACACCGGGCTGATCGACAGTCTTCAACTCACTGACGATGAACTCGCCGCGGTCATGGGGCATGAAATCGCCCACGCCCTGCGCGAGCACGGTCGTGAGGCGATGTCCAAGGCATACGGTATCGAAATGGCCAAGCAGGGCGCCGGTGCGTTGCTCGGGTTGGGCCAGGGCAGCCTGGCCCTGGCGGACGCTGTAGCCAACTACGGCATGACCTTGCCCAACAGCCGTGGCAATGAAAACGAGGCGGACCTGATCGGCCTGGAACTGGCCGCCCGCGCCGGCTACAACCCGAACGCCGCGATCACCCTCTGGAACAAGATGAGCAAGGCCAGCGAAGGTGCTCCGCCGGAGTTCCTCAGCACGCACCCGTCTTCCAGCAGCCGGACTGCGGCGTTGCAGGCGGCGATTCCCAAGGTTATGCCACTTTACGAGCAGGCCAAGAAGTCCTGATAGTCATGCGGTGAGGCTGCTGTCCTCTTCGTCGGAACGCCGCCCGGAGCATGCCCGCTCCCACTGGTTCAGCGCAATCCTTGTGGGAGCGGGCTTGCTCGCGAAGAACGATAACGCGGTCTAACGACCCATTGGGTCAAACCCACCCGCTGCTCTGCATCGCCTTGTACACCGCGACAATCGCCAGGATGAAGAACGCCGACGCCGCCAGTCGACGGATCAGGGTCAATGGCAGCTTGTCTGCGGCAAAGTTACCCGCCAGAACCACCGGTACGTTGGCAATCAGCATGCCGGCGGTGGTGCCGATGATCACCAGCCACAACTCCGGATATTGCGCAGCCAGCATCACGGTTGCGATCTGGGTCTTGTCGCCGATTTCCGCCAAAAAGAACGCGATCAATGTGGTCAGGAACGGCCCGAACTTGCGGGCGGTGCTGGCCTCGTCGTCATCCATCTTGTCCGGCACCAGGGTCCACAGGGCGGTCGCGGCGAAGCTCGCGGCGAGGATCCAGTGCAGCATCGTATCCGAGAAGAAACTGCCGACCCAGGCACCGACTGCACCGGCGGCCGCGTGGTTGGCCAGGGTCGCGGCAACGATACCGGCGATGATCGGCCAGGGCTTGCGGAAGCGGGCGGCAAGAATGAGCGCGAGCAGTTGCGTCTTGTCGCCGATTTCGGCCAAGGCAACGATTGCGGTGGGTACGAGTAGTGAATCCAGCATCAGGGGTTTTCCTAAGGGGCGGGTCGACACGGCTATGACACGTACAGCCTTCCCGCCCCGGGTAAGGTGTGCGTGTCATAGGTCTTGTCAAACCCTGCGATCCATCTGATGTGGATGCTTGGGTCGCATGCGCCATGGTCTGAGGACCAAGTATGTTGACGCATGCCGGACGAGCATGGCGCTCGTGGGAGACTACTCCCCTAGGACGGGGCGGATTCTGCCTTTGCAAAACCCATTCGGCAAGCCTTCTTGTTCAAAAAAAGTTTCAGCCGCGCTTTGCCCGGTAGATTCTGAAACCCTGTCCTTCGGCCTTGATCGCACACACGCCAAGGTGCTCTTCGATCAATGGTTGATACTTCAGGAAGCTGTTCGCTACCAAGCGAAGTTCGCCGCCGTTTTTCAGATGTTTGGCTGCTTTTCGCAGCAAGTTCTCCGTTGCGAAATAGTCGGTGTGCACGCCGACATGGAACGGTGGATTGCTCAGGATCGCACTCAAACCCATCGGCGCAGCATCGATTCCGTCACCGGTAATCACCTCGGCTTCCAGACCATTGGCAGCCAGGGTCAGGCGACTGCTGGCAGCGGCAAAGGCATCCACATCCAGCATCGTGACCTGATTGTGCGGGTAACGACGTTTCACCGCCGCTCCCAGAACCCCGGCGCCGCAACCGAAATCAAGCAAGTGACCGCCGGGCAGTTTGTCCAGGTGTTCCAGCAGCAGCGCGCTGCCGCGATCGAGGCGACCATGACTGAACACCCCCGGCAGGCTGATGACCTTCAACGGGCCTTCGGCCAGCGGCAGTTCGTAGGTCTGCGCCAGGCTTTCCAGCGGCTTGGCTTCAGGCGCGTTGGCCACGGTGACCTGCCAGAGCTGGCAGTGGCGCGCGCTGTCGAGTTTGCGTGGCTTGCCGAACGGGTTGAGTTGTTTGGCGGCACCTTCGATGCCGCTTTTTTTCTCGCCGACCAGATACAGCTCGCGGCCGGCCAGCCGCGAGGCGAGGGCGTTGAGAATGTAGTCGGTCAGGTCCTTGGCCTTGGGCAGAAAGACCACGGCGCTATCGAACCCTCGCTCCGGTGCGTTCACGCCAAAGTGGCTGCGCCCGTCGAATCGGGCGTCCAGCGCGGCCTGATCGCCGGCGTGCCAGCACCAGCCATGGGCATTGGGCAAGCGGCCCAGCAGGTCGTCGGCGGGCAAACCGGCCAACAACACCGAACCCTGGAATAACTCGGCCTGGCGAAGCAGTACTTCACTGCGCGGATCCATAACTGCTCCCGTGAAAAAAAGTGCCGCAGTTTATCAACTGACGACCCGCAGCGCCTTACCGCTGAAGTATCCCAGTGCGTTTTCGGTCACCTGGCCGACGATCCGCTGGCGCGCTTCACGGCTGCCCCAGGCGTTGTGCGGGGTGACGATCAGGCGCGGGATGTCGTGGGCCAGCAGTGGATTGCCGTTGACGGGAGGCTCGACGCTCAGCACGTCAGTGGCGGCGCCGCCCAGATGACCGTTGCGCAAGGCATCGGCCAGCGCCTGTTCGTCGATCAGGCCGCCGCGGGCAGTGTTGACCAGGAACGCTTCGGGTTTCATCGAGGCCAGTTCGCGGGCGCCGATGAAGTGACGGGTGTGTTCGTTGAGTGGGCAGTGCAGGGTCAGGGCATCGACTTTGGGTAGCAGTTCATCCAGTGGCAGGCGGTCCGGCCGGGCAGGGCGTCCGGGAATTTGCCCCAACAGCACGCGCATGCCGAAGGCTTCAGCGAGCCGTGCGACTGCGCCGCCCAATTCGCCGTGACCCAGCAGGCCAAGGGTTTTGCCTTCGAGTTCGACAATCGGGTAGTCCAGCAAGCAGAACTGTTTGGCCTGTTGCCAGCGGCCTGCGCCGACGGCTTTTTGATAATCGGCCAGGCGCGTGGCCAGGTTGAGCAGCAGCATGATTGTGTGCTGCGCCACCGACGGCGTGCCGTAACCCTGGCAGTTGCACACGGTGATCCCGTGGGCGCGGGCGGCGGCCAGGTCGACGTTGTTGGTGCCGGTGGCGGTGATCAGGATCAGCTTGAGGTCAGGGCTGGCGGCCATGGCGGCGGCGTCGATCAGGATCTTGTTACTGATGGCGACCGTGGCGCCCTTGAGGTGTTCGATGACTTGATCGGGCAAGGTCTGGGCGAACAGCTGCAATTCGCTGAAACAACTTCGCAGCGGGTTGAGGTCAAGGTCGCCGAGGTCCAGAGACGGGTGGTCGAGGAAAACGGCGCGGCGAGTATTCGTCATCAACTGTACCTTTTGTGCATTGAACTGAAGGCGTAATCTGCCGAGCCTACCAGATGAAATAAATAGTTACGCTTGGCCTGAAGGAGCCCCACATGTACTGGACAGAGTTCTTGACCGTTGCCCTGATTCACTTGCTGGCCGTGGCCAGCCCCGGCCCGGACTTTGCCGTGGTGGTCCGTGAAAGTGTTACCCACGGTCGCCGCGCGGGCACCTGGACCGCACTGGGTGTGGGGGCGGCGATTTTCCTGCACGTGGGTTACTCGCTCTTGGGTATCGGCCTGATCGTGTCCCAGTCGATCGTGCTGTTCAACGCCTTGAAATGGGCCGCCGCCGCTTACCTGCTGTACATCGGTTACAAGGCACTGCGCGCGCAACCGGCCAAGCCTGTGGCGGACGATCTGCACAAGGAAGCCGGCGAACGCACGGCCCGTGGTGCCTTTACCTCGGGTTTCGTCACCAACGGTCTCAACCCGAAAGCCACGCTGTTCTTCCTCTCGCTGTTCACTGTGGTGATCAACCCGCACACACCACTGGCCGTGCAGGCCGGTTACGGGGTTTACCTGGCAGCCGCGACAGCGACCTGGTTCTGCCTGGTGGCGATGTTGTTCAGCCAGCAGCGCGTACGCGCCGGTTTTGCGCGCATGGGGCACTGGTTCGACCGGACCATGGGCGCGGTGCTGATTGCGATTGGCGTGAAGCTCGCTTTTACCGAGATGCATTGATCAATCGTGATTCCCTGTAGGAGCTGCCGCAGGCTGCGATCTTTTGATCTTGTAACTGTCAAAGATCAAAAGATCGCAGCCTGCGGCAGCTCCTACAGTGCGTAATAAATGGCAAATAATGGCGCAATGCTAGTATTTGCAGGGCTCTACAAATCATTCCTTTGGCTGATTTGGCTGACGATCAGGGGCACTACAGTGCGTACTTTCAGTCACGTCCGTGCAGTCAGAAAAAGGGATTCTTATGTTGCAGACTCGCGTTATCCCCCCGGCCGAAGGCGCTTACCAATACCCGCTGCTGATCAAGCGGCTGCTGATGTCCGGTGCCCGTTATGAGAAAACCCGCGAGATCATCTACCGCGACAAGTTGCGCTACAGCTACCCGACCCTGATCGAACGGGTGGCCCGCCTGGCCAACGTGTTGACAGCGGCCGGGGTCAAGCCCGGGGATGCCGTGGGTGTGATGGACTGGGACAGCCATCGTTACCTGGAGTGCATGTTCGCCATCCCGATGATCGGCGCTGTTATCCACACCATCAACGTGCGCCTGTCGCCGGAACAGATCCTCTACACCATGAATCACGCCGAGGACCGCTTTGTGCTGGTCAACAGCGAGTTCGTCGGCCTCTACAAGGCCATCGAAGGGCATCTGACCACGGTCGACAAAACCCTGTTGCTGACTGACCTGCCGGAAAAAACCGCGGACCTGCCGAACCTCGTCGGCGAATACGAACAACTGCTGGCCGCGGCGAGCCCGCAGTACGATTTCCAGGATTTCGACGAAAACTCGGTCGCGACCACGTTCTATACCACCGGCACCACCGGCAATCCCAAGGGCGTGTACTTCACCCATCGGCAACTGGTGCTGCACACCATGGGCGTGTCGACCATCATGGGCGCGATCGACAGCGTGCGCCTGCTGGGTACCAGCGACGTTTACATGCCGATCACCCCGATGTTCCACGTCCACGCCTGGGGCTTGCCGTATGTGGCGACCATGCTCGGACTCAAGCAGGTGTACCCCGGCCGCTATGACCCGGAGTACCTGGTGGAGTTGTGGCGCAAGGAGAAGGTCACGTTCTCCCATTGCGTGCCGACCATCCTGCAGATGGTCCTCAATGCCAAGGCCGCGCAGAACGTCGACTTCGGCGGCTGGAAAATCGTCATCGGCGGCAGCGCCCTGAACCGCACTCTGTACGAGGCGGCCAAGGCCAGGGGCATTCAGTTGACCGCCGCCTACGGCATGTCGGAAACCGGGCCACTGGTATCGTGCGCGCACTTGAACGATGAGTTGATGGCCGGCACCGAAGACGAGCGCACCACCTACCGGATCAAGGCCGGCGTGCCTGGGCCGCTGGTGGAGGCGGCGATCGTCGACACCGAGGGCAACTTCCTGCCCGCTGACGGCGAGACCCAGGGCGAACTGGTGCTGCGTGCACCCTGGCTGACCGAGGGTTATTTCAACGAGCCGCAGAAGGGCGCCGAGCTCTGGGCCGGAGGCTGGCTGCACACCGGCGACGTGGCGACCCTGGACAGCATGGGTGTGATCGACATTCGTGACCGCATCAAGGACGTGATCAAGACCGGTGGCGAGTGGATCTCCTCTCTGGACCTGGAGGACCTGATCAGTCGTCATGTGGCGGTACGTGAAGTAGCAGTGGTGGGGATCCCTGATCCGCAGTGGGGAGAGCGGCCGTTTGCCCTGCTCGTAGTCCGTGAAGGTCACGTCATCGGGGCGAGGGAACTCAAGGAGCACCTCAAGCCTTTTGTGGAGTTGGGGCACCTGAGCAAGTGGGCGATTCCGAGCCAGATCGCCCTTGTTACTGAAATTCCCAAGACCAGCGTGGGCAAACTCGACAAGAAGCGCATTCGTGTCGACATCAGCGAATGGCAGGCCACCAACAGCACCTTCCTTTCGACGCTTTAAGCCCCTCCCGGCGTGCCCGAAAAGGCACGCCAGCCCCACCAAGCAAGCGCTTGGCTTGTCAAATCGAAATTTTCAGCCATCCTTGCCGTGCCGACGGGTGTCGGACTGGCGAAAGGACTGTTCCAGAGTGGCTGGCAACTGCAAATCACACTTTAGAGGGATCAAGCACTACTACCTGCTGGCTATAGTCCGCTCAAGGATTTTTAAGAACGGGGCAACCGCACGAACCGGGGCGATGCAACTTTGGAATGACTTTGGGATGCCATGGCTCCCGGTTATCCACAGCGTTTTTAGAAGTGCTCAATGCCATAAAAATAAAATGCACATGGAGTAGCGTCGATGACATCAGTAAACCAGTTCTGGCGCCGGGCGAAGCTGCCCCTGGCTGTCAGTCTTGCCTCTACGCTCGCCGGGCCAGCATTCGGCGTCAGTTTCAACGTCGGTGAAATCGAAGGTCAGTTCGACTCATCCCTGTCGCTCGGTGCCAGTTGGTCTACCGAAAGTGCCAACAAGAACCTCATCGGTGTCAACAACGGCGGCAAGGGTCTGTCCCAGACTTCTGATGACGGTCACCTGAACTTCAAGAGCGGGGAAACCTTCTCGAAGATCTTCAAGGGCATCCATGACCTTGAACTGAAATACGGCGATACCGGTGTTTTTGTCCGTGGTAAATACTGGTACGACTTTGAACTGAAGGACGAAAGCCGTCCGTTCAAGGACATCAGCGATGCGGGCCGCAAGGAAGGCGCCAAGTCCGCCGGTGGCCAGATCCTCGATGCCTTCGTCTACCACAACTACTCCGTTGCCGATCAACCTGGCTCCGTACGTCTGGGCAAGCAGGTGGTGAGCTGGGGTGAAAGTACCTTCATCGGTGGCGGCATCAACTCGATCAACCCGATCGATGTGTCCGCGTTCCGTCGTCCGGGTGCCGAGATCAAGGAAGGCCTGATCCCGGTCAACATGTTCTATGTGTCCCAGAGCCTGACCGAAAACCTCTCGGCCGAAGCGTTCTATCAAATTGAATGGGACCAGACTGTCGTCGACAACTGCGGCACGTTCTTCTCCCAGCCAGACATCGTTGCCGACGGCTGCGACGACAACCTGCGCGTACTGGCCAAGCGTTCGCAGATTCCGGCCATTGCCCTGGGGCCTTTGGCCGCCAACGGCGTTGACGTCAACAATGAGGGCGTTCTGGTGCGTCGTGGCCCCGATCGTGATGCTCGCGATGGCGGTCAGTGGGGCGCGTCCCTCAAGTACATGTTCGAACCGCTGGACACCGAGTTCGGCGCCTACTTCATGAACTATCACAGCCGTGCGCCGATCTTCAGCGCAACCGGTGCGCCGCAGTCGATCTACAACACTGCAGCATCCCTCCAGGGTACCCCGTTCGCCGCGCTGGCGCCGTTGCTGGTGGCGGGTAATTCGCAGTACTTCATCGAATATCCGGAAGACATCCGCCTCTACGGCCTGAGCTTCTCCACCACCCTGCCTACCGGTACGGCGTGGAGCGGCGAGATCAGCTACCGTCCGAACGCTCCGGTGCAACTCAACTCCACCGACATCCTGTTCTCCGGTGTCCGTCCTATAGGCAACAACAACCCGAACAACCCGTTGACCAATGCATCGCTGCTTACCGGCGTGCCGGGTCAGGACCTGCACGGGTATCGTCGCAAGGAAATCACCCAGTTCCAGACCACCCTGACGCACTTCTTCGACCAGGTCATGGGCGCCAGCCGCCTGACCCTGGTGGGCGAGGTGGGCGTGACCCACGTCGGCGGCCTGGAAAGCACTTCCGACGTTCGTTATGGCCGCGATCCGGTCTACGGCCCGGGTGAGTTGCCAGCCTCTGGCGCGCTCGATACTTGCGTGGCGCTCAACACCAGCACCATCAATGGTGCCGGCCCGGGTACGCCGACCAACAATCGCAGCCGCAACTGCAACGACGAAGGCTTCACCACCGCAACTTCGTGGGGCTACCGCGGTCGTGCCATCTGGGAATACAACGACGTGTTTGCCGGTGTGAACCTCAAGCCGAACGTTGCCTGGTCCCATGACGTGGAAGGTTACTCCCCTGGCCCTGGCGGCAACTTCGAGGAAGGCCGCAAGGCGGTGAGCCTGGGTGTCGACGCCGAGTACCAGAACACCTACACCGCGAGCCTGGCCTACACCAACTTCTTCGACGGCAAGTACACCACCGTGGATGACCGCGACTTCGTTGCGCTCAGCGTCGGCGTGAACTTCTAAGCACTGAATTTTCAGGACGAACAAACATATGAAAATAACAAAGAGTCTGTTCCACGCCGGTGTTCTGGGTCTTTCGCTGCTGGCGACCAGCGTCATCGCAGCGGTTCCCCAGGCCGAGGCCGACAAACTGGGCAAGAGCCTGACCCCGATGGGCGCCGAAATGGCGGGTAACGCCGACGGTTCGATCCCGGCCTGGAAGCCGCTGGCGAAGAACGCCGGTACGGTCGACAGCAAAGGTTTCCTGTCCAATCCGTACGCCAGCGAAAAACCGCTGTTCACCATCACGGCGCAGAACGTCGACCAGTACAAGGACAAGCTCGCACCGGGTCAGTACGCGATGTTCAAGCGCTACCCGGAAACCTACAAGATGCCGGTATACCCGTCTCATCGCGGTTCTACCGTGCCGGATGAGGTGTTCGCCGCCATCAAGAAAAACGCCACCAACACCAAGCTGGTGTCCGGCGGCAACGGCCTTGAAAACTTCGAAACCGCCATTCCGTTCCCGATTCCAAAAAGCGGCGTTGAAGTCATCTGGAACCACATCACCCGCTATCGGGGTGGTAGCGTGACCCGTCTGGTGGCCCAGGCCACGCCACAGCCGAACGGCTCGTTCAGCCTGGTGTACTTCCAGGACCAGTTCGTGTTCCGTGACAAGATGAAGGACTACGATCCGGCGAACCCGGGCAACATCCTGTTCTACTACAAGCAGAAAGTGCTCGCCCCGGCACGTCTGGCCGGTGGTGTGCTGCTGGTGCACGAAACCCTCGACCAGGTGAAGGAACCGCGTTCGGCGTGGGTCTACAACGCCGGCCAACGTCGAGTGCGTCGTGCACCACAAGTGTCCTATGACGGCCCGGGTACCGCAGCCGACGGCCTGCGTACTTCCGATAACCTGGACATGTTCAACGGTGCACCGGATCGCTACGACTGGAAACTCGAAGGCAAGAAAGAGATGTACATCGCCTCCGACAGCTACAAGCTCGACGATCCGAAGCTCAAGTACTCCGATATCATCAAGGCCGGTCACATCAACCAGGACCTGGCTCGTTACGAGCTGCGCCGGGTATGGCATGTGGTTGCCACCTTGAAGGAAGGTCAGCGCCACATCTACGCCAAGCGTGACATCTACATCGACGAAGATACCTGGCAAGCGGCGGTGGTCGATCACTACGACGGTCGTGGTCAACTGTGGCGCGTCGCCGAGGCACATGCCGAGGATTACTACGACAAGCAAGTGCCGTGGTACGCCCTGGAAGCCTTGTATGACCTGCAATCTGGCCGTTACCTGGCACTGGGCATGAAGAACGAAGAGAAGTCGTCGTATGACTTCGGCTTCACTGCCACTACCAGCGACTTCACCCCGGCGGCATTGCGTCAGGACGGTATTCGCTAACGAGCGCCGAAACGAGGCCGCATCCTCTGGAAACGCCCCGACTGGTTCGGGGCGTTTTTTTTTGCTTGTAGACTTTTTGTAGCCATTTGTAGCAATTACCTTCATTCCCTATCCGTTTACGGCTAGTCTGCGGACATCTGCAACGCCGCCATCCGCAATTCAAACAAGAGCCGGCTATGACTGATTTGTCCACACCCTCAGGTTCTGCACAGGTTGCCGTCGCGACACTCGACGGGCGGTTTTTCCGTCCGCCGTTGCCCGACGGCCATGTGCTGCGTCCACGATTGTGCGAGCGTCTGAGTGCCGGACTGGCAGGCAGGTTATTGCTGGTCAGTGCCCCGGCAGGGTTCGGCAAGAGTTCGCTGGCGGTGGAGTTCTGTCAGGGGTTGCCGGCACACTGGCAAAGTCTCTGGCTGGGGTTGAGCCCGCGAGACAGTGACCCGGGACGCTTTCTCGAGCGGCTGCTGGAGGGCCTTCAGGACTATTTTCCGCACCTGGGCAGGCAATCCCTCGGGTTGTTGAAAATGCGCCAGCGCCATCAGCCATTCGCATTCGAAGAGTGGCTCGACGGCTTGCTGGACGAACTGGCCGTACACCTGTCCACGGCGAAGCCTTTGCTGCTGGTGCTGGATGATTACCATCTGGCTCAGGGGCCGGTGCTGGACCGTTGCCTGCAGTTTTTCCTCAATCATCTTCCCGATGGTTTGCTGGTGATGGTCACCAGCCGCCAGCGTCCCGACTGGCACCTGGCGCGGCTGCGACTGTCGCGGCAACTGCTGGAATTGCACGAACAGGATCTGCGCCTGACCCACGACGAGGCCTTGAGCCTGCTCGACCGGCACAGCAGCTCCTTGCGCGGTGAGGCACTGGAAAACCTGATCCAGCGCAGCGAAGGCTGGGTTGCAGGGTTACGCTTCTGGCTGCTGGCGGCTTCGGAGGCGGGCACCGATGGCGCGCTGCCGCAATCGTTGCATGGCGGGGAAGGGCTGATCCGCGATTATCTGCTCGAAGAAGTCATCGATTGCCTGCCCGCCGAGGTCCAGTCGTTCCTCTATGACACGGCGCCCCAGGAGCGTTTCTGCAGCGAACTGTGCGATGCCGTTCGCGACGCCCATGACAGCGGGGAGATCCTGCGCTTCCTGCTGGCCCATCAAGTGTTCCTGGTGCCGCTGGACGAACATGGTCATTGGTATCGTTATCACCATCTGTTTTCCGATCTGTTGCGCACGCGGCCGACGTCCCAGTCGATGGTGCCGGCCGCGAGCCTGCACCTGCGTGCCTGCCGCTGGTTCAATGCCCAGGGACTGCTCGATGAGGCGGTGGAGCAAGCGTTGCGTGCCGGTCACCTGGACGTTGCGGCGAACCTGGTGCAGAACCTCTCCGAAGAGCAGCTGCTGGCCGAGCAGAATGTCGGCATGTTGCTGCGCTGGAAAATGGACTTGCCTGACAGCTTGCTGATCAGCACGCCGCGACTGATTGTGCTGTATAGCTGGGCGCTGGGCCTGGCTTGCCAACTGGATGCTGCCGAAGAGCTGGCCAGCCATCTGAGCCGCTTCCTGCCTGCTCCGTCGGCCACCGCCCAGAAGTCCATGCTGGCTCAATGGCTGGCGTTGAGTGGCATCATTGCCCGTGGACGAGGCAACCGCGAGCTGACGCTGCAGTACTGCCGCGAGGCATTGGAAAGTCTTCCGGCCAAGCGTTACGGCCAGCGTCTGATGTGCCTCTCGACCTTGTCCAACCTGGCCATTGCCGACGGTGATTTGTGGCGGGCACGGGGGCTGAACCGCGAATCGCTGGAACTGGCGCAACGTGTCGGCAACCCGTTGTTCGAAGCGCTGGCGCACTACGACCGCGCACGGGTGCTGCAAGCGCGCGGAGAAATCTGTCGGGCACTGGAAGAGGTCCGTCAGGGCATGCAACGCCTGCAGAGCTTGTCTGCACAACGGCTGTATGCGGTTCGCGCCCGACTGACCTTGTACGAAGGCTTTTTGCTGGCCCTGCGCATGCAGCCGCAATTGGCGCGGGTCCGATTACAGGCCGGTCTGAGCGAGGCGCGCGCCTGCCGTGACATCAGCGTGCTAATCGGCCACTGCGTGATTGCCAGGCTGGAAGGCAGCAGCGGCGAGTTCGCCAAAGCCTTTGCCGAGTTGGCCGAAGCCGAGCGGCTCATGCACATCTGGGACGTGCCACCGATCTACTACCTGGCCATGATCACCCTGGTCAAATGCGAGCTCTGGCTGGCCCAGGGGCGTACCGATCTGGCCGAAGCCTGGCTGGCGCGCCTGGGGCAGACCTATAACGGCGAGAACGGGGCGGCACCACCGGAGTTCCATCCGCAATTGCCCTTGCATATCGAATTGCAACAAGCCTTGCTGGAAGTCATCCAGGGCCAGCCGATGCTGGCTGAAGGGCGATTGAATGCGCTGCTCGAACATGGCCAGCAAAGCGGTCGGCAGATGCTCAGTGCCATGGCGCTGACCCAGAAAGTGGCGTTGTTGCTGGGCAGCGGACGGGAGCCGGAAGCACGCAAGGCACTGGTCCAGGCGCTGGACGCCGCTGGCGGAGGCGTGCTGCAACCCTTTGAGGGCCTGCTGGCCGAGCATCCGGACTGGCTGCGTGGGCAGCTTCAACAGTGTTCACCAACCCCTGTTTCCATGAGCCTCAGTGAAAAGCTGCCGGCATTGACTGCCCGCCCTGGAGCGGAATCCGGCGCGGCTGCGGAGCAACTCAGCACGCGGGAATTGGCGGTTCTGCGATTGATCGCCCAAGGCTGTTCGAACCAGGAAATCAGCGATCAGCTGTTTATTTCCCTGCACACGGTCAAGACCCACGCCAGCCACATCAACAGCAAACTCGGGGTCGAGCGGCGTACGCAGGCCGTGGCGCGGGCGAAGGAGTTGGGGGTGCTGGGTTAAGGATTTTTCACGTTACACATCGCGGCCCTTGGCTGGATACTCAATTGTGCGAAAATCGCCCGTCCCCGTTTATCGAGCAGGCCCCCGATGTCCCAGCATCCCACCCTCATCCGCGAAACCTTCCCCGTCGGCCCGTTGCAGTGCAACTGCACGATCATCGGCGATCCGGTGACGAAAAAGGCCATCGTCGTCGATCCGGGTGGCAATCATGAGCTGATCCTGGCGCGTCTCGATGCACTGGGGCTGAAAGTGGTCAGCATCATTCACACCCACGCCCACCTCGATCATTTCCTGGCGTCCGGTCAACTCAAGGAGAAAACCGGCGCGACCCTGCATCTGCACAAGGAAGACCAGTTTCTCTGGGACAACCTGGAAATGCAGTGCCAGATGTTCGGTGTCCCTTACACCCCGGTACCGTCCCCGGATCGCTGGCTGGCCGATGATGAAGAACTGGCCTGCGGTTGTGGCGTGGCGCTGCACACGCCTGGGCACACGCCGGGGTCGATGAGTTTCTGGTTTGCCGATGCCAAGCTGCTGATTGCCGGTGACACGTTGTTCAAGCGTGGGGTAGGGCGCACGGATTTGTGGGGTGGCGACCAGGCCACCATCGTGCGTTCGATCAAGCAGCGTTTGTACACCCTCGACGAGGAGGCGATAGTGGTGGCCGGGCATGGTCCGGACACCCGTCTGGGCGATGAAATGCGCGAAAACCCCTTTGTACGGGCCTGATTTGTAACGAGCGGAATTTTTGTTCCCGGAAGTGATCCAATACCCGCAAAGGCTGTGCCTTGGTCCGTTGCACCACAGAATGCAAAAAAGTAGGAGCTATACATGTTCACCACGCGTCGTTTGATTATTGTCGCAACGGCTGTGGCCGTTTTGTCCGGTTGTGCCTCGCCCAACCCTTACGGCGGTCAAGGCCAGGCTCAGGGGCAGACGGACAGCGGCTCCGAAGGCATGAGCAAGACCGCTAAGTATGGTGGTCTCGGCGCTCTGGCCGGTGCGCTGGCCGGTGCTGCGATCAACCACGATAACCGCGGCAAGGGCGCGCTGATCGGTGCGGCAGTAGTCGGTGCTTCCGCCGCCGGTTACGGCTACTACGCCGACCAGCAAGAGAAAAAGCTGCGCGCCAGCATGGCCAACACCGGTGTTGAAGTGCAGCGCCAGGGCGACCAGATCAAGCTGATCATGCCGGGCAACATCACCTTTGCTACCGATTCGGCAAACATTGCCCCAAGTTTCTATCAGCCGCTGAACAACCTGGCGGGTTCGCTGAAAGAGTTCAACCAGAACCAGATCGAAATCGTGGGCTACACCGACAGCACCGGCAGCCGCCAGCACAACATGGACCTGTCCCAGCGTCGTGCACAAAGCGTGGCCACCTACCTGACCTCGCAAGGGGTCAGCGGTGCCAACCTGAGCGCTCGTGGCGCGGGTCCGGATAGCCCGGTTGCCAGCAACGGTGATGCCAATGGCCGGGCGCAGAACCGCCGTGTAGAGGTTAACCTCAAGGCGATTCCGGGCCAGCAATATGGTGGTCAGCAGCAGGGTCAGCAGTACCCTTGATCGTCTGATTGAACCCCAGGCGTAAAAAAAAAGCCCGCCCGATCCTCAACAGATCGGGCGGGCTTTTTTGTGTTGCCAGATCCGGCCCCTTCGCGAGCAAGCCCGCTCCCACAGGTTATGTGTTGAATGCAAATTTTGTGTACGACATCGACCACTGTGGGAGCGAGCTTGCTCGCGAAGAGGCCAGACCAGGCAACAGAAATCTGGAACAGACAGAAATAAAAAGCCCCCGGACAATCACTCGTCCGGGGGCTTTGTCACACCTGAAACCTGCTTACTTCTTCAGGCCGTAATGCTCATCGAGCATGCCCGGTGCGTTCGGGGCTTTTGGTGCGTAGTCGCGAGGCGGCTCCTGATTGCGCGGTGGCGTCAGGCGTTCACGGGGTGCCTGCGCCGCATCGGCGTGCAGGGAGGCCAGCAGGCGTTGGCGAGTCTGTTCGTCCAGGGCCAGGCGGTTGGCACCCTCGGCGAGATGGTCCTGCACTTCCTGATAGCTCGCAGTCAGTTTCTTGACCAATGAAGCAGTGCTGTTGAAGTGGGTCACCACTTCGTTCTGATAACTGTCGAAACGTTCCTGAATATCGTCCAGCTGACGTTGCGTGCTGCTAGGCGCGGCATTCGGCGCAAGGCGAGCGATCAGGAACCCAATGGCGACACCCACAACCAGGGCAAGAGTCGGTAGCAACCAAACTAAGAGCGAGTGTTCCACGAGTCCTTCCTCTATAAACGGCTTTGCTTTACGTTAACGGCTCGAACCTGCGCTGTATACCGCGATTCACTCGCAATAGACAGCCACAGACAATTTGCTAGACGAGTCGACCCGATTCGAGGTCACGGAGTTCCTTCCTTGCTTATGCGCGAAACCCCTGTAGTGATTGATGGCCCGGTGGGTCAACTGGAAGCCCTTTACCTGGACAACGAGCAGCCTCGCGGCCTGGCGCTGATCTGCCATCCAAACCCGGTCCAGGGTGGCACCATGCTCAACAAAGTGGTTTCGACCCTGCAGCGCACTGCGCGCGACGCCGGACTGGTCACCCTGCGCTTCAACTATCGTGGCGTTGGTGCCAGCGAGGGCTCCCACGACATGGGTACCGGTGAAGTTGATGATGCCCAGGCTGTCGCCGAATGGTTTCGCAACAAACACCCGGAGTTGCCGCTGACCCTGTTCGGTTTTTCTTTCGGCGGTTTTGTTGCAGCAAGTCTCGGCGGACGCCTAGAGGCCAAGGGCGAGCAGCTCAAGCACCTGTTCATGGTCGCGCCGGCGGTCATGCGCCTGGGGGACCAGGATCAACTGCCGCAGCAGGGCGAGCTGACCTTGATCCAGCCGGAAACCGACGAAGTGATCGATCCACAAGTCGTTTACCAATGGTCCGAGAAGCTCGAACGTCCCCATGAGCTGCTGAAAGTGGCAGAATGCGGACACTTTTTTCATGGCAAGCTGACCGATCTCAAGGATCTGATCCTGCCGCGTCTCTCGAATTGATTGCAGTCTGACAAGCGATTACCCATGACGACTCGTACCCGTATCCTCACCGGCATCACCACCACCGGCACGCCGCACCTGGGCAACTACGCTGGCGCCATCCGCCCGGCGATCGTCGCCAGCCGTGACAGCAATGCCGAATCGTTCTACTTCCTGGCTGACTACCACGCCCTGATCAAGTGCGATGACCCGCTGCGCATCCAGCGCTCGCGTCTGGAAATCGCCGCAACCTGGCTGGCCGGTGGCTTGGATGTCGAGCGCGTGACCTTCTACCGCCAGTCCGACATCCCGGAAATCCCCGAGCTGACCTGGCTGCTGACCTGCGTCGCCGCCAAGGGCCTGCTCAATCGCGCCCACGCCTACAAGGCTTCCGTGGACAAGAACGTCGAGACCGGTGAGGACCCGGACGCCGGCATCACCATGGGCCTGTACAGCTACCCGGTGCTGATGGCTGCGGACATCCTGATGTTCAACGCGCACAAGGTGCCGGTCGGTCGCGACCAGATCCAGCACGTGGAAATGGCGCGGGACATCGGCCAGCGCTTCAACCACCTGTTTGGCCAGGGCAAAGAGTTCTTCACCATGCCCGAGGCGTTGATCGAAGAGAGTGTTGCCACGTTGCCGGGCCTGGATGGCCGCAAGATGTCGAAGAGCTACGACAACACCATTCCGCTGTTCAGCAGCGCCAAAGAGATGAAGGACGCGATTTCGCGGATCGTCACCGACTCCCGCGCACCCGGCGAAGCCAAGGACCCGGACAATTCGCACCTGTTCACCTTGTTCCAGGCGTTCGCCACCCCGGCGCAGGCCGACGAGTTCCGCAGCGAACTGTTGCAGGGCCTGGGTTGGGGCGAGGCGAAGAATCGTCTGTTCCAACTGCTGGACAATGAACTGGGCGAATCCCGTGAGCGCTACAACCAACTGATCGAGCGCCCGGCGGATCTGGAAGACATCCTGCAGCACGGGGCGAAAAAGGCTCGTGTGGTAGCGACACCCTTCCTCAATGAATTGCGTGAAGCGGTGGGCCTGCGCTCCTTCGTTGCCCAGACTCAGGTGGCGACGACCATCAAGAAAAAAGCCGCGAAAGCTGCGCGTTTTGTCAGCTTCCGTGAAGACGACGGCAGTTTCCGCTTCCGTCTGCTGGCCGCCGATGGTGAACAACTGCTGCTGTCGCGCAACTTCGCCGATGGCAAGACCGCCGGTCAGGTGACCAAGCAACTGCAATCGGGTCAGCCACTGGACGTGCGAAATGACCAACTGAACTTCAGTGTCTGGCTGGAAGGCGAGTGCGTTGCCGACAGCCCGGCCTTTGCCGACAGTGCTGCGCGTGATGCTGCTGTCGAGGCTTTGCGCATCGCCCTGACACCTGTTCAGGAATAAACAACGGTCCGGCCCGACCAAGGGCCGATTGCCATTCCTCCGGGCCGTCGCTACAGTGTCGGCCCGTTTTTGTTGCCTTGCTAACGAATTATGACGCCCCTAGAACGATATCAAGCTGATCTGAAACGCCCGGAATTCTTCCATGATGCCGCGCAGGAAACTGCCGTGCGCCATTTGCAGCGCCTGTACGACGATCTGGTCGCGGCCGAGCAAAACAAGCCGGGCCTGCTGGGCAAGTTGTTTGGCAAGAAGGATCAGACCCCGGTCAAGGGCCTGTATTTCTGGGGCGGCGTAGGTCGCGGCAAGACTTACCTGGTGGACACCTTCTTCGAAGCGCTGCCCTTCAAGGAAAAGTCCCGTACGCACTTCCACCGCTTCATGAAGCGCGTGCACGAAGAGATGAAGACCCTGGGCGGCGAGAAAAACCCGCTGACCATCATCGCCAAGCGCTTCGCCACCGAAGCCCGGGTCATCTGCTTCGATGAATTCTTCGTTTCCGACATCACCGACGCCATGATCCTTGGCACCCTGATGGAAGAACTGTTCAAGAACGGCGTAACCCTGGTCGCGACGTCGAACATCGTGCCGGACGGCCTGTACAAGGACGGCCTGCAACGCGCGCGCTTCCTGCCGGCCATTGCGCTGATCAAGCAGAATACCGAGATCGTCAACGTCGACAGCGGCGTCGACTATCGTCTGCGTCACCTCGAACAAGCCGAGCTGTTCCACTATCCGCTCGACGAAGCCGCCAACGAAAGCCTGCGCAAGAGCTTCCGAGCGCTAACACCGGAATGCACGGCGGCGGTCGAAAATGACGTGCTGATGATCGAAAATCGTGAAATTCGTGCCCTGCGCACCTGCGATGATGTGGCTTGGTTCAACTTCCGTGAACTGTGCGACGGCCCGCGCAGCCAGAACGACTACATCGAACTGGGCAAGATCTTCCACGCCGTGCTGCTCAGCGATGTCGAGCAGATGAGCGTCACCACCGACGACATCGCCCGCCGCTTCATCAACATGGTCGACGAGTTCTACGACCGCAACGTGAAGCTGATCATTTCTGCCGAAGTCGAACTCAAGGATCTGTACACCGGCGGGCGCTTGAACTTCGAGTTCCAGCGCACCCTGAGTCGTCTGCTGGAAATGCAATCCCACGAATTCCTGTCCCGGGCGCACAAGCCGTAGGAGGATTCGCATAAAAAAGGGCCTGCATTTGCAGGCCCTTTTTTATGCGCTGAAGATCCCCCTGTAGGAGCTGCCGCAGGCTGCGATCTTTTGATTTTAATTTTTCAAGATCAAAAGATCGCAGCCTGCGGCAGCTCCTACAGTGTTTTGCGAATGCCTTGAGGCTCAGGCAGCCTGCTGAAACTGCTGCCGATACTGGTTCGGCGACAGCTCCGTGTGCTGGCGGAACAGTCGCGCAAAGAAGCTCGCATCGTCATAGCCCACCTCATAGCTGATGGTCTTGATGCTCTTGCGGCTGCCGGACAACAAGCCCTTGGCGGTTTCGATGCGCAGGCGTTGCAGGTAATGCAGTGGCTTGTCGCCGGTGGCGGTCTGGAAGCGGCGCATGAAGTTGCGGATGCTCATGCCGTGTTCGCGGGCGACGTCTTCGAAGCGGAACTTGTCGGCGAAGTGTTCTTCGAGCCAGTGCTGGATCTGCAGGATGATCACGTCCTGGTGCAGCTTCTGGCCGCCAAAACCGATGCGTCCCGGCGAGTAGCTGCGCTGTACCTCGTACAGGATGTCCCGCGCTACGGCCTGGGACACATTGGCGCCACAGAAGCGTTCGATCAGGTAAATGTACAGGTCGCACGCCGAGGTGGTGCCGCCGGCGCAGTACAGGTTGTCGGCGTCGGTCAGGTGTTTGTCCTGATTGAGCTGGACCTGTGGGAAGCGTTCGGCGAAGGCATTGAAGAAGCGCCAGTAGGTGGTCGCTTCCTTGCCGTTGAGCAGCCCGGCTTCGGCCAGCCAGAACACACCGGTGGCCTCGCCGCACAGCACGGCGCCGCGCGCATGCTGTTGGCGCAACCAGGGCAGGACTTGCGGGTAACGTTTGCAGAGACTTTCAAAATCGTCCCAGAACGCGGGAAGAATGATGATGTCGGCGTTTTCCAGCCCGCCGTCCACCGGAATCATCACATCGCTGAAGGTGTTGACCGGTTTGCCGTCGGGGCTGACCAGGCGGGTTTCGAACGCAGGTGTCAGGCCCTGGCCCAGCTGTTTGCCGTAGCGCAGGCTGGCGAGGTGGAAGAAGTCCTTGGCTTGCATGAGGGTGGAGGCGAAAACCCGGTCGATGGCCAGGATGCTGACGCGCCGCAGGGGCGTGGAGGCTTGGTTAGACATAATTCAACTTTATTTTTATAGGGGGAAGTGGTCACCAGACGGCTGGATCGTCTTATTTTTTGTCGGATGTGTCCAGTGTCCTGTATCGGAAGCGAGGCATAGTCTCTGAAGGTCAACTCCTTCTAAAAACAAAGAAAAGGTGCCGCATGATCCCCAGAACCTTGTTCAGTTCCGAGCACGAGCTTTTCCGCGACAGCGTGCGGACGTTTCTCGAAAAGGAGGCAGTGCCCTTCCATGGGCAATGGGAAAAACAAGGCTATATCGACCGCAAGCTGTGGAACAAGGCAGGGGAGGCGGGGATGCTCTGCTCACACTTGCCGGAAGAGTACGGCGGACTGGGGGCGGACTTTCTCTACAGCGCGGTGGTGATCGAAGAAGTGGGGCGACTTGGCCTGACCGGCATCGGTTTTTCCCTGCACTCGGACATCGTGGCACCGTACATCTTGCATTACGGTAGTGAGGCGCTGAAGCAGAAGTACCTGCCGAAACTGGTGTCCGGCGAGATGGTTACCGCAATCGCCATGACCGAACCGGGCGCCGGTTCCGATCTGCAGGGAGTGAAAACCACGGCCGTGCTCGATGGCGACGAATACGTGATCAACGGCTCCAAGACCTTCATCACCAACGGCTACCTGGCCGATCTGGTGATCGTCGTCGCCAAGACCGATCCGAAGGCCGGCGCGAAGGGCACCAGTCTGTTTCTGGTGGAAGCCAATACGCCGGGCTTCGACAAGGGCAAGCGCCTGGAGAAGGTCGGGATGAAAGCCCAGGACACCTCGGAGCTGTTCTTCCAGGACGTGCGTGTGCCCAAGGAAAACCTGCTGGGCCAGGCCGGGATGGGCTTTGCCTACCTGATGCAGGAATTGCCTCAGGAGCGCCTCACAGTGGCCGTTGGCGGGCTTGCATCGGCCGAAGCGGCGCTGCAATGGACGCTGGACTACACCCGCGAGCGCAAGGCGTTCGGCAAGTCGATCGCGGATTTCCAGAACACCCGGTTCAAACTGGCGGAGATGGCCACGGAAATCCAGATCGGCCGTGTCTTCGTCGACCGCTGCCTGGAACTGCACCTGCAAGGCAAGCTCGACGTGCCGACGGCGGCGATGGCCAAGTACTGGGGGACCGACCTGCAGTGCAAGGTGCTCGACGAGTGTGTGCAGTTGCACGGTGGCTACGGGTTCATGTGGGAGTACCCGATCGCGCGGGCATGGGCGGATGCGCGCGTGCAGCGGATCTATGCCGGGACAAACGAGATCATGAAGGAGATCATTGCCAGATCATTGTAGGAGCGAGCCTGCTCGCGATGGTCGTCAACGATAACGTTGAAAACCTGACACCCAACGGTGTGCTCAGGTTTTTCGCGAGCAAGCTCGCTCCTACAAGTAGGGGTTATGGCGCCGGATTCGGATGATCCTTGTGAATCGCCTCGATCCCTTCCAGCACTTCCTCCGACAGCTTCAAGTCGAAACTGGCGATGTTGCTCTCCAGTTGCTCCATGGTGGTCGCGCCAATGATGTTGCTGGTCACGAACGGCTGCCGCGTCACGAACGCCAGGGCCATTTGCGCCGGGTCCAGACCGTGTTCGCGAGCCAGGGCCACGTACCGGCTGCAGGCTGCTTCCGACTGTGGGTTGAAATAGCGGCTGAAGCGGCTGTAGAGGCTCAGGCGACCTTTTGGCGGGCGGGCGCCACCTTCGTACTTGCCTGACAGGAAACCGAACGCCAGCGGTGAATAGGCGAGCAGGCCGCATTGCTCGCGGATGGCGATTTCCGCCAGGCCGACTTCGAAGCTGCGATTGAGCAGGTTGTACGGGTTCTGGATCGATACGGCGCGCGGCCAGCCACGGGCTTCGGCCAGGGCCAGGAAGCGCATGGTGCCCCACGGCGTTTCGTTGGACAGGCCGATGTGGCGGATCTTGCCGGCCTTCACCTGTTCGTCGAGCGCTTCGAGGGTGTCTTCCAGCGGGGTCAGGTTGGCTTCGATCTTGTGCTTGTAACCCAGTTGCCCAAAGAAGTTGGTGCTGCGTTCCGGCCAGTGCAACTGGTACAGGTCGATGTAATCGGTTTGCAGGCGCTTGAGGCTGGCGTCCACGGCTTCGGTGATGTGCTGCCGATTGTGCCGAAGGTTCTTGTCGCGGATGTAGTCGATGGTATTGCCGGGGCCGGCGATCTTGCTGGCCAGGATCCAGTCGCCGCGGTCGCCACGGCTTTTGAAGTAATTGCCGATGTAGCGTTCGGTGGTGGCGTAGGTTTCGGCCTTGGGCGGCACCGGGTACATTTCGGCGGTGTCGATGAAGTTGATCCCGGCGCTCTTGGCTTGTTCAATCTGGGCGAAGGCGTCTGCCTCGCTGTTTTGCTCACCCCAGGTCATGGTTCCGAGGCAGAGGGCACTCACGTTCAGATTGGTTCGGCCTAGCTGGCGATAGTCCATCGTGCTGCTCCTTGGGCAAAACAATCATAAAAGCAGGTTGAATTATTTTTCGCAATCTGCATAATTGCGCACCTCTTTCTGCAGTGGAAGTGATGCGCCGCCGCCGAAGAATCTTGCCGTTGAACGGACGCGCCGACCCGAGCCCCCGAAAGCGTCTGTATCCGGCTGCCTTTGACTTGTCAAAGTACGCACTATTCAGTAAGATCCGCCGTCTAATTTACAGGGCGGCCCCTGAGGCTATAAAGAATGAAAACTTTTACTGCTAAACCGGAAACAGTAAAGCGCGACTGGTTTGTCGTCGACGCTGCTGGTCAGACCCTGGGTCGTCTGGCCACCGAAATCGCGAGCCGTCTGCGTGGCAAGCACAAGCCTGAGTACACTCCTCACGTTGACACCGGCGACTACATCGTCGTAATCAACGCTGAGCAGATCCGTGTTACCGGTGCTAAAACCACTGACAAAATGTACTACTCCCACTCCGGTTTCCCGGGCGGCATCAAGTCGATCAACTTTGAAAAGCTGATCGCCAAGGCCCCTGAGCGCGTGATCGAGACCGCGGTTAAAGGCATGCTGCCTAAAAACCCACTGGGTCGCGACATGTACCGTAAGCTGAAAGTCTATGCGGGCGCTGCACACCCACATACTGCTCAGCAGCCCCAAGAACTGAAGTTTTAACGGAATAGTACATTATGTCGGCGACTCAAAATTACGGCACTGGCCGTCGCAAGACCGCAACCGCACGCGTTTTCCTGCGTCCGGGTACTGGTAACATCTCCATCAACAACCGTTCGCTGGATAACTTCTTCGGCCGCGAAACTGCCCGCATGGTAGTTCGTCAGCCGCTGGAGCTGACTGAGACTGTCGAGAAGTTCGACATCTACGTCACCGTGATCGGCGGTGGTGTGAGTGGTCAAGCTGGCGCAATCCGCCACGGCATCACCCGCGCTCTGATGGACTACGACGAGACTCTGCGCAGCGCCCTGCGTAAAGCCGGCTTCGTAACCCGCGATGCTCGTGAAGTTGAACGTAAGAAAGTCGGTCTGCGTAAAGCGCGTAAGCGTCCGCAGTACTCGAAGCGTTAATTCGCTTTCACGTTCAAAAAAAGAACGCCCAGTTTCCTCACGGAGCTGGGCGTTTTTTTATGCCTGAGATTTATCAAAGAATTGCGCTGTGACAACTTGCCACATCCGTAGACGCCCTATACTCCAAGGCTTGAGGGTGGTGGGCTCCGGTAATTACCTTGTCAGAATTGGGGCTTTTCATTACCATTCGGCAAAATTTTTATAAGTACATAGTTTTACTTAGTAGATGCCTGATTTAACAGGCCACAAAGCTGATGGGAGAGGACTGAATGAGCAATGACGGCGTGAATACAGGCCGGCGTCGCTTCTTGGTAGCAGCCACATCCGTGGTGGGTGCTGCAGGAGCGGTGGGGGCTGCGGTCCCGTTCGTGGGGTCATGGTTTCCCAGTGCCAAGGCGAAAGCCGCTGGTGCACCGGTGAAAGTGAATGTCAGCAAAATCGAGCCAGGCCAGCAGATGATTGCTGAGTGGCGCGGTCAGCCGGTGTTCATCGTCCGCCGTACACCGGAAATCCTGGGGAACCTGAAGAAAATCGAGGGCCAGCTCGCTGACCCGACCTCCAAGAGCTCGACACAACCGACTTACGTTGATCCGGAAACCCGTTCGATCAAGCCTGAGGTTCTGCTGCTGATCGGTATCTGCACGCACCTGGGTTGCTCGCCGACCTTCCGTCCTGAAGTGGCACCTGCGGATCTGGGTAAAGACTGGGTAGGTGGTTATTTCTGTCCCTGCCACGGTTCCCACTACGATCTGGCTGGCCGCGTCTACAAGTCGCAACCTGCGCCTTTGAACCTGCCAGTTCCCCCGCATTCCTATGAGACCGATGAGATCATTGTCATCGGCGTCGATACGGAGAAAGCGTGATGAGCAAGTTCATGGATTGGGTTGATGCGCGCTTTCCCGCGACCAAGATGTGGGAAGACCATCTCAGCAAGTATTACGCTCCGAAAAACTTCAACTTTTTCTACTTCTTTGGTTCCCTGGCATTGCTCGTTCTGGTCAACCAGATCGTTACCGGTGTCTGGCTGACCATGAGCTACACCCCGTCGGCGGAAGAGGCGTTTGCCTCCGTCGAATACATCATGCGCGACGTCGAGTACGGCTCGATCCTGCGTCTGCTGCACTCCACCGGCGCTTCGGCGTTCTTCATCGTGGTCTATCTGCACATGTTCCGTGGCCTGCTCTACGGTTCGTACCAGAAGCCGCGCGAGCTGGTGTGGGTCTTCGGCATGCTGATCTACCTGGCGCTGATGGCCGAAGCCTTCATGGGTTACCTGCTGCCGTGGGGCCAGATGTCCTACTGGGGTGCCCAGGTGATCATCTCGCTGTTCGGTGCGATCCCGGTTATCGGCAACGATCTGACCCAGTGGATTCGTGGTGACTACCTGATTTCCGGCATTACCCTGAACCGCTTCTTCGCCTTGCACGTGGTTGCCTTGCCGATCGTCATCCTCGGTCTGGTGGTGCTGCACATCCTGGCGTTGCACGAAGTCGGTTCGAACAACCCGGACGGCGTGGACATCAAGAAGCACAAGGACGAAAACGGCATACCGCTGGACGGCATCGCTTTCCACCCGTACTACACCGTGAAAGATATCGTCGGTGTGGTGGTGTTCCTGTTCATCTTCTGCTCGATCGTGTTCTTCTTCCCGGAAATGGGCGGCTACTTCCTCGAGAAGCCGAACTTCGAACAGGCCAACCCGTTCAAGACGCCTGAGCATATTGCGCCGGTCTGGTACTTCACTCCTTACTACGCGATCTTGCGTGCGGTTCCGGACAAGCTCCTGGGTGTTATCGCCATGGGTGCGGCCATCGCTGTGCTGTTCGTGCTGCCGTGGCTCGACCGTAGTCCGGTCAAGTCCATGCGCTACAAGGGCTGGCTGAGCAAGATCTGGCTTGTCGTGTTCTGCATCTCGTTCGTGATCCTCGGTGTTCTGGGCGTGCTGGCTCCGACGCCAGGTCGTACGTTGCTGTCGCAGGTATGTACCTTCCTGTACTTCGCCTACTTCATTCTGATGCCGTTCTACACCAGGCTCGAGAAGACCAAACCGGTTCCGGAAAGGGTGACTGGCTGATGAAAAAACTATTTGCTGTATTGATGCTTGCTGCGCTGCCAGTGTTCGCTTTCGCAGCACCACACGGTGGTCCGGAGCTGGAAAAAGTCGACATTGACGTTTCCGATAAGGCCGCCATGCAGGACGGCGCACGCACGTTCGCCAACTACTGCATGGGGTGCCACAGCGCCAAGTTCCAGCGCTATGAGCGTGTTGCCGACGACCTGGGTATTCCCCATGAGTTGATGCTGGAGAAGCTGGTGTTCACTGGTGCCAAGATCGGCGACCACATGAACATCGGCATGCAGCCAGCGGACGCCAAGGCCTGGTTTGGTGCTGCACCGCCGGACCTGACCCTGGTTGCCCGTGTTCGCGGCACCGACTGGCTCTACGGTTACCTGAAGTCGTTCTACGAAGATCCTTCGCGCCCATGGGGCGTGAACAACAAGGTCTTCCCGAACGTGGGCATGCCTAACGTCCTGGCCGGCCTGCAAGGTCGCCAGGTGGTGGGATGCAAACAGGTTCAGATCGTCGAAGACGGCAAGAAGCAATTTGATCCGCTGACCGGCACGCCGTTGACTCATGAAGCATGCGATCAGCTGACGATTGTGCCGAAAAGCGGCGCTCTGACTGAAGAGCAGTTCGATGAGAAGGTCAAGAATCTGGTAACCTTCCTGGCTTACTCGGCTAACCCGGTTAAGCTGCAACATCAGCGCATCGGTACGTACGTATTGTTGTACCTGGCGTTCTTCTTCGTATTCGCTTACCTGCTCAAGCGCGAATACTGGAAAGACGTGCACTGATAAAGCTTCAAGCTATTGCTGTTAATCGCGCGCGCCCAAGGGCGCCTCTGAATAGGTAGCGAAACTGGTGATCCAGTCGTTACGGGAGGCGCCCTCTGGGCGCGCTCGTTTTTCCGCTTTCGATAATTTCTACAAGCGAGGAGGATCGCCATGGGCGTGACCAATCGGTTGGCCTGTTACTCCGACCCCGCCGACCACTATTCCCACCGAGTGCGCATCGTACTGGCAGAGAAGGGTGTCAGCGCCGAGATCATTTACGTGGAAGCTGGACGCCAGCCACCTAAACTGATTGAGGTGAACCCTTACGGCAGCTTGCCCACCCTGGTCGACCGCGACCTGGCGTTGTGGGAGTCGACCGTGGTGATGGAATATCTGGATGAGCGTTACCCGCACCCGCCGCTACTGCCGGTTTATCCCGTGGCGCGTGCCAACAGTCGCCTGCTGATACACCGCATTCAGCGAGACTGGTGTGGTCTGGTGGATCTGATTCTGGATGCGCGGACCAAGGAAGCAGCCCGTGCCGTGGCTCGCAAAGAGTTGCGCGAAAGCCTGACGGGTGTGTCGCCACTGTTTGCCGACAAGCCGTTTTTCCTCAGTGAGGAACAAAGCCTGGTGGATTGCTGCCTATTGCCAATACTCTGGCGATTGCCGATTCTGGGTATAGAACTGCCGCGGCCGGCCAAGCCGCTGCTTGATTATATGGAGCGCCAGTTTGCGCGTGAGGCTTTCCAGGCGAGTCTGTCTGGTGTCGAACGCGACATGCGCTAAGGCTTAAGGAGCCGCTATGAACTCCAGTCGACCTTATCTGGTCCGCGCGCTCTATGAGTGGATTGTGGACAACGATTGCACCCCGCATATGCTGGTCAATTCCGAGTATCCGTCGGTGCAGGTGCCTCAAGGCTTTGCCAGTGACGGCCAGATCGTCCTGAACGTATCGCCACAAGCCGTGCGCCACTTGCACATGGATAACGAGGCGGTCAGTTTCGAGGGGCGCTTTGGTGGTGTGCCGCACACCTTGTACGTGCCTATCGCATCGATCCTGGGTATCTACGCCCGGGAGAACGGCCAGGGCATGGTGTTCGATCTGGAATCGCCGATGGGCGAGGACGACGACATCGAGCCGGATGACGACCTTCCGCCA
Source organism: Pseudomonas sp. QLc11A (assembly GCF_052112305.1). Taxonomy (NCBI): domain Bacteria; kingdom Pseudomonadati; phylum Pseudomonadota; class Gammaproteobacteria; order Pseudomonadales; family Pseudomonadaceae; genus Pseudomonas; species Pseudomonas sp. QLc11A. The sequence goes on from NZ_JAVAJJ010000001.1 coordinate 87,598, forward strand.
CCGGACAGCGAGCCACCGCGTCCAAGCGGTCGCCCCAGTTTGAAGGTGGTGAAGTAATAAAAAAGGCGATCCGGATGGATCGCCTTTTTTATTACTTCACCACCTTCAAACGATGTAGGAGCGAGCCTGCTCGCGATGGGCGTTAACGATGACGCGGGCTGCCTGAATGAGCGCATTCACCGGACGTTTTTCGCGAGCAAGCTCGCTCCTGCAAGATGTGGGTCAGTCGATGTACTCGAACAGCTTCACAATCTTCTGCACGCCGGAGACGCCTTGCACCAGGTTGGTCGCCTGCGCAGCTTCCTGTTTGGTCAGCAGACCCAGCAAGTAGACGATGCCGTTTTCAGTGACGACCTTGATGCGCGAGCCAGGGATGTTCGCGTCAGCGAGCATCTGGGTCTTGATCTTGGTGGTCAGCCAGGTGTCATTCTGGCGCGCCAGCAGCGAGGAGGGGGGCATGATTTGCAGCTCGTTGTGCACCTGCTTCACGCGCTGGACTGCGGCGGCAGCCTGTTCAGCCTTGGCCTTGAGGTCTGCGCGTGGCGTTTGCCCGGCGAGCAGCACGACACCGTTGTAGCTGGTGATGACGATGTGCGAGTCCTTGTCCAGGGCCGGGTCGGCCTTGGCGATGTTCACGCCAACTTTGGTGTCGATCAGGGAGTCGTCGATCTTGCTGCCCAGTGTGCGGGTGCCGCGGTCATCTTCAATGGGTGCTTCACGGCTGGCAGTCACCACCGAGGTGCAACCGCTGATGCCGAGGCACAGAGTCAAGGCCAGTAGGCCAAGGCGATTAGGGGTCATTCTTCACTCCCGAACAATTGGCTGTCGATCAAGTCGCAAAGGCAATGGATCGCCAGCAGGTGGACTTCTTGAATACGAGCGGTGACGTTGGCCGGTACGCGAATCTCCACGTCCTCGGGCAACAGCAGCGACGCCATGCCGCCGCCATCACGTCCCGTCAATGCTACGACAATCATTTCGCGATCATGTGCGGCCTGGATCGCTTGAATTATGTTGGCCGAGTTGCCGCTGGTGGAGATAGCCAGCAACACATCGCCCGGTTGGCCGAGTGCGCGGATCTGTTTGGAGAAGATTTCGTTATAGCTGTAGTCGTTGGCGATCGAGGTGATCGTCGAGCTGTCGGTCGTCAAGGCGATGGCCGGCAGGCTCGGGCGCTCGCGCTCAAAGCGATTGAGCAGCTCGGACGAAAAGTGCTGGGCGTCGCCGGCTGAGCCACCGTTGCCACAGGAAAGCATTTTGCCTTCGTTGAGCAGGGCGTTGACCATGACCTGGCTGGCTTGCTCGATGTGCGGTGCAAGAACTTCCATCGCCTGTTGCTTGGTGTCGATACTGGCCTGAAAAAGCTGGCGAATTCGGGATTGCATGTCCATCTGTGTGACCTTAATTAGCGCGGCTGTTCGGCACGTGAATGTGCAGCCCGCAAAGCAAAGAGCAAAAGTGTTGGGTGATAGTGTCCGGTTCGTGATGCCGGTGATCAGCCATCGAAGGCATTCTGTAGCCAGTTCAGCTGATCGAGGTGGCTGTCGATGGCAATCACGTCGAAGCGGCAAGGGGAATTGGCCCAGCGCGACTCGCGCTGAAGAAAATATTGCGCGGCGAAAATCAGCTTTTGCCGTTTGCGCTCATCGATGCTATCGAGCGCGCCACCCCATTGAGTGTCTTTTCGGTAGCGGACTTCAACGAATACTACTGTATCGCCATCTAGCATGACCAGATCAAGCTCGCCGCGTTTGCACAACCAGTTCTGCGCCAGCAGGCGCAGACCCTGTTGTTGAAGATGCTCGAGCGCGTGGCGCTCGGCATCCATACCGCTTTGCTGGCGTGACCTGTCAGGCATCAGCGGGCGGTGTCCGGCAGGCGCTGGATCTGACCATTGGCGAACTGGGCCCATGGCAACTGGCGCACGACCCGCTGGCTCTGAGTCATGCCGAGGCTGCCCGACTCACCGTCGATGCGGCTGTCCGGCAGAGACTTGAGCTGGCCCAGGCGCGGCGCCAGCCGATAGGCGTCCACGCCCATGGCGTACAGACGTCCCAGGCTACCGGCGGCTTGTGGCCACTGGGCGGTGACCTGGCGGCGCAGTGGGTCGTTGGCGTCCAGCAGCCAGGGTGTTTCGCAGAAACGAATGCCGTTCATGTCGTTGTACTGGTTGACGTCGCCGCTGGCGCTGAACACGTGAGAGGTGGCGTAGACCGGTACATCGCCCGCGTACTGGAAGTTCAGGGTCGGCTTGATCTGTTGGGCCTGTTGCGGCGTGGCGGCGAGGAAGATGAATTCGATGTCCTGGCGGCGCGACGGCTGGGCTGCCACTTGCGAGCCAACAGTGCTTTGCAGGCTCTTGGCGCGACCTTCGCTCTGGCGCAGCTGGAACATGTCGGCAATCTGCTGGGCCAACTGGACCGGTTGGTCGACGCGTTCGGTGGCAACGATGGTACCGCCATTGGCTTGCCAATCCTGGCTGAACGCCTTGAGCACGCGGTCGCCCCATTCGCCTTTCGGCACCATGATGGCTGCGCGATGCAGGCCGTCGGCGCGAGCGCGGCGCGACACTTCACGGGCTTCGTCTTCAGCGGCAAGACCGAACTGGAACAACTGCGCCGGGCCCTGATCGCCTTCGCTGTAGTTCAGTGCCAGGGTGGTGATCGGGAGTTGCGGGCGAGTGCTCAGCTGTTTGACCAGCGGCTTCTCCAGCGGGCCGACGACCAGTTGCACGCCATCGGCCTGGGCCTTGCGGTAGAACTCGTCCATGGATGTCAGGCGCGAGCTGTCATAAAACTCGATGGCAGGTGGTTTCTGCCCGGCCTGTTGTGCCTGGTAGTGGGCAGCCATGAAACCGTCGCGCAATGCTTTGCCAACCGAGGCCAACTGGCCTTCCTGAGGCAGCAGCAGGGCAATCTTGCTCAGGGGCTGGCTGGCCAGTTCCTTGAGTTGGGTCAGTGGCTGCGGCAATTGAAGGGCGGCCGGGTGTTTCGGATTCTGCGCGCGCCAGTTGTCGATGGCGGCCTGTTGCTGCTCCAGGGTGCCGGCGGATTTCACGGCCAGGGCCAGGGCCATCCAGCCACCGAGATCGTCGCTGGCGTTCGGCTGCAACTGCTCGGTCGGCAGCGAGGCGATCAGGGTCCAGATCGCTTCATGGTTTTTGCTCGCGGCTTCACCTTCGAGCATCGGGGCAATGGAAATGCGCTCGCGAGCGGCGGCGAGGGTCTGGCCATCGGCCTCCAGGGCGCGGGCGTGAACGGTGCCGGTGCGGACCTGTTGTTCGTCGGGCAGTTCGCTCAAGTATTGCATGCTTGGGTGGTTCAAGGCGGTCAGTGCGGCCTTGGGCTGATTGCGGGTCATGGCCAGTTCAGCCGTCAGGGTGTTGGCGAAAATCTGCGGCCCCGGCTTGAGCTGCTCGACCGGGACCTGTTGCAGGATTTGCGCGGACTGGCCGGCATTGCCCTGGCGATAGGCCAGGTCGGCAGCGCTCAAGCGCAGAAGGGCGGCATCTTCCGCAGATTTGCTTTGGGCGGCCTTCTCAAGCAGTTGCTCGATACTGGCGTCCGGTGTCCGTGGTAGTTCGCCAAGGCTGGACGAGGGCGAGCTGGCGCAAGCCGCCAGCAAGGCAGCGAGGCAGAGGGCAGATAACAGCCGCAGGCAAGCGATCATGTAAGCGTTCCTGATACTCGATCAAATTAGCGTGGAATTGTACCCAAGCACTGGCCGGGGCGCGATGTTACTGGCATGAATCGATCAATTTAGCTGGTGTAAATGTTGCGCCAGCGCACAAACGCTCGCCGATGGCGCGATTGCATGCGCGTAGCATGAGCCTCGCTACGCGCTACAATGGCGACTTTTACCGATCATGAGGTGTGCGCTTTGACTGCTCCAGGTGCTTTGAATTCTGCTGCTGGCTCGCTTTATGTGGTGGCGACGCCCATCGGCAACCTGGATGACATCAGTGCGCGGGCGCTGAAGATTCTGCGTGAAGTGGCCTTGATCGCCGCGGAAGACACCCGTCATTCGCAGCGCTTGATGCAACACTTCGGCATTTCGACGCCTTTGGCCGCCTGCCATGAACACAACGAGCGGGATGAAGGTAGTCGCTTTATCACGCGTCTGCTTGCCGGTGATAACGTTGCATTGATCTCTGACGCCGGAACGCCGCTGATTTCCGATCCGGGTTATCACCTGGTGCGACAGGCTCGCGCGGCAGGCATCAGCGTGGTGCCGGTTCCGGGTGCCTGCGCCTTGATTGCGGCGTTGTCGGCGGCGGGGCTGCCATCCGATCGTTTCATTTTCGAAGGGTTTCTGCCGGCCAAGGCGGTGGGGCGGCGAGCGCGCCTCGAACAGGTAAAGGAAGAGCCTCGCACATTGATCTTCTATGAGGCCCCGCATCGCATACTCGAATGCCTGCAAGACATGGAGCTGGTGTTCGGCCCCGAGCGTCCGGCACTGCTTGCCCGTGAGCTGACCAAGACGTTTGAAACCCTCAAGGGGCTGCCTTTGGCCGAGCTGCGCGAGTTTGTCGAGTCGGACGGCAATCAGCAGCGCGGCGAGTGCGTAGTGTTGGTGGCGGGCTGGTCTGCCCCCGAGGAGGAGGGCGCTGTCAGCAGCGAGGCGATGCGTATCCTCAATTTGTTGCTCGAAGAAATGCCGCTCAAGCGTGCGGCGGCTTTGGCGGCGCAAATCACCGGTGAACGAAAGAATGTGCTGTACCAGATCGCGCTGGATAAGCAGAAGGGCGAGTAAAACCCGACGCGCAGGCGTGCGCACCGGCGCTTAACGCTTGTTCTTCGGGCGCTCTGCCGGTAACCTTTGCGGCGGAGAGTCGATCGGACAGTCGCTGCCCTCTATGAAAATTAGGGGGGGGAGGAAAGTCCGGGCTCCATAGGGCGAAGTGCCAGGTAATGCCTGGGAGGCGTGAGCCTACGGAAAGTGCCACAGAAAATAACCGCCTAAGCGCTTCGGCGCCGGTAAGGGTGAAAAGGTGCGGTAAGAGCGCACCGCACGTCTGGCAACAGTTCGTGGCTAGGTAAACCCCACTTGGAGCAAGACCAAATAGGGTCCCAAGGCGTGGCCCGCGCTGGGACCGGGTAGGTTGCTAAAGATGTCCAGTGATGGCCATCGTAGACGAATGACTGTTCAAGACAGAACCCGGCTTACAGATCGACTCTCCACCTTTTTTTCCCCTCTGCTTAAATCAATGGGCAAGGGGAATGGTGATAGCAATTTCCCTCCTTGCACAAGCGTCGGGAGAAGCGGTTTTGTGATATCGATTAGCCCGCGCTTGTAGGAATCGCATAAACTCCACGCAGCACCGGTTTCCCTCCTTACACATTCATCCGCAGAACCTCTTTTGTAATACCAAAAAAATCTTACTCTTAATAAATTACTTTAACTTTCGAACGCAGCCTCCTGCGCTGATTCAAGTTATCGGGCAGTTTCATGTGCCGGATTCTCGTTACCCCTCCGCTAATGATCCTAAATCTCAGTTCTGTAAGGGTTTTCCTTTAATCCGCGCCTTGACGGTGTGGTGGGCGCATTCCTATAGTGTGCGTAAGTGGCGGAAAGTGGCATGAAGTGGGTTTTTTGAACTCAAAACGCTAGAATTTGGAGAAACGCTGACGTGTTTCGCGGAGCCAACGCTATCAGTCTCGATGCAAAGGGCCGTCTCGCAATGCCGAGCCGGTACCGTGACGAGCTTGATTCGCGTAGTTCCGGTCAATTGATCGTGACAATTGATGCCGTTGATCCTTGTTTGTGTGTTTACCCCCTCGATGAGTGGGAAATTATTGAAACTAAACTGCGCGCACTGCCTTCGCTTCGCGAAGAGAACCGCCGCCTGCAACGTTTACTGATTGGTAATGCCGTCGATCTCGAGCTCGATGGCAGTGGTCGTTTTCTGGTTCCGCCGCGTCTTCGTGAATATGCCAAGTTGGATAAGCGCGCGATGTTGGTAGGCCAGCTGAACAAGTTCCAATTGTGGGACGAGGATGCCTGGAACGCGGTTTCTGCCGCTGACCTGGCTGCTATTCAACAACCGGGCGCGATGCCTGATGAACTGCGTGATTTGATCCTGTGACTATTGATAGCGGCTTTAACCACATCACCGTACTGCTTGACGAAGCCGTCGAGGCTCTCGCCGTACGTCCTGATGGTTGCTATCTGGACGGCACGTTCGGGCGCGGCGGGCACAGCCGGTTGATCCTCAGCCAGCTCGGTCCCGATGGTCGCTTGCTCGGATTCGACAAGGATCCACAAGCGATTGCCACCGGGCAGACGCTAGCGGCCGAAGACGGCCGCTTTGTCGTTGTGCAGCGCAGCTTTGCCGAGCTCGGTTCGGAAGTCACCGAGCGCGGTCTGGCCGGCAAGGTCAGCGGCGTTCTGCTGGATCTGGGCGTGTCTTCGCCACAGCTCGACGACCCTGAGCGCGGTTTCAGCTTCCTCAACGACGGCCCGCTGGACATGCGCATGGATCCGTCCCGTGGCATCAGCGCCGCCGAATTCGTCAACACCGCTCCTGTGGAAGAAATCGCCCGGGTGTTCAAGGAATACGGCGAAGAGCGTTTCTCCGGCCGCATGGCCCGTGCCGTGGCCGAGCGCCGCGACATCAAGCCATTCGAGCGCACCGGTGACCTGGCAGAAGTCCTGAAGGTCGCCAACCCGGCATGGGAAAAGGGCAAGAACCCCGCAACCCGCGCATTTCAGGGCCTGCGCATTCACGTCAACAACGAACTGGGTGATCTGGAAACCGGCCTCGAAGCCGCGTTGGAGTGCCTGGAAGTGGGCGGTCGCCTGGTGGTGATCAGCTTCCACTCGCTGGAAGACCGTATCGTCAAACTGTTCATGCGCAAGCTGGTGAAAGGCGAAGCCGACAACCTGCCGCGCAACCTGCCGGTTCGGCATGTCGCCTTCGAACCGAAAATCAAAGTCCATGGCAAAGCGCAGACGGCCTCTGACGCCGAACTCAAAGCCAACCCACGTTCGCGAAGCGCAGTCATGCGTGTGGCGGAGAAGCTGCGGTGAGCAAGCTTTTCGCCAAGCCATTGCCCGGCGGAAGCTTCTTCATGCTGCTGCTGTTTGTCGGCGTGCTCGTTTCGGCCATCGGCGTGTCCTACAGCGCGCACTGGAACCGTCAGCTATTGAATTCGCTGTACAACGAATTGAGCGTGCGCGACAAGGCGCAGGCAGAGTGGGGGCGGTTGATTCTGGAGCAGAGCACCTGGACCGCCCACAGCCGTATCGAGGTGCTGGCCACCGAACAATTGAAAATGCACATCCCCGGTGCCGCTGACGTGAAGATGGTGGCGCCATGATGAAACTCGAAGGTGCACTCTTTCCTTGGCGGTTCCGCCTGGTGCTGGGCTTGCTCGGCATCATGGTGGCCGCGATTGCCTGGCGCATCATCGATTTGCAAGTGGTCGACCGTGCCTTCCTTAAAGGTCAGGGCGATGCCCGTAGTGTTCGTCATATTCCGATTCCGGCTCACCGTGGCCTGATCACCGACCGTAACGGCGAGCCTTTGGCCGTGAGTACTCCGGTCACCACCCTTTGGGCCAATGCCAAGGAAATGCAAACGGCCAAAGAGAAGTGGCCGGCACTGGCGGCTGCCTTGGGGCAGGACCCGAAAGCCCTGGCCGAACGACTCGAAGCCCAGGCCAACAAAGAATTCATCTATCTGGTGCGCGGGCTGACCCCGGAGCAGGGCCAGGCTGTGCTCGATCTGAAAGTGCCGGGTGTTTATGGCATCGAAGAGTTCCGGCGCTTTTATCCTGCCGGCGAAGTCACCGCCCATATGGTCGGGTTTACCGACATTGACGATCACGGTCGTGAAGGCGTCGAACTGGCCTACGACGAATGGCTGGCCGGGGTTCCCGGCAAGCGTCAGGTGATCAAGGACCGGCGCGGCCGGCTGATCAAGGATGTCCAGGTCACCAAAAACGCCAAGGCCGGCAAGCCCTTGGCGTTGTCCATTGACCTGCGCCTGCAATACCTGGCCAACCGCGAATTGCGCAACGCGATCATCGAGAACGGCGCCAAGGCCGGCAGCCTGGTGATCATGGACGTGAAGACCGGCGAGATTCTCGCGATGGTCAACCAGCCGACCTATAACCCGAACAACCGTCGCAGCCTGCAACCGGCGATGATGCGTAACCGCGCGATGATCGACGTGTTCGAGCCGGGTTCGACGATGAAAGCGATCTCGATGAGCGCCGCCATCGAAACCGGTCGCTGGAAACCGAGCGACACCGTCGAGGTGTATCCGGGCTCCTTGCAGATTGGCAAGTACACCATCAAGGACGTTTCCAAGACCGAAGGCCCGGTGCTCGACCTGACCGGCATCCTGATCAACTCCAGTAACGTCGGGATGAGCAAGGTCGCGTTCGATATCGGCGGCGAAACCATTTTCCGTCTGGCGCAGAAACTCGGTCTCGGCCAGGACACCGGCCTGGGCTTCCCGGGTGAACGCGTTGGCAACCTGCCGAATTATCGCGAATGGCGTAAGGCGGAAACCGCCACGCTGTCCTATGGCTACGGTATTTCCGTGACCGCGATCCAGTTGGTCCACGCCTTCTCGGCCCTGGCCAACAACGGCCGCCTCGCGCCGCTGACCCTGATCAAGACCGACAAGGCACCGCAAACCACAGAGGTATTGCCAGAAGCTGTCGCGAAAACCATGCAAACCATGCTGCAACAAGTGATCGAAGCCCCGCGCGGTGTGTTCCGTGCGCAGGTGCCGGCGTATCACGTGGGTGGCAAGTCGGGTACTGCGCGTAAAACCTCGGTTGGCACCAAGGGTTACGCCGAGAACTCCTACCGTTCGCTGTTCGCCGGTTTCGGCCCGATGAGCGATCCACGCTACGCCATCGTGGTCGTAATCGATGAACCGACCAAAGCCGGCTACTTCGGTGGCCTGGTCTCCGCGCCGGTGTTCAGCCGCGTGATGTCGGGCACCCTGCGCCTGATGAACATCACCCCGGACAACCTGCCACCTACTCAACAAGCGAACGCAACACCGGTCGTTCCGCTGAAAGCCAATGGAGGGCGTGGCTGATGTCTCTGAGCCTGAACAAAATTTTCCCTCACGCCGGCCACGATCTACTGATTCGCGAGCTCGCCCTGGACAGCCGCAACGTGCGAGCGGGCGATCTGTTCCTCGCCGTGCCGGGCGGGAAATTCGATGGGCGTGCGCACATTGCCGACGCTTTGCAACGCGGCGCGGCTGCGGTGGCCTATGAGGTGGAGGGTGCCACTGTGCTGCCAATCACCGAGGTTCCCTTGATTCCGGTCAAAGGGCTGGCCGCTCAGTTGTCGGACATCGCCGGACGTTTTTATGGCGAGCCAAGCCATCATCTGAACCTGATCGGCGTGACCGGCACCAACGGCAAAACCAGTGTCACTCAACTGGTTGCCCAGGCGCTGGATCTGCTTGGTCAGCATTGCGGCATCGTCGGCACCCTCGGTTGCGGTTTCTATGGTGCATTGGAAAGCGGCCTGCACACCACGCCGAACCCGATTGCCATGCAGGCGACGCTGGGCGACCTGAAAAAGGCTGGTGCCAAAGCCGTGGCGATGGAAGTTTCTTCCCATGGTCTGGACCAGGGCCGCGTGACGGCACTGGCCTTCGACGTGGCGGTGATGACCAACCTGTCTCGCGATCATCTGGATTACCACGGCACCATGCAGGCCTACGGTGAAGCCAAGGCCAGGCTGTTCGCCTGGAACGAACTGAAATGCCGGGTGGTTAACCTCGACGACGACTTCGGGCGGCAACTGGCTGCTGAAAAACGTGAATCGCGATTGATCACCTACAGCCTGCTCGACAGCAGTGCCTACCTCTATTGTCGTGAAGCGCAGTTCGACGACGAAGGCGTGCGCGCCACGCTGGTCACGCCGCAGGGTGAACACCATCTACGCAGTACCTTGCTCGGCCGTTTCAACCTGAGCAACGTGCTTGCAGCGGTTGGCGCCTTGCTTGGCCTGGATTACGCACTGGACGAAATTCTCAAGGTGCTGCCGAAGCTCGAAGGCCCGGCCGGTCGCATGCAGCGCCTCGGCGGCGGCACTCAACCACTGGTGGTAGTCGATTACGCCCACACCCCGGATGCCCTGGAAAAAGTCCTGACGGCCCTGCGTCCACACGCCAAGGGTCGGTTGCTGTGCCTGTTCGGCTGTGGCGGTGACCGCGATCGCGGCAAGCGTCCGTTGATGGCCGAAGTTGTCGAGCGCCTGGCCGATGGCGTGCTGGTGACCGATGACAACCCGCGCACTGAAGATCCATCGGTGATTTTCGATGACATCCGCGCCGGTTTCACGGCTGTGGATAAAGTGGAGTTCGTTGCCGGTCGTGGTCAGGCGATTGCCCGCCTGATCGCCAGTGCCTCGGTGGATGACGTGATTGTCCTGGCCGGCAAAGGTCACGAGGACTATCAGGAAATCAACGGCGAGCGTCATGCCTTTTCCGATCTGGTCGAGGCCGATCATGCCTTGACCGCATGGGAGGTGGCCCATGCTTAAGGCCTTGCAACTGAGCGAGCTGACCGGCGCGCTGAATGCTCGCCTGGTGTCGACCGATGCCAGTTTCGACGGCGTCAGCATCGACAGCCGCGCCATCAAGCCGGGTCAGCTGTTTATTGCCCTGACCGGTCCGCGCTTCGATGGTCATGATTATCTGAATGAAGTCGCTGCCAAGGGCGCCGTGGCCGCGCTGGTCGAGCGCGAAGTCGCCGGCAGCACACTGCCGCAGTTACTGGTCAGCGATACTCGTCAGGCACTCGGGCAGTTGGGTGCGCTCAATCGCGCCGCCTACACCCATCCGGTCGCGGCCGTCACCGGTTCGAGCGGCAAGACCACGGTCAAGGAAATGCTTGCGAGCATCCTGCGCACCCGTGGCCCGGTACTGGCGACCCGTGGCAACCTGAACAACGATCTCGGTGTGCCGCTGACCCTGCTCGAACTGGCACCGGAGCATGCAGCGGCAGTGATCGAACTCGGTGCTTCGCGCCTTGGCGAAATTGCCTACACCGTTGGCCTGACCAAGCCGCACGTGGCCATTCTCAACAATGCCGGGACCGCCCACGTTGGCGAGTTTGGTGGTCCGGAAAAAATCGTCGAGGCCAAGGGCGAGATCATCGAAGGGCTGGAGGCCGATGGCGTCGCAGTGCTCAATCTCGACGACAAGGCATTCGGAATCTGGAAGACGCGTGCCGGTGCTCGCAAGGTGCTGACGTTTGCATTGAGCAACACCAGTGCCGATTTCTACGCCAGTGACCTGGCCACCGATGCCCGTGGCTGCCCGGCATTCAATCTGCACAGCCCTGAAGGTGTAGAGCGCGTTCAACTGAACCTGCTCGGCACCCATAACGTCGCCAATGCCATGGCCGCCGCCGCTGCCGCCCATGCCCTGGGTGTGTCGCTGTTCGGTATCGCCACCGGTCTTGGTGCGGTGCAACCGGTCAAGGGCCGCACCGTCGCGCAATTGGCCAGCAATGGCATGCGCGTGATCGATGACACTTACAACGCCAACCCCACCTCCATGTGCGCTGCCGTTGATATACTGGCCGGCTTTTCCGGTCGCACCGTCCTGGTGCTCGGGGATATCGGCGAGTTGGGCGAATGGGCGGAGCAGGGGCACCGCGACGTGGGCGAGTACGCCCGTGGCAAGGTTTGCGCGCTGTACGCCGTCGGGCCAATGATGGCTCACGCCGTGAAGGCATTCGGTCCAGAGGCTTTTCACTTCAGCACGCAGGCTGAACTGATCAATGCCCTGGGCGCCGAGCAAGACACAAACACCACCATTTTGATCAAGGGGTCGCGCAGCGCTGCGATGGAAAACGTCGTCGCCGCCTTGTGCGGGTCCAGCCTGGAGAAACATTAATGCTGCTGCTGCTAGCGGAGTATCTGCAACAGTTCTACAAAGGCTTCGCGGTCTTCCAGTACCTGACCCTGCGCGGGATTCTCGGTGTACTGACCGCGCTGGTCTTGTCGCTGTGCTACGGCCCGTGGATGATCCGCACTTTGCAGAACCGTCAGATCGGTCAATCCGTTCGCAATGACGGCCCGCAGTCGCACCTGTCCAAGTCGGGCACACCGACCATGGGCGGTGCGCTGATCCTGTCGTCCATCGGCGTCAGCACCCTGCTTTGGGCTGACTTGAGCAACCGTTACGTCTGGGTCGTACTGCTGGTGACCTTGCTGTTCGGCGCCATCGGCTGGGTCGACGACTACCGCAAGGTGATCGAGAAAAACTCCCGTGGCTTGCCAAGCCGCTGGAAGTATTTCTGGCAATCGGTGTTCGGCCTGGGCGCGGCGATCTTCCTTTACATGACTGCCGCCACGCCGGTGGAAACCACGCTGATCCTGCCGATGCTCAAGGACTACAGCATTCCACTGGGCGCAGGCTTCATCGTCCTCACCTATTTCGTGATTGTCGGTTCGAGCAACGCGGTCAACCTGACCGACGGCCTCGACGGCCTGGCGATCATGCCGACGGTGATGGTGGGCGGCGGCCTGGGCATTTTCTGCTACCTGTCGGGTAACGTGAAGTTCGCCGAATACCTGCTGATTCCCTATGTACCGGGCGCGGGCGAACTGATCGTGTTCTGCGGCGCACTGATTGGCGCCGGTCTGGGCTTCCTGTGGTTCAACACCTATCCGGCACAAGTCTTCATGGGTGACGTCGGCGCACTGGCGCTGGGCGCGGCCCTGGGCACCATCGCGGTGATCGTCCGTCAGGAAATCGTCCTGTTCATCATGGGCGGCGTGTTCGTGATGGAAACCCTGTCAGTCGTCATTCAGGTCGCCTCTTTTAAACTGACCGGTCGCCGCGTATTCCGCATGGCGCCCATTCACCACCACTTTGAACTCAAGGGTTGGCCTGAACCACGAGTGATCGTCCGTTTCTGGATCATCACCGTGATTCTCGTGCTGATCGGCCTTGCCACCCTGAAGCTGAGGTAGAAACTCGTGTCTCTGATCGCTTCTGACCACTTCCGCATCGTTGTCGGCCTCGGCAAGAGCGGCATGTCCCTGGTTCGCTTCCTGGCGAACCGGGGCGTGGCGTTTGCCGTGGCCGATACGCGGGAAAATCCACCGGAACTGGCCACGCTCAAGCGTGACTATCCGCACGTGGAAGTGCGTTGTGGCGAGCTGGACGTCGAATTCCTGTGCCGCGCCGACGAGCTCTACGTGAGCCCCGGCCTGGCGCTGGCGACCCCGGCCCTGCAGGCTGCCGCCGTACGTGGCGTGAAATTGTCCGGTGACATCGAGCTGTTCGCGCGTAACGCGAAGGCGCCGATCGTGGCCATCAGCGGTTCCAACGCGAAAAGCACCGTCACCACCCTGGTCGGCGAAATGGCAGCGGCGGCGGGCAAGCGCGTTGCCGTCGGTGGCAACCTCGGTACACCGGCTCTGGATCTGCTGCGCGATGACGTTGAGCTGTACGTGATGGAGTTGTCGAGTTTCCAGCTGGAGACCACCGATCAACTCAACGCCGAAGTGGCGACCGTGCTCAACGTCAGCGAAGACCACATGGACCGTTACAGCGGTCTGCCGGCCTATCACCTGGCCAAGCACCGGATCTTCCGTGGTGCCAGACAGTTTGTTGTCAATCGCCAGGATGCCCTGAGCCGTCCGTTGATGGGTGAGGGCCAACCGTGCTGGACCTTCGGTCTGAGCAAACCGGACTTCAAAGCCTTCGGCATCCGTGAAGAAGACGGCGAGAAATACCTGGCCTTCGAATTCCAGAACCTGATGCCGGTGCGTGAGTTGAAGATTCGTGGCGCCCACAACCAGTCCAACGCCTTGGCGGCCCTGGCCTTGGGCCATGCGGTCGGCCTGCCGTTCGATGCCATGCTGTCGAGCCTGCGCACCTTCGCCGGTCTCGAGCATCGCTGCCAATGGGTCCGCGACCTTGATGGCGTGGGTTACTACAACGACTCCAAGGCCACCAACGTCGGCGCCGCGCTGGCCGCCATCGAAGGCCTGGGCACGGACATCGACGGCAAGGTCGTGCTGATCGCCGGTGGTGACGGCAAGGGTGCCGAGTTCAAGGACCTGCGCGATCCGGTAGCGGCCAACTGCCGCGCCGTGGTGTTGATGGGCCGCGACTCGGACAAGATCGGCGACGCCATTGGCGACGCCGTTCCGCTGATCCGCGTCGCTTCCCTGGTCGAAGCCGTCGAACAATGCCGCGCCGCCGCCCAGCCGGGCGACGTAGTGCTGCTGTCGCCAGCCTGCGCCAGCTTCGACATGTTCAAGAACTATGAAGACCGTGGCCACCAGTTCGTCCAAGCCGTGGAGGATCTGGCATGAGCCTCAAAGGCATCATCAAGCCGTATCCATCGCCGCTCATCACCGGGCGCGGTATCGACCTCGACTTCCCGATGCTCGCCGGTTGCCTGACGCTGCTCGGCCTGGGCCTGATCATGATTGCCTCGGCATCCACCGAAGTGGCGGCCGTGCAGTCGGGCAGCGCGCTGTATTACATGATCCGCCACCTTATTTACGTGGTGCTGGGCCTGGGTGCCTGCATCGTCACCATGATGATCCCGATCGCCACCTGGCAGCGCCTGGGCTGGCTGATGTTGCTGGGTGCGTTCGGCTTGCTGATCATGGTGATCATTCCGGGTATTGGCCGTGAGGTTAACGGCTCCATGCGCTGGATCGGCTTCAGTTTCTTCAACGTCCAGCCTTCCGAGATCGCCAAGGTGTTCGTGGTGATCTACCTCGCCGGTTATCTGGTGCGCCGCCAGAAGGAAGTGCGTGAAAGCTGGATGGGCTTCTTCAAGCCGTTCATCGTGCTGTTGCCGATGGCGGGCCTTCTGCTGATGGAGCCGGACTTCGGTGCCACGGTCGTGATGATGGGGGCCGCGGCGGCGATGCTGTTCCTTGGCGGCGTCGGGCTGTTCCGTTTTTCCCTGATGGTGGTCCTGGCCGTCGGCGCGGTGGTGCTGTTGATTCAAATGCAGCCGTATCGGATGGCGCGCCTGACCAACTTCGCCGATCCGTGGGCCGACCAGTTCGGTGCCGGTTATCAGTTGTCCCAGGCATTGATCGCTTTCGGCCGCGGCGAATGGCTGGGCGTTGGCCTGGGCAACAGCGTGCAGAAACAGTTCTACCTGCCTGAGGCCCACACTGACTTCGTGTTCTCGGTCCTGGCCGAAGAGCTGGGCGCGGTGGGTTCGTTGTGCACCGTGGCACTGTTTGTCTTCGTGTGTATTCGTGGCATGTACATCGGACTGTGGGCCGAGAAGGCCAAGCAGTTCTTCGCCGCCTATGTTGCCTACGGCCTGTCGTTCCTGTGGATCGGCCAGTTCCTGATCAACATCGGCGTGAACGTCGGCCTGTTGCCGACCAAGGGTCTGACCCTGCCGTTCCTCAGTTACGGCGGCAGTTCGTTGGTGATCTGCTGTGCCTGTCTCGGCTTGTTGCTGCGCATCGAGTGGGAAAGTCGAACCCACCTGGGCAGCGAGGAGATGGAGTTCCATGAGAGCGACTTCGCCGAGGAGCCGCACCATGGGCGCTAACGTGATGATCATGGCCGGCGGCACTGGGGGCCACGTGTTCCCGGCGCTGGCCTGTGCCCGCGAATTCCAGGCGCGCGGCTATACCGTGCACTGGCTCGGTACCCCGCGTGGCATCGAGAACGATCTGGTGCCGGCAGCCGGCATCGAACTGCACCGGATCAACGCCAGCGGTCTGCGGGGCAAGGGCAAATTGTCCCTGCTCAAGGCACCGTTCATGTTGTTCAAGTCGGTCTGGCAGGCACGGACGATCATTCGCCGTCTGCAACCGGTCTGCGTCGTGGGCTTTGGTGGCTTTGTGACCGGCCCTGGCGGTGTCGCAGCCAAACTGGCCGGCGTGCCGGTGATCGTTCATGAACAGAACGCCGTGGCCGGTACCGCCAATCGGTTGCTGGTGCCGTTGGCCGCCCGAGTCTGTGAAGCGTTCCCCGACACCTTTACCCTGTCGGACAGCCGCCGGACCACCGGTAACCCGGTGCGCACCGAGCTGTTCCTCGAGACATCGCGACCTGCCCTGGTCGGTCGCAAGGCGCGTTTGCTGATCCTTGGCGGAAGCCTTGGCGCAGAACCGTTGAACAAGTTGCTGCCTGAAGCCCTGTCGCAAGTCGCTGCCGATTTGCGTCCGGAAGTGTTCCATCAGGCCGGCAAAAACCACGATGAAGTGACTGCAGAGCGCTATCGCGCGGCTGGCGTCGAGGCGCAGGTGCAGCCCTTCATCAAAGACATGGCCCAAGCCTACAGCTGGGCCGACCTGGTGGTTTGTCGCGCAGGCGCGCTGACCATCAGTGAACTGGCCGCCGCCGGTCTGCCCTCGATGCTGGTGCCTTTGCCCCATGCCATCGACGATCACCAGACCCGCAACGCCGAATATTTGGCCCGTGAAGGCGCAGCTTTCCTGATGCCACAAAGAACGACTGGTGCAGCGGATCTTGCCGCTCGCCTGACAGAGGTCCTGATGCAACCACAACGACTCAACGAAATGGCTACCGCGGCACGCCGCCTCGCCAAACCCGATGCCACCCGTAACGTCGTCGATAGCTGCCTGGAGGTGGCCCATGGTTGAGAGTCAGAAAGCCATGCCACAACCGGAAATGCGCCGCATCCGTCGCATCCACTTCGTCGGTATCGGCGGTGTGGGCATGTGCGGGATTGCCGAAGTGCTGCTGAACCTGGGTTATGCCGTGTCCGGCTCCGACCTGAAGGCGTCCCCGGTCACCGAGCGCCTGGAATCCTTCGGGGCGCAGATCTTCATCGGCCACCGCGCCGAGAACGCCGCTGCCGCCGACGTGCTGGTGGTGTCGAGCGCGGTGAACACGTCCAACCCGGAAGTCGCAACCGCGCTGGAGCGCCGTATTCCGGTGGTGCCGCGTGCAGAAATGCTGGCTGAGCTGATGCGTTATCGTCACGGTATCGCCGTTGCCGGTACCCACGGCAAAACCACCACCACCAGCCTGATCGCCTCGGTGTTCGCCGCCGGTGGCCTGGACCCGACGTTCGTCATCGGTGGCCGCCTGAATGCCGCGGGCACCAATGCCCAGCTTGGCACCAGCCGCTACCTGATCGCCGAAGCCGACGAAAGCGACGCCAGCTTCCTGCACTTGCAGCCGCTGGTGGCCGTGGTCACCAACATCGACGCCGATCACATGGCGACCTACGACGGTGACTTCAACAAGCTGAAGAAAACCTTCGTCGAATTCCTGCACAATCTGCCGTTTTACGGTCTGGCGGTGGTGTGTCTGGACGATCCGGTGGTGCGTGAAATCCTCCCGCAGGTCAAGCGTCCGACTGTGACCTATGGCTTCGGCGAAGACTGCGACGTGCGTGCCATCAACGTGCGCCAGCAGGGCATGCAGACTTTCTTCACTGTGCTGCGCCCTGACCGCGAGCCGCTGGATGTGTCGGTGAACATGCCGGGCAACCACAACGTATTGAACGCACTGGCAACCATCTGCATCGCCACCGACGAAGGCGTCAGCGATGAAGCCATCGTCCAGGGCCTGTCCGGCTTCCAGGGTGTTGGCCGACGCTTCCAGGTCTATGGCGAACTGCCGGTGGACGGCGGCAACGTGATGCTGGTCGACGACTACGGTCACCACCCGACCGAAGTCGCGGCCGTGATCAAGGCCGTACGCGGTGGCTGGCCGGAGCGCCGCCTGGTGATGGTCTACCAGCCACACCGTTACAGCCGCACCCGTGACCTGTACGACGATTTCGTCAATGTGCTGGCCGACGCCAACGTGCTGCTGCTGATGGAGGTCTATCCGGCCGGCGAAGAGCCGATTCCGGGTGCCGACAGCCGCAAACTGTGCAACAGCATCCGTCAGCGTGGCCAGCTCGATCCGATCTACATCGAGCGTGGTGTCGACCTCGCGCCAGTGGTCAAGCCGCTGCTGCGTGCCGGCGACATCCTGCTGTGCCAGGGCGCCGGTGATATCGGCGGTCTCGCACCAAAACTGTTGAAAAGCGAGTTGTTCGCCGGTGCCGTTGCCGCACCGGAGAAGGGGACGTTGAAATGACTGCTGCCTACGCCAACCTGTTCTCCACGATCGCGCCGAAAGACTTCGGCCGCGTCGCCGTGCTGTTCGGCGGCAAGAGTGCCGAGCGCGAGGTGTCCCTGAAGTCGGGCAACGCGGTTCTCGACGCGCTGCTAAGCGCCGGTGTCGACGCGTTCGGCCTCGACGTGGGCGATGACCTGCTGCAGCGTCTGCAGAGCGAAAAGATCGACCGCGCCTTCATCATTCTCCACGGTCGTGGCGGTGAAGACGGCAGCATGCAGGGCCTGCTCGAATGCCTGGGCATTCCGTACACCGGCAGCGGCATCCTGGCGTCGGCCCTGGCGATGGACAAACTGCGCACCAAGCAGGTCTGGCACAGCCTGGGCATTCCGACGCCACGTCACGCAGTCCTTTGCAGCGAGGCCGATTGTATTTCGGCAGCGACGGAACTGGGCTTCCCTTTGATCGTCAAACCGGCCCATGAAGGTTCAAGTATCGGTATGGCCAAAGTGAGTTCCGCGTCCGAATTGATCGACGCATGGAAAGCGGCCAGTACCTACGATTCGCAAGTGTTGGTCGAGCAATGGATTCACGGTCCGGAGTTCACCATCGCCACTCTGCGTGACCAGGTGTTGCCTCCGATTGCCCTGGGCACGACGCACAGCTTCTACGACTACGACGCCAAGTACATCGCCAACGATACCCAGTACCGCATTCCATGCGGTCTGGACAGCGCCAAGGAACAGGAACTCATGGAACTCACGGCGAAAGCCTGTGAAGCGCTGGGTATCGCCGGTTGGGGCAGGGCAGACGTGATGCAGGACGCCGAAGGGCAGTTCTGGTTCCTGGAAGTCAACACCGCACCGGGCATGACCGATCACAGCCTGGTGCCGATGGCGGCCCGTGCCGCCGGTCTGGATTTCCAGCAACTGGTGCTGGCGATTCTGGCCGAGAGTGTTGCCGGCAATGCTGCCGGTCACCAAGAGTCGACGAGAGGTTAAGGCCATGCAAGGCGCCCAGCTCAGACATCAGCCTCCCGCACCCGGCCGCAAGCCGGTGCCACGGGGTGCCAGCCGAATGGTGGCCAAAGAGCCGATGTCCGCGCGCCTGCCGAAAGCCAACTTCGGTTTTCTCAAAGCGTTGTTCTGGCCGGTGCTGCTGGTGGCCTTGGGGTTCGGTACTTACGAAGGCGCGACACGCTTGTTGCCGTATGCCGACCGGCCGATCTCCAGGATCAACGTGCAGGGCGACCTGAGTTACATCAGCCAGCAAGCGGTGCAGCAGCGGATCGCCCCGTACGTGGCGTCGAGCTTCTTCACCATCGACCTGGCGAGCATGCGTACCGAGCTTGAAACGATGCCATGGATTGCCCACGCCGAAGTGCGTCGGGTGTGGCCGGATCAAGTGGTGATCCGCCTGGAAGAACAACTGCCGGTGGCCCGTTGGGGTGACGAATCGCTGTTGAACAACCAGGGCCAGGCCTTCACCCCGCGCGAGCTGGCGAACTACGAACACTTGCCTCAGCTGTTCGGCCCGCAGCGGGCCCAGCAGCAGGTGATGCAGCAATACCAGGTGTTGAGTCAGATGCTCCGGCCTCTGGGCTTCTCGATTGCACGCCTGGAGTTGCGTGAACGCGGCAGCTGGTTCCTGACCACCGGACCCGGCAGTGCCGGCCCGGGGATCGAACTGCTGCTCGGACGCGGCAACCAGGTGGAAAAGATGCGCCGCTTCATCGCCATCTATGACAAGACGCTCAAAGAACAGATTACGAACATTGCGCGCATCGATCTGCGCTACGCCAACGGCCTCGCCGTTGGCTGGCGGGAACCTGTAGCGCCCACGGCAGCCCAACCCGCTGTCGCGAAGAATTAAGAAGAGGCAGGACCCATGGCAAACGTGCAAAGCGGCAAAATGATCGTCGGTCTCGATATCGGCACCTCCAAGGTGGTGGCGCTGGTAGGCGAGGTCGCGGACGACGGCACGCTGGAAATCGTCGGGATCGGTACCCATCCGTCCCGTGGCCTGAAAAAAGGCGTGGTGGTGAATATCGAATCCACCGTGCAATCGATCCAGCGCGCCATCGAAGAAGCGCAGTTGATGGCCGGTTGCCGCATTCACTCGGCATTCGTCGGCGTGGCCGGCAATCACATCCGCAGCCTGAACTCCCACGGCATCGTGGCGATTCGTGATCGCGAAGTCAGTTCTGCCGACCTCGAACGCGTGCTCGACGCTGCCCAGGCCGTGGCGATCCCGGCTGACCAGCGCGTGCTGCACACCTTGCCGCAAGACTACGTGATCGATAACCAGGAAGGCGTCCGCGAGCCGCTGGGCATGTCCGGCGTGCGTCTGGAAGCCAAGGTCCACGTGGTCACCTGCGCCGTCAATGCCGCGCAGAACATCGAAAAATGCGTGCGTCGCTGCGGCCTGGAAATCGACGACATCATTCTCGAGCAGCTGGCTTCCGCCTACTCGGTGCTGACCGACGACGAGAAAGAGCTGGGCGTGTGCCTGGTGGACATCGGTGGCGGTACCACCGACATCGCGATCTTCACCGAAGGTGCGATCCGTCACACCGCGGTCATCCCGATTGCCGGTGACCAGGTGACCAACGACATCGCCATGGCGTTGCGCACTCCGACCCAGTACGCCGAAGAAATCAAGATTCGCTACGCCTGCGCCCTGGCCAAACTGGCCGGTGCCGGTGAAACCATCAAGGTGCCAAGTGTTGGCGACCGTCCGCCACGCGAACTGTCCCGCCAGGCCCTGGCCGAAGTGGTCGAGCCGCGCTACGACGAACTGTTCACGCTGATCCAGGCCGAACTGCGCCGCAGCGGCTACGAAGATCTGATCCCGGCCGGCATCGTGCTGACCGGCGGTACCGCGAAGATGGAAGGCGCTACCGAGCTGGCCGAGGAAATCTTCCACATGCCGGTGCGCCTGGGCGTACCGCATGGCGTGAAAGGTCTGGATGACGTAGTACGCAACCCGATCTATTCCACCGGCGTCGGCCTGTTGATGTACGGCCTGCAGAAGCAGTCCGACGGCATCTCGTTCTCGGGCATCGGCAGCCGCGACAGCTACAGCAACGAAGAGCCACAGGCTCCGCTGCTGGACCGCCTGAAGAAGTGGGTCCAGGGCAATTTCTGAAGATTTACCGCAACACCGTTACACCGAAGCACGCAGTAGGCGAAAAAACTAGAGAATGTAAAGGAGAGGGAAAATGTTCGAACTCGTAGACAACATCCCCGCAAGCCCGGTAATCAAAGTTATCGGTGTCGGCGGTGGCGGCGGCAACGCTGTCAACCACATGGTCAAGAGCAACATCGAAGGCGTCGAGTTCATCTGCGCCAACACCGATGCTCAAGCGCTGAAAAACATCGGCGCGCGTACCATCCTGCAACTGGGCACCGGTGTGACCAAGGGCCTGGGCGCTGGCGCCAACCCTGAAGTCGGCCGTCAAGCCGCTCTGGAAGACCGTGAGCGCATTGCCGAAGTCCTGCAGGGCACCAACATGGTGTTCATCACCACTGGCATGGGCGGCGGTACCGGTACCGGTGCTGCGCCGATCATCGCCGAAGTGGCCAAGGAAATGGGCATCCTCACCGTTGCGGTGGTGACCCGTCCGTTCCCGTTCGAAGGCCGCAAGCGTATGCAGATCGCCGACGAAGGCATCCGCATGCTCTCCGAAAGCGTCGACTCGTTGATCACCATTCCCAACGAGAAGCTGCTGACCATCCTCGGTAAAGACGCCAGCCTGCTGTCGGCTTTCGCCAAGGCTGACGATGTACTGGCCGGAGCCGTTCGCGGTATCTCCGACATCATCAAGCGTCCGGGCATGATCAACGTCGACTTCGCCGACGTGCGTACCGTGATGAGCGAAATGGGCATGGCGATGATGGGCACTGGCTGCGCCAGCGGTCCGAACCGTGCACGCGAGGCCACCGAAGCGGCCATTCGCAACCCGCTGCTGGAAGACGTGAACCTGCAAGGCGCTCGCGGCATCCTGGTAAACATTACCGCCGGTCCGGATCTGTCCCTGGGCGAATACTCCGACGTGGGTAGCATCATCGAGGCATTCGCTTCGGAACACGCGATGGTCAAGGTCGGTACCGTTATCGATCCGGACATGCGCGACGAGCTGCACGTGACTGTCGTTGCAACCGGTCTGGGCGCTAAAATCGAGAAGCCTGTGAAGGTCATCGACAATACCGTTCACACTTCGATGGCTGCACAGCCACAACAACAGGCCCCTGTTCGTCAGGAAGCTCCAGCGGTGAACTACCGTGACCTGGACCGTCCGACCGTCATGCGCAACCAGGCCCAGGCCGGTGCTGCGACTGCCGCGAAGATGAATCCGCAAGATGACCTGGACTACCTGGACATCCCGGCTTTCCTGCGTCGTCAGGCCGATTGATGAAATGTATCAGGGCTATGAAGGTGATTGGTGTTCAGCAAAGGCGTGGTCTGCTATCATCGCCAGCCTTTGTTGATACCAGTTCGCAATTTGCGCTGAAGCGGCCCATGCCATGATTAAACAACGCACCCTGAAGAATATTATCCGTGCCACAGGTGTCGGCCTGCACTCCGGGGAGAAGGTCTATCTGACCCTCAAGCCAGCGCCTGTCGACACTGGCATTGTGTTTTGTCGCGCCGACCTCGATCCCGTGGTGCAGATTCCTGCCCGCGCGGAAAACGTTGGTGAAACCACTATGTCGACCACGCTCGTTAACGGTGACGTCAAAGTGGACACGGTAGAGCACTTGCTCTCGGCCATGGCAGGCCTGGGCATCGATAACGCCTACGTCGAGCTCTCCGCGTCCGAAGTCCCGATCATGGATGGTAGCGCCGGACCTTTCGTATTCCTGATTCAATCGGCTGGCCTGGAAGAACAGGACGCCGCCAAGAAGTTCATCCGCATCCTGCGTGAAGTGACAGTGGAAGATGGCGACAAGCGCGCTACTTTCGTCCCTTTCGAAGGGTTCAAAGTGAGCTTCGAGATCGATTTCGATCACCCGGTTTTCCGTGACCGTACCCAAAGTGCAAGCGTGGATTTTTCCAGCACTTCGTTCGTAAAAGAAGTCAGCCGCGCCCGTACCTTTGGTTTCATGAGTGACATCGAGTACCTGCGCAAGCACAACCTCGCACTCGGCGGCAGTGTTGAAAACGCTATTGTGGTCGACGCCGATGGCGTACTGAACGAAGACGGTCTTCGTTATGAAGACGAATTCGTGAAGCACAAGATCCTCGATGCAATTGGTGACCTCTACCTGCTGGGCAATAGCCTGATTGGTGAGTTCAAGGGCTTCAAGTCCGGCCACGCACTGAACAACCAGCTGCTGCGCAAGTTGATTGAGCAGACAGATGCCTGGGAAGTCGTGACGTTCGAAGACGCCAGCACTGCACCGATCTCTTACATGCGCCCGGTTGCGGCCGTGTAAGCAAAAAACCTCTCTAGTTTTTTAAAGGCTACCTTCGGGTGGCCTTTTTTTATGCCCGAAGTTCGTAGTGCCTGGGCTGGCCTCATCGCGAGCAAGCTCGCTCCCACAGATGATTGCATTCCCCTGTGGGAGCGAGCTTGCTCGCGATGGCGTCCTCCCATCCAATGAAAATCCTATTTGGCACAAACCACCCGGTTACGCCCCCTCTCC
Source organism: Pseudomonas sp. QLc11A (assembly GCF_052112305.1). Classification (NCBI taxonomy): domain Bacteria; kingdom Pseudomonadati; phylum Pseudomonadota; class Gammaproteobacteria; order Pseudomonadales; family Pseudomonadaceae; genus Pseudomonas; species Pseudomonas sp. QLc11A. The sequence goes on from NZ_JAVAJJ010000001.1 coordinate 111,268, forward strand.
TTGGCCTGATACAGCGCCTTGTCCGCGCTGAACAGCAACTGTTCGAGGGTGATTTCGCTGGCCGCCGTCCAGGTGGCAATACCGATGCTCACGCTCATCGGTTGCTCACCGGCGTCGACCAGTGGCAGTTTTTGTACAGCCTCACGAATATGTTCGGCAATCTGCCGTGCACCGTCACCGCCTGTTTCGGCCAGGACCACCGAAAACTCTTCGCCCCCGTAGCGCGCCACCAGGTCTGTGGGGCGGTGGACATTGGCACTGATGACCTCGGCCAATGCCCGTAACGCTTCGTCGCCGGCCTGATGCCCGTGCCGGTCATTGAAGGCCTTGAAGTGATCGGCATCGATCATCAGCAACGACAACGGCTTGCCACTGCGCTGCGCGCGAAACCATTCATGGCGCAGAGTCTGATCAAGGGATCGGCGGTTGGCCACGCCGGTCAAGGCATCGGTGGCCGCCAGTTGCGACAATTCCTGCTCGGCACTCTGGCGCAGGCGCAACTCGCGGCAGAGCAGCCAGGTCAGCCACAGCAAACCGATGCACAAAACCCCGGTAGCACCGCTGATCACATAGGCCGTACGGTTCCAGGTGGCGAACACCTCATCCACAGAAAGGGCCACGATGACAGTCAGTGGCAGGTTGCCGACCCGGGTAAAGGTGTACAAGCGCCGTTGATGGTCGACACTCGACACACTTTCAAAGGTGCCATTGCGCTCCTGCAGCATGCGTACGACGTTGGGGCGGCTGGAGAAGCTTTTGCCGATGGAGTGCGGTTCCCGGTACGGCTTCTGCGCCAGGAGGATCCCGTCATTGTTGATGATGCCCAGCGTGCTGCCGGTGCCGATGTCGAGGCTGTTGAACAACTGATCGAAGTAGCTCATGCGCATCGAGGCTACCGCGACCCCCAGAAACTCACCCGTGGGCGAGGAAATGCGCCGGCTGAAACTGATGCGCCATTGGTCGCTGTCATCGCAGTCGCAGCGCGGCTTGAACGGTCGGCTGATAAACATGCCGGTATCACGATTGAAGACATGGGCCAGGAAATAGTCGCGGTCAGCGAAGTTACCCGGTTTCGGTTCGATCAACGATGAGTCGGCCAGTACGTCGCCGTGCTTGTCCAGCAGCAGGATGTCGCCCTTGTAGCGCGCGGTGGTGGAGCGGTCGAACAGCGCCAGATGACGAATCTGCGGCGAAACCTGTTTCAGGTCGTCCCGTTGGGCAGCGGCGATCAGGCCCTGCAAGGTCAGATCATAGAGCTCGACCGTACGCAGGACATCGGCATCGATCAGTTGCGCAATGGTGGTCGCGCTGCGTGTGGCGATCTGCTGGGCGTAGGCGTGTTCGCGGATCAGCAGAAAAGTGACGATGCACAGGATCGAGATGACCGTCAGGGTGCTTCCGAAGATCACCATGATCTCGGGTCGCCCGGATGGGCCTAGAAAATGTGGGGTGCGGCTTGCGGTCATAGGGCTGACGTCTGCTAAAGGGACGTTGTAAGCGTAGTTGCATTAACGTAGCAGCCGGGTGAATCGTGCCTGTTGCTCTAACGACTGGTCAATGGCGTGGGCATCAGCGCTTGTCGTTGCGAAAACTGCAATGAAAGTTGAATCGCCGCGATAAAAAAAGCCGCTGAAAGCAGCGGCTTTACAGACAACTTTTCAAAGGGAAGAGCCGATGAACAGTGTCGTGGGAAGCGGGAGTGAACGGTGCGGATCAGCTGTCCTTCTCGACCTGTGGCCGGGCCTGAGTGGTCAAGGCTTGCGGGGCTTGGGCGTCTTGCGCAGCCTTGGCCGTCATCTCGATCTGATGCTCTTCGAGCGCTGCAGCGCGTGCGGCGTTATGTGCGACGAAAGTCTGCGATTCTTCCGCCATCGCCAGTGGCGACAGGAACAAAGAGGACAAAACGAAAGCGCTGGCAATACCCATACTGTTGGACATCTTTAAAACCTTCTTGCTTGGCAAGTGCTGTTTGGTGCGGGCAAAGATAAGGATCTTGAGCGAGGGGAAAAAGAGCGGATTCATGAAAGGACTGTTACAGCAAGAGCAAAGATCGATAGGAGGGAGTACGCATTCACTGTGGCGAGGGGGCTTGTCGGACCGCCGCACCGCCCCGTTGGGCTGCGCAGCGGCCCCAAAACCTGCAACCACGATTTACCTGATACACCGTGCATACCGGATTTACGACGGCTTCGCCGCCGAACGGGGGCAAGCCCCCTCGCCACAGGGTGTGTGCCCGTCAGACGGGAAGATGAATCCCGAACGTATTCATCCCATGGTCACTGCGCACGAACACATCGCCGCCATGCATCAACGCAATCGCCTTGACGATGGCCAGCCCAAGGCCATGGTTGTGGCCGCTGTTGCTGCGCGATGCATCGACCCGGTAGAAGCGTTCGAACAGCCGTGGCAGGTGTTCGTGGGCAATCGGTGAGCCGGGGTTGGCGACGCCGATGCTGACCTGATGTTCTGCGGCTTCAATGTGCACTTCAATCACCTGGCCGGGCGCAGTGTGCTGCACCGCGTTGTTCAGCAGATTGATCAACGCCCGGCGCAGATGGGCGATCTCGATGCTCACTTGCGCGTCACCACTGACCTCTACCTGGACCTGAGCGTCCTCGAGAATGAAGTCCAGATATTCCAGGGTCGTGGCCACTTCATCGGCCAGTGACGTGGACGTCAGTTTGGTTGCCTTGCTGCCCTGATCGGCACTGGCCAGGAACAGCATGTCGTTGATGATCGAACGCAGTCGCTCAAGCTCTTCGAGATTCGATTGCAGCACTTCGAAGTAGTGCTCGGCGGAGCGTCCGCGGGTCAAGGCGACCTGGGTCTGGCCGATCAGGTTGGTCAGTGGCGAGCGCAGTTCATGGGCGACATCGGCATTGAACGATTCAAGGCGTGAGTAAGCCTGCTCGACCCGTTCCAGGGTCGAGTTGAACGAGCTGACGAACTGATCGAGTTCCGGGGGCAACGGTGACATTCGCAAGCGCCCCGAGCGCAACGGCGGGGCCAGACGCCGGGCTTCCTGGGACAGTTTGATCAGCGGCTTGAGGCCGATCCGCGCCACCCAATAACCCAGTGCCGAGGCCAGCAGCACGCCGACAATCGCCAAGCTGATCAGCGCGACCAGCAGATGATGCTGGGTATGGAAAAACGTCTCGGTGTCGATGGCGATCATGAAGCGCAGCGGTGGGCGCTGGTCCTTGGCCGGGAACTCGCTGACCAGCACTTTCAGCGGATAGGGGTGATCCGGCAGATGCATGTCGCGCATGCCCAGTGGACCTTGGGCAAAGGCGCGGACCAGCGGGGTCAGGTTGCCGTATTCGTAATGTGGATCGCCGCTGATGATCCAGAAGCTGATGCGCTTGTCTTCTTCGCTCAGCAGGTTGAGCTTGTTGTTGATCTTCACCCAATGCTCAGGCGTGCCGTAACGGCCGACCGTGGATTCGAGCACGCTGTAGCGCGCATCCAGCTCGGCTTCGGGCAACAGGCCCAGGCCTTTGTCGACCTGCTGGTACAAGGCCCAGCCGATCAACAGGAACACCAGCAGCGCCACCAGCGTGAACATCCCGCTCAGGCGCAAGGCGATACTGTTACTGGACACCACGGCTCTCCAGCACATAACCCATGCCGCGAATGGTGTGCAGCAATTTCTCTTCGAACGGCCCGTCGAGCTTGGCCCGCAGGCGTTTGATCGCGACTTCGACGACGTTGGCGTCGCTGTCGAAATTGATGTCCCAGACCATCTCGGCAATGGCGGTTTTCGAGAGGATTTCCCCCTGGCGCCGGGCAAGCACGCTGAGCAGCGAGAACTCTTTGGCGGTCAGGTCCAGCCGTGCGCCGCCGCGAGTAGCCTTGCGGCTGATCAAATCTATCCACAGGTCGGCAATGCTCACTTGCACCGGTTCATGACCGCCGCTGCGCCGGGTCAGCGCTTGCAGGCGTGCCACCAGCTCAAGGAAGGAAAACGGTTTGCCCAGGTAATCATCGGCGCCGTCACGCAGGCCCCTGATGCGATCTTCCACGCGTTCGCGGGCGGTGAGCATGATCACCGGGGTTTGCTTGCGCGCACGCAAGGCGCGCAACACGCCAAAGCCGTCGAGGCCCGGCAACATCACGTCCAGGACGATCACCGCGTAGTCGCTCTCCAGCGCCAGATGCAGGCCTTCGACCCCATCCTGCGCCAGGTCCACGGTGTAACCCTGTTCCGTCAGGCCGCGGTGCAGATAGTCCGCGGTTTTTTCCTCGTCTTCGATAATCAGGACGCGCATGACCCCGCCTCAGTCTGTGGTCGCCAGCGCCGGTACTGGCGAAGGTTTAGGCCGATGAAATAACCGCTCCAGCCACAAGTATATGACCGGCGTGGTGAACAGCGTCAGCGCCTGGCTCACCAGCAAGCCGCCGACTACCGCGATCCCCAGGGGTTGGCGCAACTCGGCGCCGGTGCCGTAGCCGAGCATCAGCGGCAGGGCGCCAAGCAGCGCGGCGAGGGTGGTCATGATGATCGGTCGGAACCGCGTGATGCAGGCCTTGAAGATCGCTTCTTCAGGCGACAGTCCGCCATTGCGCTGCGCGTCGAGGGCGAAGTCGATCATCAGGATGCCGTTTTTCTTGACGATACCGATCAACAGCACCAGCCCGATCAAGGCCATGATCGAAAAGTCCTGGCCGCAGATCCACAGCATGATCACTGCGCCGAGGCCCGCCGAAGGCAAGGTCGAAATGATCGTCAGCGGATGCACGAAGCTCTCGTAGAGCACGCCGAGAATGATGTACACCGCCAACAGCGCCGCCAGGATCAGCCACGGCTGGCTGGCCAGTGAACTCTGGAACGCTTGGGCCGCGCCCTGGAAATTACCGCTGATGGCGGTTGGCATGCCGATGTCGGCCTTGGCCTGGTCGAGCATGATCACTGCATCGCCCAAAGCCACGCCGGGCGCCAGGTTGAACGACAGGTTGGCGGCCGGGAACATGCCGTCATGGGCGATGGACAGTGGGCCGATGGTGGGCGCATCGAACCTGGCCAGGGCCGACAGCGGTACCATTTCCCCGCTCAGGGGTGAGCGCAGGTAGAAATAGTTGAGGCTTTCGGCCTTGCCGCGTTGCTGGGTGTCCAGCTCCAGGATCACATTGTACTGGTTGACCTGGGTCTGGAATTCATTGATCTGGCGCTGGCCGAAGGCATCGTACAGGGCTTCGTCGACGTCGCTGGCGGTCAGGCCGAAACGCGCCGCGGCGCTGCGGTCGATGCTGATGTGGGTGATGCTGCCGCCCAGTTGCAAATCGTTGGAAACATCGCGGAAGGCCGGGTTGGCGCGCAGTTTTTCCGTCAGGCGCTGGGTCCAGGTGCTCAGGGTCGGGCCATCGTTGCTCTTGAGCACATATTGATACTGGGCACGGCTCGGGCCTGAACTGAGGTTGATGTCCTGGCCGGCGCGCAGGTACAGGACGATGCCCGGTACTTTCATCAGTTGCGGACGAATCCGGTCGATGAACTGACTGGCCGAGACATCGCGGTCGCTGCGTTTTTTCAGGGTGATCCAGAAACGGCCGTTGGCGATGGTCTGGTTGCTGCCGGAGACACCGACCGAGTGCGAGAACGTTTCCACAGCAGGGTCGGCGGCGACGATTTCCGCCATGGCGAGGTGTTTTTTCACCATGTCGCCGTAGGAAATGTCAGCGGCGGCTTCGGTGGTGCCGAGGACGAAGCCGGTGTCCTGGATCGGGAAGAAGCCTTTAGGAATGAAGATGTAACCGGCGACGGCCAGACCCAGCGACAAAGCGAACACGCCGATCATCGTTTTCTGATGGGCGAGGGCGCGGCGCAGGCCTTTTTCGTACCAGGCCAACAGACGCTCACCAAAGCCCGGTTTGTCGTGGGCATGTTGCACCGGCGCGCGCATGAACAGCGCGGCCAGGGTTGGCGCCAGGGTCAGCGACACCACCACCGAAATCAAGATGGTCGAGGTAGCGGTCAGGGCGAACTCCTTGAACAATCGCCCGACCACGCCCCCCATGAACAGCAGCGGAATGAACGCCGCCACCAGCGAAAAGCTGATCGACACCACGGTGAAACCAATCTCGCCCGCGCCCTTGATCGCCGCTTCGCGCATGCTGTCGCCGGCCTCCAGGTGCCGGTGAATGTTTTCCACCACCACGATCGCATCATCGACCACAAAGCCCACGGCCACCACGATCGCCACCAGCGTCAGGTTGTTCAGGCTGAAGCCCATGACGTACATCAGCGCAAAACTGGCGACCAGCGAAACCCCCAGCACCGCCGACACAATCAGGGTCGCCGACAACTGGCGCAGGAACAGCGCCATCACCGCCACCACCAGCATGATCGCGATCAGCAGGGTGATTTCCACTTCATGCAGGGACGCGCGAATGGTCTGGGTCCGGTCGATCAGCACCTTGACCTGCACCGAGGCGGGGAGCATCGCTTCCAGCGCCGGCAAGGCGGCCTGGATGCGGTCCACGGTTTCGACGATGTTGGCGCCTGGTTGGCGGAAGATCACCAGGTTCACCCCCGGTTGTGAGCCCGCCCAAGCCTGCACGTAAGCATCTTCCGATCCGTTGACGACTTTGGCGACATCGCGCAGATGAACCGGCGCGCCGTCCTTGTAGGAAACAATCAGCTGGCTGTAGTCCTCCGGGTGGAACAACTGGTCGTTGGTGGACAGGGTCGAGATGCTCGACTCCCCGTACAGCGCACCCTTGGCCAGGTTGAGGCTGGTCTGCTGGATCGCCAGGCGGATGTCGGCAAGGGTCAGGCCGATGGCGGCGAGTTTGTCCGCCGAAACCTGGACGCGGATCGCCGGACGCTGTTGACCGGTGATGGCGACCTGGCCTACACCGTCGACCTGACTGAGCTGACGGGACAACAGGGTTTCCGTCAGGTCGCTGAGTTCCGGACCGGGCATCAGCGAGGAGTTGACGCTGAGGATCAGCACCGGGCTGTCGGCCGGGTTGACCTTGCGCCAGGTCGGCAGGTTCGGCATGTCCTTGGGCAGCTTGCCCGCGGCCGTATTGATCGCCGCCTGCACTTCCTGGGCGGCGGTGTCGATGCTCTTGTCGAGGGTGAATTGCAGGGTCAGGATGGTCGAGCCCAGTGCACTGCTCGAGGTCATCTGGGTCACGCCGGGAATGGCACTGAATTGCACTTCAAGGGGGGTGGCCACCGAGGAGGCCATGGTTTCCGGGCTGGCGCCGGGCAACTGCGCGGCCACCTGGATGGTCGGGAATTCTGCCTCCGGCAACGGCGCTACCGGCAGGCGCGGAAAGGCGATGACGCCCAGCAGCACCAGGGCGAACGTCAGCAGGACCGTGGCCACCGGGTGGTCGATGCACCAGGCGGATACCGAACCGTGGCCCTTCATTGTGCCGCCTCCGATTGCACCACTTGCGGCGGCTCGGTCATCACCTGCACCGTCGACCCCGGTTTGAGCCGCGACTGACCATCGCTGACCAGTACATCACCCGGTTTCACGCCCTTGATGATGTCCTGGCCGCTGCCTTGATAGACCATTTGCACCTGTACGGCTTCGACCTTGTCGCCATTGACCCGGTACACGAAGTGTTGGTCCAGACCGCGTTGTACGACTGTCGGCGGTACCACCAGCGCATCTTTATCCAGGGCTGTCTGAATCTTTACCGTTACCAACAGACCCGGCCACAGCTTCTGCCCTGGATTGTCGAACTCGGCCTTGGCGCGGATGGTGCCAGTGTTGGCATTGATCTGGTTGTCGATCAGGGTCAGGTGACCTTCGCCGAGCAGGTTGCCGGTTTCGCCGTCGGTGTCAGCTCCGATGTAGGCCTTGACCCGGGCGTGCTGCGGGTCGTTGATCAGGCCCTGCAAGGTCGGCAGCATTTGCTGCGGCAGGGAGAACTCCACGGCGATCGGGTCGATCTGGGTCACGGTGAACAGGCCTTGGGTGTCGGTCATGCGCAGGAAGTTGCCTTCATCCACGGTGCGAATGCCGACGCGACCGGTCACTGGGGAGCGAATCTGTGTGTAGGAAAGTTGTACCTGAGCTGCGTCGATTGAAGCTTGATTGCCTTGGGCGGTGGCTTTGAGTTGGTTCACCAGCGCCTGTTGCTGGTCGTAGGTCTGCTTGGAAACACCGTCGTCAACGCTCAGCAGTTTGTAGCGTTTAAGGTTGACCAGCGCCACTTGCAGCTGCGCCTGGCTTTCGCCCAGCTGTGCCCGGGCCTGGTCGAGGCTGGCGCGGATCGAGCGGTCGTCGATGGTGGCCAGCAGGTCGTCTTTTTTCACCAGTTGGCCTTCCTTGACCATGATTTTGGTGAGGATGCCGTCGATTTGCGGACGGACCACGACGCTGTGCAGGGACAGCACCGACCCGATGCCGCTGACGTAGCGTGGCACGTCTTTTTCGGTGACGGCGACCACGCGCACCGGGATGGCGGTGGGGGTGGCGAGTTTGGTCTTGACCGGTTGGGTGGCGTACCACAGGCCCAGCGCTGCCAGGACGATCAGAAGGGCGACGAGCAGGGCGGATTTTTTCTGGGTTCGCATGCGAGTGGGGCGCCGGGGCTGGGTGGTCGGTAGGTGAGTAAGGTAGTTTCCTTTATAAACCTGTTTGCTGGTCAGGAGGGTGACTGCTAACTGACGGCGCTGTCAGTTTGGGGGGACTTGGCGGCCTTTCAGCCGACCATGTTCTTGGTTGACCGAGTACATATCCGTTTCTTTGGTAATGGCGGCTTATGGTTCCGCCCTTTCGGCGGGTTACTTGGAAGAGCGGAACGCCGCCCGGCCTGTAGGAGCGAGCTTGCTCGCGATGGAGGTCAACGATGATGCGGGGAGCCTGACACCCCGCGGTGCTCTCAGGTTTTTCGTCGGAACGCCGCCCGGAGCAAGCTCGCTCCTACAGAGCCCACTACGCAGAACCGGAACGAAGCCTCTCGAGGGGGCGTGTACCGCAAAAGCGCCCGAGGCGACCTACCGGCCGGCCTGATTGTCTGGTTCGGTGTACACAGTACCTGTGGGAGCGGGCTTGCCCGCGAAGGCGGCCTGACAGCCGACCAATCTCTTGCAGATGTACTCGATTCCTGTGGGAGCGAGCCTGCTCGCGAAAGCGGTGTATCTGCTCACAGTGATGTTGAAGGTGAGAACGCTATCGCGAGCAAGCTCGCTCCCACAAAGGATCAATCTGTGAACTGAGAGATTTTCAATTCGCCACCCGGATCCCGCCCAGACTCCCGCTCAATTCATACGCCGCCAGTTCCGCCTGATGCGCCGCCAGCAACTCCGGCAACGATCCGCGCAAATACTCGACCCAGGTCTTGATCTTCGCATCCAGGTACTGGCGCGAAGGGTAGATCGCATACAGGTTCAGTTCCTGCGAGCGGTATTTGGGCATCACCCTCACCAGCGTGCCGTTGCGCAGGCCTTCAATGGCGGCGTACAGCGGCAGGACGCCAACGCCCATGCCACTGATGATCGCGGATTTCATCGCGTCGGCGGAGTTCACCAGAAACGGTGAGCTGTTGATGGTGACCATTTCCTGGCCGTCAGGACCGTCGAAGGCCCATTTTTCCAGCGGGATCACCGGGCTGACCAGGCGCAGGCAGGCGTGGTTGAGCAGGTCGCTGGGTTTTTGTGCGCAGCCGTTGGCTTTGACGTAGGCCGGCGAGGCGCAAACGATGCTGTAGGTGATGCCCAGGCGTTGGGAGACGAAACCCGAATCCGGCAGTTCGCGGGCGAGGACGATGGACACGTCGTAACCCTCGTCGAGCAGGTCCGGCACGCGGTTGGCCATGGTCAGGTCGAAGGTTACGTCCGGGTGGGTCTTGCGGTAGCGGGCGATGGCGTCGATCACGAAGTGCTGGCCGATGCCGGTCATGGTGTGCACTTTCAGTTGCCCGGCCGGGCGTGCGTGGGCGTCGCTGGCCTCGGCTTCGGCTTCTTCGACGTAGGCCAGGATCTGCTCGCAACGCAACAGGTAACGCTTGCCGGCTTCGGTCAGGGCGATGCGGCGGGTCGTTCGGTTGAGCAGGCGGGTTTGCAGGTGGGCTTCCAGGTTGGAGACCGCGCGCGAGACGTTGGCCGTGGTGGTGTCCAGTTGCACGGCGGCGGCGGTGAAGCTGCCGGCTTCGGCCACGTAACTGAAGGCGCGCATGTTTTGCAAAGTGTCCATGGGGTGCTCTCTCGTCGAATGACAAATTGTGACACGAAGTTTCTGTTTATTTACAGGCGACTAAAGATCGACTTACGGATTATCTCGTTAACGGTAACAAAGATTCACAGGAATCCCAGCTTATCGCCGTCAAAGCCCCCCCATAGAATTGCGCCCACCTCTGTAGGAGCTGCCGAAGGCTGCGATCTTTTACAAGCAAGATCAAAAGATCGCAGCCTTCGGCAGCTCCTACAGGGGACCGTGTTTACGGTCCAGACATGGGATCTCCCTCACCTCAGGAATTTTCAGCAGTGCCGCGTCGCATCAGCAGAGCGCTTCAGCCGCTCAGTGTTTTGGCTTTAACCCTGGCAATCAGCGGCTGCATCGGAACCGGAGGTATTGCCCCGCAGGGCAAGGCGCTGGAAGCCAATTCACTGGCCACCGACGAAGCAATCCAGAGCGCCGCACAAGATGCGAATTGGCCCACCGCGCAATGGTGGCAAGTCTATGGCGACCCGCAACTGAATCGCTGGATCGACCTCGCCCTGCAAGGCAGTCCGACCCTGGCCATCGCCGCCGCCCGGGTGCGTCAGGCCAAATCCATGGCCGGCGTGGCCGAAGCGGCCGAGTCGCTGCAGATCAATGGCGATGCCACCCTCAAGCGCCACAACTGGCCCACCGACCAGTTCTACGGGCCGGGTGAGCTGGCCAACTCCACGACCTGGGACAACAACGCCGCACTGGGTTTCAGTTATGCCCTCGACCTCTGGGGCCGCGAAAGCAATGCCACCGAGCGCGCCGTGGACATGGCGCACATGAGCGTCGCCGAAGCGCGACAGGCCCAGCTGGAATTGCAGGACAACATCGTGCGCGCCTACATCGAACTCTCGCTGCATTACGCGCAACGGGACATCGTTGATGCAACCTTGAAGCAGCAACAGCAGATCCTTGAGCTGGCGCAGAAGCGTTTGAAGGGCGGCATCGGCACCCATTTCGAAGTCAGCCAGGCCGAGACGCCGCTGCCGGAAACCCATCGCCAGCTCGATGCCCTCGACGAAGAAATCGCCCTGAGCCGCAACCAGCTCGCCGCCCTCGCCGGCAAGGGGCCGGGTGAGGGCGCGCAGCTGCAGCGGCCAACGCTGTCGCTGGGAGCGCCACTGAAACTGCCGTCGTCGCTGCCGGCGCAATTGCTCGGCCAGCGCCCGGACGTGGTCGCCAGCCGCTGGCAAGTGGCGGCGCAGGCGCGGGGCATCGATGTCGCCCATGCCGGGTTTTATCCCAACGTCGATCTGGTCGGCAGCCTCGGTTATATGGCTACTGGCGGCGGGGCCCTGGAGTTCCTGACCGGCAAGAAGCTCAACTATAGCGTGGGTCCGGCGATTTCGTTGCCGATTTTTGATGGTGGGCGTTTGCGTGCCGAGTTGGGCGAAGCCTCGGCCGGGTATGACATCGCCGTGGCCAAATACAACCAGACCCTGGTCAATGCCCTGAAAAACATCTCCGACCAGTTGATCCGCCGCGAGTCCATGGACAAGCAGCAGGCGTTCGCCGCCGAGTCGGTGGCCACCGCGCAGAAGACCTACGACATCGCGATGATCGCCTACCAGCGTGGCCTGACCGACTACCTCAACGTGCTCAACGCCCAGACTCTGTTGTTCAAGCAGCAGCAAGTGCAGCAGCAGGTCCAGGCGGCGCGTTTGAGCGCCCATGCGCAATTGGTGACGGCGTTGGGCGGTGGTCTCGGTGCCGGCAGCGACGTGCCGAACGACAGCCAGACCCAGGCGCCGAAAACCCCTGCCCTGTTGAGGTAAGCGCGATGTTTCTTGCAGCTCCATATTTGTGGCGAGGGGGCTTGCCCCCGTTGGGGCGCGAAGCGGCCCCAAAACCTGACAACTCGTTTTGGCTGACGTACCGCATTCACCTGCTTTACGACTGCTTCGCAGCCGAACGGGGGCAAGTCCCCTCGCCACAGGGTTTCGTTTGACCCAAACCTTTCTTAAGTGAGCAGCATTTGATGACTCCCTTGCCCGCACCCTTGCGCTGGCTGTACTCCCTTGAATGGCGCCGGGGTTTCTTCGACTGGGCACGCAGCGACGGCGTGACCTGGGTCTACATCTTCAAGGTGCTGTTCGCGGCATTCCTGACGCTTTGGCTGGCCATGCGCCTGGAGCTGCCGCAACCGCGCACGGCGATGATCACCGTGTTCATCGTCATGCAGCCGCAAAGCGGCCAAGTGTTCGCCAAGAGTTTCTATCGTTTTCTCGGCACCCTGGCCGGGTCGGCGGTGATGGTTGCGCTGATCGCCCTGTTTGCGCAGAACACTGAACTGTTCCTCGGTTCGCTGGCGATCTGGGTCGGTATCTGCACGGCCGGTGCCGCGCGCTGCCGCAACTTCCGCGCCTACGGATTTGTCCTCGCCGGATACACCGCCGCGATGGTCGGTCTACCCGCGCTGGCCCATCCGGATGGCGCGTTCATGGCGGCGGTCTGGCGGGTGCTGGAGATCTCGTTGGGCATTCTCTGTTCGACCCTGGTCAGTGCGGCGATCCTGCCGCAATCGGCCAGCGCGGCGATGCGCAATGCGTTGTATCAGCGCTTCGGCGTGTTCGCCCTGTTCGTCACCGACGGCTTGCGTGGTCGCAGTCAGCGCGAGGCGTTCGAGGCCGGCAACGTGCGTTTCATCGCCGAAGCCGTAGGCCTGGAAGGCTTGCGCAGCGTCACTGTTTTCGAAGACCCGCACATGCGTCGGCGCAATGGCCGGCTCAGTCGCCTGAACAGCGAATTCATGGGCATCACCACGCGCTTCAACGCCTTGCACCAGTTACTCGAACGCCTGCGCAGCAGCGCGGCAGGCCAGGTGGTGGAGGCGATCAAACCCGGCTTGCAGGACCTCGCCGAGCTGCTCGACGGCTTCAGCGGTCGTGCCCTGACCAGCGCCGATGCGGCGCGTCTGGTCGCGGTGCTTACCGCCTACAAGGAAGGTCTGCCGGCGCGGGTGCGCAGTCTGCGGGCGACGTTCCAGCAGAGCAATCCGAGCGATGCCGGGCAACTGGATTTCCACACCGCCTACGAACTGCTCTATCGCTTTGTCGACGACTTGCACAGTTATGCACAGACCCACGCGTCGCTGGCCGATCACAGTCACGAACGGGAGCGCTGGGACGAGCCGTTCACCCCGCAAACCAACTGGCTGGCAGCGGCAGCATCGGGGATACGTGCGGCATTTATTCTGGTGGTATTGGGTAGCTACTGGGTGGCAACCGCCTGGCCGAGCGGCGCGACCATGACCCTGATTGCCGCCGCGACCGTGGGCCTGTCCGCCGCTACCCCGAACCCCAAGCGCATGGCCTTTCAGATGGCGTGCGGGACATTGCTCGGGGCGCTGATCGGCTTCGTCGAGATGTTTTTCATTTTCCCGTGGATCGACGGATTTCCGTTGCTGTGCGTGATGCTCGCACCGGTGATCGTACTTGGCTCGTTCCTGACTTCGCGGCCGCAATACGTGGGCGTCGGCCTGGGTTTGCTGATCTTCTTCAGCACCGGTTCAGTGCCGGACAACTTCACGGTCTACAACCCCTACACCTTCATCAACGACTACATCGCCATGGTGCTGGGCATGCTGGTGTGCGCAGCGGCCGGGGCGATCATTCTGCCGCCCAACAGCCGCTGGTTGTGGCGTCGTCTGGAGCAGGACCTGCGTGGTCAGGTGGTGTACGCCATCAGCGGCAAGCTCAAGGGCCTGGCGTCGAGTTTCGAGAGCCGCACCCGTGACCTGGTGCATCAGGCCTACGGCTTCGCGGCGGGCCAACCGCAGGTGCAGCGGGAATTGCTGCGCTGGATGTTCGTGGTGCTGGAAGTCGGCCACGCGATCATCGAATTGCGCAAGGAGCAGGCGATTCTGCCGGTGCATCCGGCCTATACCGAATCCCAGCCATGGCGCCAGGCGATCCGGGTGATGGGACGTGCACTGGTGCGGCTGTTCCTGCAACCGAACAGCAGCAACCTCGAACGCGCGCTGATCGCCGTCGATCACGCGATCAGCCGTGTGCAGTCCACCGACGAGCCCTTCGCCCCGCACTTCGATACCTCGGCGTTGCGCCGGGTGAAGAGCTACCTGCACTTCATCCGCACCTCTCTGCTCGATCCGCAATCACCGCTCGCCGGCTACATGAATGCCAGTGCCAGCGCCAAGCCACAAGGACTTGAACATGCCTCGTGAAATCGCTTTCCACGGCGTGTACATGCCGACCATGACCCTGATGTTTTTCATCGCAGCGGCCCTGGCCTGGGCGCTGGACCGGTTCCTGTCCGGGTTCGATCTGTACCGTTTTTTCTGGCACCCGGCGTTGCTGCGCCTGAGTCTGTTTACCTGTCTGTTCGGCGCCATGGCGCTGACTGTCTACCGTTGACTCTCTATCACTGAGAATGCCCTGATGAAAAAGTTTTTCAGCCTGCTCGCGACCCTGCTGGTGCTGGCCCTCGCGCTGTGGGTCGGCCGCACCCTGTGGGAGCACTACATGAACACGCCGTGGACCCGCGACGGCCGCGTGCGCGCCGACATCATCAACGTCGCCGCCGACGTCACCGGCGAAGTGGTGGAGGTGCCGGTGCGTGACAACCAGCTGGTGAAAAAAGGCGATTTGCTGATGCAGATCGACCCCGAGCACTACCGCCTGGCGGTCAAGCAAGCGCAGAGTCTGGTGGCATCGCGCAAGGCGACCTGGGAGATGCGCAAGGTCAACGCCCATCGTCGCGCCGATATGGACAACCTGGTGATCTCCCGGGAAAACCGCGACGACGCCAGTAACCTCGCCGACTCGGCCCTGGCCGATTACCAGCAGGCCCAGGCGCAACTGGAGGCCGCCGAACTCAACCTCAAACGCACTGAAGTGCGCGCCGCGGTAGACGGCTACGTGACCAACCTCAACGTGCATCGCGGCGACTACGCGCGCATCGGCGAGGCGAAAATGGCCGTGGTCGACATGAACTCGTTCTGGGTCTACGGCTTCTTCGAAGAAACCAAGCTGCCCCGAGTACGCGTCGGTGATAAGGCCGACATGCAACTGATGAGCGGCGAAGTGCTCAAGGGCCACGTGGAAAGCATCTCGCGCGGCATCTACGACCGCGACAACCCGGAGAGTCGTGAACTGATCGCCGACGTCAACCCGACCTTCAACTGGGTGCGCCTGGCGCAACGGGTACCGGTGCGCATTCACATCGATGAAGTGCCGGAGGGTGTGGTGTTGGCGGCGGGGATTACTTGTACGGTGGTAGTGAAGCAAGAGGGTGGGGCATAGCCGGTAGACCGAGTCGCCTGCTTCGCGAGCACCGCCGCACCCACATTTTTGAATGCAACCCCCTGTAGGAGCGAGCCTGCTCGCGATGAACCAGAGCGCGCCGCGTGTATTCAGAATGCACGCGTTATCGTTGACGTCCATCGCGAGCAGGCTCGCTCCTACAGTCGATCGTCGTGTTCAGCAGAAGGTCTCTTGCAAATGCCGCCAAAGAATCCTTTCATCTACCTTCTCGAACACAACCGTGGAACGACGACTGGAGTGCAGCCCGGTCGCATCGGTCTGTTGCTCGCGGTAGCTCACGGTGGCGCCGCCGTCGTATAACGCAATGCCACGCAACTCGCTGAGCTCAATGCGGAACCCGAGTTTCTTGCCACCCGCCAGCGTGAACAGTTCGTTCAGCGCGTCAAAGTCCAGTACCCGGCCGAGCGGCGAGACCATGGAAAATTGCGGCGAAAAACGCGTCAGCAGTTTTTCGAGATCGGACGCGTCGCGCTCCTCGGCCAGCCATTGTTCGATGGCCACGTGGGCCTGGATCACTTCGTCGAAGTATTCGGTGTAGTCGGTCATGGTGTTTCCTGAAATTCTGTGGTGTCTGTTCTGACGCCTTCGCGGGCAAGCCCGCTCCCACAGGATTAGCGCTATTTCAAAATCTGCGCATGACCTGTGGGAGCGGGCTTGCCCGCGAAGAACGATGACGCGGTCTCAGAGCTGCCCACGCAACCCGAACCGCTTCATCAGCCCGGATTCGAGCAAGCCCTTGGGCAGCAAACTGGCCATCAGCGGCAACGCGCGGCTGCCATTGCCCAGACGGATCAGCCGTGGCGGTTTGGCTTGCTGCACGGCCTTGAGCAATCCGGCGGCAAACTCACTGGCCGGGGTCGGCCTGTCCTGGGAAGCTCTGGCCCGTGCGCGAATGCCTTCGCGCAGCGGAAACCACGGCGATTGCTCACTGATCAGTTGCTCGGCTTCGTGCCCGGCATTCTTGGCAAAACTGGAAGCGATGGCCCCCGGCTGCACCTCCATGACCCGCACGCCGAACGGCGCCAGTTCCATGCGCAAGGCATCGCTCAAGGCATGCACGGCGGCTTTCGAGGCGCAGTAGGCGCCGGCGAATGGCGTGACCAGTACGCCGGACACGCTACCGATATTCACCACCAGCCCCTTGGCCCGGCGCAGCACCGGGAACAAGGCGCGGGTGACGCCGACGATGGCGAACACATTGGTTTCGAACTGGCGCTGCATGGCCGGTACGCCGCCATCGAGCAACGGCCCCATGGCGCCATAACCCGCGTTGTTGATCAGCACATCGAGGCCGCCGGTTTGCTGGTTGATCCGCTCACTCAAGGCTTCGAGCGCCGCTGCATCGTTGACATCCAGTTGCACGGCTGTGAAGCCCGCGGCGTTGAGTGCCGCGACATCTTCGGCCTTGCGGGCACTGGCCCAGACTTCATAGCCGGCGACCTTGAACGCATCGGCAAGGGCACGGCCAATGCCGCTGGAGCAACCGGTAATCAACGCAACGGGCATGGCGCATTCCTTGTGCAAAAAATGGGGGAGGGATCAGTCGGAAAAACTACCCTGCAATCGCTCGGCGCGAAACTCCAGGGTTTCCGGCCGGTAGCCAGGGCGCAATGGCGGCAGCGGCAAGCAATCTTCCCAGTTGCCACCGGCCTGCAATTCGCCGGGGCCGCGATAACGCGGGGCGGTGTATTGGTTGTCGGCCAGGTTCACCGTGTCGCCCGGAGCATAGGCCGCAACCCGCCAGCGCAACTCGGTCAGCGGCACGTCATTGCCATTGTTCATCGTCAGTTTCAGCGGTCGGTCGGCCGGGCAGTGCTCGGGCGCATAGCTGATGCGCAACTCCAGGCGTTGCAGTTGCTTGAGTTCGCGGTGGTCCATCCAGATGACCCAGGTCGCGACGATGCCCAGCCCAGCGGCGGCGGCCAGGGAAACGGGCAAGGCCTTGGCCGGATAGCGCAGCAGCAGGATCAGCCAGGTGATGACCAGCAGGACGCCGATGAACATGACGCGCAAACCTCGGGAGCAGAGAAGTGCATCCTACCTAAGCGTAGGTGCGATTGGCGATGGGAGAGATTTTCGCGGTGACTGTGGGGGCCCCTTCGCGGGTAAGCCCGCTCCCACAGGTTTTTTGGTTGTTCACGAATGTTGTGTTCCACCCGGTCCAATGTGGGAGCGGGCTTGCCCGCGAAGAGGCCAGTCGAGGCACTACAAAAAACCAGTACAAAAAAAGCCCCCGAACCACCCGCTGCGGATAGGGAACGCAGCACGTGGATCGGGGGCTCAAGGTTTACAGAGGCTTACTGCGCGATCGTCTTCACCGCAACCCCACGCTCAACCGGCGTAGACCGCCCGTAGATATCTTCAAACCGCTCGATATCGTCCTCACCCAGATAGCTCCCGGATTGCACCTCGATGATCTCCAACGGAATCTTCCCCGGGTTACGCAGGCGATGCACCGAAGCAATCGGAATGTAGGTCGACTGGTTCTCGGTCAGCAGGAACACGTTCTCGTCACAGGTCACTTCCGCCGTGCCGCTGACCACGATCCAGTGTTCAGCACGGTGGTGGTGCATCTGCAGCGACAGGCACGCGCCCGGTTTGACCGAGATGTGCTTGACCTGGAAGCGGCCGCCCATGTCGACCGAGTCGTAGGAGCCCCACGGACGGTAGACTTCGCAGTGGTTCTGGGTTTCGCTGCGGCCCTGTTCGTTGAGGGTGTTGACCATCTGTTTCACGCCTTGGACCTTGTCCTTGTGGACGATCATCATGGCGTCCTTGGTTTCGACCACGACGATGTTTTCCAGGCCGATCACCGACACCAGTTTGCCGTTGCCGTGGATCATGCAGTTTTTGCTGTCCTGGATCACCACGTCGCCCTTGGTGACGTTGCCGTTGGCGTCTTTTGCATTGACTTCCCACAGCGACGACCAGCAGCCGACATCGCTCCAGCCGGCGGTCAGCGGCACGACGCAGGCGCGTTGGGTTTTTTCCATCACCGAGTAGTCGATGGAATTGTCCGGGCAGCAGGCGAAGGTGGCTTCGTCGAGGGTGATGGTGTCGGCGTCCTGGTGGCTGCGTTCCAGGGTCAGCAGGCAGGTGTCGTAGATGTCCGGATCGTGCTTTTTCAACTCTTCGAGGAAGCGGCTGGCGCGGAACAGGAACATGCCGCTGTTCCAGAAGTAACCGCCGGACTGGACGAACTCGGTGGCGCGCTTCACGTCGGGTTTTTCGACGAAGTGCGAGACGCGGCTGACGCCTTCGGGCAGCAGCGAATCGTTGGTCGACTTGATGTAGCCATAACCGGTTTCCGGCTTGGTCGCCGGCACGCCGAACAGCACCATTTCACCATTTTCGGCAGCGACTGTGGCCAAGGCCAGGGCGCGTTGCAGGGCTTTCTGGTCTTCCAGGACGTGGTCGGCCGGCAGTACCAGCATCAGTTCGTCGCGACCTTCATTGACCAGCATCATCGCGGTCAGGGCCACGGCCGGCGCAGTGTTGCGCCCGAACGGCTCCATCAGGATGCGCTGGGATTCCAGTTTGCGCGCCGCCAATTGCTCGTTGACGATGAAGCGGTGGTCTTTGTTGCAGACCACGATGGGCGTGTCCATGCCTTCGAACACCAGTCGCTCCAGGGTTTGCTGGAACAGGGTGTGTTCGCCGGTCAGGGCCAGGAACTGTTTAGGGAATTGTTTGCGGGAAAGCGGCCAAAGACGTGAGCCACTACCACCTGACAAGATCACTGGAATCATGTTGTTACTCCTGGAATATCGATTGGTTAGAGCTACTGCGTTCTGTCGTTTCACTCTTGTTTTTGTTCCGTGTCCGGGCTGGCCTTTGTAGGAGCGAGCTTGCTCGCGATGGAGGCTAACGATGATGTTGGGTACCAGAAGAAACGCGATACCTTTGAGTTCATCGCGAGCAAGCTCGCTCCTACAGGGGACATGGGTCAGTCCGGAAATTTGTTAGCGCGTCGATACCGGGCGTTTCACCCAGACCGGCGACAGGCTGCTGCCACTGCCGGTGACGTACAGCACCGCGGCTTCACCGCGTTCCAGGGCGACCGGTTTCACGTCGCCGACTTTGGTGGTGCCGTCATAGAGCGCCAGGCTGACCTTGACCGGGTTGATTTCACGCTCGCCGCGACCCTTGGGCGCAACGTTCGGGACCACGTCGGTCTTGCCATCGGCGGTTTTCAGGGTCAGCGCCTTGTCGCTGAGGTTTTGTACGCGGACCAGGGACTTCTGCTTGTTCTTGAACGGCGGCTCCTCGATCAGTTGCGGTGCGCCGCTGGCGTTGTTGACCAGGGTGTAATAGTGGTCGCCGGCCAGTTTCACCGGCAGGCTCTGGCTACCGACCTTGGCGCTGTAGTCGCCGCCCGGCATGAAGCTGAAGTCAGTGCTCGACAGTGGCGCAACCTCGCTCAGGTTGGTGCTGCCGACGGTGGCGCTGACTTCGGCGTTGCTGGCGTTGTAGATGCGCACGAAGGTCGAGCCTTTCGGTGCGGTCGGGCCGTACAGGGCGGCGTCGCCAGCGGCGAAAGCCTGTACCGACAGCACGCTGAGGCCGGCAACCAGGGCAAGGCGTTTGGCGAGACGACGAGGAGTAGTAGTGAAAGTCATGGTGTACCTCTCTTTCAGTTTTGCGCCCGGTCGGGCGTCTCGGATTTGTTGTTGATGGCTACGTTTTGTTGGCGGGCGCCGGCTTGTTTAAGCTCTGCGACCCACTGCGGGTCGGCGTCGCCGATTTCGTTGTTCACAGGCAGATATCGTTCAGGGAACTCCCAGATCAGCACTTGTGGCGGGCTGTTCTTGAAGGCATCGCTTTTCAGGTAGCTGAGCATCGGCAGAATCGGGCCGTGACCGTCTTCGGCGTAGTTGACCACGTCGCTGTTCAGCGCTTGCTTGAGCGCACCGACGAAGTTCCAGTTCGGGTTGGCGCTGTAGCTGGTGCCGATCAGGGCCACGGGCACTTCGGTGTTGGCGAACAAGGCGTCGTCACCGGCGGACTGGTCTTCAGCCGCGACCGTATTGCGCTTTTGCAATTGCTCTTGTTTAGGCATCAGGTTTTCGAACAGCGGGTCCAGCGGCAGGAACAGACGCAGGTCGCCCTTGTGGGTGATGGTCTCGGCAGGTTCGGTGACGAAGCGCTGCGGCTCGCCGCTCAGCGGGTACTTGTCGGCGATGGTCCTGGCCAGACGGTTGGCGGCGATCTCGGCGCCTTGCGGCGTCCAGTGGGTGTCGGTGCGCAGGAACACTTGCTGGCCATTCTGCTTGGCCTGTTGCAGCGGGCCGAGCAGGTCAGGGGCCGGAATCCGGTCGGCGGCCAGGCGCTGGTGGAAGTCCTTGTAGAGGTTGGCGTGGATGCTCGCCGGTTTCACTTCACCGAGGTGTTCCGGGTACAGGCGCGCCTTGGCCGGCACCACTGCCATCACCAGTTGCACGCCTTTTTCCTTCAAGGTCTGGCGCACGCCTTCGACCAGCGCGTAGTTGCCTTGCAGGTTCAGCTCTTCGTTGACCACCGGGTGGAATTCTTCATCGCTGTACAACCACTGGTCGCGACCGAGCACTACGCCCGGACGACCTTCGTTGAACAGTTTGAAATCCAGCGCGGCCCAGAGGTTGGTGCCCAGGCGCTTGATCGGGAACTCGTCGTCGTAGTGCGTTTCCACGGCTTTGCTCCAGCGGCCGTTGAGCACCGTCGCATCCGCGTTGGTGCTGAAGCCGAAGAAGCTGCGCACCGACCACAGACCGAGCACCAGCAGGGTCACCAGGAACAGCGCGATGTAGAAGATGCGTAATGAGCGGGTCATGGTCAGATCCCTCAGAACTGGAAGTAAAGGAACGGCGAGAAGCTTTGCGCCGAGAGTTTGAGAATCGAGGCGATGAACAGCAGCAGCACCAGCGCACGCATCACGTAGCGCGACCAGTCAGCGGTCCAGTAGGCCGGTTGCACCTGGGCTTCGACGCCGACGGTGTAGCCAGGCTGGTGGATGCTCGCCGGGTTATCCCCAGGCACGGCCTTGATCGTTCCCGGTGTCGCAGCGGCAGGGCCGTCGGCGTCGACGTTCACTGCAGGCTTGGTCTTGACCGGAGGCTGATTGCTGTAGAAATCGCGCAGGCCGAAAAACGCCAGGGTCACGTAGGCTACGATCAGCGTTGCCACTTGCAGGCCGGTGAGGCTGGCCTGGTTGAGTTCCGACAGCGACCAGTCGCTGAAGCTGAACATCGCGCCGTACATGCGCCCGGCCACGTGCAGGTTTTCCGCACGGAAGATCACCCAGCCCATCACCACCAGCAGGAAGGTCAGTGCCCAGCGGATCGGGTTGATGCTGCGTGGCGAGGTGTTCAGGCCGATGGCTTTTTCAATCGCCAGCCACATGCCGTGCCAAGCACCCCAGACGATGTAGGTGATGTTCGCGCCGTGCCACAGACCACCGAGCAGCATGGTCAGGAACAGGTTGCGATAGGTCATCAACGTGCCTTTGCGGTTGCCGCCCAGGGTGATGTACAGATAGTCACGCAGCCAGGTCGACAGGCTGATGTGCCAGCGCCGCCAGAACTCGGTGATCGACTGGCTGATATACGGCTGCTTGAAGTTTTCCATGAAACGGAAACCCATCATCAAGCCCAGGCCGATGGCCATGTCGCTGTAGCCGGAGAAGTCGAAATACAGCTGCGCGGTGTACGCCAGGGCGCCGAGCCAGGCATCGCCCGTGGTCGGGTTTTGCAGGGCGAAGCAGTGGTCGGCCACCACCGCCAGGGTGTCGGCGATGAAGACTTTCTTGATGAAACCCTGCATGAACCGCGTGCAGCCCTCGGAGAACTTGTCGAGGGTATGGGTGCGGTTGTTGAACTGGTCGGCCAGGTCGCGAAAGCGCAACACGGGACCGGCGATCAAGTGCGGGAAGATCGCCACAAACGCTGCGAAGTCGATCAGGTTGCGGGTCGCCGGGGTGTCGCCACGGTAGACGTCGATGATGTAGCTGATGGACTCGAAGACGTAGAACGAGATCCCGATCGGCAGCAGCACGTGGGTCAGGATGAAGGGTTCCAGGCCCACCGACGTCATCATCGCGTTGATGCTGTCGACGCCGAAGTTGGCGTACTTGAAGTAGCCGAGGATGCACAGGTCGACGGCCACGCCGAGCAGCAGCCAGCGCTGCGCCGGTTTGGTCCTGACCCCGGCGGCCCCGACTTTCAGGCCGATCCAGTAGTTCCACAGCGTGACGCCGGCGAACAGTGCGAGGAAGTCCACACGCCACCAGGCGTAGAACACGTAACTGGCAATCAGCAGCAGCAAATTGCGATAGCGTTGCCCGCTCAGGTAGTACAAGCCGAGGAAGATCGGCAAGAACAGAAACAGGAACACGTTGGATGAAAATACCATCCCGATCTCTCCATGTTTAACCAACAGTCAAGGGCCAACGGCCCCCCCAAACCCCCCAAAAAAATCTGGAGGGCAACACACAAAAACTCATGTCCTGCACTAACCCTGTGGGAGCGAGCTTGCTCGCGATGAGGGAGTGTCAGTCGACATCGATGTTGAATGTCAGACCGCTATCGCGAGCAAGCTCGCTCCCACAGGTTTTGTGTCTGTCTTCAAGAACCCTTGCTGCCCTTTTCATTGGCCGGGTCGTAGACCTTGGTCAGGTCACCGCCGAGGCGGAAGGTCTTGAACGGTTGCATCTTGTGCTTCTTCGCCAGCACCTCGGGCGAGCAGGTGTAGAGCGTGCAGAACGGTTCGAGCCAGGCGAATTTCGAGTCGACCTTAAGGTCGGTCATGTCCTGTTCCTTGCCGTTCTTTTCCTCGAACTCATCCGGGTCTTTCACCCCGGACAGCACCCGATCTCCCAGGCGTTTCAATGCACCGTTGTTTTCCTGACGCAAGTCCACACCGTTGACCTGGGCGAAACTGGCGATCATCGCCAGCGGCGGCAGGGCATAGTTGTGGTACGCCAGCGCCCGTTGTTCACGCTTGAGTTCGTTGGGCAGATAACCGCTGGCGTCGACCTGGTTGGCGCCGACCTTGAATTCCTTCACGGCCCAGTCGAACAGGTCGCGGCGGTTGGTGGCGACGGAAGTGGCCATCACCGACCACGCGGCCCAGTACGAGTGGTTGTTGGTCTGCTCGAGCGGCAGGTTGTCCCAGTCGCTGACCACCTGGTCGGCCATCTTGCTGAACCAGGCTTCGATCAACTGCGACTCTTGCTGATGGTTGGCCAGCGGACGGGAGTCGGAAAACTTCAGGCGAATGTATGAAGACGCCATGCTGCCCAACGCCCATTTACGCATCGACTTGCCGGTGTGGTTGAAGTCCTTGGACATCAAGGCATCGGCCTTGGCCCACGCGGTCAACCAATTGAGCGTGCATTCCAGTTGTTCCGGGCGACCGTCACGCATGAACTGCATCACTTGCTTGCTGGTGCCGCGCTCGATCTTGGTGATGTCGGCAGTACTTTCACGGAAGGCTTTTTCCGACTGCACGTTCAGGGTCGAGCGGGCCTTGTCCGAACCTTCGTACTTGCTGCGAAATTGCAACGAGCCGGTGTAGGGCGTCGGCATCGCATCGCAGCTTTCGCTCTTGTCGCCGGTTTTGACCTTCTCTATCGGTGCAAAGTAACCCTGTGGCGGACGCAATGGCGCCGCCGCTTGTGTGGCGCCAGCAAACATCGCCAGGCTCAACAGCGTCGGTGCCAACAGATGCTTCAGTTTCGGATTTCGCATAGCAGACCTCATTGCCCGACCGAAGCAGTACGCTGCTCGGCGCTCGGGAATACGTTGCGTTTGCAGATTTTCGCTTCGACTTTCTGAGGCGTGGCACCGGCTTCGGGGCCCTGGACTTCAACGGCCAGCAGGTTCTGCGAGGCCCAGTCTTCGTCCGTGCGCAACTCGAAAGCGAAACGCCCGTCAGTCTCGGAAGTTTCCGGTTTGTCGATCTTGATGTCCTCGTGGCGACCGTTCATGTACCAGAGGGTGGCTTGCAGGGTTTTCACCGACGTATCGGCGAAGCGGATGTCGACCTGGTGGCTGCTGTTGCGCAGGTCCATATTCTTGCTGTTGACCATCAATTCGTTTTTGCCCGGCTTGAGCGTGGCGCTGCCGGACATCTGTGCATCCTTGCCTTCGCAACCGTTGTCCAGCAGCGCCATCATCTGGCGGTAGATGGTTTCCTGGTCGAGGCGGTACAGCGGCGAGAATTCCCAGATGAGAATCTTCGGCGGGTTCTTCTGGAACTCGTCGCTGCCCAGATACTGCAGCATCGAACCTTCCAGGCCGCCGCCGGGGAACGCCACGTTGAGAATGTCGGCGCCGATGGCCTCTTCGAGGAAACCGGCGAAGTTGTAGTTCTTGCCACTGTGGGAGGTACCCACGAGGGTGATTTGCGGATTGCCGGAATCGCCGAACAGATCGCCATCGCCCGCTTCGCCCTTCGGCTCGGTGATGAACTGATCCATGTACTGGATCGCGTAGCTGGTGCCACAGAGTTGACCGGCCATGTTGTGCAACGTTCCGGTCTTGCCCATGCGACCTGACTTTTTGGTCTCGAATTCGCGCTTGGGAATGTCGGCGAATTCAGGCAATTGCTTGACCTTCTCGGCGACGATTTTCGCCGTGCGCTGGGCACCGTACGGGGTCCAGTGCTGGTCGCCGCGGAAGTAGAAGTCGTGGGCGGGAAGAGTCTCGGGCAGCGACTCGTCGGTCAGCGGCGACAGGTCCGGAACGACGTAGCCCATCTGCGCGAAACGGCCCAGCATGGTCTTGTAGTTCCTCAGCGCCTTGTCGAAGTCGAAGCTGGCTTTCTCCGCCGGGTTGAGCTTGTTGCGGTTCACCAGGCCACGGGTCGGCTGGTACACGACAACCAGTTCCACGCCTTTGCTCTTGAACGCATCGTGCAATTGCTTCATGCGTTTGTAGCCGGCGGGCGTGGTGTCGAATTCTGTGCGCAAGTCTTCTTGCGTACGGAACAGCCAGTCGCCCTGGGCCTGTACCAGCGTGGTGAAGTTCTGCTGATAGCGGGTGGTGTAGTTCTTCGCATCGTGAGCGGCCGGGCACAGGCTGCAGCACGGTTCGGCGCTGAACTTGGGCGCTTGAACTTCATCGGCACGCGCGCCAGTGCTGGCCGCGAGAATGCCGGCGGTCAGGGCCGACAGGCTGAGTAATTTGATCAAGTGTGGGTGCATAAGATTATCCTCAGTCCTGCATTTCGGTCTGGCGTTCGACGGGGTCGATCAGCACGGCTTTCTGCTGGCGCACCAGCAGGTCGAGAATTTCATCCTGACGCTCGCCAAGGATGCCGGTGAAGCTGATACCGCTGGATTTGGTCGGGGCGAGCATGGACACGCGATACAACTCGACACTCAGCGGCGAGTCGATGGACAGCGGGCCGCTGCCGTTGGCCGCCAGCTCACCGCCGACCACGATCAGCGACACCTGGGCGTCGAACGGGTCGAGCTTGATGTCACGGTCGGTGTTGCTCAGGTCCTTGATGTGGCCGTAGACGCCGGTCAGCCCGTTGGCCATGGCGACGTTTTCGTACAGGCGAATGTTCACGCTGTTACGAATGCGGATGCCGTGGCGACGGTTGCTGATGACCTTGTTTCCCCACAGCAGGTTGTCGGCACTCTCGTAGAGAGTGATGCCGTCGGTGTGGTTCTGGTAGATCTCGTTGTAGGCGATCAGGTTGTTCACGCTGTTACGGTCGATCACCAGGCCCGACAACTTGTTGTCGTAGCTGCGGTTGTTGAAAATGAAGCTGTCGTTGACCTCACGGGAAATAATGATCCCGTGCTTCTTCTTGGTCCCGTAGACCGTGTTGTCGGCAATGATCAGGCCGTGGGAACGGTCGTGCGGGTCGATGCCGTAGACGATGTTGTCTTTGTAGGTGTTGCCCTTGACCACGAAGTCGCGGGTCTCATAGCAGTAGAAGCCGTACCACATGTCCGAGAACTCGGAGCCGACGATCCAGCCGGTCGGCTCAGGACGCTTGAGCACCTTGGCCATGTTCGGCGTGTACTGGGAAATACTCACGCCGTAGGACTTACTGTTGGCATAGCCGAAACTGGCGATCTTGCTGTTGGCGATGTAGGTCTCGGTGCCGCCCCAGGACAGCAGGAACGGACGGAATTCCTTCGGCGAATTGAACGTTGCCGGGCCGTTGTCCTTTTCGCGCCAGCCAGTGATTTTGGTATCGCGTACGAACAACTGACCGTCGTTGACCAGGAACGCACCGCCCTCCTGGGACAGGCGCAGTTCCTGAGTCTGTTTGTCGATTTCGAGGATGCCGTGACGACCGACCACGATCGGCAGCCTGGCGAGGTAAACGCCCGGTGACGTTTCGATGACGTACTTCGGCAGTTTCTTCGCCACGTCCTTGAGGTTCATGTAGCCGTCGTCGACGAAGATCGCCTGCGGGATGCCGTGCTGACGCACCACCCACTCGGCCATCTTGTTGTCGCCACCGATGAAGTCCTTCAGGGCGTCTTCCTGCATCATCCGGCGCAGGCTGACTTTGCCGACCTTGCTGCGCACGATTTTTTTCGCGATGGCCTCGGCGGTGTAGCCCGAGACGTCCGGCAGCGTCGGCTTGGCCAGTTCCAGCGGCGCGGTCGGCGCGCTGCTGACGGTGTAGGTCTTGGCCTGTTGCAGTTCCTTGGCAACAGAGGCCGGCTTGGCGGGGGCAGCCGGCTCCACAGTCGCGAAGGCTGCCGCACTTGCCAGTAGCATCGCGCCGGCCAGCAAGGTCAAGGAACCTTTCTTGGCACTGTTCATGTCGAGGACTCCCTTCGCGCTCTGCATCAGAATTTCCAGACCACGTCGATGAACGCGCGATGCATGTACGAATCGACTTCTTTGCCATA
This sequence comes from Pseudomonas sp. QLc11A, assembly GCF_052112305.1. Taxonomy (NCBI): domain Bacteria; kingdom Pseudomonadati; phylum Pseudomonadota; class Gammaproteobacteria; order Pseudomonadales; family Pseudomonadaceae; genus Pseudomonas; species Pseudomonas sp. QLc11A. The sequence goes on from NZ_JAVAJJ010000001.1 coordinate 138,579, forward strand.
GGCGTCGCCGGGCTTGAACACACCGCCACGGAAGCGCACCAGGGCCGAAGGCTCATCGATCTTCTGGCTCAACGCCGCTGGCAACAGGCCTTGCTTGAAGTACTTGGTGACGACCAGATCCATTTCCTGGCCGAGGTCTTTTTCGCCATCGTTCAGCGGCAGGGAGGTGCTGGACAACACGGCGCCGGTCACGTCGTCGGTGTTGTTCTGCACGGCATCGATGCCGTCGCTGGTGATCGGCTTGTTGCCGTCGACGCGCCAGAATTTGTGGTAGATCAGGCTGGCGTCGTACTCGTCGTTGAGCATCCACGAACCGAACAGCGTGGCCGATTGCATGTTGTTCATTTCGCCACGGAAGGCTTCGCCGAAACGGTGCACGCGTGAACGTGTACCGGTGTAGTTCGAGCGGTTGCTTTCCAGGCCGTTCTGTTCGTAATCGGCGCTGGCCCGGGCGTAGGCCGCACCGACTTGCCATTGCGGATCGAGGCGCAGGCGCACGCCCAGGTCGGTGGCCCAGCCATCGACATTGCCGCTGCTCTTGGGTTGTGCGGGGGCGGTGCCATCAGCGTTCAGCGGGTTGACCGTGTCGCGGTCGCCACTCATGCCGGTGATGCTGCCCCAGTAGTTGAAGGTATTAGTGTTGCGCCAGTTGTAGGCATCGCTGTTGGCCTGCAAGCCCAGCCAGCTGATGTCGCCATTCTGTTTTTTGTCCAGCGAATCGGAAGGTACGCCCGGTTCCGGATAGTCGAGCTTGCCGTCATCGTGAGTGTGGTGACCGCGAATGCCGGCCCAGTGACCCGGTGTCCATTGGTATTCGGCATCGGCGTAGGCGTGCAGGCGATCCTTGTCCTTGGGGGACAGCTCTTTCAGGTCAGTGCGGTACTCGCTGAAGCGCTCGGCGACACCCGCGTTGGCGCGCAACAAGGTGGTGTCGAAGGTCCAGTTCAGGGCTTCGATGTTGGTATCGCGCCATTGACCGTCGTCGTTGTGCAGACGCTGACGACCGAGTTTCAGGATCTCGCCGGGGTAGGGCGTGAAACCGCTGTAGCCGACCCAGAATTCGCGCATCGCCAGGTAGTTCTTCTTGGTCTGGCGGTCATTGTTGCTGGTGTTCTCGGTGCCTTCGGACTCTTGCAGTGTGTCGGTCTCGATGATGTCGGTGGACGTCACCGCCTGACCCATGGCGTAAGCGCTCCACGCGCCGCTTTCGCCATACACCCACGGGCGCAGGTCAAGGCCGAGGCCGTTGACGTCGCCGCCGCGCTGGGTGCCGAGGTCGCGATCGTCTTCGGACTGGCCGGTGATTTTCACGTCCAGGCCGAAGTTCTTGGTTTCTTCAGTCATCGCAGCAAGCGTCGGGCAAGACCAGATCAGCGCGAATGTCAGGCCGATGCCGGCCTTCATGAATGGATTCAACTTCATTGGGTTTCCTCGCTGACTTCTTCTTGCAGGGTGTGCAGTTCCGGCGTGTTCGGGCTCAGGGCACCGCGCACGGCCTGTTCTTGTTTCAACAGGCGTTGGGCTTCGGCCAACCGGTCGGGCGGCAATTGCGTTTGGATTGTTTGCGCAAGCTCGGTGGCTTGCGGCGTGTTCTGGGCCAGGGCCAGTTGGCTGAAGACGTAGGCGTTCAGCGGATCAGGCTTGGTGCCCTTGCCTTGGGAAAACAGTTGGGCGATGGCGAAGTCGGCGCTGTTCTGGCCGTTGCGCGCAGCGGTCAACAGATGGTCGAGGGCCTTCTGCGGATAGACCTTGCCCAGGTAGCCACGGCGATAGATCTGGCCGAGGTAGTAATCGGCGGCGACTTCGCGGCCGACGGCTTTCTGGAAATGCTCCTCGGCGACCTTGGCGTCGGCCGGCACCAGTTTGCCTTCGAAGTAGAGCTTGCCCAGCAACAGCTCGGCGCGGGGCTGGTCGGCGGCGCGGCCGTTGTCCAGGTACTTCATCATCTGGTCGACGTCGCCGAGTTCCGGGAAGTCGTAGATCAACTGCGCGAGGGTGACCCACGACGCCGGGTAGCCCGGGGCGATCGGTTCGAGCAGCGATTGCGCGGTCTTCTCGTCGGTCTTGCCCAGGGTCGCATCGGCGAGCACACGGGCGACGCTGTCGACGCGCTGCGCCGAAACGCTGCCGCGAGTGTGAGCCGCTTGCATCTGCTTGATCAGCTCGGCCTGTTGTTCTGGCTTGGCCTGTTTCTGGTAGACCGTGGCCAGTTCGACGTAACAGATGTCGCTGGTGTTGAGCGCGGCCTTGCAGATCTTTTCCACGTCATCCAGATGCTGGTCGTAGGTGCCCTGGGTGCGATAGAGCAGCACTTGCGCCAAGCCGGCTTCCGGCTTGTTCTCGGCACGCCATTGGCTGATCTGCTGCTGGGCATTCACGTTGGGAAAGCTGTGCGGGTATTGCAGGTACAGCATCGCCAGCGGAATCAGCGTGTTGCCTTCGCCCGCGGCGGCGGCTTTTTTCAACAGGGTTTCGGCTTCGTGCTGCTCGGCTTCGGTGGAGCCGGGCTTGGCCACCAGCAGGCGACCGAGGCGTGCCTGGGCGCGCGGCGAAACGCTGGCCGCGGCGCGGTAAGTCGCCTCGGCCTGTTTCATCTGCGCCGGGTCATGGCTGTCGACCTGGATATCGGCCAGGCCGACCTGTGCTTCGCTGTAGCCCAGGTCTGCCAGTTGCCGGTAGTTCGCCGCAGCGGTGGCGGTATCGCCGCGCTTGAGCGCTTCGTTGGCCAGGCGCTGGTCGGGGAGGCCGGCGCAGCCGCTGAGGCTGACCGCCAGGGCTAGCGAACAGAACGCAAATCCCATGTGGGAGCGAGCTTGCTCGCGATGCGGCTGGCTCGGTGCATCAGACAAACCGCGTCGATCCCATCGCGAGCAAGCTCGCTCCCACAGGGTCGGCGGCGTGTTGAGGGTTGGAGTAGTCACAGGCATATCCTCGACTTAAAGACCGACAGCCATGGCTTTGTCGATCAGCCAGTTCAGGTTCGGGCCACGGTCGCTGCTGACTTCCACCGGGCGGCCGGCGAGGGCGCTGTCCAGGGTTTCGTCCGGCTGGATCAGCACGCGGATGTCCGAGGACAGGTCGGCGCTTTTCAGGCTGGTGCTGCTGACGATCTTGCCGGTGCGGCTCTTGTCTTCGCCGGCGATCTGGAAGCGCACCGAAGTACCCGGGCGTACGTCGCCGAACTGGCGATAGGAGAAGCGCGCTTCAACATTGGCTTCGCCGCCCCGCGGGACCAGTTGGAAGATCACGTCGCCCTTGCTGGCGTACTGACCGTTGGCGACCATTTGCTGGGCCACGGTGCAATCGCAAGGCGAGGTCAGGGTGCCGGTCATCTGCTTGCCGAACAGTTCTGCAACCTTGGCCGGTTGCAGTTGGTCTTCGTCCAGATGGCCCTTGAGCACGTCGAGCATGCTGGTGCTGAAAGTCGCCAGCGGTGCGCCCTTGGCGGCTACGCCGTCGGCTTTCACCAGGCTCTGTACGGTACCGTCGCGAGGCATAGTGATGTTCACGCCCGGCACGCTGACCAGACCGGCCTGGGCGTGACTGACGAAGTACATGCCGTACACCGATTTGAAAACGAAGCCGAAGGCGGCAACACCTACCACAAAGATCCCCAGGCTGAAGGTCACGGCTTTCAGGCGTCCGAACGCGGTCATACCGTGGCCGCCGTCCTTCATCTTGCGCGCCTTGGTGAAGTTGTCGCGCTGCAGGGTCGCCAGCATTTCACCCACGCTGACGATGTCGCCAGCCAGGTGCGAAGTGATCAGGTGGCGCAGGGTCGAGATGTCCCGTGGTTCCAGGTTCTGGAACTGGCAGCCGGCACGTCCGGTTTCGCGGTCGAAGGAGCGGACCTGCAACTCGACGTCCATGGCCAGGCCGAGGTTGTCGATGACGAATTGCAGGCGGGCCTTGTACACATCGCCAATTTTCAGCGGCAACTGACCGGCGTTGAACGCCAGGCCACCGGCGGAAAGGTCGATCACCCGGGCTTCGACCGGTGTCCGGTCAGGGCCGAAGAAGCGCAACTTGGCCGGGATTTTCACGCGGGCGTGTTGGCGCTGGGCTTCGGATTCGTGCACTACGTTGGCGTTGACGGCGGTATTCATAAGGGCGATTTCCTGGTTAATTCAATAAGGGGGCGGTCAGACCATCAACAGCAGCACGGCGACAAAAATGCTGCCGGCAGAGAAGGTCATGGTCCGAGACGACCAGGTGTTGAACCAACGTTGAAAGCTGGCGAGATCACGGGTCAGAGAAGTGGGTTGGCGAGTCCAGGACTGTTGGTCGAGGCGGAAGAACACGTAGATCTTCACCAGCGCGCCGACGATCTGGTTGTAATAGAGAATCGCCGGGTAGGCCGGGCCGATCCGGTGTCCGGAGCACGACAGCAACAAGGTCAGGATGAACCGGGTGATGCCGATCCACAGCAGGTACACCAGGATGAACGCGGTGCCGTACTTGAAGCTGGCGATCAGCGCCACGGTCAGGCCCAGCAGCGAGGTCCACATCGACACGCGCTGGTCGAACAGCACCACCGAAGTGAACATGCCGAGGCGCTTGATCCCCAGGCCCAGGGCACGGGAGTTCTGCCGCAGGTTGTTGCCGTACCAGCGGAACATCAGTTTGCGACTGGCCTTGATGAAGCTCTTTTCCGGCGGGTGTTCAACGGTATTGATCGCCGCGTCGGGCACGTAGAAGGTGTCGTAGCCCAGGCGCATCAGGCTGAACCAGCTCGACTTGTCATCGCCGGTAAGGAACTTGAAACGACCCAGGCGCCAGTGTTGCAGCGAGTCGCTTTCCACGTCGGCGATGAACTCCGGGTTGGTGACCACGGTGGCGCGGAACACCGACATGCGCCCGGTCATGGTCAGCACGCGCTTGGACAGGGCCATCGAGCACATGTTGATGTGACGCTGGGCGAAACGCAGCTTGTGCCATTCGCTCATGATGTAGCCGCCGCGCACTTCGCAGAATTCGTTGGTGGTCAGGCCGCCGACATTGCCGAACAACTGGAACCACGGCACGGTCTTGCGCACCACGCCTTCGCCGAGCACGGTGTCACCATCAATCACTGCGACCACGGCGCGATCGTCCGGCAGGTGCCGGGAGATGGCGCGGAAGCCGTAGGCCAGGCCATCGCGCTTGCCGGTGCCGGGAATGCGCACGAAGTCGAGCTTGACCCGGGCCGGTGGGTTCATCCGGTTCCACAGGCTTTTGACCAGCAGCTCATCGGACATTTCCACGATGGAGCAGACCACGGTGGTCGGCAGGTCGCAGTCGATGGCTTCGCGGATCACCGAGCTGTAGACCTGCGCAGTGGTCAGCGCATCGATACGAAAGCTGGTGACCATCAGAAACACGTGGGACGGGTCAGCCGCTTTGCCCAGCTTGCGCACTTTGCGCCGCAGGTGCGGGTAGACGACGTACAGAAAAATCATGCCGCGCACAAAGTGCGTGGCACCCATCGAGTAGCGCCAGATACCCACGGCGCCAATCAGGAAAATGAAGTCCTTCGACTCGGAGTCGAACGTGGACAGGGGCAACGCCATGGCGAGGCCCATCAGTAAACTCAGGTAGAACAGCCAACCGGCGGCCTGGAGTAGGCCGTGCTTTAGCCTGTGCATAATCTGCATCCGTCTAGATCTCGGGTTAACGCAGGCGTACAAACCTGTAGGAGCGAGCTTGCTCGCGATGGTCGCCAACGATGACGCTGGGTATCTGATACCCAGCGGTGTACTCAGGTGCATCGCGAGCAAGCTCGCTCCTACAGGGGGCTTACCAGCAGATACCTTCGGTGCGACCTTTGACGCTGGTGGCCTTGGACATGAAGCCCACCAGGTCGATCACCTGCTTGCCGTGTGGAACGTCCTGCACCAGGGCACGGAATTTCTCGTCACGGTTGCCGAGGATGATCACGTCGGAGTTGTTGATCACCGCGTCGAAGTCGGCGTTGAGCAAGGACGAGACGTGCGGAATCTTCGACTCGATGTAGTCCTTGTTGGCACCGTGAACGCGGGCGTACTCGACGTTGCTGTCGTAGATGCTCAGGTCGTAGCCCTTGCCGATCAGCATTTCCGCCAGGTCAACCAGCGGGCTTTCGCGCAGGTCGTCGGTACCGGCCTTGAAGCTCAGGCCCAGCAGGGCGACTTTGCGTTTGTCGTGGCTGGAAACGATGTCGAAAGCGTTCTGCACCTGGGATTCGTTGCTGCGCATCAGCGAGTTGAGCAACGGTGCTTCCACGTCCAGGGAGCCGGCGCGGTAGGTCAGTGCACGCACGTCCTTTGGCAGGCACGAGCCGCCGAAGGCGAAGCCCGGGCGCATGTAGTACTGGGACAGGTTGAGGGTCTTGTCCTGGCAGACCACGTCCATCACTTCGCGACCGTCGACGCCGACCGCCTTGGCGATGTTGCCGATTTCGTTGGCGAAGGTGACCTTGGTGGCGTGCCACACGTTGCAGGTGTACTTGATCATCTCGGCGACCGCGATGTCCTTGCGGATGATCGGCGCGTCGAGTTCTTCGTACAGCGATTGCAGAACGTCACCGGACGCTTTGTCGAACTCGCCGATGACGGTCATTGGCGGCTGGTCGTAGTCGGCGATGGCGGTGCTTTCGCGCAGGAACTCAGGGTTCACGGCCACGCCGAAATCAACGCCGGCCTTCTTGCCGGAGCAGTCTTCGAGAATCGGGATGACCACGTTGGCCACGGTGCCCGGCAACACGGTGCTGCGCACGACGATGGTGTGGCGGGTGGTCTTGTCACGCAGGACAAAACCGATTTCGCGGCACACTGCCTCGATGTAGTTCAGTTCCAGGTCGCCGTTCTTTTTGCTCGGCGTGCCCACGCAGATCATCGACAGGTCGGTGTCGCGAATCGCCTCGGCGAAGTTGGTGGTGCCACGCAGGCGACCGGTCTGGATGCCTTGGGCCAGAAGTTCGCCCAGGCCTGGTTCAACAATCGGCGATTTGCCGGCATTGATCATATCGATCTTGTCTTTGGCCACATCGACGCCAACGACGTCATGACCCCGTGCAGACAGGCAACCGGCACATACTGCGCCAACGTAACCCAAACCAAATATGCTGATGCGCATCGCAATTACCTCTGTATTGATCAAGCCATTTAGATGGCCGGAGTTAATGGTGTTCAGCGTGTTTTAGTGCACTCGCAAGTGCGCCTTACAGGCGCAGCAATGCCGTGTGCTGGCATATAAGTTACGAGTGTCTAAATAAATGCACTCAAGGGGTGCGCAACTAGGCCTTGTTGTTATGATTTGCCCTGTTATGCAGCCGATCCTCCTTTCGAAGGATGCAGGTGCAACGGCCTTGCACGCTTGATCTCAGGCCGGAAGCCCGTAGATCAAGCGGTTGGGTGCTCGGGTGAGCACGTTTATAGGGGCACAGCCGTGGCCTTGTAGGGGATAGTCATGCTGCGTTATCTCCTGTCCGCTTGCCGTTGCTCAAATCAGTGATTAGTCAGCGCAAGTTGGTATTGCAACTTCGCTACAAGAATCGCTTATCTGCGTAAGTTATCTCGTACAGGCTCGGCGAGAATCGTTACCAGTGGTATGAACGGCGCGTTTGGACATAGTTCCAGTCCGCTCATCGTGAAATCTGAAATTTCTTGAAATATTGAGAAAGATGGCACTGCTCTCATATTGATAGCACTTGCCGTTTGGCCCTTGATATATAGGCTGATAATTGGGTCGGATAGTTTTTTGCCACTACTGTTAAAAAAAATCAGTGCCACTACGCAAAAAAATGATTGAAGTCGAGTGAAACTAAAGTTAGGAAATGATCAAGGTTTTTTGACGCCAATAGGTTGGCGATCGGAGGGGAAATTGTCGGACGATCAATGGACAGCGCATGAGGGGTTGTTCGCTCATGCGCCGACCGGCTGCATCACTCTGGTGCGTGATCGCGCAGAAACACCAGGTTGTCCGGTTTGGACTGTTCAGCGCTGTAGCGATAGCCTTGAACGTCGAATTGCTTGAGGGTGGCCGGATCGTTGATGCGTTCTTCGATGACGAAGCGGCTCATCAAGCCGCGAGCCTTTTTCGCGTAGAAGCTGATGATCTTGTACTGGCCGTTCTTCAGGTCCTTGAACTCGGTATTGATGATGCGTGCGTTCAAGGCGTTGCGTTTGACCGCCGAGAAGTACTCGTTGGACGCCAGGTTGAGCAGCACGTCATCGCCTTGATCGACCAGCGCTTCGTTCAGCCATTCGCTGATGCGTGTACCCCAGAAGGCATACAGGTCCTTGCCCCGGGCGTTGGGCAATTTGGTGCCCATTTCCAGGCGATAGGGTTGCATCAGGTCCAGTGGACGCAGCAGGCCGTACAGGCCGGACAACATGCGCAGATGTTGCTGGGCATAGTCAAAATCGGCTTCGCTGAAGGTTTGTGCATTCAGGCCGGTGTACACATCGCCCTTGAAGGCCAGCAGCGCCTGCTTGGCGTTTTCCGGGGTGAACGCGGGCGTCCAGCTGCCGAAACGCGCGGCGTTGAGCCCGCCGATCTTGTCGGAAACGTGCATCAATTCGCTGATCTGTGCCGGGGACAGTTCGCGCAACTGCAGGATCAGCTCCTGGGAGTGGTCGAGGTACTGCGGCTGGGTGAAGCGCTGGGTCGCCGGCGGTGTTTCATAATCGAGGGTCTTGGCGGGTGAAATCACCATCAGCATGAGTCATCTCCTTTAATCATGGCGGCGATTCTAGGGGGTTGTCGGCGTTGACTCCAGCTATGGCGTCCATAGGTGGATGGCCGGTGGCTTTGCACCAAAACCTGTGGGAGCGAGCTTGCTCGCGATAGCGGTCTGACATTCGGAAAAGATGTTGGCTGATGCACCGTCATCGCGAGCAAGCTCGCTCCCACAGGAGGTTGGGGTTGCTGCGGGAATGAGGGCCGCGATCAGCTATAGTGCCGCGCGGGTTTTGTTATGGAGACATCCCATTGCGTATCGCTTTTCTCATCTCGATCTGGCTACTGAGCGTCGCTGCCATCGCGGCACCGGGCGATGTGGCGACGCTTGATCGCAGCACCTGGCCAGAAAAACTCGTCAGTCCAACGCTGTTCGACGTGGCGTCGAGGGCCGAGATCCTCATGTTTTCCAGTGTGCTGTTGGCCAGCGAAGCGCTGGACGAGCCCGCCATGGCCCAGCGCCTGGGCTTGCGTACGATCAACCTGGAATCGGTCAACCGGGTTCGCCAGCATCTGTGGCAACGGCTGCTGGCCAACTACAACTACGCCCAACAGAGTTGCGACCAGGATGCGTCGTTCTGTTTTCTGGTCGAAGACATGCCCACCCTGCGCGAACAAGCTGCCAAGTTCCAGGTCAGTGCAGACAGCTACTACATCAAGTGGGCCGAGCCGAGTCGTGTGTTCCACACCCAGTACCTGGACGAACAATTGCGCAAGGCCGCCCTGTTCCCGCAAACCAGCAGCGAAGTCGATCATTTTGGCGACTATGAGCGCTCCGGCGACGGGATGCACGACCGGCTGTTTCTGCTGACCTTCGACAGTGCTGCCAACGCCGCGCCGGACAACACCGCCTGGGTCACCGAGTACCTGCGCAAGTCGAACATGAGCGGGACGTTCTTTGTCCTCGGCAAGGACATCCAGGCCCGTTTGGCCGAGCAATCGGTGAGTCACCTGCAAGCGACCTACTCGACCCAGTGCATCGGCGTGCAAGGCTGGGAATTTCGCTCCCACAGTCACTGGCAGGACTGGCAGGACTCGGTGCGCCGCAGCGCCGAACTGGTCAAAAGCAAGCTGCCGGAGAACTTCGTGCCACTGTTCCGTCCGCCCGATGGCCAGCGCCGTTCCGATGCCGAAGGCTTCTTCAAGGCTCAGGGATTGCAGGTAGCGCTGTGGGACATCGACGCCCAGGACGGCGCCGGCAAACTCAAGGGCAACCCGAGTGCGCAACGGGTGCTGACCCTGATGCTGCTGTGGCGGCACGGGGTCATCAATTTCAATGTGAAGCAGGATGGGGTGAAAACGGCGTTGCCGTGGCTGGTCACACAAACGGCGCCGGTCGGGATCGGTTGGGAGGATTGCCAGGATGCATTTCGCTGAAACGGCCAAACCCAGTAAACATTGGGTTTTTGGCGATTTTGCAGGGGAGTTTGTTGCAGGTTGACTTCCGACTGTAAACGGGTGATGGCAGTCCGCCAAGTGTTATTGGTCACTCTGAAAAATAAACTTCAAAAAAGCGTCAAAGTACTTTTTTCTGTCACACGTTTTGGAGTATTACGAAGACAGACCGCCGAAACCTGCAACACAGGTGGCGTCTCCCAAGACCCAGCTATGCAGGCAAAACACTTGAGTCCCCGCAGGTGTATTCGGCAGTCACTTCGAGGCGCAGCACCGTCAGGGTATTGCGTCGAATGGCTCCCACAAAGGTGACCGAGTATGGATGATCACGGACGTAGCTCTTCTTCCAACCAGCCAATCCTTTATGTACTCGATACCAACGTATTGATTCACGATCCAAACGCGCTGCTCAACTTCGAAGAACACCACGTCGCAATCCCGATGACCGTGCTAGAAGAGCTCGACAAGCTCAAGAGCGGGCATCACAGCGTTGCCGCCGAATGCCGCCAGGCCATCCGCCTGATCGACAAGACCCTGGGCGATGCCTCACCCGAGGACGTCGAGCAGGGTGTGCCGATCCAGCGTGGCAAAAGCGGACCCAAGGGTTTGCTGTCAATTCTGATGAGCAAGCATGCCGAGCCGAACCTGATTCTGCCCGAGCACCTGAATGACAACAAAATCATCAATCAACTGATCGATCTGCACACACGCGACCCGAAGAAGCCCGTGGTGCTGGTCACCAAAGACATCAACATGCGCCTCAAGGCGCGCGCCTGCGGGATCGCGGCCGAGGACTACAGCACCGACCAACTGGTCGATGACGTGTCCTTGCTTCCCAATGGCTACCACAACATGACCGGCTCTTTCTGGGACCGCGTGAGCAAGGTTGAAACCCGTCAGGACCACGGCCGCACCTGGCATCAGGTGCAGTTGATCGACAATCTGCCGGCGGTGCACATCAATGAATTCATCATTGATGAACAGGGCTTTGTCGGCTGGATCAAGGAGATCGAAGAGGACCGCTTGCTGATCCTCGACCTGCACCAGGAACCACTGTTGCACCAAGAGGCCTGGGGCCTGAAACCGCGTGATATCTATCAGAGCCTGGCGTTGTACGCCTTGCTCGATCCGGACATCCACCTGGTCAACCTGTCGGGTGCCGCAGGCTCGGGTAAAACCATCCTGGCGCTGGCTGCTGCAATCGAGCAGACCATGGTCAGCAAACGTTATCGCCGCATCATCGCCACCCGCAGCGTGCAGGGCCTGGACCAGGAAATCGGCTTCCTGCCCGGCACCGAGGCGGAAAAAATGGAGCCGTGGCTGGGCGCCATCACCGACAACCTCGAAGCCTTGCACATGGATGACGAAAGCACCCATGGCAGCGTCGACTACATCCTCAGCAAAGTGCCGTTGCAGTTCAAATCCCTCAACTACATCCGGGGCCGCAGCTTCCAGCAGAGCCTGATCCTGATCGACGAATGCCAGAACCTCACGCCGCACCAGATGAAAACCATCATCACCCGTGCCGGCGCCGGCTCCAAAGTGGTGTGCCTGGGCAACCTGGCACAGATCGACACCCCTTACCTGTCCGCGACCAGCTCCGGGCTGACCTACCTCACTGAACGCTTCAAGGACTTCCCGAACGGGGTGCACATCACCTTGCAAGGGGTACCACGTTCGATCCTGGCCGAATACGCCGAATCGCACTTGTAATCGCTCCACACAAAACCGGGCGGCCTTCGCGGGCCGCCCGGTTTTTTATGCCCGACCCATAACCCCTGTAGGAGCGAGCCTGCTCGCGATGGACGTGAACGATAATGCGTGTTACCTGAATGACCGCGTTGTCCTTGCGTTTTTCGCGAGCAGGCTCGCTCCTACAGGGGGATGTGTGGTCCGATAATCGTGCGTGCGAAAAATTGACCCACAGGTTTACAATCGACGCTCCTGATCAGGAGTAATCCCGTGCTGACTCATCTCGATTCCCAAGGCCGCGCCAACATGGTCGACGTCACTGAAAAAGCCGTGACGTTCCGTGAGGCGACGGCCCAAGCGCTGGTGCGCATGCTGCCCGAGACCCTGCAGATGATCGTCAGCGGCGGCCACCCCAAGGGTGATGTGTTTGCCGTGGCGCGCATTGCCGGCATCCAGGCGGCGAAGAAAACCAGCGATCTGATTCCACTGTGCCATCCGCTGATGCTGACCGGCGTCAAGGTCGAACTCAGTGCCGAAGGCGACGATTCGGTGCGCATCGTGGCGCGCTGCAAGCTGTCCGGGCAGACCGGCGTCGAGATGGAAGCGCTGACCGCCGCCAGTGTCGCCGCGCTGACCATCTACGACATGTGCAAGGCCGTGGACCGCGGCATGACCATCGAAAGCGTGCGTCTGCTGGAGAAGGTCGGCGGCAAGAGCGGACATTTCCAGGCGGAGCAGCCATGAACGTGACCGTGAAGTTTTTCGCCCGTTATCGTGAAGCGCTGGGGCTGGACTCGGTGAAGGTTGAAGGCAACTTCGCCACCGTCGACGATGTCCGCGCGCTGTTGGCCCAGCGCGACGGTGCCGAGGTATTGAGCGAGCAGAACCTGATGTGCGCCCGTAACGAAGACCTCTGCCAGCTCGACGAGCCGGTCAGCGAGGGCGATGAAGTGGCGTTCTTCCCGACCGTGACCGGAGGCTGAACCATGGCCATTCGCGTGCAGTCCACGCCGTTCGATCCGGGCGCCGAGGTCAATGCCATGCACGACGCCAATGTCGGTGTGGGTGCGGTGGTGAGCTTTGTCGGCTATGTGCGCGACTTCAATGACGGTCTGGACGTCGCCGGGATGTTCCTCGAGCACTATCCCGGCATGACTGAAAAAGCCTTGGGCAAGATCGCCATTGAGGCGGAGCAGCGCTGGCCGCTGCTCAAGCTGGAAGTGCTGCACCGCATCGGCGCCCTGGAGCCGGGCGAGCCGATTGTCTTCGTCGGCGCGGCCAGCGCTCATCGTCAGGCGGCATTCGACGCCTGCGCCTTTGTCATGGATTACCTGAAAACCCGCGCGCCGTTCTGGAAGAAGGAAAACACCAGCGACGGGCCGCGCTGGGTCGAGGGGCGTGACAGTGATCATGCGGCGGCGGATCGCTGGAAGCAGTAGTTCCTGCGGCGTTCTTTAGTCAGTCATCGCGAGCAAGCTCGCTCCCACAGTGGATGTGGTCGAACATGAGTTTTGTGTACGACGAAGAACCTGTGGGAGCGAGCTTGCTCGCGATGAGGCCTTTAGATTCAACCAATCACCCCTGGATTCACCACCCGACCATCGGCCGGCACGAGCTGCATTTGCCTGATTGACGACTAATACATAAAAGTCCAAGATGGAATTATAAGTACAAAAAGGTTTCCACCCCCGTTTCAGCTTTTTCTTCTGTCTTGCCAAACCAACAACAACCGCGAGAAAACGAACATGAAGAAGTTTCCCCTCATCACCGGTCTGGCCCTGAGCCTGTTGGCGTGCAGTTCTGTGTTCGCCGCCGAGAAAACCCTGCGCATCGGCATCGAAGCCGCGTATCCACCGTTCGCTTCGAAAACCGACAAAGGCGAGATCGTCGGTTTCGACTATGACATCGGCAATGCCCTGTGCGCGCAGATGAAGGTCAAGTGTGTGTGGGTCGAAGGCGAGTTCGACGGTCTGATTCCTTCTCTGAAGGTGAAGAAAATCGACATGGCGCTGTCGTCCATGACCATCAACGAAGACCGCAAGAAGTCGGTGGACTTCACCCACAAGTACTATTTCACCTCCTCGCGCCTGGTGATGAAGGACGGCGCGGTGGTGGATGACCAGTACGCCAGCCTCAAGGGCAAGACCGTCGGCGTGCAGCGCGCCACCACCACGGACCGTTACGCTACCGAGGTGTTCGAGCCCAAGGGCATCAACGTCAAGCGCTACAGCAACAACGAAGAAATCTACATGGATCTGGCGGCCGGTCGCCTCGACGCGATTTTTGCCGACACCATTCCACTCAATGACTTCCTGTCGATGCCGCGTGGCAAGGGTTATGCCTTTGTCGGGCCGGAGTTGAAAGATCCGAAGTATGTGGGCGAGGGGGCGGGGATTGCCGTGCGCAAGGGCAACACTGAACTGGTCAGCGAGTTGAACACGGCCATTGATGGCATTCGTGCCAGTGGTGAGTATCAGAAGATTTCGGACAAGTACTTCAAGTCGGACATCTACGGCGACTGATAGTCCGCTATCGCGAGCAAGCTCGCTCCCACAGGTTCAGTGGTGTACATATCTCTTGCGCACGACTCGGACACTGTGGGAGCGAGCTTGCTCGCGATGAGGCCCTGCCAGCCAATACATCTCTTGGGGCCTAGCCCTTCAATTCCTTCAAATGCTTGTACACCGTCGCCCGGCCCATGTTCAGCACATTGGCCACGTAGTTCGATGCGCTTTTGCCCTTGAACGCGCCTTCGGCGTGCAACGCCAGCACCAGCTCACGCTTGTGGTCACGGGTCAGCAGGTTCAGGCTCAACTGACGTTCGCGCAGCCAGGCGTGGAGGAAGGTGTTGATCCGCTCCTGCCAGTCATCGCGGAACAGTGCATCCGGTTGCGGGATCAGTTTGGTCGGCGACAGGAACAGGTCCAAAGCGGCCTTGGCATTCTCGAACAGCGAAATATTCAGGTTGATGCACAGCACCGCCAGCGGATGACCTTCGCTGTCGCGCAGTACCGTGCTGAGGCTGCGAATCTTCTGGCCATCCCAATTTAGCTTTTCGTACGGCCCGATGTTTCGTTCGCTGACATCGTCGCTGAGCATGTCTTCCAGCGCCGAATCGTCGCCGATTTCCCGCTTGGACAGGTTGTTGGCGATGTAGTCGACCTTTTGCGTGCGCAGGTCGTGCAGCACCACTTCGGCGTGGGGGAAAAACAACGTGGCGATGGCGTCGGCGATCGCGTGGAAGTTATCCAGGGACGTGTCGTCCAGGGCCGAGTCTTTTTCGGGGGCGTTCATACAGTGGAACTCCAGGCAGCGTCAGCGCCCCATCAAAGGGGCGCTGAAAGTGTGCCGTAATCGTGGGGGCACGTCACCTGAGTATCAGGCTCAGCCGAGGCGGGCAGGGGAGAGCATGTCGGCATTCAGGCCAAACCGGCCGAGCGACTCGGGCAACGCCGCACCGCGCACCAGTGCGGCGCTGGCCTGGCCCATGGCCGGCGAAGTCTGGATGCCATACCCGCCTTGCGCCGCGACCCAGAACAGCCCTGGCACCTGTGGATCGAAGCCGGACAGCAAATCGCCGTCGCTGACGAAGCTGCGCAGGCCGGCCCAGGTGCGGGTCGGGCGGCGAATGGTCAGGGTCGTGGCTTCTTCGATCTGGTAGATGCCCATGGCGATGTCCAGCTCTTCAGGCTGTACGTCATGGGGTTCCACCGGATCGGCGTTGGCCGGCGAACCGAGGAACATCCCGGCGTCGGGTTTCATATAGAAGGATTCGTCGAGGCTGACCAGCATTGGCCAATGATGGATGTCCACGCCCTCCGGGCCGGCGAAGATGAACGCGGCACGGCGTTTCGGTTGCAGACCCAGGGGCCTGGCGCCGGCCAGTTCGCCGATCCTGTCGGCCCAGGCGCCGGCGGCGTTGATGATGACCGGGGCGCTGAACGTCTGAGTGCCGGTCTGGACGTGCCATGTACCCTGGTCATCGCGGCTCAGGCTGACGACTTCGGCGTCGGTGTGGACTTCGCCCTGATTGCGGCGGATGCCTCGCAGGTATCCCTGATGCAGGGCGTCGGTGTCGATGTCGGTGGCGGTCGGATCGTAGATCGCGCCGTGGACTTTTTCCCGGCGCAGGATAGGTACCAGCGCGCAGGCCTCGTCGGTGCTGAGCAATTGCATCTCCGGCACCGTGGCTTTCGCGCTCTGGTATTGCCTGTTCAGTTCGTCCGGGTCGCCGGTGAAATCCACGGTCATTTCGCCGCGTGGCGTCAGCAGCGGGTGTTCGCAGAAACCGCTGGGCGGATTGTCGAAAAAGTCCCGGCTGGCCAGGGTCAGTGCGCGAACCTGCGGGGTGCCGTAGGCGGCGGTGTACAGGGCAGCCGAACGTCCGGTGGAATGGTAGGCCGGATGGGATTCGCGTTCGAGTACGATCACACGGCCATGCTGCGACAGCCAGAAACCGGTGGAAGCGCCGGCGATACCGCCGCCGATGATGATGAAATCTGCCTGGCTCATGAATGTCTCCTTTAGAGCGCCAATGCCAATAAAGTCGGTGCCTTTGTGGGAGCGAGCTTGCTCGCGATGGCGGTGTATCAGTCAACATCATTTCTGAATGACAGATAGCTATCGCGAGCAAGCTCGCTCCCACAGGTGACTGTTGGTGTTAGTGCGTGAGGCGATAGATCGCATTGGCCAGCGCAATGTCTTCCAGGCCCAGCCCGATGGAGCGGAAAAACACATGCCGATCGTAACCGGGGCGCTGGACTTTATCGCTGAGCAGGTCCGGCAGGTCGCCGACAATCGCGCTTTTGTCCCAGCCATGTTGTTCGCCGGCGATCAGCATTTCACCGGCCGCGCCCGGGGTGGTCAGGCGATAGTCGCAGAACACCTGCATGTCATTGAGGCTTTGCGGCGGTACTTCGTGGGCACGCGGGGCGTTGGTGCTGATGGAGGTGATCAGCGCCGGTTTGCGCAAGCTCGACGGATCGATCACCGGACCTGCGGATGAGGTGCAGAGCATGATCACGTCGGCGTCCTGCACGGCAGCTTCGCGACTCTCAACGATGTTCAGGCGTGGTTCGATGTTTTTCAGCAGGCTCACGGTTTGAGCATCATCGCTCAGGTGCGGCGCGTACAGGCTGATGCTCTGCCAGTCGCGCAGGCCTTTCACGTAATGCAGGTGCGCCTGGGCCACTTTGCCGCTGCCGATGATGGCCAGGCGATTGGCAGCAAGCGGCGCGAGGGCATCGACCGCCACGGCGGTGGTCGCGGCGGTGCGTGCGGTGGTCAATTCGCCGGCGTCGCATAGCAACAGCGGCTGACCGGTGTGCATCGACATCAGCACAGTCCATGCAGTCACCAAGGGGCCCTGCTCACGGACGATGTACGGTGAAGTCTTGATGCCGTACACGCTGTCTTCGGCCAACACACCCAGGTAGTTGATGAAGTCACCGGCGCCCTGGGGAAATTCCACCAGTTGTTGTGCCGGTTGCACGGCTTGCCCGGCCGCCAGGTCACGGAACATTTTGCGCAGGATCTGCGGCACGTCGACCTGCGCCAGCAATTCGCGAGCCTGGTTCTGGTTGATCACTTGGGGCGTATTGGACATGGTCGGCTCCGGGACTGAAAGTAAACTAATTTGTCCATTATGGACTTTTAGTTGTATCTCACAATATCCGGGCGAAAAAAAAGCGCAGTCCGTTTCCGGCTGCGCTTGTCTTTTCAGCGTCCTTTAGTGTGGGCGCTTGCGCTCAACCGCCCGCAGCAGATGCGTCGGTGGTGTTTCACAGCTGATCTTGCGCCCCAGTTTTTCCTCGATGGACGGTAACTGGTAGGAGTCGTCTTCACCGGCAAAGCTGATGGACACACCGTCGGCGCCAGCACGACCGGTCCGTCCGATGCGGTGCACGTAGTCGTCCGGCACTTCCGGCAGGGTGAAGTTGATCACGTGGCTGATGCCGTCGATGTGGATACCGCGACCGGCCACGTCGGTGGCGACCAGAACGCGGATCTTGCCTTCGCGGAAACCTTCCAGGGTCTTGATGCGCTTGTGCTGCGGCACGTCGCCGGACAGTTGCGCAGCGTTGATGCCGTCGCGCACCAGGCGTTCTTCGATGCGTCGCACTTCATCCTTGCGGTTGGCGAACACGATCACCCGTTCCCAGCCATTGTCGTTGACCAGGTTGTAGAGCAGCTTGTACTTGTCGGCAGCGGCCACGGCGTAGATGTGCTGCTCGACGTTTTCGTTGGCCACGTTGGTGACTTCGATTTCGACGATGGCAGGGTCGGTGGTCCATTGCTTGGCCAGGTTCATCACGTCTTCGGTGAAGGTCGCGGAGAACAGCAGCGTCTGGCGCTCGGCCTTCGGCGGCGTCTGGCGAATGATCTGGCGCACTTGCGGGATGAAGCCCATGTCGAGCATGCGGTCGGCTTCGTCCAGCACCATCACTTCGACCATGTCCAGATGCACGTCGCCGCGCTGGTTGAAGTCCAGCAGGCGGCCCGGCGTGGCCACCAGGATGTCGCAGTGGCGGGCTTCGAGGTGCTTGAGCTGCTTGTCGAAGTCCATGCCGCCGACGAAGGTCATGACGTTGAGGCCGGTGTACTTGGTCAGGTCGGCGGCGTCCTTGGCGATCTGCACCACCAGTTCGCGGGTCGGCGCGATGATCAGCGCCCGTGGCTCACCCATGTAGCGCTCTTTCGGCGGCGGGGTTTGCAGCAACTGGGTGATGATCGAGATCAGGAACGCAGCGGTTTTGCCGGTACCGGTCTGGGCGCGGCCGATGGCGTCTTTGCCAGCGAGGGTGAAGCCCAGCACCTGTGCCTGGATCGGCGTGCAATACGGGAAGCCCAGGTCCTGGATGGCGTGCATCAGTTCAGGGGCCAGCTTGAAATCGTGGAAGCGGGTTTTGCCTTCCTGGGGCTCGACAACGAAGTCTTCGAGTTTCCATGGGATGACCGGCGCTTTGGGCTTGGGTTCGCGGCGCGGTTTGGCGGGTTTCGGTGTTTCGCTGAGCGGCTGTTCCGGGGCTGCTATCGCCACAGGTTGGGCAGCGGGTGCGGGCTTGGGCTCATGCTTGGGTGCCGTCGTGGTGGCGGTCCGTTCAGGCTGATTACCGTCGGTGCGGTGGCTGGGAGCGTGAGACGGAGCGCTGGGGACTGGCGCGAGTTGCTCAGTCTCGCTTTTACCGAACATTTTCTTGAGTGCTTTGAGCACGGTCATCTCATCAATTGGTTAAGGAATGTACGCCGGCCAGTGTAATGCAAGAATCGGGCGCGGCGTAGTGGGATGGATCAAAGGGGCCTTTTAAACAAAGAAAGGAACCTGGAGGGTCAACGCAAGCGCTCGGTGAGCCAGGTGCCGATGTCGCGAATTTCCTCGGGTAACACTTCGTGGCCCATTGGGTATTCCTGCCATGTCACGGTGACACCACGATGCTTCAAGTGCTCGTAGGCGCTGCGTCCCATCGAGTTCTGCACCACATCGTCGTATTGGCCGTGCATCGACAGTACCGGAATGCGCTGCTGGCTGGCGGACAGTTGCAGTTCGTCGCTGAAGGTCGGTGCATAAGTAGAAAGGGCAATGACGCCACCCAGCGGTCCCTGCCACTTCAGAAAAGCGGTGTGGATCACCACGGCACCGCCTTGGGAAAAGCCGGCCAGGAAAATCCGCGAGGCGTCTATTCCGCTGGCCTTCTGCGATTCGACCAGTTCGATGATCCAGTTGGCAGACTCTTCCAGTTGCTCGCGGTTGATCGCGCGCGCGGGGCTCATGGCCAATATGTCGTACCAGCTCGGCATCTCGTATCCGCCGTTGATGGTGACGGCGCGGCTCGGCGCCTGGGGCAAAACAAAGCGGGTGCTCAACAGGGATTCCTGCAGGGCTTCGGCCACTGGCAGGAAGTCGTAGCGATCGGCACCCAGGCCGTGCAGCCAGATAACGCAGGCGTCTGCGGTCTTGACGGGTTCAAGAATCAAGGGGTTGGTCATGGCTGCTCCAAAAGTGTGCGTGCGCTCTCATTGAGTGCGAGGGCTGAGTGCGTGTGTGGTTGATCAGTTACGAAGATGTCGCAAGGTTACAAGTTTTGCTATTGACCTGCAGCTGAACCGCTTCGGCGAGCGGTGTGGTACGGGCTTTGCTATGGCGAACTCTGTATGAAAAATCCTACGCCTGTCGGTAACACTATCAGGCCGAGGTTGTTAGTGGGATTGAAAAGAATCCGGTGATGGATGTTCGCCAAAGGCCGATACGGGGCTTCGCGAACGTGAAAGGGCTACAGCCCGTTCGGCCGACTGGTGAGAGCGAGTTTTCCATGATGTGGATTTTTCTCCTACTAGACTCATAGCTAACGTCTTACGTCGGTTGACCCAAAAACAAGCCAACACGGGTCGACTACGCCTCAAAAGGGTGCGACAGGACTCACGCTCCGACACAACAAGAGCAAAACTGGAGGTTTGAATGAAGATGTTGAAATCCACCCTGGCTATCGTGACTGCAGCTGCAGCGCTCGGTGTCAGCGGGTTTGCCCAGGCGGGCGCAACCCTGGATGCAGTGATGAAGAAAGGTTTCGTGCAGTGTGGCGTCAGCGATGGCCTGCCAGGCTTCTCGGTTCCGGATTCCACCGGCAAGATCGTCGGTATCGATGCTGACTACTGCCGTGCAGTGGCGGCGGCTGTCTTCGGCGACGCGACCAAGGTCAAGTTCAGCCAGTTGAACGCCAAGGAGCGCTTCACCGCGCTGCAGTCCGGCGAAATCGACATTCTGTCGCGCAACACCACCATGACCAGCTCCCGTGATGCGGGCATGGGCCTGAAATTCCCGGGCTTCATCACCTACTACGACGGCATCGGCTTCCTGGTAAACAACAAGCTGGGCGTGAAAAGCGCTAAAGAGCTGGACGGTGCAACCATCTGCATCCAGGCCGGTACCACGACCGAGCTGAACGTTTCCGACTACTTCCGCGGCAACGGCTTGAAATACACCCCGATCACCTTCGACACCTCCGACGAAAGCGCCAAGTCGCTGGAATCCGGTCGTTGCGACGTACTGACCTCCGACAAATCCCAGCTGTTCGCCCAGCGCAGCAAGCTGGCATCACCGAAGGACTACGTGGTTCTGCCGGAAACCATTTCCAAGGAGCCTCTGGGCCCGGTCGTGCGTAATGGCGACGACGAGTGGCTGGCCATCGTGCGCTGGACTGGCTACGCCATGCTCAACGCTGAAGAAGCCGGTATCACTTCGAAGAACGTCGAAGCCGAAGCCAAGGGCACCAAGAACCCTGATGTTGCCCGTCTGCTGGGTACCGACGGTGAATACGGCAAAGACCTGAAAGTGAAGAAAGACTGGGTCGTGCAGATCGTCAAGCAGGTTGGTAACTACGGCGAAGTGTTCGAGAAAAACCTCGGCAAGAGCACTCCGCTGGAAATCGACCGCGGGCTGAACGCTCTGTGGAACGCTGGCGGCATTCAATACGCACCACCAGTGCGCTGATGGTTCTATCACCCGGTGGGCCAACCACCGGGTGATGTTCTGTTCCATTATTTCCGGGGCACTTCATGCAAAATTCAATCGGCGCACCTAAGCAGAGGCTCAGCCTCAGCGATCCACGAGTGCGTGCGTGGGTATTCCAGATCATCACGGTTATCGGGGTGGTCTCGCTGGGCTGGTATCTGTTCGATAACACCCAGACCAACCTGCAGCACCGGGGCATTACCTCCGGTTTCGACTTTCTGGAGCGCAGTGCCGGTTTCGGCATCGCTCAACACCTGATCGACTACACCGAGGCGGACACATACGCCCGGGTGTTTGTCATCGGCCTGCTCAACACGCTGCTGGTGACCTTCATCGGTGTGATCCTGGCGACGATCCTGGGTTTCATCGTGGGTGTGGCGCGGCTGTCGAAGAACTGGATCATCGCCAAAGTGGCGACGGTGTACGTGGAGGTCTTCCGTAACATTCCGCCGCTGCTGCAGATCCTGTTCTGGTACTTCGCGGTGTTCCTGACCATGCCTGGGCCGCGCAACAGCCACAACTTCGGCGATACCTTCTTTGTCAGCAGCCGTGGCCTGAACATGCCGGCGGCGTTGATGGCGGACGGTTTCTGGCCGTTTGTGATCAGCGTTGTAGTCGCCATCGTCGCCATTGTGCTGATGAGCCGCTGGGCCACCAAACGCTTTGAAGCCACCGGTGTGCCATTCCACAAGTTCTGGGTTGGCCTGGCGATGTTCCTGGTGATCCCTGCGCTGTGCGCGCTGGTTTTCGGCGCACCGGTGCACTGGGAGATGCCGAAGCTGCAGGGCTTCAACTTCGTCGGTGGCTGGGTACTGATCCCGGAACTGCTGGCGCTGACCCTGGCTTTGACCGTGTACACCGCGGCGTTCATCGCCGAGATCGTGCGCTCGGGCATCAAGTCGGTCAGCCACGGCCAGACCGAAGCGGCGCATTCCCTCGGCCTGCGCAATGGTCCGACCCTGCGCAAGGTGATCATCCCGCAAGCCCTGCGCGTGATCATTCCACCGCTGACCAGCCAATACCTGAACCTGGCGAAGAACTCCTCGCTGGCGGCCGGTATCGGTTATCCGGAAATGGTCTCGCTGTTCGCAGGAACGGTGCTGAACCAGACCGGCCAGGCGATCGAGGTGATTGCGATCACCATGAGCGTGTACCTGGCGATCAGTATCAGCATTTCCCTGCTGATGAACTGGTACAACAAGCGCATTGCGCTGATCGAGCGGTAAGGAAAAGCGCATGAGCACTCATACTTTCAAACCTGACATGCCCCCACCGAGCAGCAGCATCGGTGTGGTGGCGTGGATGCGCGCGAACATGTTCTCCAGCTGGCTCAACACGCTGTTGACCCTGTTTGCGTTCTATCTGATTTACCTGGTTGTCCCGCCGATCCTGCAGTGGGCGATCCTCGATGCCAACTGGGTTGGCACCAGCCAGGCCGACTGCACCAAGGAGGGCGCCTGCTGGGTGTTCATCCAGCAGCGCTTCGGCCAGTTCATGTACGGCTACTACCCGCCGGAACTGCGCTGGCGCGTGGACCTGACGGTGTGGCTGGCGATCGTTGGCGTGGCGCCGTTGTTCATCTCGCGCTTTCACCATAAGGCGGTGTACGGACTGAGCTTCCTGGTGCTGTACCCGATCATTGCCTGGTGCCTGCTGCATGGCGGCGTATTGGGTCTGGACGCCGTGGCGACCAGCCAGTGGGGCGGCCTGATGCTGACCCTGGTGATCGCCACCGTCGGCATCGCCGGTGCGCTGCCGCTGGGGATTGTCCTGGCCCTGGGGCGTCGTTCGAACATGCCGGCGATTCGCGTGGTCTGCGTGACCTTCATCGAATTCTGGCGCGGCGTGCCGTTGATCACGGTGCTGTTCATGTCCTCGGTGATGCTGCCGCTGTTCCTGCCTGAAGGCATGAACTTCGACAAGCTGCTGCGGGCCCTGATCGGCGTGATCCTGTTCCAGTCGGCCTACGTGGCCGAGGTGGTGCGCGGTGGTCTGCAAGCGATTCCCAAGGGGCAGTACGAAGCGGCTGCAGCGATGGGGCTGGGCTACTGGCGCAGCATGGGCCTGGTGATTCTGCCGCAAGCCCTGAAGCTGGTGATCCCCGGCATCGTCAACACCTTCATCGCGCTGTTCAAGGACACCAGCCTGGTGATCATCATCGGCCTGTTCGACCTGCTCAACAGCGTCAAGCAAGCCGCCGCCGATCCGAAATGGCTGGGCATGGCCACCGAAGGCTATGTGTTTGCCGCCCTGGTGTTCTGGATTTTCTGTTTTGGTATGTCGCGCTATTCCATGCATCTGGAACGCAAGCTCGACACAGGCCACAAGCGTTAGGAGTTCTTTTATGAGCGAAGCAAATAAAAAGCCTGTGAGCCCTGAAGGCATTATTCAGATGCAGGGCGTGAACAAGTGGTACGGCCAGTTCCACGTGTTGAAAGACATCAACCTCAACGTCAAGCAGGGCGAGCGTATTGTGTTGTGCGGCCCGTCGGGTTCCGGCAAGTCCACCACTATCCGCTGCCTCAACCGCCTGGAAGAACACCAGCAGGGCCGCATCGTGGTCGATGGCGTGGAACTGACCAACGACCTCAAGCAGATCGAAGCGATCCGCCGCGAAGTCGGCATGGTGTTCCAGCATTTCAACCTGTTCCCGCACCTGACCATCCTGCAGAACTGCACGCTGGCGCCGATGTGGGTGCGCAAGATGCCCAAGCGCAAAGCCGAGGAAATTGCCATGCATTACCTGGAACGCGTGCGCATTCCGGAGCAGGCGCATAAGTACCCGGGGCAGTTGTCCGGCGGTCAGCAACAGCGTGTGGCGATCGCCCGCGCGCTGTGCATGAAGCCGAAAATCATGCTGTTCGACGAGCCGACGTCGGCACTCGACCCGGAGATGGTGAAAGAGGTACTGGACACCATGATCGGCCTGGCCGAAGACGGCATGACCATGCTCTGCGTGACCCACGAAATGGGCTTCGCCCGCACCGTGGCCAACCGCGTGATCTTCATGGACAAGGGCGAAATCGTCGAACAGGCCGCGCCGAACGACTTCTTCGACCACCCACAGAATGATCGCACCAAGCTGTTCCTGAGCCAGATCCTGCATTGATCGAACCCAGGCACTGAAATAAACCCGGACTGAGTTCCGGGTTTATTTTTGCCTGCGATTTTGTGCCCAACCCTTCGGCAGCTCCTACAGGGGTTGTGTAGGTGGATTAAGCTGACTAACATGTCAGAAAATTCATCCTATGATTGGATGAAAGGGCGAATTCCATGTCAGAAATCTCTCCATTGGTAAAACGATCCCTGGTCGATCAGGCCTTGGACCAACTGCGCCAGCGTATCAACCAGGGTATCTGGGTCGTCGGCCAGCGTTTGCCCACCGAGCCCGAGTTGTCGGCGGAACTGGGCATCAGTCGCAACACCGTGCGTGAAGCCATGCGCGTGTTGGCGTTTTCCGGGTTGATCGAAATCCGCCAGGGCGACGGCAGTTACCTGCGGGCGGTGGTCGATCCGCTCGATACCCTGAAGGCGTTGTCCCGTTGCTCCCTTGAGCAGGCCCGGGAAACCCGGCACATCCTCGAAGTCGAGGCCATCGGCCTGGCAGCCATGCGTCGCACCGATGAAGACCTGGTGGCATTGCGCGAGGCGCTGGGTGTCAGCGGCAGTCACTACCACGGCGATCTCGACACCTACATCGCCTGCGATCTGGTGTTCCACCGCCGCCTGGTGGACGCCGCGCACAACCCGACTCTCAGCGAGTTGTATCGCTATTTCTCCAGCGTCGTCGGCGCGCAGTTGCGCCAGACCCTGAGCATCGTCCCGCGCCGCCAGGAAGTGTTCGACCTGCATATCGAGTTGCTCGATGCCGTCGAACAACGCGACCCGGAGCGGGCCAAATCCTTGTCGAGGCAGTTGATCAATGAACCTTGAAACCGGGAAGTCGATACCGCGCAGTAATTTATCCACAGCCGCAAAACGTTCGGCAGAGCTGGAAGAACTGCTGATCGATGCCGAGGCCGATGACGAACAGGTTCAGCAAACCCACCCGGTTCTGCGCCGGCCGTGGCTGTTGCTGCTGGGCCTGATTCTGGTGGCGCTGAACCTGCGCCCGGCGCTGTCGAGCATGGCGCCGATGCTCAGCGACGTCTCGAAGTCCCTCGGCTTGTCGGCATCGCAGGCCGGTTTGCTGACCACGTTGCCGGTGCTTTGCCTTGGCCTGTTTGCGCCGCTGGCTCCGCTGCTGGCCAGACGTTTTGGGGCTGAGCGGGTGGTGCTGGGCATTCTTTTGATCCTGGCTGGCGGGATCATCCTGCGCAGTTCATTCGGTGGGATCGGCCTGTTTGCCGGCAGTGTGCTGGCCGGTGCCAGCATCGGCGTGATTGGTGTGTTGCTGCCAGGTATCGTCAAGCGCGATTTCCCGAAACAGGCCGGGACCATGACCGGTGTCTACACCATGGCTCTGTGCTTGGGCGCGGCGATGGCGGCGGGTGCGACCGTGCCGCTGAGTGAGCACTTCGACAACAGCTGGGCGCTGGGTCTCGGCTTCTGGGTTATTCCGGCATTGGCGGCAGCGCTGTTCTGGCTGCCGCAAGTCGGCCAGAAACACGGCGCGCACAACGTTGCCTACCGCGTTCGAGGCTTGCTGCGCGATCGGCTGGCCTGGCAGGTGACCTTGTACATGGGTCTGCAATCGTCCCTGGCCTACATCGTGTTCGGCTGGTTGCCGTCGATCCTGATCGGTCGCGGCCTGACCCCGACCCAGGCCGGGCTGGTGCTGTCGGGTTCGGTGATCGTGCAACTGGTCAGCTCGCTCGCCGCGCCATGGTTGGCTACACGTGGCAAGGACCAGCGCCTGGCGATCGTCATCGTGATGGCCCTGACCCTCGGTGGTCTGTTCGGTTGCCTGTATGCGCCGATCGAAGGCTTGTGGGGCTGGGCGATCGTGCTGGGGCTGGGGCAGGGCGCCACGTTCAGCCTGGCATTGACCCTGATCGTGCTGCGCTCGCGGGATTCCCACGTGGCGGCGAACCTGTCGAGCATGGCCCAGGGTTTTGGCTATACCCTGGCGTCCATGGGGCCGTTCGCGGTCGGTCTCGTGCATGACTGGACCGGTGGCTGGACGGCCGTGGGCTGGATCTTCGGCGTCATCGGCCTGGGTGCGATCATCGCCGGTCTCGGTGCCGGGAGGGCACTGTATGTGCAAGTCAGCAGCGAGAAAATTCAACCGTGACGGATGTCTATAAATAGACAACCTCCAGGGTTGCGGAACCGTCGAGTATTGCATCGTCAGTCAGGTCCAGCGTTGAGGTGGGGGCAATGACGGCGACTAGAGTGACCCGGCTGCGCAGGTTCCTGATCTCGACAGGGCCTGCGGTGCTGCCCGCCACATCGGTGAAGCCCAGCCAGCTGTTGGCGGCAATCTCTAAGGGACGGGACGTGGATTGACTCCACCCCCGCCCGCCAGTGGTGGAGTCGGTTCGATACACTTGCGGCAGAGCGTCCGCTACGGTGTGGGCAGGATCGAAGTGCAGTGAGTACAGGCCGATCCTGTTGCCGCTGCGGTCGACGTTCAGGCCGTAGTAGATTTCACTGTTGACGATGGCCGAGCCTTCGCGGTTATCCCGCATGATCAATGCGAAATGCGCCGCTGTGTTGCAGCTGATGCTGAGGTCGAGGAACTCGTCACGCAGTTGCGTCCTTGTGTCGACGTTCAGGTCCTGTCGCGAGATTTTTCCGTAGTCGACAAGACCGTTGTTGGAGAAAGTCGGGGTGCAGGCGACCGGGGTGATGGTGCCTTTGACCAAGAGTTCATTGGGGGGCACCGCAAGGGCAGCAGTCGCTGTGCCCATCAGCAGTCCAGTGGTCAGAGCCATGGGAATACGCTTCATCGATAAATTCCTTTTTCTCGTAGAAGTTCAGGCACTGAACCGTTCATTCAGGCAACGAACGGTTCAGTGCCTTGGCCCTTAGTAGTACGCCAGGTCGAACGTTGCGGAGCCGTCAATGGTGACGTCCTGGTCCAGGGTCAGCCCGTTGGCGGGGGCGATATAGGTATCGACCCTAAAATCAAAGGTGACATTTTCTGCTTTAATCGGTGAGGTGTCGCCAATAGCGGCAACGGACAAGTAACGTCCCGGTTTGGCAGAGGTTGCTTTCGACCAGTTCTCCTCGTCTGTTGAGTCGATTGGGTCCAGCGGTGTTGCACCGTCATTGACACTCACAATTGCGGGGTAAAAGTAGCCCAACTTTTCTAAGTTGGTGGTCAGACCAAGGCCAAACCAATCACCAGTTGATGTCTCGCGTCGATTGTCAATTGGGTTCAGTGAGAAACTTTGTGGAGCACTACAGGTTACGACCAGTTGAATGTTATTTTCCCTGATCTTTTTATGGGTGTCTGGATTAAGCTCTTTGGACGAAATCTTGCCTAGTTCGATGGTGCCATTATTGGAGAAGACCGGCGTGCAAGCGACTGGAGTGATAATGCCTTTGACCTCCAGGGTATTGTCCACTGCGAAGGCCTGAGGGGCGGTGCTGATTACAGCTGTAGTAGCAAGTGCTGCGAAGTACTTTTTCATGGGTAAAACTTCCTTTCTTTAGTTGTTGGCCTTGAATGTTCCGAGGGGCGTAAGTGCACCGCGGCTTCAACAAGGCAGGGTGGGTGTTACGGGTATAGAATTTCGATCGTCCCCGAGCCGTCGAGGTGAACGGCAGTGCTCAGGTCCAGGTTATTGGTGGGGGCAATGACGGTCTCGACCGTCACGGTGGTAGTGAGGTTCTGGAAAAAGGCCGGGCCTGCGGTGCTGCCGGCCCTGTCGGTAAAGCCCAGATAGCTTCTCTGGGCGAACGGAATCGGGTTCGAGCTGGAGGTGCTCCAGACATCGCCCTGGGTGGTGGAGTAGGTTTGATACAGGCGGGCGAAGCTGTCGGCGCTGGCGTTAGCGGGATCGACATTGAGTGAGTACAGGCCGATCTTGTTGCTGCGGTGATCCAGACCCAGTCCGTAGTAAATCTCTCTGTTGTCCGTTGCCGAGCCAGGGCGGTTGTCATGCATGACCAGGGCAAACTCCGTCGGGGCGTCGCAGTCAACCCGCAGGGTCAAATCCTTGGGTGGCAGTGGGGTGTTTTTGTCAGCGTTCAGATCGTTTTTCGTTAGCTGACCGAAGTTCACCAGGCCGCCATTGGACAGATCCACTTTGCACGCGGTGGGGGCGAAACTGGCGCGCAGGGTTATCTCACTTGAGCGGCCCGTCGCGACCGCGTCGAACAGGCCGGTGGTTTCCCAGGTTACGGCGTCACGTACCTGCAGCGCTTTCTCCGACGCCCAGGCTGTCAGCTCCAGTTGCGCCGAAAGACTTTGCCCTTGCGCCGCCACACCGCCCCGAACCGGAACGATGGCCTGCTGCGGTTGCCAAAGCAGACTCGAAGCGGTTGCTTCAGGTACTTGGCCGACGGCAGAAATCAGGCCCAGGTCCACCGGTTGCCCGTCGAGCACGGCGTCACTCATGCGCACGGCATAGCTGCCGTGTTCGGCAAAGCGAAAGCGCTCGGCGGTCGCGGCCATGGCACGGTAGAACAAGGTCATGTCAGTGGGTTGGGGGCAGCTCAGGTTCAGGCTCAGATGACGCTCGCCCAGGGTTCGCTCTGCGGAGCCATTGGCGCGTATAGCCCGATTCGTCAAACCGTAATCGAGTACCGGCTGACTCAGGGTGAGCTTGCATTCATCGGCGAGGGCCCTGGCGTGCGGCGCAAGTCCGCTCAACATCAACGTGCCGAGTGTTAACAGCAGAGGGTGGGACAGCTTCATGGGGAGATCCTCAAAGTGTGCGGCACCGGGCGTCGGCGGTCTCGTAATACACCTGGGTATTGGCCTTGGCCGGCAGTTCGAAACGCAGCTCGCAGCGCTCCAGCCCTGGTGCGGTTATCCACAGGTCGCGGGTGGTCAGTGCGTTGGGCAGAAACACCAATCCACCTTCTTGAGCGAGCGTGATGAACTCACCGTCTGCGCTGCTTACCGTCGCGCCACGGGGCAGGGGGGCACCGTCGTCCGTGGTGACTTTGAGCAGGGCACGGCGGGTCAAGGTGACGCCGAACTCGACCTTGTCGACGGCCCCGCGTCCGGCGGAAACCACGGCCAGTCCGTTGTTGATATCGAGGTTGCGCGGCAGCGAGCGGGTGTCGACTTCTACCGGGCTGCGCCCATAGGCGCTCACTTGAGGCACCACGGCCTGACCTTTCCAGTCGGTCCAGACCGGACCGCTTGGAGTCGAGACTTTGATGGCGCTTTCGTCGCCAACCGAAAGCAGCGCGAAGGTGTCCCGTACGGCGTATGGCGATAACGTCAGGCCATCGCCGTGCAGAACGGCCCCGCCACGCGCGCCAACCTGGTAGCTGGAACGTTCGGCATCGGAGCGGGTGTAGTTCAAGTCCAGTTGGCTGTAGCGCGGCAGCAGGGAAACCCCCGCCGAGGACTGCACGTGTTTGTCTCGTGTGTCGTGCTCAACACCGACCCGGTAGCTCAACTGGTCGTTGATCTGCTCGTTCAAGCCGACACCGCTGCGGTATTCGCCAGCGGAACTGCGTACCCAAGTACGCGCCCGGCGACGTTCACCCAGTGGAATGCTGAGGCTCAGGTAAACACTGTCGTCGCTACGTTGGGTGCCGCTGACTTGCCATTGCGCGGTGGCCGACACCGACACGTCGCCAATCCGGGTGCCCCAGGACGCCAGGGCGCGGCTGCTGTTTTGCCCGTCGAATGTCGTTGAGCGATTGAAGCCGCTGCTGAACGCGCCAAACCCGGGGTGTGACCAGGTCAGCGACAGGCTCTGCTGATCGCGGTAGCGCGACTGGCTACGCTCCGACTGAGTATCGAACACCGCCTCGGACAAGTCGCGATAGCCGAAGGTCCGGTACGAGGTTGCGGCATTGATCGACCACTGTTCACCCAAACGTTGCGAAACATTCAGGTCGGCCTGAAGCCCCCTGTCGGCCTGGCGGGTGCTGGTGTCCGCCGCTTGCAGGGTGGTCTGGATTTGTGTGGCAGGCCCTGGCAGCAGGCTAAGGCCAGCGCCTGCAGCACGGTAATCGGCGGTGCCGGTGGCACCGGTGCTGAGCAGGACATTCGGGTTGAGTGCTCCACTCCAGCCGCCGCTGATCACCCAGGGTTCGCCGCTCCGGGTATCGCCGAGACTGCGTACCTGGCCGGCGGCCAACGAAAAACCGGGAGCCGGCAGGCCAACGCCGAGCATGGCGACGGGGACTGTGAAGCGTTGCTCGCTGCCATCCGCTTCCTTGACGGTGACTTCAACATCGGAGCGACTGTCGAGCCGACGTACGTTACTCAGGGAAAACGGTCCGGCCGGTACCACTGTCGAGTGGATCAGCGAACCGTTCTGGCGTATTTCGACCTGTGCCTGGCTGCGGGCAATCCCTTCGATGGGATTGCCTTGGCCTTCGACCTGGAGCGCCTGCTCGGTCATGAGCTGAACGCCGGTGATCTGCGCGCCGGCCAGTACCGGGTTGTAGATATTGACCTGACCCGCTTGAAGCACTGTTTCGTGGCTGGCAAAGGTGCGCTGGGCGTAAGCCGCCAGGTGAGTGGTGCGCGACACATCGTTCTGCCAGCTCTGTACCTGACGGCTGCGTACAATCCAGTCGCCGGCATTGAAGCCGGCTTCGGTGTTGGCTGAGAGGTAGCGGTTCGATCGATTGCCGTATTGGCTGTGGAGGCTGTTGATGTCGTAATTGAGTAACCCGGCGATACCACCGGTTTGATAACCAGAGATATCCCGGACCACCGGACGTATCGCCTGGGTGGGCACTATCAATGAAAGGCCGAGATTGGCTGGATCCTGTTCGATTCGCGCCTGCGGCCAAGTGGCGAGCACATCGAAACAGCCTTTGTCGTTGGCCGGATTCGATGGCTCGCTCAGGTTTGTCGCATCAAGCAGGGAACGGTCAAAGCACAAGTCGCCCTCCCGGTTGAACGTGACGTCGACCCGGCCGCGACGCTGGCCATTGACCGTGAGGGTGATCGGATGTCGGCCAGCGGTGAAGCTCGGGGCGGCCAATAGTTGGGTTGCGAGACTGGGGTCGATACCACGTTGAATCAGCGTTTTCTGGTCGAACGAAGTCAGCAACGAAGCAGCATCGAGGTCGTCGGCATTGGCTTCGAGCCCTATCAGCATGTTGCCAAGCAGCAACACCATGCCGGTCCGGACTCGCGACAGATGAGGGGGAGGGCTGGCCGGCCGAATCGCAGGCATGGCTTCGCCATCACGGTATTTCAATACGGTGTTCATGAGATTCACTTGGGTTATGCCGGGGTGTCGGCTTGATCCGCTTCGGATTCCGTCACGCTGAAATGTCGACGCCTGCTTTTCCCTGCGCGGCGCTATCGATGATGTCCGCCCTAGAAGGCGAGCGGCGCGTCATAGGGAGGCACGGCAAAGCCATAGACGGTCGCTGGATAGATTCGAACCTGGGTGGCAGCTTTTGCAGGGACCGAAACGCTGATCTGTTCACCGGGCAGTACGTAGGTTCGCGGTAGCATCGCGGCGCTTCCGGAAGGCAGCAGTTGTACTTCCTGAGCCAGGCGTACGACATAAGGTGTTTCGTTGCGTACGGTCAGTTGCCCCTCCTGCAGCGACCACTTCAGGTCGGTCCATGGTGTGCGGTTGGGCGCCAGGCCTGCGGGGTGAAGGATGATCGGCAGGTTCTGGCGTACCGTCATACCCACACGGGCATACCCGGCTTCGGAAACCGGTCTGCCTTGGGGGATACCTTCAAAAATCACCCGCTTCAAACGCTGGGTGAGCAGGGGCTTTTCCGATTGCAGGATGAAACGCACCAACTGTGTCTTGGAGGCCTCAACGCGTGCCAAGGGTGGCGTCACGAACACCAAGGGGTCGGTGTCTTCGGGAATGTTTTCGATGGTGACGTGTAGCAATGCCAGGCTGGCGTCGGTATTGGTCACGGATACGGCGGTTTCCCCGTTGGCTTCATTGACGATGATCACGGAGGTATCAGGCACCATGCCGTCGGCGTGGACCTGTACGGCCCATATCAGCGCGCACGCACCGATACCCGTGTGGGTCAGGCGGCGCAACTGCTTCAAAAATATTGTCTTGATGTCGCTCATTGAATTTCCCGGATAAAAGACTGTTGGCATGGCTCGCAATACAGGTAACGCAGGGAATCCGTGAACAAACAGGCAGTGCTCAGGGGCGTAG
Source organism: Pseudomonas sp. QLc11A (assembly GCF_052112305.1). Lineage (NCBI taxonomy): Bacteria > Pseudomonadati > Pseudomonadota > Gammaproteobacteria > Pseudomonadales > Pseudomonadaceae > Pseudomonas > Pseudomonas sp. QLc11A. The sequence goes on from NZ_JAVAJJ010000001.1 coordinate 171,102, forward strand.
GCGTCTTCTTCATGTAATGGCTCGTCAGGCAAAGAGTGAGCGCAGTTCCGGGCATGGGGGCCGGACTGCTTGGCAGGCGACAACTTAGCGAGCAAGGGGGCGTTGGAGGAATGCAACTAATACGAAAAGAGAGCGGGCGTGTATGAAAGAGTGTTGCGTACTACGCAGCGTTTTTCTGATGAGGAATCATTTAAGTGTGGTCCTCCTGCGTAGTCTTCAGCGCGCTGCAATGTAGGAACCATCTATTTGTTAGATGGGCAAAAAGTTAGCCCATTGAATACATTGGGGGCGCGGCGTCAGAGGTTTCTTCGAGGCGTTGTGGACGGTGCAGGAACGGCGCTACTTTCCGCGCTTTTGCGCCACCAGCAGGAGGTATCCCACAATGCGAGTCATTATTGCTGACGACCATTCAGTCGTTCGTGTCGGACTGCGCATACTCATCAACGCCAGTCGACGATGCGTGATCGTCGGCGAGGCCGACAGTGTCGACAACTTGATGAATTTGCTTTCAAGTACCTCCTGCGAACTGCTGATCACCGACTTCTCCATGCCGGGAGGGCAGCAGGCCGATGGCTTGAAAATGTTGAGTACGATTCAGCGCCATTACCCGACCTTGCCGATCATTCTGGTGACGATGTTCACCAGTGTGGTGACGGCAAGGGCTGCACTGGCGCAAGGGGTGATGGCCATCGTTGCCAAAACCGCATCGGCGACGGAATTGCCCCTGGCAATCAATGCGGTGCAGGAGGGGCGCCATTATCTCAGCAAGTCCCTGCGCACGCAGTTGGCCAACACCCGCGATCAGTTTCACGAATCATCCTTGTCAGCCAAGGAGTACGAAGTGGTCCGAATGCTCGCCAGTGGCATGACCGTCAGCGAAATCGCCATTCACTTCAATCGCAGCGTGTCGACCATCAGTAAACAAAAGAAAATGGCCATGCACCGGTTAGGTGTTTGCACGGACGTTGATCTTTTTTCCTACGCCCGGGACAGCGGAATGATGTGAATAGTCATCGCGTTATTTTCGTCGTGAATGCCGATAGTGTTCGATGCATTTGCAGACTATCGTGCAGGCACTCTTTCGAAGTCACTATGCAAACCCAGGGGAACCCGCAGATGAGTGAAGCCCATAGCGCCTTGATCACCCGTTTCTACCAGGCTTTCCAGCGCCTGGATGCCGAAGCCATGGCTGCCTGCTACACCGATGATGTGGTGTTCAGTGATCCGGCGTTCGGTGAGCTTCGCGGTCGCGATGCCGGTGACATGTGGCGCATGCTGACTACTCGGGCCAAGGATTTTTCCCTGACCTTCGATCATGTTCACGCCGACGGGCGCACCGGTGGCGCCCATTGGGTGGCGACCTACCTGTTCAGCCAGACCGGCAACACCGTGGTCAACGACATCCAGGCGCGCTTCGTCTTTCGTGACGGCAGGATTTGCGAGCATCACGACAGCTTTGATCTCTGGACCTGGTCACGACAGGCATTGGGTTTCAAAGGTCTGCTGCTGGGCTGGACGCCACTGGTGCGCAACGCCGTTCGCGCCCAGGCATTGAAGGGGCTGAAGGCATTTCAGGCCGGTCGCTGATAAGATCGCGGCTCGTCTCCTTTCAAGCCTTGATCGTGCCGTGACCACCCCAAGCAAGTCTCCCGTCAGCAAGCCCTGGTTCGTCTACCTCGTTCGCGCGGCCAATGGTTCGCTGTATTGCGGGGTCAGCGATGATCCCGTGCGCCGCTTCGCCAAGCATCAAAGTGGCAAGGGGGCACGGTTCTTTCTGTCCAGTCCGGCCATGGCGCTGGTCTACACCGAACTTTGTCGCGACAAAAGCGAAGCGCTGCGCCAGGAACGGCTGATCAAGAAACTGCGCAAAAGCGCCAAGGAATGTCTGGTCGCGTCTTATCAATCTGCTTGATCGGCTCCCATCAGGCACATCTGTAGGCTGCCAACCGATTGCGCGCTAAGCTGCGGATTCCTAATTTGTGCGGCGGAGCCGAGCATGTCCGAGTTGATTCTTCATCATTACCCGACGTCCCTCTTTGCCGAAAAGGCCCGCTTGTTGCTGGGCTTCAAGGGCTTGTCATGGCGTTCGGTGAAGATCTCGCCAGTGATGCCCAAACCGGACCTTACGGCATTGACCGGTGGCTACCGCAAGACACCGGTGTTGCAGGTCGGTGCTGATATTTATTGCGATACGGCATTGATTGCCCGGCGACTGGAGCAGGAAAAAGCCTTGCCGGCGTTCTTTCCGCAAGGTCAGGAAATGATCACCGCGTCTTTTGCAGCCTGGGCTGACTCTGTTGTGTTCCAGCACGCGGTCAGCCTGGTGTTCCAGCCGGAATCGATAGCGGTGCGTTTTGGCAATTTATCGCCGGAAGCGATCAAGGCGTTTCTGGCCGACCGTGCCGGTTTGTTCAGTGGTGGTAGCGCGACAAAATTGTCTACCGAACAGGCCAAGCATCAGTGGCCAACGATCATGTCGCGGCTGGAGCTGCAGTTGCAGCGTGAAGAGGGTGATTTCCTGTTCGGTGAACCGTCGATTGCCGACTTTGCCCTGGCCCATTGCCTCTGGTTCCTCAAGGCCACACCGGTGACGGCTCCGCTGGTCGAAGCTTACCCGGCAGTCAATGCGTGGCACTCTCGGGTATTGGGCTTTGGTCATGGCGCCTCTGGCGAGATGATGTCCGAAGAGGCGCTGGAGGTGGCGCGCAGGTCCACGCCAGCGGCATTGCCGGATGAGCAGTTCGTCGATCCCAACGGATTCACGGCGGGTCAGCAGGTGGTCATCGCGGCCACGGACTATGGCGTTGATCCGGTCGTGGGAGAGCTGCTGTTTGCCGGCAGCGAAGAGTTGATTGTGCGGCGCAAGGACGAACGTGGCGGCGTGGTGCATGTGCACTTCCCGCGGTTTGGTTTCCGTATCGAAGCCATCTGACCTTTGTAGGAGCGAGCTTGCTCGCGAAGATCGTGAACGATAACGCGTAAAGCCGGATGCCCAGCGGCGCCCATGGTTTTTTCGCGAGCAAGCTCGCTCCTACAGGGTTACTTCAACGCCGCCAGAATCGCATCCGGGTCATACCCGCGAATCAGGGTTCCGTTCACATCGATGATCGGAATTCCGCCACCACCCAAGGCCTCGTAGTCCTTGCGCGCGACGGCATCCTTCTCGATATCGAATTCCTTGTACGGAATGCCTTTCTGATCGAGAAACCGCCGGGTCAGTTTGCAGTAACCACACCATTCGGTGGCGTAGAGCACGACGTTGGCCTTTGTCTGCGTCTGCTCTGACACCACTTGCGAAGGGTTGAAGACCCGCTCGACCTTGCCCCAGTTCTGGTAAGCCACAACCACCAGCAGGATCAGCAGGAATTTTTTCAGGACGCCGCCGAGCATCAGTTGCGACGCTTCAGCTGATCGGTGAGCGAAGTGGGCAGGCCCTTGATGATCAGCGTGCCGGCTTCTTCGTCGTACTCGATCTTCGAGCCCAGCAGGTGTGCTTCGAAACTGATCGACAAGCCTTCGGCGCGGCCAGTGAATCGACGGAACTGGTTCAGGGTGCGTTTATCGGCCGGGATTTCCGGCGACAGGCCGTAGTCCTTGTTGCGAATGTGGTCGTAGAAGGCCTTCGGGCGTTCCTCGTCGATCAGCCCCGACAATTCCTCCAGGCCCATCGGCTCACCGAGCTTGGCCTGGCTGCTGGCGTAATCCACCAGGGTCTTGGTCTTCTCGCGGGCGTCGTCTTCCGGCAGGTCTTCGCTTTCAACGAAATCACTGAAGGCCTTGAGCAGGGTGCGGGTTTCACCCGGACCGTCGACGCCTTCCTGACAGCCGATGAAGTCGCGGAAATACTCCGAAACCTTTTTGCCGTTCTTGCCTTTGATGAACGAAATGTACTGCTTGGATTGTTTATTGTTCTGCCACTCGGAAACGTTGATCCGCGCCGCCAGGTGCAATTGGCCCAGGTCCAGGTGACGGGACGGGGTCACGTCCAGTTCATCGGTCACGGCCACGCCTTCGCTGTGGTGCAGCAGGGCGATGGCCAGGTAGTCGGTCATGCCTTGCTGATAGTGTGCGAACAGCACATGGCCGCCGACGGACAGGTTCGATTCTTCCATCAGTTTTTGCAGGTGCTCGACCGCCACGCGGCTGAACGCCGTGAAATCCTGGCCGCCCTCGAAGTACTCCTTCAGCCAGCCGCTGAACGGAAATGCACCGGATTCCGGATGGAACAAGCCCCAGGCTTTACCCTGTTTGGCGTTATAGCTTTCGTTGAGGTCGGCGAGCATGTTCTCGATGGCCGCGGACTCAGCCAGTTCGGAGTCACGGGCATGGAGAACTGCAGGTGTGCCGTCGGGTTTTTTGTCGATCAGGTGGACGATGCAATGACGGATCGGCATGGGCTTCTCGGCTGAATGAGGAGAGGAGGGCGTGCTCCCCCGAAAAAGCGCTCAGTGTACCGCAACCACTGGTTTTGGCGCGGTGCGAAGGGCAATTGGCAGGCGACCGACGGTTCTTATGCGTTTTTTTCCTGTTTTAGCGCAATAAAGCTGACCAAATGGGTAGCTAGAGGCGGATATTTCCACGTCTGTGTGCTAGCTTTGCCCGGTCTTGCGCGAAGTCACTGCGTTAAGCGTGCAGTCAGCATTTGTCAGGTCGAACCAAACCCTGATTTCGGTATCTATAACCCCGATCCCGAGGTTATTTGGCCGAGGGTGCCAGATCCAGAAGATCGGGCTCGATGGCTGACATTGCACTCTGCAATCCATATGAATTTGATAGGGAAGGAACACTAAATGGCTCTTACTAAAGACCAACTGATCGCCGACATCGCTGAAGCTATCGACGCGCCGAAAACCACCGCGCGTAACGCTCTGGACCAACTGGGCCAAATCGTTGCCGATCAGCTGGAAAACGGCGGCGAGATCACTCTGCCAGGTATCGGCAAGCTGAAAGTGACTGAGCGTCCTGCCCGCACTGGCCGTAACCCTTCGACTGGCGCTGCCATCGAAATCGCTGCCAAGAAAGTGATCAAGCTGGTTGTGGCCAAAGGCCTGACCGACGCTGTTAACAAGTAAGACTTGTTAAGAAAAACCGTGCGCCGGAGCGATCCGGGCACGGTTTTTTTATGGGCGCGATAAAGCGCTCGCTACGCTTGAGCGTTGCTCCATCGTGCCTGACGCCAGGCCTGTTGCTGTGCCTGGGTCTGGAAGGTCCAGGCGACGAAGCGGCTCTGCTTCTGTCCTTGGGACATTTCCACTACCTGGCTTTCCAGGGCGCCGGCCTTTTTCAGGGCGGTCTGGATCGCCGGCAGGTTGGATGCCTTTGACACCAATGTACTGAACCACAGCACCTGTTGGGCGACCTGCACGCTTTCGCTGACCAGTTGGGTCACGAAGCGTACTTCCCCGCCTTCGCACCACAACTCGGCCGACTGACCGCCAAAGTTCAACACCGGCAGCTTGCGTTTCGGATCGGCTTTGCCCAGGGCTCGCCATTTGCGCGTACTGCCCCGCGTAGCCTCGTCCAGCGAGGCGTGGAATGGCGGGTTGCACATGGTCAGGTCGAAGCGCTCTGCGCTCTCCAGCAGGCCTGTGAGGATCTGCTTGGGGTTGCTCTGCTGGCGTACCTGGATCGCCTTGTTCAGGCCGTTGGATTGAACGATGGCCTTCGCCGCGGCGATGGCGGTCGCATCGATATCGGAACCGAGGAACTGCCAGCGATAGTCGCTGTAACCGATCAGCGGATACACGCAGTTGGCGCCCATGCCGATGTCCAGCACCTTCACGGCGGCGCCACGGGGGATCACGCCGTCATTGCCACTGGCCAGCAGGTCGGCGAGGAAGTGCACGTAATCGGCACGGCCTGGCACCGGCGGGCACAGGTAGTCGGCGGGAATGTCCCAGTGAGCGATGCCATAGAACGACTTGAGCAGCGCCCGGTTGAACACCCGCACGGCTTCCGGGCTGGCGAAGTCGATGCTTTCCTTGCCGTACGGATTGATGATCACGAATTTCTTCAGTTCCGGCGCGCTTTTGATCAGCGCCGGAAAGTCGTAGCGACCCTGATGGCGATTGCGCGGGTGCAGGCTGGCCTTCTCACGCGGCGCCGCGGCTTTGGCCGCAGACGCGGATTCAGGCTTTTTGCGCGCAGGTTTTGGTGTGCGGGGGGCGGTCATGGCGGTGGTCGATTCGGGTATGGCTAAAAGTGGCGGGCATTGTCCCACATCTGAGAGTCACACTAATCAAATGTGGGAGCGGGCTTGCTCGCGAAAGCGGACTTTCACTCAATATCGAATGTTATGGCAAGCCCGCTCCCACAGGAGATCTTCATTAGATGTAAGCGGCATAAAAAAGGGAGGCCACTTGGGCCTCCCTTTTTCATTGCGATCCGCCGTTACAGGCTGGCAATCCGCGCATGCTGCTCGGCCAGCTTGCCGAGGGCCTGTTCAGCCTCGGCCAGTTTGGCGCGTTCTTTCTCGATGACTTCGGCTGGCGCCTTGTCAACGAAACCGGCGTTGGACAGCTTGCCGCCGACACGTTGCACTTCACCTTGCAGACGCTGGATTTCCTTGTCCAGACGCGCCAGCTCCGCACCTTTGTCGATCAGGCCGGCCATTGGCACCAGCACTTCCATCTCGCCGACCAGTGCGGTGGCGGACAGTGGTGCTTCTTCGCCGGCAGTCAGCACGGTGATCGATTCGAGGCGCGCCAGCTTCTTCAGCAGGGCTTCGTTTTCGGCCAGGCGACGCTGATCCTCGGCGCTGACGTTCTTCAGGAACAGCGGCAGCGGTTTGCCCGGGCCGATGTTCATTTCGCCACGGATATTACGGGTGCCGAGCATCAGGCCCTTGAGCCATTCGATGTCGTCTTCGGCCGCCTGATCGATGCGTGTTTCGTTGGCCACTGGCCAAGGTTGCAGCATGATCGTCTTGCCTTCGATGCCGGCCAGCGGTGCGATGCGCTGCCAGATTTCTTCGGTGATGAACGGCATGAACGGGTGCGCCAGGCGCAGGGCCACTTCCAGTACGCGCACCAGGGTGCGACGGGTGCCGCGCTGGCGTTCAACCGGAGCGTTTTCGTCCCACAGCACAGGCTTGGACAGTTCCAGGTACCAGTCGCAGTACTGGTTCCAGATGAACTCGTACAGCGCTTGTGCCGCCAGGTCGAAACGGAACTGGTCGAGTTGGCGGGTCACTTCGGCTTCGGTGCGTTGCAGCTGCGAAATGATCCAGCGGTCAGCCAGGGACAGCTCATAGGCTTCGCCGTTCTGGCCGCAGTCTTCGCCCTTGTCCAGCACGTAGCGCGCCGCGTTCCAGATCTTGTTGCAGAAGTTGCGATAGCCCTCGACGCGGCCCATGTCGAACTTGATGTCGCGACCGGTGGACGCCAGCGAACAGAAGGTGAAGCGCAGGGCGTCGGTGCCGTAGCTGGCGATGCCTTCGGCGAACTCGTCGCGGGTCTGCTTCTCGATCTTCTTCGCCAGTTTCGGCTGCATCATGCCGGAGGTGCGCTTCTGCACCAGGGCTTCGAGCTCGATACCGTCGATGATGTCCAGCGGGTCCAGGACGTTGCCCTTGGACTTGGACATTTTCTGGCCCTGGCCGTCACGCACCAAGCCGTGAACGTACACGGTCTTGAACGGAACCTGCGGCGTGCCGTCTTCGTTTTTCACCAGATGCATGGTGAGCATGATCATCCGGGCAACCCAGAAGAAAATGATGTCGAAGCCAGTCACCAGGACGTCGGTGGAGTGGAATTTCTTCAGGAATTCGGTTTTTTCCGGCCAGCCGAGGGTGGAGAAGGTCCACAGGCCCGAGCTGAACCAGGTGTCGAGAACGTCGTTGTCCTGTTGCAGCGCAACGTCCGGGCCGAGGTTGTGCTTTGCACGCACTTCGGCTTCGTCGCGACCGACGTAGACCTTGCCCGACTCGTCATACCAGGCCGGAATGCGGTGGCCCCACCAGAGTTGACGGCTGATGCACCAGTCCTGGATGTCGCGCATCCACGAGAAATACATGTTTTCGTACTGTTTCGGCACGAACTGGATGCGACCGTCTTCAACGGCGGCGATCGCAGGTTCGGCCAAAGGCTTGGTGGACACGTACCACTGGTCGGTCAGCCACGGTTCGATGACGGTGCCGGAGCGGTCGCCTTTCGGCACTTTCAGGGCGTGATCGTCAACGCTGACCAACAGGCCGGCAGCGTCGAACGCGGCCACGATCTGCTTGCGCGCTTCGAAGCGGTCGAGACCGGCGTATTCGGCCGGGATCTTGCCGTCGATGGTCTCGTTAAGCGTGCCGTCTAGGTTGAACACCTGACAGGCCGGCAGGACCGCTGCGTTCTTGTCGAAGATGTTCAGCAGCGGCAGGTTGTGACGCTTGCCGACTTCGTAGTCGTTGAAGTCGTGGGCCGGGGTGATTTTCACGCAGCCGGTGCCGAATTCAGGGTCGCAGTAATCGTCGGCGATGATCGGGATGCGGCGGCCAACCAGCGGCAGCTCGACAAATTTGCCGATCAGGGCTTTGTAGCGTTCATCGTTCGGGTTCACCGCCACGGCGGAGTCGCCGAGCATGGTTTCCGGGCGAGTGGTCGCGACGATCAGGAAATCGTTGCCTTCAGCGGTCTTGGCGCCATCGGCCAGCGGGTACTTCAGGTTCCACAGGAAACCTTTCTCGTCGTGGTTTTCCACTTCGAGGTCTGAAATCGCCGTGTGCAGCTTGGTGTCCCAGTTGACCAGGCGTTTGCCGCGGTAGATCAGGCCGTCTTCGTGCAAACGAACGAACGCTTCTTTAACGGCTTCCGAGAGGCCGTCGTCCATGGTGAAGCGCTCGCGGCTCCAGTCGACGGACGAGCCGAGGCGACGGATCTGGCGGCTGATGTTGCCACCGGACTCATCCTTCCATTCCCAGACTTTCTCGAGGAATTTTTCGCGGCCCAGGTCGTGGCGGCTCTGGCCCTTGGCTTCGAGCTGACGCTCGACCAGCATCTGTGTGGCGATACCGGCGTGGTCGGTGCCCGGCTGCCACAGGGTGTTGCGACCCTGCATGCGGCGGAAACGGATCAGGGCGTCCATGATCGCGTTGTTGAAGCCGTGACCCATGTGCAGGCTGCCGGTGACGTTCGGCGGCGGGATCATGATGGTGTAGGACTCGCCCGCGCCTTGCGGGGCGAAGTAATTCTCTGACTCCCAGGTGTTGTACCAGGAAGTTTCAATGGCGTGCGGCTGGTAGGTCTTATCCATGCGCGGCGGGACCCTATTGGCATTTATTCAGGAAAAGCCGGGAAGTATAGCGGGGATGAGCCGATGCGCGTAGAGCGAGGTGACAATGGGCGGGGGAAAATTGTGGTGTGTGTTTTGTCAGAGAGGGCCCCTTCGCGGGCAAGCCCGCTCCCACAGGTTATATGTCGTACAGCCATCTTGTGATCGACACCAACCCTGTGGGAGCGGGCTTGCCCGCGAAAGCGATCTGTCAGGCGACCTGATTCAAATCGTTATGCCGCGTTTCCTTCAGGCACAGCACCGCAATCAAACTCAGCACCGCCGCCCCGGATACATAACCGCCGACATAGCTCAGTCCACCCATCGCCACCAGTTTCTGGGCGAAGAAGGGCGCCGCGGAGGCGCCCACGATACCGCCCAGGTTGTAGGCCGCCGAGGCACCGGTGTAGCGCACGTGGGTGGGGAACAGTTCCGGCAGCAGCGCGCCCATGGGCGCAAATGTCACGCCCATCAGAAACAGTTCGATGCACAGGAACAGCGCCACACTCCAGGTGGAACCTTGGGTCAGCAGCGGTTCCATGAGGAAGCCGGACAGGATCGCCAGCACGCCACCGACGATCAGTACCGGCTTGCGCCCGTACCGGTCGCTGGCCCAGGCCGACAGCGGGGTGGCGGCAGCCATGAACAGCACCGCGAAGCACAGCAGGCCGAGGAAGGTTTCGCGGCTGTAGCCGAGCGTTGCTACGCCGTAGCTCAGGGAAAACACCGTAGAGATGTAAAACAGCGCATAGCACACCACCATCGCGCCGGCGCCCAGCAAGACTGGCATCCAGTATTGGCCGAACAGCTCGAACAGCGGGATCTTCACCCGTTCCTGGCGCGCCATGGCGTTGGCGAATACCGGGGTCTCATGCAGCTTGAGGCGCACGTACAGGCCGACCATCACCAGTGCGGCGCTGAGCAGGAACGGAATACGCCAGCCCCATGAGCGGAACTGTTCATCGTCCAGCACCACGGCCAGGGTCAGGAACAGGCCGTTGGCCGCCAGGAAGCCAATGGATGGACCCAGCTGTGGGAACATGCCGAACCAGGCGCGCTTGTCTTTCGGCGCGTTCTCCGTGGCCAGCAATGCCGCGCCACCCCATTCACCGCCGAGCCCCAGGCCCTGGCCGAAGCGCAGGATGCACAGCAGGATCGGAGCCCAGGCGCCAATGCTGTCGTATCCCGGCAGCACGCCGATCAGTGTGGTGCACACGCCCATCAACAGCAACGAGGCGACCAGGGTCGACTTGCGGCCGATACGGTCGCCAAAGTGGCCGAAAAGGGCCGAACCCAAGGGGCGGGCGAGGAAGGCGATGCCTAACGTGAGAAACGCTGACAGCATCTGGGCAGTGCCGGATGTCTGCGGAAAGAACACCGGGCCAATCACCAGCGCCGCGGCGGTGGCATAGACATAGAAATCGTAGAACTCGATGGCGGTACCGATGAAGCTTGCAGTGGCCACGCGGGTGGCGGAGTTCGTCGGTTGTGCAGGTGTGGAGTCGCTGTAAGTCGTGCTGGTCGTCATGCGGTGATCCCTGACAGTCATGTGCCCCAGTGGAGCGAATTATTATGGTCGAGAACCCAGGGATGTGGGTGGAGGCACGGTCGCTGTTCAAGGTAGGAACAGTCGTCGGTTCGTTGCAGGCTTTGCGGGTGGACAGGCCGGAAGCTGCGAGGTGCGGGTTAAGCACGGGGCCGGCGAGGCTTGGGTAAGCGCTTCGATTATAGGAAGGTGGCTAACTATCGAACAAGTGGCTTGAGTGGCCATGGGGATTTGTGTCGGGTTTTAGATAACCACAGGCATCGAGCTGGTCTGCCAGATCAGCACCCGCGTGACACGGTTGTCCTCGGTCTCGAGAATTTCCAGGCGATACCGGCCGATCTTCAGGCACACCGCACTATCGGGAATAGTCTCCAGGGCCTCGGTGACCAAGCCGTTCAGGGTTTTCGGGCCATCGCTGGGCAGGTGCCAGCCGAGGCTCTTGTTCAGCTCGCGAATGGACGCGGCGCCGTCGATCACCAGGCGTCCGTCGGCTTGCGGATGAATGTGCGGGTTGTCCAGGCTGTGCTGGCTTTCGAACTCGCCGACGATTTCTTCGAGAATGTCTTCCAGGGTGACGATGCCCAGCACTTCGCCGTATTCATCGACCACCATGCCCAGGCGTCGCTGCTGTTTGTGGAAGTTGAGCAGTTGCAACTGCAGCGGGGTGCTTTCCGGCACGAAGTACGGCTCGTGACTGGCCGCCAGCAAGGCTTTCCTGGTCAGGCTCGCATCGGGCAACAAGTGCAGGATGTGCCGGGTGTTGAGGACGGCTTCGACCTGGTTGATATCACTGTGAAACACCGGCAGGCGCGTACGCTTGTTGTGGCGCAATTGTTCGATGATTTCTTCGATGGAGTCATCGAGATTGATGCCGTCCACATCGCTGCGCGGTACCAGGATGTCATTGACGGTGATGTTGTCCAGTGCGTGGATGCCTGGCAGCGCGTGAGGGCGGCTTACGGTTTCGGAGGGCGCATGCCGTTCCGTCAGCGCTTCGTCCTCACTTTGTTGCACCACTTTGGCTTTACGGACAAATGGACGCGTCAGCAAGCGGCTGATGCTGGTGAGCAGCCATGCCGCGGGATAGATGATTTTCAGTGGCAACCGTAGCAGGTTGTTGCCCTGGGCCAGGATCGCATCCGGATAGCGAGCGGCGAGGGTGCGCGGCAAGTAGTCGGAAAACACCAGCAGCATGGCGCCCGCCCCGAGGCAGGCGACCCACGGGCCGTTCTCGGCCCAGGTGAAAATGGCCAGCAAGGTGCTGATGACCACCACGAGTGCGCGGCACAGTGTGTTGCAAAAAATAAGGCTGGCCAGGGGGAAGCTGAGTTTCGCCACCGGTTTGTCGCTGGAACGCGTTGCAGTGCGCTGGGCCAGCAAATGCTGGTGCGCCGCTTCGATGGCGGTAAACAGCCCCGACCATAAAACCAGCAGGGTCAGTACCGCGAGCATCGGCCCTATGGGCAAGTCGTCCATTAATGCCGCCCGTCAGATATGCAGGATGTATTCACGAACCAGCTTGCTGCCGAAATACGCCAGCATCAGCAGGCAAAAGCCGGCCAGGGTCCAGCGAATGGCTTTGTGCCCGCGCCAGCCGAGGCGATTGCGCCCCCACAGCAGCACGCTGAACACGACCCAGGCCAGGCAGGCCAGCAGGGTTTTGTGCACCAGATGCTGGGCGAACAGGTTCTCGACGAACAGCCAGCCGGAAATCAGCGACAGCGACAACAGCGTCCAGCCGGCCCAGAGAAAACCGAACAGCAGGCTTTCCATGGTTTGCAGCGGCGGGAAGTTCTTGATCAGCCCGGAGGGGTGCTTGTGCTTGAGCTGGTGGTCCTGGACCAGCAGCAGCAAGGACTGGAACACCGCGATGGTGAACATGCCATAGGCCAGAATCGAAAGCAGGATGTGGGCGAGGATGCCCGGCTCCTCATCGATGACCTGTACCGTGCCGGCGGGGGCAAAGTGCGCCAGCATCACGGTCAGGGCTCCAAGCGGAAACAGCAGGACCAGCAGGTTCTCTACCGGAATCCGCGAGCAGGCCAGCAGGGTCAGTGCGATGACCGCCACGGCAATCAGGCTGGCGGCACTGAAGAAGTCCAGGGCAAGGCCGGTCGGAGTCAGCAGGTGGGTGAGCAGGCTGACGCTGTGGGCCAAGACGGCGAGCACGCCGAGCATGACCAGCAGGCGTTTGTTGACCTTGGCGCCGGACGCCAGGTGAGTGCCCTGGTAAATGGTCGCAGCGGCATACAAGCAGGCGGCGGCGAGGGTAGTTAGCAAGCTGGGTGACAAGGGGAGCATAAATCCTGTTAGGCAAGCCCGAAAGTCGCTGAGTTTGGCATAGAACCCCTGCCACACGAAAGACCGCGCAACCCGACGGCGAGGTGTCCGCCGGCCACAGTCTTCGCTATAATCCGCGACCTGCCCACGCCGCAGGCTCGCCGAGCACACGTTTAGTCCGGTCCGGGCCGCCATTATCCCGGTCTACACAGGGCCTGAAAGGATCGCGCAATGTTTGAAAACTTAACCGACCGTCTCTCGCAGACGCTGCGCCATGTCACCGGCAAGGCCAAGCTGACTGAAGACAACATCAAAGACACCCTGCGTGAAGTGCGCATGGCGTTGCTCGAAGCCGACGTCGCCCTGCCGGTGGTCAAGGACTTCGTCAATTCGGTCAAGGAGCGTGCCGTCGGTACCGAGGTGTCGCGCAGCCTGACGCCGGGCCAGGCCTTCGTGAAGATCGTCCAGGCCGAGCTCGAAAGCCTGATGGGCGCGGCCAACGAAGACCTGAACCTGAGCGCAGTGCCGCCAGCGGTCATCCTCATGGCCGGTTTGCAGGGCGCTGGTAAAACCACCACCGCCGGCAAGCTTGCGCGCTTCCTTAAAGAGCGCAAGAAGAAGTCGGTCATGGTCGTGTCCGCCGACGTTTACCGTCCGGCGGCGATCAAGCAACTGGAAACCCTGGCCAACGACATCGGCGTGACCTTCTTCCCGTCGGACCTGAGCCAGAAGCCGGTCGACATCGCCAATGCGGCTATTAAGGAAGCAAAACTCAAATTCATCGACGTGGTCATCGTCGACACCGCCGGTCGCCTGCACATCGATGAAGAGATGATGGGCGAGATCAAGGCCCTGCACGCCGCGATCAACCCGGTCGAAACCCTGTTCGTTGTCGACGCCATGACCGGCCAGGACGCCGCCAACACGGCCAAGGCCTTCGGCGATGCATTGCCGCTGACCGGCGTGATCCTGACCAAGGTCGACGGCGACGCCCGTGGCGGTGCCGCGCTGTCGGTGCGCGCCATCACCGGCAAGCCGATCAAGTTCATCGGTATGGGCGAGAAGAGCGAAGCGCTCGATCCGTTCCACCCTGAGCGTATCGCCTCGCGCATCCTCGGCATGGGCGACGTGCTCAGCCTGATCGAGCAGGCCGAAGCGACCCTCGACAAGGACAAGGCCGACAAGCTTGCTAAAAAGCTGAAGAAGGGCAAGGGCTTCGACCTCGAAGACTTCCGCGATCAGCTGCAACAGATGAAGAACATGGGCGGCCTCGGCGGGCTCATGGACAAGCTGCCGAACATGGGTGGCGTGAACCTGGCGCAAATGGGCAACGCCCAGGGTGCGGCAGAGAAGCAATTCAAGCAGATGGAAGCCATCATCAACTCCATGACCCCGGCCGAGCGTCGCGATCCCGAGATGATCAGCGGTTCGCGCAAGCGCCGGATCGCCATGGGTTCCGGCACACAGGTGCAGGACATCGGCCGCTTGATCAAGCAGCACAAGCAGATGCAGAAGATGATGAAGAAATTCTCTGCAAAAGGCGGAATGGCCAAGATGATGCGCGGCATGGGCGGAATGCTACCCGGCGGCGGCATGCCCAAAATATAGTGTCCTTTCACGCCAATACTGCTCACTTTTGGCGGCGTCTGGTGCCCTCATGCGGCGTTGCCGCTCCTCGCCATAGCGGGCTATGACTCGTCGCGGCGCCTTGCCTGAGGGCACCAGTCACTCGCCAAAATGTGAGCGTATTGGCGAGAAAGGACACACGAATTCGCGCCGGTCGTCGTACCGGCGCTAACCCACACGGACGTGGGATACACAGCAAACCCGCACTTGGCGGGAGCTGACCGGCCGTTTTCAACGACGGCTCTATAGCAAATCTGCATGGCGGCCGATAGACCGCCGGAAAAAGTCATTTGCAAAAGTCCGGATATTCCTTAGAATATGCGGCCTTTCGGGCACCCATGCCCGCTGTGCCTTTAGATTTGCAGCACCGACTACAGGAACGATGTTCACATGCTAACAATCCGTCTTGCCCTTGGCGGCTCCAAAAAGCGCCCGTTTTACCACTTGACCGTAACCGACAGCCGCAACCCGCGCGACGGTTCGCACAAGGAACAGGTTGGCTACTTCAACCCTGTTGCCCGTGGTCAGGAAGTTCGTCTGTCCGTGAACCAAGAGCGCGTAGCCTACTGGCTGAGCGTTGGTGCACAACCTTCTGAGCGCGTTGCTCAGTTGTTGAAGGAATCTGCTAAGGCTGCGGCCTGAGCAATATGAACGCGACGCCAGCCATTGCTGATGATTTGATCGTTATCGGCAAGATTTATTCTGTTCACGGCGTTCGCGGCGAAGTGAAGGTGTACTCCTTTACTGATCCGATTAAGAACCTGCTGGATTACAAAACCTGGACGCTCAAGCGTGACGGCAATGTAAAGCAGGTAGAGCTGGTCAGCGGACGCGGGAATGACAAGTTCCTGGTCGCAAAGCTCAAGGGTCTTGATGATCGTGAAGAAGCTCGTCTTCTGGCCGGTTATGAGATCTGCGTGCCGCGCAACCTGTTCCCTGAACTGACCGACGGCGAGTACTACTGGTACCAGCTGGAAGGTCTCAAGGTCATCGACACCCTCGGGCAACTGTTCGGGAAGATCGATCACCTGCTGGAGACCGGCTCGAACGATGTCATGGTGGTCAAGCCTTGCGCTGGCAGCCTGGATGATCGCGAACGCCTGTTGCCCTATACCGAGCAATGCGTGTTGGCCGTCGACCTGGCAGCAGGCGAGATGAAAGTGGATTGGGACGCGGATTTCTAAGCGTGGCTAACTTGCGCGTAGAAGTGATCAGTCTGTTTCCCGAGATGTTCTCTGCCATCAGCGAGTACGGCATCACCAGTCGTGCGGTGAAACAGGGGCTCTTGCAGCTCACCTGTTGGAATCCGCGAGACTACACGACGGATCGACATCACACTGTGGACGATCGCCCGTTTGGCGGTGGTCCGGGCATGGTGATGAAGATCAAGCCCCTGGAAGATGCTCTGGTTCAGGCCAAGGCAGCAGCCGGGGAGGCGGCGAAGGTAATTTATCTGTCGCCCCAAGGCCGCCAGCTGACTCAGTCGGCGGTACGCGAGTTGGCGAATCTGGATGCATTGATCCTGATTGCCGGCCGCTATGAAGGCATTGACGAGCGTTTTATTGATGCTCATGTCGATGAAGAGTGGTCGATTGGCGACTATGTACTGTCTGGCGGCGAGCTGCCGGCGATGGTCCTGATCGATGCGGTTACACGACTGCTGCCTGGAGCTTTAGGGCATGCGGACTCCGCCGAGGAAGATTCCTTTACGGATGGTTTGCTGGATTGCCCGCACTACACCCGACCGGAGGTGTATGCGGATCAGCGTGTTCCCGACGTATTGCTAAGTGGCAATCACGCGCACATCCGGCGTTGGCGTTTACAGCAGTCCCTTGGTCGGACCTTTGAACGACGCGCCGATCTTCTGGAAAGCCGCTCGCTTTCTGGAGAAGAGAAGAAGCTGCTCGAGGAATACATCCGCGAGCGGGACGATAGTTAACAACGTATCGATGGTAGATCCGACGATTTACCTTAGGAGCACAGCATGACTAACAAAATCATCCTTGCACTCGAAGCAGAGCAGATGACCAAAGAGATCCCTACCTTTGCCCCGGGCGACACCATTGTCGTTCAGGTGAAAGTGAAGGAAGGCGACCGTTCGCGTCTGCAAGCGTTCGAAGGTGTTGTTATCGCCAAGCGTAACCGCGGCGTAAACAGTGCATTCACCGTTCGTAAAATCTCCAACGGTGTTGGCGTAGAGCGTACTTTCCAGACCTACTCCCCGCAAATCGACAGCATGGCTGTCAAGCGTCGCGGTGACGTACGTAAAGCCAAGCTGTACTACCTGCGCGACCTGTCGGGTAAAGCAGCTCGCATCAAGGAAAAACTGGCTTAAGTCCAGCTTCCGATGCAAAAAAAGCAGCCTGCGGGCTGCTTTTTTGTTGCCTGCGATTTATCTTCGTTGACCGTGTTGCCGGTCTTGCCTGAGCCTTTATGCCTGCCATTGATCATCCCCTGATAGACCAGTTCCTCGACGCCCTCTGGCTGGAGAAAGGCCTTTCCGACAACACCCGCGATGCCTATCGCAGTGACCTGGCTCTGTTCAATGGCTGGCTGCAGGAAAAAGGCCTGGAGCCGATCAACGCCGGACGCGAGTTGATCCTCGATCACCTGGCCTGGCGCCTGGAGCAAAACTATAAGCCCCGTTCAACGGCAAGGTTTCTCTCTGGCGTGCGTGGCTTCTATCGCTATCTGTTGCGGGAAAAGCTGATCGCCGTCGATCCGACCCTGCGCATCGATATGCCGCAACTGGGTAGGCCATTGCCCAAATCCTTGTCGGAAGCCGACGTAGACGCGCTGTTGGCTGCACCGGACCTCAGCGAAGCCATCGGCCAGCGTGACCGGGCGATGCTCGAAGTGCTTTATGCCTGTGGTCTGCGGGTGACGGAGTTGATCAGCCTGACCCTGGAGCAGGTCAACCTGCGCCAGGGGGTGCTGCGCGTGATGGGCAAGGGCAGCAAGGAGCGGTTGGTGCCGATGGGCGAGGAGGCGATTGTCTGGGTCGAGCGCTACATGCGTGATGCCCGCAGCGAACTGCTTGGCGGACGTCCCAGCGATGTGCTGTTTCCCAGCCAGCGTGGCGAGCAGATGACGCGGCAAACTTTCTGGCATCGGATCAAGCACCAGGCCAAGGTCGCCGGGATTGGCAAGTCGCTGTCGCCGCACACGCTGCGGCACGCTTTCGCCACACACTTGCTCAACCACGGCGCCGATTTACGGGTGGTGCAGATGCTCCTTGGTCACAGCGATCTGTCGACCACCCAGATTTACACACACGTCGCCAGGGCGCGGTTGCAGGATCTGCATGCCAAACACCATCCACGGGGGTGATTCAGTGCTTCAAATGGAATACGAGCCTGTGGCGATCCGACAAGCCCCCTCGCCACAGGA
Source organism: Pseudomonas sp. QLc11A (assembly GCF_052112305.1). Classification (NCBI taxonomy): domain Bacteria; kingdom Pseudomonadati; phylum Pseudomonadota; class Gammaproteobacteria; order Pseudomonadales; family Pseudomonadaceae; genus Pseudomonas; species Pseudomonas sp. QLc11A. Next base: position 189,199 of record NZ_JAVAJJ010000001.1, read on the forward strand.
ATCTTATGTGATAGGCTTGACCGGTTTGCACGATGGGCGGTTATGACCCGGTGTTTCGGCACGGGCGTTCTGATCGTCCCATATGTTCGCCTTCAGGAGTTCTCATGCGTCTGACCCAGATTTTCGCCGCCGCAGCCATTGCGTTGGTCAGCACCTTTGCCGTCGCCGATGACGCGGCCGACAAAGCCATTCGTAAAAGCCTGGAAAACCTCCAGCTCGAAGTGCCGGTAGAGACTATCACCGCCAGCCCGATGCCCGGCCTGTACGAAGTCAAGCTCAAGGGCAGCCGTGTGCTGTATGCCAGCGCCGACGGCCAGTACGTGGTGCAGGGCTACCTGTTCGATCTCAAGGACGGCAAGCCGGTCAACCTGACCGAGAAGACCGAGCGCCTGGGCATCTCCAAGCTGATCAACGATATTCCGGTTGCAGAAACCGTGGTGTACCCGGCCATTGGCGAAACCAAGTCGCACATCACCGTATTCACCGATACCACCTGCCCGTACTGCCACAAACTCCACGCCGAAGTGCCGGAGCTGAACAAGCGCGGCATCGAAGTGCGTTATGTCGCATTCCCACGCCAGGGCCTGGGCTCGCCGGGTGATGAGCAACTGCAAGCCGTGTGGTGCTCGAAAGACAAGAAAGCGGCCATGGACAAAATGGTCGACGGCAAGGAAATCAAGGCCGCCAAGTGCGATAACCCGGTTTCCAAACAGTACGCACTCGGCCAGTCGATCGGCGTGAACGGCACACCGGCCATCGTTTTGGCCGACGGGCAGGTCATTCCGGGCTACCAGCCTGCGCCACAAGTCGCCAAACTGGCGCTGGGCGCGAAGTAAATTCGCATCGTCACGGGCAGCCATTGACGATCATGGTCCGGCAGCGACATCGCCGGGCCATTAATAGAGAGCCGCGAGCATGCGGCTGTTTTCACGGCCGGCCTTGAGTCGGCCGTTTTATGGGGAGTTCACAGTGAAACCGGTCAAAGTAGGCATCTGTGGGTTAGGGACCGTCGGTGGCGGTACCTTCAACGTACTTCAGCGCAACGCCGAGGAAATTGCTCGTCGTGCCGGGCGTGGGATCGAAGTGGCACAAATTGCCATTCGCACGCCAAAGCCTCAGTTCCAAACGACCGGTATTGCGATTACCAACGATGTCTTCGAAGTGGCCACGAACCCTGAGATCGACATCGTTATAGAGCTGATGGGCGGCTACACCGTTGCCCGCGAGCTGGTACTCAAGGCCATCGAGAATGGCAAGCATGTGGTCACCGCGAACAAGGCGCTTATTGCTGTTCACGGTAATGAAATTTTCGCCAAGGCACGCGAGAAAGGCGTGATCGTTGCGTTCGAAGCGGCGGTGGCTGGTGGCATCCCGGTGATCAAGGCGATCCGCGAAGGCCTGTCCGCCAACCGTATCAACTGGGTGGCCGGCATCATCAATGGCACCGGCAACTTCATCCTGACGGAAATGCGCGAGAAGGGTCGCACCTTCGAGGACGTATTGGCCGAAGCCCAGGCTCTGGGTTACGCCGAAGCCGATCCGACCTTCGACGTTGAAGGGATCGACGCTGCTCACAAGCTGACGATCCTGGCCTCCATCGCGTTCGGCATCCCGCTGCAATTCGACAAGGCCTACACCGAAGGCATCACCAAGCTGACCACCGCTGACGTGAACTACGCCGAAGCGCTGGGTTACCGCATCAAGCACCTGGGCGTGGCGCGCAGCACCGCGGCCGGTATCGAGTTGCGCGTGCACCCGACGCTGATCCCGGCCGATCGCCTGATCGCCAACGTCAACGGCGTGATGAACGCGGTGATGGTCAATGGTGACGCCGCCGGTTCGACCCTGTTCTACGGCGCTGGCGCCGGCATGGAGCCGACTGCTTCGTCGGTGATCGCCGACCTGGTGGACGTGGTCCGTGCCATGACGTCCGATCCGGAGAACCGCGTGCCGCACCTGGCGTTCCAGCCGGATTCGCTGTCGGCTCACCCGATCCTGCCGATCGAAGCCTGTGAAAGCGCCTATTACCTGCGCATTCAGGCCAAGGACCATCCGGGCGTATTGGCTCAGGTCGCAAGCATCCTCTCGGAGCGCGGCATCAACATCGAGTCGATCATGCAGAAGGAAGCCGAGGAGCACGACGGCCTGGTGCCGATGATCCTGCTGACCCACCGCGTGCTGGAACAGCACATCAACGATGCCATCGCTGCTTTGGAAGCCTTGGCGGGTGTGGTCAGTCCGGTCGTTCGGATCCGTGTCGAGCACCTTAACTAAAACAGCTACAAGCTATCAGCTCCAAGCTGCAAGCCAGAAGCCAGTGACGCTCAGCTTGCAGCTTGAAGCTTGAAGCCTGAAGCTCAAACCGAAGGTTTGAAAACATGCGCTACATCAGTACCCGCGGCCAGGCACCGGCCCTGAATTTCGAAGACGTCCTGCTGGCAGGCCTTGCCACCGACGGCGGTCTGTACGTCCCGGAAAACCTGCCACGTTTCACCCAGGAGGAAATCGCTTCCTGGGCCGGTCTGCCATATCACGAGCTGGCCTTCCGCGTCATGCGCCCGTTTGTCACCGGCAGCATTCCAGACGCTGATTTCAAGAAAATCCTTGAAGAAACCTACGGCGTGTTCGCCCACAGCGCCGTTGCACCGCTGCGTCAGCTGAACGGTAACGAATGGGTGCTGGAGCTGTTCCACGGCCCGACCCTGGCGTTCAAGGACTTCGCCCTGCAACTGCTGGGTCGTTTGCTTGACTACGTGCTGGAAAAGCGCGGCGAGCGCGTGGTGATCGTCGGCGCTACCTCCGGTGACACCGGTTCGGCCGCCATCGAAGGCTGCAAGCACTGCGAAAACGTCGACATCTTCATCCTGCACCCGCACAACCGCGTGTCCGAGGTGCAACGTCGGCAGATGACCACCATCTTCGGTGAGAACATCCACAACATTGCCATCGAAGGCAACTTCGATGACTGCCAGGAAATGGTCAAGGCCAGCTTTGCCGACCAGGGCTTCCTCAAGGGCACTCGCCTGGTCGCCGTGAATTCGATCAACTGGGCGCGGATCATGGCCCAGATCGTTTACTACTTCCACGCAGCCCTGCAGTTGGGCGGCCCGGCGCGTTCGGTGGCGTTCTCGGTGCCGACCGGCAACTTCGGCGACATCTTCGCCGGTTACCTGGCACGCAACATGGGCCTGCCGATCAACCAGTTGATCGTCGCCACCAACCGCAACGACATCCTGCACCGCTTCATGAGCGGTAACCAGTACGTCAAGGAAACCCTGCACGCCACGCTGTCGCCGTCCATGGACATCATGGTGTCGTCGAATTTCGAACGCCTGCTGTTCGACCTGCATGGCCGCAACGGTGCGGCAATCGCCGGACTGATGGATTCATTCAAGCAGGGCGGTGGTTTCAGCGTCGAGCAAGAGCGCTGGACCGAAGCCCGCAAGTTGTTCGACTCGTTGGCCGTGGATGACGCGCAAACCTGCGAAACGATCGCCGAAGTCTACGAGCAGACCGGCGAAGTGCTCGACCCGCACACTGCCATCGGGGTGAAAGCTGCACGCGAATGTCGTCGTAGCCTGGACATTCCAATGGTGATCCTGGGTACCGCCCACCCGGTCAAATTCCCGGACGCCGTGGAAAAAGCCGGTGTAGGAAAAGCTCTCGAACTGCCTGTACATCTTTCTGATTTGTTTGAGCGAGACGAACGTTGCACCGTATTGCCAAATGACCTGAAGGCCGTGCAGGCCTTTGTCAGCCAGCATGGCAACCGTGGCAAGCCGCTGTAACCGGTCAGTGCTGTAACATTTTGAAGCCCGTCTCCTGACGGGCTTTTTCATTTCTGCATGCACACTTGACGTGTTCTCGCCGCGAAGGGACAGGCGAGTGGATCACCAAGGACATGGGAATGCGGTTTACAAGTGTGTTCAAGCCAGTCGCGCGCTGGCTGGTTTTATTCGGCATCGTGGGAGTCGCCGAATGGGGAGCGGCAAGCCCTGCATCGATTCAGGAGCGTGGGAAGACGGTTGCACGTTCAGCGGTCGTGCTGGATGACCAGGAGCTGCAGTGGATAGCCAGCCATCCACGGGTCGTGGTCACGGCACTGGAATACCCGTTGTACCTCTTCAAGGATGAGCATGGTCAATGGACGGGCATGAACAGTGACATGCTCAAGCGCATCAGTGACATGACGGGGTTGCAGTTTGTTTACGAAGAGTCTTTTTCCGTTGATCAGATGCTGGCTCGTCTGGAAAGCGGTGCGGCGGATTTGAGCACCTTGCTGTCAATGAATGACGAACGCCGGACGTTTCTCGATTTCAGCCATGCGTACGGCGGTGCAGGATGGGTCTTTGTCGGATTGGCCGGGGTACCGCCGGTGCAGTCGCTGGAGGATCTGGCGAAGCGGGTGCTGGTGCTGCCGACCCGGCATGCACTGGAAGCGATGATCCGTCGCGATTTTCCGTCCATTGAATTGCGTTCGGTCAAGACCTACGCCGAAGCCCGTGCCTGGGTTGAAAGCGGAGAAGCCTATGCCACCATCGAGAGCGAAATCGGCGCCCAGCTTTTTCCGTCGGGCCGGCTGCAGATCGGATCTGTGGTGCCGTACAAATGGGATGCGGATTATCTGGCGGTGCGCAAGGGTCAGCCGCAGTTGCTGAGCATCCTCAACAAGGCGCTCGAGGCCTTTCCTGCTCAGGAGCTGCACGATCTTCGCCGCAAGTGGTTCGGTGGCGCTACCACGGCACAGGCGCCTGGCCTCTGGCAGCGGCTTGACCAGTGGGTCTGCTGGGGCATGTTTGTGCTCAGCCTGTTCGGCCTGTTGTCCCTGCTCTGGAACCGGCGGTTGGCGGTGGTCGTCAGGCAGCGGGTCGAGGCCCAAAGGAACCTGCACGATCAGCTCACATTCCAGCATGCCCTGATGGATGCCATGCCTGACCCGATGTTTATCCGTGACCTGCAAGGGCGTTTGATCATGTGCAACAAAAGTTATGAGGACGCCTTATCGACACGTTTTGACCGGATGCAGGGACGGCAGTTGATCGAGGTCGATGTCATGCCCAGACAAACCGCGGAACTGCTGCATGCCGAGTTCATAGCGCAGTTGAGTACGCGCAGGGCACGTTTCTTCGAACGTCAATTGCTGTTCAAGGAGGGTGTCAGGGATATCTACCAGTGGACAGTGCCGTTTTACACGGCGGATGGCCAGATGAAAGGCTTGTTGGGAGGCTGGGCCGACATCGCCCGGCGCACCCGACAAACGTGACGGCCGGGTTTTTTCTCTGTCATGTTCGCCGTGCATGCTCTCTTGACTGCACGACAGGTTCCCCTGCGGTCAGTCTCCAGAGCTTTCTTCTCGGGCAAGTGGTCATCTGTTGCAGGCATGCCCCAGGCACGTTGTTTTCGGACTATTGAGTGGTGATCGGGATGGAAAGTATCAGTCTGTTGCTCGGTGAAGCGCTGAGCCCGTATCAGGTCACATTGACCCCGTCAGGCATTCGTGGCGAATGTCGGGTGACCCTGAAAAATGCTATTGGCGCGACCGTGGTCGAGCGCGAGTTCAATCAGGCCCAGTTGAATGACAAGCGCCTGCTGACGGATGTGGTCGACGGTTTGCATCGCGACGTACTGATCGCTGAAGGACGCATTGAGCCTTGTGTCATCGCGGCATTGCGTAATGCTGCCCGGGACAGGCTTCTGGCCAGCCGCAATTGAACGGATTTTTGTGGGAACCTTCCCGCGCCCAGGTCAGTCAGACTTCGTAACAGCAGGATCAAGCATTGTGCTCCGGTGCTTGTAGCTTGCTGCTACTGGTCTCCAAGCAGGCCACGTTTAACCCCGAGTCGTTTCCCCACTTCTCGGGGTTTCTTTTTGCCCGGGATTGATCATGGTTGCGTCAGATTGTCGAAAAACGCCTTGCTGTCCTTCAGGTACTCGCTGCGACTTTGCGGATCCAGCCAGGCGGCATAAGCCTCGTCCAGGCGCTCGCGGGGCAGGGTGCGCAGCACCTGATTGATTTCGGCAATGGCCTGTCGGCCCTTTGGCGTGTCGGTGCAACCGATGTAGCCGGACAGGTATTTGCCCGTGCCACGGATTGGATAGAACTGTAATTCATCCTCGGCGATGCCTTGCAGCGAAGCCTGGTAGCGGATCTCCGGGCGATACCCCAACAGCAGGCGCAAACGCCCAAGGCGCTGCATTTGCAGGAGGCTGCCCAAGGCGTCGTCGCCGTAATGAGGTGTCAGCACGTCGGCGGGTGCTTGCTTGAGCAGCCCGTCGAGGTATTCGCCGTAATTGCGCTCGGCGATGATCCCCAGTTTTTCGTTGCCGCTGGCGAGCAGCTTTGCAAGGTCCACTTCGCCATCCTCGATAAAGGGGGCCAGTACCTTCTGGTCAACGCGCCGCACGGCCAGGCCATTGCTCATGGCACGGAAGACCGGGATGGAAAAGGCGATCCACTGTTCCCGTTCCTTGCTCCAGTTCAGCGCCGCGTCGCAGACGAGGGAAGGTTCGTGAAGCATTTGCAGTCCGCGCGCGCGATTGACCCTCATCACGCTGTGCTGGTACTGCGGCATGCCGGCAATCAACAGGGGAAGCAGTTGATCGATGACGCCCTGGCCCTTTTTCGGTCCGTCGAAGATCGTCAGTGGCGGCAGGTCGCGTTTTAGCCAGATCAGGGTTTCCCTGGATTGCGCCAGGGCTGACGGGACCGGTTCAATGAGCAGCAGCAAGGTCGCCAGCACGCAAAGCAAGCTGCCAGCGCGAGACGGGCAGTACCGAATGACCCATGCAGGCAGGCGCCTCAGTTCAGATGGCTCCGTCTTTGCGCAACTGTGCGATCTGCGTCGCGTCATAGCCAAGTTCCTGGAGTACCTGTGCGTTGTGCTCACCCAGTTGTGGCCCGACCCATTCACATTCACCGGGTGTCTCTGAGAGTTTCGGCACGATTCCCGGCATCTTGAAGTCTTTACCGTCCGGCAGTTTGGCCTGCAGGAACATTTCACGGGCCAGGTACTGAGGATCATTGAACATGTCTTCGGCGCTGAAGATCCGGCTCGCCGGCACCTCGGCCTGATTGAGCAGCGACAGCACCCTGTCCAGCGGCAGTGAATTGACCCAGCGATCGATGACGCCATAGATCTCGTCGCGCCGCGCATCGCGGCCATCGTTGCTGGCAAGCAGAGGGTCATTGGCGAGGTCTTCCCGGCCAATGATCAGCATGAAGCGTTTGAAAATTGCGTCGCCATTGGCGCCGATCTGCACGTGTTTGCCGTCGGCGCTGGTGTGGATCGAGGACGGGGTGATGCCCGGCATGATATTGCCCGTGCGTTCGCGGATGAAGCCGAACACGTCGAATTCCGGGACCATGCTTTCCATCATGGCGAAAATGGCTTCATACAGCGCCACGTCCACCACTTGCCCCTGGCCGCCGTTGACCTCGCGATGACGCAGGGCCATCAGCGCGCCGATCACGCCCCAGAGCGCGGCAATCGAGTCACCGATGGAAATGCCGGTGCGCACCGGTGGCCGGTCTTCGAAGCCGGTGATGTAGCGCAGGCCGCCCATGGACTCACCGACCGCGCCAAAGCCGGGCTGGTCTTTCATCGGGCCGGTCTGGCCGAAACCCGACAGCCGCACCATGACCAGTTTCGGGTTCAAGGCGTGCAGGACGTCCCAGCCCAGGCCGAGTTTTTCCAGGACGCCGGGACGAAAGTTCTCGATCAGAATGTCGGCTTCACCGAGCAACTGTTTCAGGATCGCCTGACCGTCGGGGTGCTTGAGATTGAGGGTCAGGGACTTTTTGTTGCGCGCCTGGACGAACCACCACAACGAAGTGCCTTCATACAATTTGCGCCATTTGCGCAATGGATCACCGCCGTCCGGGGATTCGATCTTGATCACATCGGCACCGAACTCAGCGCAAATGCGCGAAGCAAACGGGCCGGCGATCAAGGTACCCAATTCGATGACTTTCAGACCGGAAAGCGGTTTGGCGGTGAACGGCATGCGGGATCCTGCTGGGCAAGGGATGGGCGAGTACAGTGTTTTAACATAGCCGACTGTCAGGCGCTTCAGGTTGATCACCTTCAATTCGTGGATTGCCCGCCGCATCGGTTAGACTTGCCGCCTTTCCTCGTATCAAGAAGCCCGTTCATGGCCCAGCCGTCCACGACCTACAAGTTTGAACTGAATCTCACCGACCTCGACCGCAGCGTCTATGAGAGCGTAAAGCAGACCATCGCCCGTCACCCCTCGGAAACCGAGGAACGCATGACCGTGCGCCTGCTGGCTTACGCCCTCTGGTACAACGAACAGCTATCGTTCGGCCGTGGTCTGTCGGAAGTGGATGAACCTGCCTTGTGGGAAAAAAGCCTGGATGACCGCGTCCTGCACTGGATCGAAGTCGGCCAGCCGGATGCCGAGCGCCTGACGTGGTGCTCGCGCCGCACCGAGCGCACCAGCCTGCTGGCCTACGGCAGCCTGCGTGTGTGGGAAGGCAAAGTGGTGCCCGCGGTGAAAAACCTGAAAAACGTCAACATCGCTGCCGTGCCTCAGGAAGTCCTGGAGACCCTGGCCAAAGACATGCCACGCGTCATCAAGTGGGACGTGATGATCAGCGAAGGGACCATCTTCGTCACCGACGACCGTGGTCAGCACGAAGTTCAGTTGCAGTGGCTGGCCGGTGAGCGCGGCTGATTTTTCGCCGCTTTAGCGCGTCACTCGGTTTTATCCTACGTATTGAAGAGAAGCATCTTTCACCCCATGCGCATTGAACCTCGCCTGCTGCCCGACACCCTGCCATTCCTCGGTGATATTCCGCCACTGCTGACCCGCCTGTATGCGGCGCGGGGCGTGCAATCGGAGGCGGAACTGGACAAGAGCCTGGCACGGCTGATTCCGTTCCAGCAGCTCAAGGGCATTGATGCCGCCGTGGATTTGTTGGTGACGGCGCTCGAACAGCGCCAGCGCATTCTGATCGTCGGCGACTTCGATGCCGACGGTGCAACGGCCAGCACCGTGGGCACGCTGGGTCTGCGTTTGCTGGGGGCGGCGCATGTCGATTATCTGGTGCCGAACCGTTTCGACTACGGCTACGGCCTGACCCCGGAGATTGTCGCGGTCGCGCTGGAGCGCCAGCCGCATTTGCTGATTACCGTGGATAACGGCATCTCCAGCGTCGAAGGCGTGGCTGCAGCGAAAAAGGCCGGGCTCAAGGTGCTCGTCACCGACCACCACTTGCCCGGTGAGGAGCTGCCGTTGGCCGATGCCATCGTCAATCCGAACCAGCCAGGTTGCGAGTTTCCGAGCAAGGCCCTGGCCGGCGTCGGGGTGATTTTCTATGTGTTGATGGCCCTGCGTGCGCGTTTGCGCGAGCTCGGCTGGTACACCTGCAAGCCGCAGCCGAATATCGGCGAACTGCTCGATCTGGTGGCCTTGGGCAGCGTGGCCGACGTGGTGCCGCTGGATGCCAATAACCGGATTCTGGTGCATCAGGGCCTCGAGCGGATTCGCGCCGGACGTGCCCGGCCCGGGATCAAGGCGATCCTCGAGGTGGCCAAGCGTGACCATGCGCGCATCACCTCCACCGACCTGGGTTTTATCGTCGGCCCACGCCTGAACGCAGCAGGGCGCCTGGATGACATGAGCCTGGGCATCGAATGCCTGTTGACCGAAGACGCAGGTCTGGCCCGTGAGATGGCGGCTCAACTGGACGGCATGAACCAGGATCGCAAATCCATCGAGCAGGGCATGCAGCGCGAAGCGCTGGCCCAGCTCAAGGATCTGCCGGTGGAGTCGATGCCGTTCGGCTTGTGCCTGTTCGATCCCGAGTGGCATCAGGGCGTCATCGGTATCCTCGCATCACGGATGAAAGAGCGTTATTTCCGCCCGACCATCGCCTTTGCCGATGCCGGTGACGGCCTGCTCAAGGGGTCTGGGCGTTCGGTCCAGGGCTTTCACATCCGCGACGCCCTGAGCGTGGTGGCGGCGCAGCATCCGAATCTGATTACCAAGTATGGTGGCCACGCAATGGCGGCCGGCCTGACGCTGCCGGAAGCGAATTTCCCCTTATTCGCCGAGGCCTTTGACGCTGAAGTGCGCCGGCAACTGCGCGAAGAAGACCTGACTGGCCGCTTGTTGTCGGACGGCACCCTGGCAGTGGAGGAGTTTCACCTGGAACTGGCCCGCGCCCTGCGGCATGCCGGCCCCTGGGGGCAGCACTTCCCGGAACCGTTGTTTCATGGTGTGTTTCAGTTGGTCGAGCAGCGCGTGGTGGGCGAACGGCACCTCAAAGTGGTGCTCAAGAGTGAGTGTGGTTCGGTGAAGCTAGACGGCATTGCCTTCGGGATCGACCGCGACATCTGGCCGAATCCGACCATCAAGTGGGTGGAACTGGCCTACAAGCTCGACCTCAACGAGTTTCGTGGCAACGAAACGGTTCAACTGATGATTGCCCACATCGAACCGCGTTGAACCCACACCTGTAGGAGCGAGCTTGCTCGCGATGGACGTGAACGATGGCGCTGGGAACCTGATACCCCGCGGTGTCCTGTCGTCCATCGCGAGCGAGCTCACTCCTACAAGGGGGCGACATCCGTCGATGTCGACTAGGCTCTAATCACTGCTTGATTTTGGTCTTGTGACGTCTTGTCGAATTTTTTGCCCGCGGGGGCGGGTGTTGTACCTTTTTCCTGTCACTCGTCGACTATTCAAACAGAACCTGGAGCCTGCCCACTGATTCGAGAGGTGCCCCATGAGTCTGCTGCTTGAACCCTTTACCCTTCGCCAATTGACCCTGCCCAATCGCATCGCGGTATCGCCGATGTGCCAGTATTCCAGCGCCGACGGCCTGGCCAATGACTGGCACCTGGTCCACCTCGGCAGCCGTGCTGTCGGCGGGGCCGGGTTGGTGTTTACCGAAGCCACGGCGGTCACCGCCGACGGGCGTATCACAGCTCAGGACCTCGGTCTGTGGAATGACGAGCAGATCGAACCCCTGCAACGCATCACCCGCTTCATCAACGCCCAGGGCGGCGTTGCCGGCATTCAACTGGCCCACGCCGGGCGCAAGGCCAGTACCTATCGGCCATGGCTAGGCAAACACGGCAGCGTCAAACCCGACGAGGGCGGCTGGGTGCCGGTCGGACCTTCACCGATTGCATTCGATCCACAGCACACCCAACCCAAACAACTGGATGACGGCGAGATCGCCAAGGTGATCCAGGCCTTTGTCGATGCGGCAAAGCGCTCGCTGACGGCCGGTTTCAAGGTGGTCGAAGTGCACGCTGCCCATGGCTACCTGCTGCATCAGTTCCTGTCGCCGTTGAGCAATCAGCGTCGCGATCAATATGGTGGCTCGTTCGAAAATCGCATTCGGCTGGTGCTGCAGGTCACCGAAGCGGTGCGTGCGGTGTGGCCTGAGGAGTTGCCGGTGTTTGTCCGGGTGTCGGCCACTGACTGGGTGGAAGACGGCTGGAACCCCGATGAAACCGTGGAACTGGCGCGTCGCCTCAAAGCCTTGGGCGTGGACCTGATCGACGTCTCGTCGGGCGGAACGGCGGTCAATGCCGAAATTCCCACTGGCCCCGGTTACCAGACCCGCTTCGCCGAACGTGTGCGCAAGGAGTCGGGCATGGCCACCGGCACGGTCGGCATGATCACCGAGCCGGCCCAGGCCGAGCACATCCTGCGCACCTGCCAGGCGGACATCATCTTCCTTGCCCGTGAATTGTTGCGCGATCCGTACTGGGCGCTGCATGCCGATGATGACCTGGGCGGGCACAAGGCCGTGTGGCCGGCGCAGTATCAGCGGGCAACTCACCGTGAACAGCCGATTCATGAATCGGATTTGCGCGACTGAAATCCATCGATACGAAAAAGCCCCTGAATCGCGAGATCCAGGGGCTTTTGTTTATGCCGGTTACCGATCAGGCCGCTTCGATCTTGCTGCGGTTCTGTTCGACCTGGTTCAGGTAGTCCTTGAGCTTGTCCTGCTCGGCCACTGTCGTGAACAAGCCGAGCTTGCTGCGACGCCAGAGGATGTCGTGGGCGCTGGTGGCCCATTCTTCGCTGCACAGGTAGTCGACTTCACGGGTGTAGAGACCGCCGCCGATATGCTCGCCCATGTCGCTGAGGTCCTGTACACCTTCGAGCATGCGCCAGGTGCGGCTGCCGTAGGTGGTGGCCCAGCGGCGCGCGATCTCGCTCGGTACCCAGTCGAACTTGTCGCGGATACGCGAGCTCAAGGCTTGCGGGGTAGTCATGTCTTCACCGCCCGGCAGCGCGGCGCCGGCGGTCCAGCTCGGGTTGATGTGCTTGAAGTACGGGGCCAGTTGCGCCAGCGCCGACTCGGCAAGCTTACGGTAAGTGGTGAGCTTGCCGCCGAACACCGACAGCAACGGGGCTTCTTCGCCGCTGCCCGACAGCGCCAGGGTGTAATCGCGGGTCACGGCCGACGGGTTGTCGGATTCGTCGTTGCACAGCGGGCGCACACCGGAATAGCTGTGCAGGATGTCGTCGCGGCTGATCTGCTTTTTGAAATGGGCGTTGACCACGTTCAACAAGTAATCGGTTTCGCCATCAGTGATTGCAACGGCAGCCGGATCGCCGGTGTACTCGCGGTCCGTAGTGCCGATCAGGGTAAAGTGGTTCAGGTACGGAATGGTGAACACGATGCGCTGATCTTCGTTTTGCAGGATGTGCGCGTGTTCGCCTTCATACAGCTTCGGCACGATCAGGTGGCTGCCCTGGATCAGACGGATGCCGTAAGGCGATTCCATCTTCAGGTCGTCGCGAATGAACCTGGCGACCCATGGCCCGGCCGCATTGACCAATGCCTTGGCGCGAATCGAAAACAGGCTGCCATCGCTACGTTCCAGGTGCAGGTGCCACAGGCCCTTGGTGCGACGCGCGCTGACGCAGCGGGTTTGGGTGTGAACGTGGGCGCCTTGTTCCCGGGCGGCCATGGCGTTCAACACCACCAGGCGCGCGTCGTCGACCCAGCAATCGGAGTATTCGAAACCCTTGGTGATCTCGCTTTTCAGTGCACTGTCGGGGCCGAACTTCAGGCTTTTCGAACCCTGGAGTTGCTCGCGCTTGCCCAGGTTGTCATAGAGAAACAGCCCGGCGCGGATCATCCATGCCGGGCGCAGGTGCGGGCGGTGTGGCAACACGAAGCGCATTTGCTTGACGATGTGCGGAGCTTTGGCCAGCAGCACTTCACGCTCGGCCAGGGCTTCACGCACCAGGCGAAATTCGTAATGTTCGAGGTAGCGCAGGCCGCCGTGGATCAACTTGCTGCTGGCCGACGAAGTATGGCTGGCCAGGTCATCCTTTTCGCAAAGGAACACCGAAAGACCGCGACCGGCGGCATCTGCTGCGATCCCCACGCCATTGATCCCGCCACCGATGACGGCGATATCGTAGACCTCGGCGAGAGGGGGCGTAGGCAAGGTGGAAGTGGGCATCGGCACGGCCTCGGAATTCTTTGATGTTCTGTATTTGAATTCGAACATTAATGTTCATTTGCGAAAATACTAGCCCATAAAGAGACGCACAGCCAGTCAGCTTCGATTGAAAATACTCATCGAAGGGCCGTTAAAGGAAAATTTACGAACATTTTGATGCGCGTTATGGCGCAAGAGGGATGCTGTATGTGCGATCGTCTTCGCGGGCAAGCCCGCTCCCACAAGGATCACGCGGGCCTGTGGGAGCGGGCTTGCCCGCGATAGCACCAGTGTAGGCACTGGAGATGGTGGGCTTAAACGACTTCCAGCCGAACCTTGTGCTGGTTCAACAGCTGCGCCAGCGCCGGGGAAGGCTGCTGATCGGTGACCAGGCAATCGACCAGGCTGATCGGCCCCAGGCGAATCATGGCGTTGCGCCCGAACTTGCTCGAGTCGGCTGCGAGTATCACTTGTCGGGCATTGGCGATGATCGCCTGGGATACCCGCACTTCCTGATAATCGAAGTCCAGCAGGCTGCCGTCCTCATCGATACCGCTGATGCCGACCAGGGCGAAATCGACCTTGAACTGGTTGATGAAGTCGACACTGGCCTGACCGACCACGCCGCCGTCGCGCCGCACGTTGCCACCGGTCAGCAGCACGTCGAAGTCGTCCTTGGCGCTGAGCATGGAGGCCACATGCAGGTTGTTGGTGATGATCTTCAGATGACTGTGGTTGAGCAGCGCCCGGGCGATGGATTCGGTGGTGGTGCCGATGTTGATGAACAACGAGGCGTGGTCGGGAATCTGCGCGGCAATGGCTTCGCCGATACGCTGTTTTTCATCGCGCATCTGATCGGCGCGCATGGCGTAGGCGGTGTTTTCGACACTGGAATCATAGGCGGCGCCACCGTGGTAGCGACGCAACAGGTTGGCTTCCGCGAGCTGATTGATGTCGCGGCGGATGGTCTGCGGTGTAACGACAAACAACGTGGCCATTTCCTCGATACTGACATAGCCGCGTTCGCGAACCAGCTCGAGGATTTGCTGCTGACGGGGAGGCAGATTCATGGGGCGTCCTTTGGGCTGCCGTGCAAAATTTGCCCATGATGCCGCAGGAATCTGCTCCCGACCAGTTACATACAGAGACGAGCCTGTGTCTTGGCTTATTCAGCCTCGTCTTCAACCGCCCAATCGCGGGTGCGGCTGACCGCTTTTTTCCACCCTGCGTAGAGTTTTTCCTTCGCCGCTTCATCCAGCGTCGGCTCGAACCGGCGCTCGATCACGGCCTTGCCACGCAACTCTTCCAGGCTGCCCCAGAAGCCACAGGCCAGGCCTGCCAGGTAAGCGGCGCCGAGTGCTGTGGTTTCGCGCATTTGCGGGCGCTCGACCTGCGTGCCGAGGATGTCGGCCTGGAACTGCATGAGGAAATTGTTGGCCACCGCGCCACCGTCCACGCGCAGGGCCTTGAGGCGTTCGCCGGAGTCCTGCTGCATGGCGTCCAGCACGTCGCGGGTCTGGTAGGCAATCGACTCCAGCGCGGCACGAATGATGTGGTCCACGCGAACGCCGCGGGTCAGGCCGAACAATGCGCCACGGGCATATGGGTCCCAGTACGGTGCGCCAAGTCCGGTGAAGGCCGGCACCAGGTACACGCCGTTGCTGTCCTTGACCTTGTTGGCGAAGTATTCGGTGTCGTGGGCGTCATTGATGATCTTCAGTTCGTCACGCAGCCACTGTACGGTGGAGCCGCCGTTGAACACTGCACCTTCCAGCGCGTAGGCCACTTCACCGCGAGGGCCGCAAGCGATGGTGGTCAGCATGCCATGCTTGGATTTCACCGCTTTGTCACCGGTGTTCATCAGCAGGAAGCAGCCAGTGCCATAGGTGTTTTTCGCCTGGCCTGGCTCGACGCACATCTGGCCGAACAGAGCGGCTTGCTGGTCACCGGCGATACCGCCGATGGCGATGCCGCTTTTGGTGTGGCCGTAGATTTCCGAGGACGATTTAACGTGCGGGAGCATTTCGCGTGGGATATCCAGCAGCTCCAGCATCTTCGCGTCCCACTCCAGGGTGTGGATGTTGAAGAGCATGGTGCGCGAGGCGTTGGTGTAGTCGGTGACATGCACCTTGCCGCCGGTAAATTTCCAGATCAGCCAGCTGTCGACGGTGCCGAACAGCAGTTCGCCGTTGCGCGCACGTTCGCGGCTGCCTTCGACGTTATCGAGAATCCACTTGAGCTTGGTACCGGAGAAGTAGGGGTCGGTGACCAGGCCGGTGGTGTCGCTGATGTATTGCTCGTGACCATCGCGCTTGAGCTGCTGGCAGATCTCGGTGCTGCGTCGGCACTGCCAGACGATGGCGTTGTAGATCGGGCGGCCGGTGTTCTTGTCCCACACCACGGTGGTTTCGCGCTGGTTGGTGATGCCGATGGCGGCTACCTGGTCGTGATGCAGGCCGGCTTGTGCCAGGGCCTCGACCATCACGGCGCTTTGGGTGGCGAAGATCTCCATCGGGTCATGCTCGACCCAACCGGCTTGCGGGTAATGCTGGGCGAACTCCCGTTGGGCGGTGCAGACCACGTTCGCGTCACGGTCGAAAATGATCGCGCGGGAGCTGGTCGTACCCTGGTCGAGGGCAATGATGTAGTTCTTATTCTGTGTGTCGGTCATGTCGATTGCCTTGGACGAAAAAAGGGAGTGAGGTCTGGCGCGCGATCAAGGGGCAGGGCACGCGCCAACGGTATCAGGACGTTCTGGGTTTGCCGTCAATGGCAGGTAGTTCATCCTTTGTAGCAGCTACGGAGCCGGGCAGATGGCGGGCAATCAGCCCGCGATAGGCGGCGGCGCCGAGGCAGGCACCAACAATCGGTGCAAAAACAGGAATCAGGAAGTACGGAATATCGCGTCCGCCAGTGAGGGAAATTTCACCCCAGCCAGCGAAGAAAGTCATCAGTTTAGGGCCGAAGTCCCGCGCAGGGTTCATGGCAAAACCGGTCAGCGGTCCCATCGAGCTACCGATCACCGCAATCAGCAGGCCGATCAGCAGCGGTGCCAACGGGCCTTTGGGCAGGCCATTGTTGTCGTCGGTCAGGGACATGATCACGCCCATCAGGATGGCCGTAATGATCACCTCGACCAGAAATGCCTGGGCGGTGGTCAGCGCAGGATTCGGGAAGGTGGAGAACACGGAGGCCAATTCAAGGCTGGCTTGCGTGCCACGAACCATGTGCTGCGTTTGTTCGAATTCGAAGAATAGATTGCTGTAGAGCGTGTAAACCAACAACGCGCCACAGAAGGCGCCCGCCACTTGGGCGAGTACGTAGAAAGGCAATTTGCGCTTTTCGAAGTCCGCGAAAATGCTCAGGGCAATGCTGACGGCAGGGTTCAGATGAGCGCCGGAAACCCCGGCGGTGAGGTAGATCGCCATGCTGACGCCGACGCCCCAGATAATGCTGATTTCCCACAAGCCAAAACTGGCACCCGCGACCTTGAGCGCGGCAACACAACCGGTACCAAAAAAGATCAGCAGCGCCGTACCCAGAAACTCGGCCATGCATTGGCTCGAGAGCGACGGTTGTTGTAAAGCAGTAGTCATTGAAACCTCATTTTTTTTGTTGTCTGGCGCGTTCTTGCCTTCATGGTCAACGCGCGTTTTTCACCGAGGCAGGATCCCCGTCCTGGTCGCGGTTTACTGCCGGGTACAGCGGTAGGACGTTTCGTGTAGTTTCAGAAACGAAAAAATATAGACAAGAAACGCTGCTGTCAAAGGTCGAAAGTGAACTGTCAGTCACAAAAAAACTATTCGTTGCTTGAATGAATGAGTCATTGCGCAATGGGATGGCCAGGCAATGGCGTCATGAATGCGCCGCCGTAGAGCCTTTTAACGATCAATGTCCTAGAATCCGGCGCAGTATTTTCTTCTGCCGCCCAGTCTGGAGCTGCCATGACCCCCGCATTGGATTTATTGAAAAAGGTTCGGGCTGAACATCGCGTACACAGTTACGAACATGACCCGAAGGCCGCTTCCTATGGTCTGGAAGCCGCGGAAAAGCTCGGGCTCGACCCGGCGCAAGTGTTCAAGACCTTGCTCGCGGCCAGCGAGAAAGGAGAGTTGCTGGTGGCGGTGGTGCCGGTTGTCGGCAGCCTGGACTTGAAAGGGCTGGCCCATGCCGCCGGCGTGAAAAAGGTCGAAATGGCCGATCCGGCGGCAGCGCAGCGCTCTACGGGTTATCTGTTGGGCGGGATCAGCCCGCTTGGGCAGAAAAAGCGTTTGCGTACCTTCATTGATAACTCGGCCCAGCCCTTTGCCAGCATTTTTGTCAGTGCCGGCCGGCGTGGACTGGAAGTCGAACTGTCGCCGGCCGTGCTGGCCGAACACACCCAGGCGAAGTTTGCCGATATCGGCCGTGCGTGAGCGCAGCGCTGTATGGTGAAAATCAGCCGGTTCGGTCGGCGCTGCATGGCGCCATCGTGACGGCGCGGGGAGGGGAGTTGTTCTGCCGGAAGGCGAGCGGGTGAAGGCCGGCGGGGATGCGACGCTCGTGGCGAGCGGAATGCTGATGCTGGACTAACGCAAACCCCGTGTAGGAGCGAGCTTGCTCGCGATGGACGACAACGATAACGCGTGCAGCCGGAATGAACGCTTTATCCAGACGTTTTTCGCGAGCAAGCTCGCTCCTACAGGGTTTTTGTGTATCAGTTGGCTGTGCTGTAGCGCCGGACACCCGATTCAACAGCCGGAATCTGCGCAGCCGTGCTGCCGGATGCCTGGAACAGCACCAGGTGTTCAGCCGCGACACGAATACCCACATCCGCCCCGACCTGACGATCGACATGGCTCGGGAATATCGACTCCAGCTGCGCACCTGTCGGCAGTTGCAAGCGATACAGGGTCGACGCACCGAGGAACGTCTTGCCGGCGATTCGTGCCTTCAGTGCGCTGTCCGGTGCGTAGACGATATCGTCCGGACGCAGCAGCACGTCCACGGCGCCGCCTACGGGCCAGGTGTAGGCCCGGTTGCCGCGCAGCTCACCCAGCTCGGTTTGCACCGACTCCGGGCTGCTCAACTGACCGCGAATGAAATAGCCCTGGCCGATGAAGCTGGCTACAAAGGGCGTCAGTGGTTCGTGATACAGGTTGTAGGGCGTATCCCACTGTTCCAGTCGACCTTCCTTGAACACGCCAACGTGGTCGCTGACCGCGAAGGCTTCTTCCTGGTCGTGTGTCACCAGAATCGCGCTGGTGCCACGGGCCTTGAGGATGTCGCGTACTTCATGGCTGAGCTTGCGGCGCAATTCGCCATCAAGGTTGGAGAACGGCTCGTCGAGCAACAGCAGTTGCGGTTCCGGCGCCAGTGCGCGGGCCAGGGCGACACGTTGCTGCTGCCCACCGGAAAGCTCGTGGGGGAAACGCTTGCCGAGGTTCTTCAGGTTGACCAGTTCCAGCAGTTCTTCGGTGACGCGATCCTTTTGCGGATGCTTGCGAATGCCGAAGGCGATGTTGTCGGCCACGCTCAAGTGCGGGAACAGCGCGTAGTCCTGGAACACCATGCCGATGCGGCGTTTCTCCGGGGCGAGGGTGAAGCCGGCGCTGGAGATGGTCTCGCCGGCCAGCTGGATTTCGCCTTCGTGTACCGGTTCGAAACCGGCAATAGCTCGCAGTGTGGTGGTCTTGCCACAGCCGGAAGAGCCCAGCAGGCAACCGATGTCACCGGCGTTCAAATGCAGGTTCAGGTTCTGCACCACGCGTTGGTCTTGATAGCCGCAGGCGAGGTTGCGCAGGTTAAGCAGTAATGGCTGGCTCATGCGTGGTGATACGCCGGTTCGACGAGGAACTCGAGCAGGGCTTTTTGCGCATGCAGGCGGTTTTCCGCTTGATCCCAGGCCACCGAGCGTTTGTCGTCGAGCAGGTCGACGCTGATTTCCTCGCCACGGTGCGCCGGCAGGCAGTGCATGAACAGCACGTCGTCAGCGGCCAGGTCGAGCAGGGCGCGGTTGACCTGGTACGGTGCGAACAGCTCCAGGCGCTTGGCGGTTTCCTCTTCCTGGCCCATGGAGGTCCAGACGTCGGTGCTCACCAGGTGTGCACCACGCACGGCATCTTTCGGGTCGCGAACGATGGAGACCCGATCGCCGGCCTTGGCCAGGAACACCGGGTTGGGCTCGTAGCCTTCCGGGCAGGCAACGCGCAACTGGAAGTCGAACTGGATCGCCGCTTCTATATAACTGTTGCACATGTTGTTGCCATCGCCGATCCAGGCCACGGTCTTGCCCTGGATGGAGCCACGGTGTTCGAGGAAGGTCTGCATGTCGGCCAGCAACTGGCACGGGTGCAGGTCATCGGACAGGCCGTTGATCACCGGTACGCGGGAGTTGGCGGCGAATTCGGTCAGGTTGCTGTGGGCAAAGGTACGGATCATCACCGCGTCGAGCATGCTCGACATGACAATGGCACAGTCGCCGATCGGCTCGCCACGGCCCAGTTGGGTGTCGCGTGGCGACAGGAAGATCGCCTGGCCGCCGAGCTGGATCATGCCGGCCTCGAAGGAGATTCGGGTGCGGGTCGAGGATTTCTCGAAAATCATCCCCAGGACGCGGTTTTTCAGAGGCTCGAACAGTACGCCGCGGTTACGCAGGTCCTTGAGCTCAACGCCTCGACGGATCACGCTGACCAGCTCTTCGGGCGTGCAATCCATCAGGGAGAGAAAGTGCCTTGCGCTCATCATTGACTACCTTTTTGCTACAAACCGCAGATGCTCAAAGCCTTGTTTGACGGAACAACGGGCGAGACCTGCGGCGTAAGCCGCACGGGGCGACGAAATAGGGGAAGGCGCGATCTTATAATTAAATGTCGCGTCTTACCAATAGGGCTACGGTTTTTAGGGAGTTTCAGAGGTGCTACGGGTTCACCGAGGTAGCGCTTTTGAAGCCTGTTTCCTGAAAACAGCAGTTCATTTGTACACCGGCCTCTCGGGGCTTGGCAATCAGGCGGGGCGGCAATGGTGCGCTGACAGTCGGTTTCTGACCTGTTATTCATCCCTGCCAGGCTCGACGAACACGGGCGCCTGATCGGTGTGCGTGGCCCCCCACGAACCGATTGAACCCCTTCAGCAAATCCACTTGCAGGCGCCGCCCAGGCTGCCTTCGAACTGGGCTCTGGTGGCTATCGGCTGGCCTGATGACCCTCGATTCACAAAACGAACGTCGCTGGCGTGGCGTCGGGTCTGGCGCCATAGTTTTGTTTCCGCGGCCATCGTTGCCCGCCCATAACAAGACAGACTGGCCATGACCAAGACTCTCCATCACCGTGCGTGCCATTTGTGCGAGGCCATCTGTGGCCTGACCATTGAAACCACCGAGGTCGAAGGCGGTAAAGTGCAGATCACGTCGATCAAGGGCGATCCCCAGGACACATTCAGTCGTGGCCACATCTGCCCCAAGGCCGTGGCCCTGCAAGACATCCAGAACGATCCGGATCGCCTGCATCAGCCGATGCAGCGGGTGGGCAATGAATGGCAGCCCATCGAATGGGACGCGGCATTCAACCTGGTGGCCGAGCGTCTGGCGGCGATTCAGGAGCGTCATGGGCAAAACGCCGTGGCGGTCTATCAAGGCAACCCGAGCGTGCACAATTACGGGCTGATGACCCACAGCAATTACTTCCTCGGCCTGCTGAAAACCCGCAACCGGTTTTCCGCGACGTCGGTCGATCAATTGCCCCATCACCTGACCAGCCATTTAATGTACGGCCACGGTTTGCTGCTCCCGATCCCGGACATCGATCACACCGATTTCATGCTGATCCTGGGCGGCAACCCGCTGGCTTCGAACGGCAGCATCATGACCGTACCGGATGTGGAAAAACGCTTGAAGGCGATACAGGCCTGGGGTGGCAAAGTGGTGGTGGTCGACCCTCGCCGCAGTGAAACGGCGGCGATTGCCGATCAGCACCTGTTCGTGCGCCCGGGCGGTGATGCCGCGCTGTTGTTCGGGTTGCTCAACACCTTGTTCGCTGAAGGTCTGACCCGCGACAGCCATCTGCCGGTAGACGGTCTGGAGGACGTGCGGGAGGCCGTCGCGTCGTTCACCGCCGAGGCCATGAGTCCGTTGTGCGCCGTACCCGCCGAACAGATCCGCCAATTGGCGCGAGACTTCGCCGCGGCGCCCTCGGCTGTCTGTTATGGCCGCATGGGCGTCTCGACTCAAGCCTTCGGAACACTTTGTCACTGGGCGGTGCAGTTGATCAATCTGGTCACCGGCAACCTCGACCGCGTGGGAGGTGCCTTGTGCACCGAGCCGGCGGTGGATCTGGTGGCGACGACTTCGGGCGGACATTTCAATCTGTGGCAGAGCCGGGTTTCCGGGCGCCCGGAATACGCCGGAGAGCTGCCAGTCTCTGCGCTGGCCGAAGAAATGCTCACCGAAGGAGAAGGGCAAGTCCGGGCGCTGATCACCGTGGCGGGCAATCCGGTGCTGTCCACGCCCAATGGCCGAAAGCTCGAGCAGGCACTGGACGGGCTGGATTTCATGGTCAGCATCGACCTGTACATCAATGAAACCACGCGCTACGCCGACCTGATCCTGCCGTCCACATCGGCGCTGGAAAACGACCATTACGACACCACATTCAACCTGTTCGCGGTGCGCAACGTCAGTCGTTTCAACCGCGCAATCCTCGCCAAGCCCAAAGGGGCATTGCACGACTGGGAGATCTTCGTCGGGCTGGCCAAGGCGTTTGCCGCCAGGACCGACAAAGAGTTGAAGCCGACCATCGCCCCGGCGCAAATGATCGATCGCGGCCTGCGCATGGGGATGTACGGCGACACTTCAGAGTTCAAGCTGTCATTGGCGACTTTGTTCGATCATCCCCATGGTGTCGATCTGGGGGCGCTCAAGCCCAACCTGGCACCACGCCTGAAAACTGCCAATCAACGTATCCAGGCCGCGCCGGCGGCGATTCTCGCTGACCTGGCGCGCTTCGCAGCCTTGAAGGCGCCGGCCGCCGACGAGTTGTTGATGATTGGCCGCCGGCATGTACGCAGCAACAACTCATGGATGCATAACTATCATCGGTTGGTGAAGGGCAAGCCTCGACACCAGTTGCTGATGCATCCGGACGATCTGGCCAGTCGCGGGCTCAGTGACGGACAGCGCGTTCGGGTCAGTTCGCGGGTGGGTGTGATTGAGGTCGAAGTGCTGGGCAGTCTTGATATGATGAAAGGCGTGGTCAGCCTGCCGCACGGCTGGGGCCACGCGCGGCCGGGCGTGCAAATGTCGATTGCCAGCAGCCAGCCGGGCTCCAGCGCCAACGACCTGACCGACGAATGCCGGATTGATGAACTGTCGGGAAATGCCGCGCTCAATGGCGTGCCAGTGACCGTGGCGGCGGCTTGAATCAGTCTGACGGAGAGACCGAGCAGGGCGCTCGGCTTTCCGTTACAATGCGCCACCGTGCCGACCCATGAGTCGGAAAGTTCAGCCGAGGTGCTCCATGGATATCATCGAAACGATTAAAGAGCAGATTGCCAACAACACCATTCTGCTTTACATGAAAGGCTCGCCAAATGCCCCGCAGTGCGGCTTCTCCGCGAAAGCTGCACAGGCCGTGATGGCGTGTGGTGAAAAGTTTGCGTACGTGGACATCCTGCAGAACCCGGAAATCCGCGCCAACCTGCCAAAATACGCCAACTGGCCAACCTTCCCGCAACTGTGGGTTGCCGGTGAGCTGGTCGGCGGTAGCGACATCATGACTGAAATGGCCGCTGACGGTTCGCTGCAGAGCCTGATCAAGGACGCCGCCGCCAAGGCCGCTGCTCCAAAGACCGAGGCCTGATTCGCTTCCTGTAGGAGCGAGCTCGCTCGCGATGGACTTGAGGTTGACGCGTTTAATCAGGAAGCACGCGTTATCGTTAACGTCCATCGCGAGCAAGCTCGCTCCTACAGAGACAACAGGTATTAAAAAGCCCCGTCACTCGAAAGAGGGCGGGGCTTTTTATTGCATCGAAATTAAAGGCCTGGAACTTACTCGTCTTCACCCATCTGCGATTGCAGATAGTTTTCGATACCGATCTTGTCGATCAGGCCCAACTGGGTTTCCAGCCAGTCGATATGTTCTTCTTCGGACTCGAGGATATCTTCAAGCAGCTCACGGCTGCCGAAGTCGCCAACTGTTTCGCAATGTGCGATGGCTACCTTGAGGTCGGCATGGCCGGTTTTCTCGATACGCAGGTCACACTCGAGCATTTCCTTGGTGTGCTCGCCGATGTGCAGCTTGCCCAGGTCCTGGACGTTCGGCAGGCCTTCAAGGAACAGGATCCGCTTGATCAGCTTGTCCGCGTGCTTCATCTCGTCGATGGATTCGTGGTACTCGTGCTTGCCGAGCTTGTTCAGGCCCCAATCTTCATACATGCGCGCATGCAGGAAGTATTGATTGATCGCGACCAGTTCATTGGCAAGGATCTTGTTGAGATGCTGGATGACTGTAACGTCGCCTTTCATGATGGGGTCCTGCCCTGTATTAGCTGTCAATAGAACAGAGTTTGAGCCGCGTACTTAATAGTGTCAAACCTAAGTTATTGAAACTTAAATGAAAATTAATCGGAATAAGAATGTTTGTGTTCCGCGTCTAGAGCATAACTAGTTGATTTTGAGGCATAAAAAAACCGGACATATGTCCGGTTCTTTGAAAATCGATACTCAAGCGGCTGTAAATTCTGCTGGATAGGGAATTACAGCCTGGGCCGTTTGCAGTTTGGTCAGGGTCTCGCGGACCACTTCCTTGGCGAGGCAGGCACATTTGCCGCATTGACTGGCAACGCCGGTCGCTACGCGGACTTCCTTGTAGCTGCAGCATCCTTCATAGATCGCATCGCGGATTTGACCGTCGGTGACGCCAGTGCAGAGGCAGACATACATAAGGAAGGACCGTCGCTGATTGTGACTCAATTGCGATGGATCTTAATGTTAACGAGAATGATTGTCAAAGTGGTTTCAGAGTACTTTCCGTCATAAGCGGGGAGTGGCTGACGAACGGTCAATATGGCAAACCGGCGATACAAAACCGTCGGGGATTTCATCGTACCGGGAAAAAACAGCTAAGCCAGCTCAAACACGCGGTGTATGATGTCCGGTCTTTTGCGACCGGGGTTCGTGTCACAGGGCTGTCGCCTCAGGGTGGCAGGCTGATGCGAAACCTGTTTCTCACGCTATTACACCAGGAGATATCCAATGAGCGTACTCGTAGGCAAACAAGCCCCTGACTTCACCGTACCGGCCGTACTCGGCAATGGCGAGATCGTTGACAGCTTCACCCTGTCTTCGGCGATCAAAGGCAAATACGGCCTGGTGTTCTTCTACCCGCTGGACTTCACCTTCGTTTGCCCGTCCGAGCTGATCGCTCTGGACAACCGCATGTCCGAGTTCAAGGCGCGCAACGTTGAAGTGGTCGCCGTGTCGATCGACTCGCACTTCACCCACAACGCCTGGCGCAACACCCCGGTCAACAATGGCGGTATCGGCGAAGTTCGCTACACCATGGCTGCCGACATCAAGCAGGAAATCATGAAGGCCTACGACGTCCAGTCCGCTGATGGCGTAGCGTTCCGTGGCGCGTTCCTGATCGACGACAAAGGCGTTGTCCGTTCGCAGATCATCAACGACCTGCCGCTGGGCCGTAACATGGAAGAGCTGCTGCGTCTGGTTGACGCTCTGCAATTCCACGAAGAGCACGGCGAAGTCTGCCCTGCCAACTGGAAGAAAGGCGACAAAGGCATGAACGCTTCGCCAGAAGGCGTTGCGGCTTACCTGACCGAGCACGCTGCTGCTCTGTAAGGCGCACGCTGCGGGTAAAAAAAACCGGCCATCGAGGCCGGTTTTTTTATGCGCGGGATAACGCCGGGACTGTGTAGGAGCGAGCTTGCTCGCGATGGACTTGAGAACACCGCTGGGTGTCAGGTTCCCCGCGTTATCGTTCACGACCATCGCGAGCAGGCTCGCTCCTACAGAAATCCATCAATCGTTGAAGTCTTCCCAGCCACCCATCTGTTTCCAGCGATTGACGATGCCGCAGAACAGCTCTGCCGTCTTTTCGGTGTCGTAGCGGGCCGAGTGGGCCTCGCGACCGTCGAAGTCGATGTCCGCTGCCTGGCACGCCTTGGCCAGCACGGTCTGGCCGTATGCCAGGCCCGCGAGTGTCGCGGTATCGAAACTGGAGAACGGATGGAACGGATTGCGCTTCATGTCCAGGCGCGCAACCGCCGCATTCAGGAAGCCCAGGTCGAAGCTGCTGTTATGCCCGACCAGGATCGCCCGTTTGCAACCGTTGGCCTTGAGTGCCTTGCGCACGCCGCGGAAGATATCGTTGAGAGCAGACTCTTCACTCACGGCCATGCGCAGCGGGTGATCGAGCTTGATCCCGGTGAATTCCAGGGCGGCCGCTTCGATGTTCGCGCCTTCGAATGGCTCGACCCGGAAGAAGTAGGTGTGATCCGGGTAGACAAAACCCTTTTCATCCATGGCGATGGTGGTCGCGGCGATTTCCAGCAGGGCGTCGGTGGCGGAGTTGAAGCCACCGGTTTCTACGTCGACGACAACCGGCAGGTAACCACGAAACCGTGCGGCCATTGGATGACGGGAACCGCCACCGCCGCCATTGCCTTCCAGTTCGTCGTCGAAATGGTCTTCACTCACGCGTGTTCCTCCAGCAGGCGCCAGCGCAGTTTTTCACCGGCGCGCAGCGGGATAACGGTCAGCTCGCCAAACGGCAGGCTGGCAGGGGCGGTCCATTCTTCGCGGACCAGGGTGATGCGATCGGTGTTGGCCGGCAGGCCATAGAAACGCGGGCCGTTGAGGCTGGCGAAGGCTTCGAGCTTATCCAGCGCATTGCGCTGTTCGAACGCTTCGGCGTACATCTCGATCGCCGCATAAGCGGTGTAGCAGCCGGCGCAACCACAAGCGGCTTCCTTGGCGTGCTGGGCGTGGGGGGCCGAGTCGGTGCCGAGGAAGAATTTTTCGCTGCCGCTGGTGGCAGCGTCGAGCAGGGCTTCCTGGTGCGTATTGCGCTTGAGGATCGGCAGGCAGTAGAAATGCGGCCGAATCCCGCCCACCAGCATGTGGTTGCGGTTGTACAGCAGGTGATGCGCGGTGATGGTCGCGCCAACGTTGGCCGAAGACGAGTTGACGAACTGCACGGCGTCAGCGGTGGTGATGTGTTCGAACACCACTTTGAGCGTCGGGAAACGCTCGACCACACGACGCATGTGCTCGTCGATGAAGATTTTTTCGCGGTCGAACACGTCGACATCGCCACGGGTGACTTCGCCGTGGATCAGCAACGGCATCCCGACTTCGGCCATGGCCTCGAGTGCAGGGAAAATCTTGTCGATGCTGGTAACACCAGAGTCCGAGTTGGTGGTCGCGCCGGCCGGGTACAGCTTGGCGGCGTGCACGAATCCGGTGGCCTTGGCCTCACGGATCTCTTCAGGCTGGGTGCGGTCGGTCAGGTACAGGACCATCAGCGGTTCGAACGGGCTGCCGGCCGGGCGGGCAGCGAGAATCCGCTGGCGATAGCCGTCGGCTTCGGCCGCGTTGCGCACCGGCGGAACCAGGTTGGGCATGATGATGGCGCGGCCAAAGGTGCGCGCGACATCCGCGACGGTATTGGTCAACACGGCACCATCGCGAAGATGAATGTGCCAGTCGTCGGGACGCAGCAGGGTCAGGCGGTCGGACATGAGGGGATTCCAGGCGGGTCAAACTCAAGGGAATGCTACCGGAAAAGACTCTTGCAGGCACTCGCTATCAAGTTTTGCCGCAAGCTTCCGATATCCAACAGGTATGCCGTAAACATGTGTGTGTCGGTCTTTTTGTTGTAGAAGCCAGTGGAGCCTCCCGTGCGCCAGCGTTATTTAGCCTTGCTCAGTGTGTTTGCCAGCCTTCCCGCGATGGCGCTCAC
The DNA here is from genome assembly GCF_052112305.1 of Pseudomonas sp. QLc11A. Lineage (NCBI taxonomy): Bacteria > Pseudomonadati > Pseudomonadota > Gammaproteobacteria > Pseudomonadales > Pseudomonadaceae > Pseudomonas > Pseudomonas sp. QLc11A. Next base: position 216,593 of record NZ_JAVAJJ010000001.1, read on the forward strand.
TTTTCAGACCCGCCTGGAGAGCATTGAGTGGACGGTCGAAGGCGACAAGTTCGAATGCCGCCTGACGCAGCCGATTACCGACTTCGGTTCGGGGGAGTTCGTGCGCAAGGCCGGTGAGCAGGCAACGTTCCGTCTGAAAGCCTATAACCCGATGATGGGCGGAGGTTCGGCGACCTTGCTGGCCGCTGCCGCACCGTGGCAACCGGGGCGTGACGATATCAACCTGGGTACGGTGAGAATCGGCAGCGGCAACGTGTTGTTCAACAGTTCACAGGTGCAGGCCGGACGCCTGATCAGCGGTCTGATGGACGGTCGCAGCCCGGTGGTTCGCCATTCCTCGGGAGATGGCCGGGTGTCGGAAGTGCGCTTGCTGCCGGTCCGGTTCACCCAGGCGTTTGCCGATTATCAAAGCTGCGTGGCCAAACTGTTGCCGCAGAACTTCGAGCAGGTGAAACAATCCCAAATCGGCTTCCCTGGCGGCGGGATCGAGCTCGACAGTGCCGCGAAAGCCAAGCTGCAGGTCATGCTGGAGTACATGAAGGCTGATCCGACGGTCAATCACATCGAGCTTGACGGTCACTCCGACAACAGCGGCAACCGCCTGACCAATCGCGACCTGTCGCGGCGCCGGGCCCTGGCAGTGATGGAGTTCTTCAAGGCCAACGGCATCCAGGAGTCGCAAATCACCCTGCGCTTCCATGGCGAACGTTATCCGCTGGCGCCCAATACCAACAACGCCAATCGTGCGAAGAACCGTCGGGTAGCGGTACGCCTGGAGCGGGCAGCGCCCGCGGAACAAGTTGCCCCGCAAGCGACGAAAGCGGCCACTTCGGCAACTTCCTGACCCTTCAGTCATCGTCGCGCTATCGACAGATTCTGTCGCTTGGTCGTCATAAGCTGTCGCGCCTCTGTAAATTATCCTGCATGAGCGGTAGACTTCACGGCTTTCCGTAGAACCCCGTGGAGTGATGGCATGGCGGACGTAAACAAGGTCGTTCTGGCGTATTCCGGCGGCCTGGACACTTCGGTGATCCTCAAGTGGCTGCAGGATACTTATAACTGTGAAGTGGTGACCTTCACCGCTGACCTGGGTCAGGGCGAAGAGGTCGAACCTGCACGCGCCAAGGCTCAGGCCATGGGCGTCAAAGAGATCTACATCGACGACTTGCGCGAAGAGTTCGTGCGCGATTTCGTTTTCCCGATGTTCCGCGCCAACACCGTTTACGAAGGCGAGTACCTGCTGGGTACTTCCATCGCTCGTCCGCTGATCGCCAAGCGCCTGATCGAAATCGCCAACGAAACCGGCGCTGACGCCATTTCCCATGGCGCCACCGGCAAGGGCAACGACCAGGTTCGTTTCGAATTGGGCGCGTACGCCTTGAAACCTGGCGTGAAAGTGATTGCTCCCTGGCGCGAATGGGACCTGCTGTCCCGTGAAAAGCTGATGGACTACGCCGCGAAGCACGCGATCCCGATCGAGCGTCACGGCAAGAAGAAATCCCCGTACTCCATGGATGCCAACCTGCTGCACATCTCCTATGAAGGCGGCGTGCTGGAAGACACCTGGACCGAGCACGAAGAAGACATGTGGCGCTGGACCGTTTCCCCGGAAAACGCTCCAGACAAGCCGCAGTACCTGGAGCTGACCTACCGCAACGGCGACATCGTCGCGCTGGACGGCGTCGAAATGACTCCGGCCACCGTGCTGGCGACCCTGAACCGTATCGGTGGCGAGCACGGTATCGGCCGTCTCGATATCGTCGAGAACCGCTATGTGGGCATGAAGTCCCGTGGCTGCTATGAAACCCCTGGCGGCACCATCATGCTGCGTGCCCACCGTGCGATCGAATCGATCACCCTGGACCGCGAAGTGGCTCACCTCAAAGACGAGTTGATGCCCAAGTACGCCAGCCTGATCTACACCGGCTACTGGTGGAGCCCTGAGCGTCTGATGCTGCAACAGATGATCGATGCGTCCCAGGTCAATGTGAACGGCGTTGTGCGCCTGAAACTGTACAAGGGCAATGTGATCGTCACTGGCCGCAAGTCCGATGACTCGCTGTTCGACGCCAACATCGCGACCTTCGAAGAAGATGGCGGCGCGTATAACCAGGCGGATGCTGCGGGCTTCATCAAGCTCAACGCCCTGCGCATGCGCATTGCGGCGAACAAAGGCCGGAAGCTGTTCTGAGACCTTTGAACTCGTGATGGATACCTGACCTCGTCCTCGACGAGGTCAGGCACCTGAATATGGGGTGTGATGCCAGGTACTGCGTTGTCGGGTGTATTCGTCGCCGCTGACGGTTCCCTGTCTTTCTCCTTCCGATGGTCTGTCCTGCTCTACGCATTGTTGTTTGCCGGTTGTCCGGCTTGATCAATGACCGTCAACCTTTGCGAGACGGGATCGTAGGCAATGTAAAAGGCAGAGCAGTGCTTCCTGGTCTGTCTGGAATGTTTGAGCGCACTGGCCTTCAGTAAAGTCTCTGAAATGGCACTAGTGACAAACACAATCACGTACGCCATCTTTCCCCGTGGCTTCTGGATTTTTTCCAGCAGCGTTTCAAATTCGACCTCCTTGTTCATACCGCGTGTATCAACGATGCACAGGTCTTTTACAAATTCCGGTAACTGAAGTTGATGCTGAGCGAAGACGGTGCTGTGCAGACCAATCTCCGTTGGCGGATCCTGTGCACCGCAGGGCGACCGAACTGGCTGCTGGCCATTCGTTGGCGCTTCCATAGCGGGGTTCGCGGACGACTTCCCGGACGCTTTTTTTTCCGACCTCCCAGCATCTTCCATCGCCTTCATGAAATGTTTTCCCTTTTCAAAGTCGGAAGGCGCATACAGTGACCGGTAGTTGAAGTTGAGTGTCGCGAAAAAAAGCAAAAGTAAATAAAACGGAAAGCTGATCAGAAACCAGACATAGAGTTCTCTTTCCTCTTCGTCAAGGAAGGGGAGAGATACGGCGGCCGAAGTTTCAGAAAGTGTTGCGAATATCGCAATGATTGTCATTGGGTTGGTGATTATCTTTCTGCCATGTTCTGTACTCATGTTGAATTCTCATTTGTTGAGTGTTTTTTGAAGTTTGTCTGATGTGGTTGTTTTTGGTTTTTTTATGATTGCTGGTGGTGCTTTATGATTACTCAAAAAATATAATTCGCTGTAAGAGTAATTGGATGTCTGGTGTGTGATATTTCTGGTGTGAGTGTTGAATGCGAAAATATAAGTTATGTTCTGGCGCAGAAGTAAATATTTGTGTTTATCAGGGCCCGGTTGTTTACGCTGGCTTTTGGAAAATTCTGGTTGTAAATCGATAGGGCCGATTGCTGAAAACTGCGCCACCATGACGCTGATACAGTTTTCAATTCATTCCGCTCGAGGGATTTTTGTAGGAGAAATCCGTGTTGTTTGTAGGGTATGTCTCTTGGTGTGGGTGGTTGGAAGGGGCGACATGCCATGGGTGAAACGACTAGGCTATTGTGCGGGCTCTAAAAATTCGAACAGCGAAAATTGGACTTGCCCATGAATAAAGTGCTGATCGTGGATGATCACCCCGTCATTCGTCTTGCGGTACGTATGCTAATGGAACGTCATGGCTACGAAGTTATTGCAGAAACCGATAATGGTGTGGATGCACTGCAACTAGCCCGTGAACTTACGCCGGATATTGTCATTCTGGATATCGGGATTCCGAAGCTGGACGGATTGGAAGTCATCGCGCGTTTGTCTTCGACCTCAATGCCGATGAAAGTGCTGATCCTGACTTCCCAGGCGCCGGGGCATTTTTCCATGCGTTGCATGCAATCCGGTGCGGCCGGTTATGTCTGCAAACAACAAGATCTGACGGAGTTGCTCAGTGCAATAAAGGCCGTATTGTCAGGCTACAGTTACTTTCCCAATCAAGCCTTGCATACCGTGCGTTGCAGTTTGGGGAACGCCAGTGAGGCCGACATGGTTGATCGGTTGTCGGGGCGGGAAATGATGGTCCTGCAGCAGTTGGCCAGAGGGAAGACCAATAAGGAAATTGCCGATGGGATGTTTCTAAGTAATAAAACAGTCAGTACCTACAAGACCCGCCTGTTGCTCAAGCTCAATGCAAGGTCCTTGGTCGATTTGATCGAGCTGGCACAACGCAACGGTCTGGTGTGATGGCGTATCTTTGCGACAAGGGGCGTTTGTTGAAGTATGGCACTTAAAAAAAAGCCTCCGTTTCGGGAGGCTTTCAGGTGTCATAAGTCAAAATCGTAGTCGGCCAATTGCTTTTGCAGTCGGCGCTCCTCCAGCAGATTGTCGATGGTGCGGCGTTTGCTCAGATTAGTTTTCGCTACTTCAACCACCGGCTCGGCGTCATCGGTTTCGGCGGTGGTGAAGTCGTCTTCTACGTCCAATTGCTCTTTGCCAGTACTCATTTAGTTGCTCCAGGCTAAGAAGGCCTTTGGCGCTCCTTATATCGACAATCTCCCGGCGGGTAAAAAAGATTTTTTCAATCGACTATTCAATAATCCCAATAGCGCCTCAATCGTCGGAGGTTTTGTGCTTGTATTCGCACAAGTCCTCGATCCGGCAGCTTCCGCATCGGGGCTTGCGGGCGAGGCAGACATAGCGGCCGTGAAGGATCAGCCAGTGATGGGAGTCGAGCAGGTACTCCCTGGGCACGAATTTCATCAGTTTTTTCTCGACTTCCACCACATTCTTGCCTGGCGCGATGCCGGTGCGGTTGCTGACCCTGAAAATATGCGTATCGACAGCCATGGTCAGCTGACGGAATGCCGTATTGAGTACCACATTGGCGGTTTTGCGGCCGACGCCGGGCAGCGCTTCCAGCTCTTCGCGAGTTTGCGGCACTTCACCGGCATGACGCTCGACCAGCAAACGGCAGGTTTCGATCACGTTTTTCGCTTTGCTGTTGTACAGGCCGATGGTCTTGATGTACTCCGACAGTCCCTCGACACCCAGGGCATGGATCGCCGCCGGGGTATTGGCCACCGGGAACAGTTTGGCGGTGGCCTTGTTGACGCCGACGTCGGTCGACTGCGCCGAGAGAATCACGGCAATCAGCAATTCGAACGGTGAGGAATAGGCCAGTTCGGTCTTGGGTTCCGGGTTGTCTTCGTGCAGTCTGCGGAAAATTTCCAGACGTTTTGCGGCATTCATGGGCAGTGCGTTTCCTCGTAGGCAATCAATGTGTGGGATTGGGGCGCCAGGCCTGCCAGGCGGCGATCAGCAGTCCGAGCAGAATGAACCCGCCAGGGACCAATGTGGCCAGGCGCAGACCACCATCGGCCACCAGCACCCAGCCTTGCCAGTCAGTTTGCGTTGCACCGGACAGCCACGATAGTCGGTTTCCAAGGGTTGCGTTGCCGATGAGTTCGCGCAACAGTCCCATAGCGATCATCAACGTGACAAACAAGCCACTGAGTCGCAGGCGCTGGCGCCAGCTGTTCTGAAAGAACCCGGTGTGTTCCAGTACGACGCACTGCAAGGCGATCATGGCGCCATAAAACCCCAGATGCTGCTGCCATTGCAGCGACCAGACTTGTGCCGTGAGCTCCGCGCAACTGGTGAGCGTGGCGGCCAACAGAACGCCGGCCGGAAAGCGGGCAGCCGGGACCAGTCGGGATCGCAGGGCGCCCATGGCCGGACTGAACAACCAGGTCACCACCATGAACATCAGGCACAGACCAAGTGCGGCCATCAGCGAGTGGGTGGCACCGATCAGCGGCGTCAGCATCAGTGCGTTGCGCAGAGTGGATGAGTTATCCATGGGCAGGGTTCCCGAGCAGTTGTTGCCGGTGTTCATCAAAGTAGCGCAAGGCATCGTGCACGGCATTGATCACTGCTCTTGAGGTGATGGTCGCACCTGCGATCTGATCGAACTGCCCCTGATCCTTTTTCAGCGCCCAACCGCTGTCACCGGGCTCTGTTAGGGATTTTCCGGAAAAAATCTGCAGCCAGCCATTGGGCCAGTCGGCGATCCGTGCCCCCAGCCCAGGTGTTTCTGACTGTTTGAGGGTTTTGACACCCAGCAACCTGCCATTGGCATCGACAGCGATCAGTAGCTCGATGGCACTGGTGTAGCCGAGGGTTTGACTGCGCAGCAACACGGCGACGGGTTGGTCGCCCCGGGTCGCCAGATAGCCACCCAGCAAGGTGCTGTTTGCCAGGGTGGTTGTTTCGATCCTGATGGGGTGGTCGAGTGGTTGATTGTCGTAGCTGTCTGACGGTAGCAGGTCCAGCAGATTCCGGCTGTCGAGCAGACGCTGTTCGGCTGCAATGCGCGGCGCGCTGCCGAGTTGCACGAAGTACGTCACGCCCATGCCCAGTGCGGCCAAAAACACCAGAAGCGTGATGCTTGATGTCCGGTTCATGACGCCTCCGGCTGTTGTCTGGCCGCCACGAACCGCTCCAGCGCCGGCACGCACAGGTTCATCAACAGCACGGCAAAGGCGATGCCGTCCGGATAGCCGCCCCAGGTACGAATCAGATAAGTCAGGAGCCCGACGCCGACGCCGAACAGCAGTTTTGCCCCGGGGCTTCTGGCGCCGGATACCGGTTCGGTGATGATAAAGAACGCCCCCAGCATCGTCGCACCGGTCAGCAGGTGGAACAGCGGCGAGCCATGGGAGTCGGAGCCCGACCCGTTCCAGCACAACAGGCTGATGACGAACAGGCTGGCCAGCATGCCGACCGGTGCATGCCAGCTGATCACCCTTCGTTGCAGGAGAAACATTCCGCCCGCCAGAAACGCCAGGTTGACCCACTCCACACCGCGTCCACCGTAGTGGCCGAATGCCGGATTGCCGGCAAACAGTTCATCCATGGTCAGGCTTTTGTTGACCCGCAGGCTGTCCAGTGCCGTGGCCTGCACCCACGCATCCGGTGCCTGGCCGACACCGAACACTTGCTGCAAGCCACTCAACAGGTCCATGCCATGGGGCGGTGGCCAATGGGTCATGGGTTGGGGAAAGGCCACCAGCACCAAAGCAAACCCGAGCATCGCCGGGTTGAAGGGATTTGAGCCGACGCCGCCATACAGGTGCTTGCCAAAGATCATCGCAAAGGCTGTAGCACTAAGGGGCAGCCACCATGGGCAGTAAGGCGGCAGCGCCAGAGCCAGCAAGGTGGCACTGACCAGCGCGCTACCGTCACTCAGGGTTGGCCTCAGCGGTTGCTTGCGCCATTGCACGATGGCAGCTTCAACGGCCAGCGCAGCAGCGGCCGCCAGAACCAGGTTGATCAACACGCCCCAGCCGTATAACCAGAACGCTGCGAGCACTCCCGGCAGCACGGCCAGCAGCACCAGCTTCATGGCCTGCTGCAGGCGCTCATCAACGGTTTCAAGGGCTGGCATGGGCGTTCACCTGGCGTTCGGCTTCGCCGAGTGCGCGCTCCAGGGCTTCGATTTGCTCCGCCGGTGCTTCGTTGGCCTGAGCCTTCTTGAGTTCGGCACGGCGCATGGCCAACTGGATCTTGGCCCGCTTCAGATCGGCATCATTTGACGACACCGTTGCGACCGTCGGCGCAGTGGCAGGTGGCGCGGCGCTTTCCAGTTGCACCAGGTTTTGTTCGGCGTCTTCGAACTGCTGTTGCAGGACAATCAACTGCGATTGCTGTTCGAAGGTCGGTGGATGTCCGAAGGCTTTCAGCGATTTATGCAGCTGTGCCCGACTCATCGCCACATCGATCTTCGCCTTTTTCAGCGCGGCATCGGCAGTGGCGGCTTTTTGTGCGCGGACTCGCTCGAGGGCAGCCTGTACCGGGTCGACTGCCGCTTCGCTAGGTTGCGTGACACGTTGCCGGGCCTGGCGTTCGGCGATTTTCTGCTGCTCTTCGCGCTGCAAGCGCGCATTGCGCTGTTCGAAGCGGCGCCGCGCGTGATCGCGCTTGAGGGCTCGGGCCTGCCGCGCTTGCGGTGTGAGGGCCAGGCCCCCGACCACCGGCAATACCGTGTCCAGCGGCAGCGGGCGCATTTCGATGCAGTCCACCGGGCAGGGTGCTACGCAGAGGTCGCAACCGGTGCACTCATCGATGATCACCGTGTGCATCAATTTGGCCGCCCCGACGATGGCATCGACCGGGCAGGCCTGAATGCACTTGGTGCAACCGATACACTCGGCTTCGCGGATATAGGCAATCTGCGCAGGTGCCGAGCCGCGAGTGATGTCCAGTTCCAGCACCGGCACCTTCAGCAACTCGGCCAGGGCCGCGATGGTTTCGTTGCCGCCGGGCGGGCATTTGTTGATCGGCTCGCCACTGGCAATGCCTTCGGCGTACGGTTTGCACCCGGGGTGGCCGCACTTGCCGCATTGGGTTTGCGGCAAGAGTGCGTCGATGAGTTGAATCAGACTCATGTTTTGATCAGTCCGCTGAATCCGAGAAAAACCACTGCGATCAGGCCGGCACCGATCAGGTCGATCGGCAGGCCACGAAAGGGCAGGGGCACATCGTTGTCGGCCGTGCGTTCACGCAAATCAGTGAACAGGCTCAACACCAGCCAGAAACCCAACCCGGCACCCAGGCTCAAGGCTGTGGCGTGAAACAAGCCTTTGTCCTCCTGAACATTGAGCAAGGCCACGCCGAGTACGCCGGCATTGCCCAGCAGCAACGGCCAGAGGCCTTCGAACGACAGTGTCGAAAATACCCGCGCCAGCAGCTTCAGCAACGGGCCGATCAGCAACACGCTCAATGGCAGAAACACAAACAGGCGCAGCGCCGTCAATTGCAGAGGCTCCAGCAGCCAGTGGTAGAGCGCGTAGCCGAGCATGCCCACGATCAGCATCAGGCACGTCGTCGCAATGCCCAAGGCATGGACCTGACGGCGCTGGCCGGCCAACAGCGGATCGACGCCCAGCGGCCAGTGCAACACGAGGTTGTTGATCAGGGCTGCACTGATAAGCGTAAGCAGAATTTCGGTCATTGTTCGTGCCGGCAGTTTTGTAGGAGCGAGCTTGCTCGCGATGGACTCAAGAGCGCTGCGTTCAATCTATGGACACGCGTAATCGTTAACGACCATCGCGAGCGAGCTCGCTCCTACAGGAGACGCTCTAAAAAGCGTAGGCATTATCCGGCAAGGCGGGAGGGTGGGCCAGACATGAAAATCCCACAGTCGCGCCAGGCACGACTGTGGGATCGATTTGCCGCGGATCTTACTTGATGCGCTGACCCGGCTTGGCGCCGCTGTCAGGGCTGAGCAGGTAGATCTCTTCACCGCCAGGACCGGCTGCCATCACCATGCCTTCGGAGATGCCGAACTTCATTTTCCGTGGCTTGAGGTTGGCGATCATCATGGTCAGGCGGCCATCGAGTTTGGACGGATCCGGGTAGGCACTCTTGATCCCGGAGAACACGTTACGTTGCTCGTCACCGATATCGAGGGTCAGGCGCAACAGCTTGTCGGCGCCTTCCACGTGTTCGGCCTTGACGATCAGCGCGACGCGCAAATCGACTGCCGCGAAGGTGTCGAACTCGATTTCCGGCGACAGAGGATCCTTGGCCAGTTCGCCATTGCCGGCAGGTGCGGCTTCGCCGGTGTCGGTCTGGCTGGCGGTCAGGTCTTCTTTCGAGGCGTCGGTCATGGCTTGTACCTTGACCGGGTCGATGCGGGTCATCAGCGGCTTGAACTCGTTCAACTGATGGTTGGCGAGCAAGGTCGCGTGATCGTTCCAGGTCAGCGGTGCGACGTTGAGGAACGCCTCGGCGTCGGCGGCCAGCAGCGGTAGCACAGGCTTGAGGAAGATCACCAACTGGCGGAACAGGTTGACGCCGGTGGCGCAGATCGCCTGGACTTCATCCTGCTTGCCTTCCTGCTTGTTCAGCGACCACGGAGCCTTGTCGGCGATCCAGGCGTTGGCGCGGTCGGCCAGGCCCATGATCTCACGCATGGCGCGGGCGAAGTCGCGGGCTTCGTAGGCATCGGCAATGCCTGGCGCGGCGGCCAGGAATGCTTCGGTCAGTTCAGGCGCGGCGTTGGTGTCGACCATCACGCCGGCATTGCCTTTGTGAATGAATCCGGCGCAACGGCTGGCGATGTTAACGACCTTGCCCACCAGGTCGGAGTTGACCTTCTGCACGAAGTCCTCGAGGTTCAGGTCGAGGTCGTCGACGCCACGGCCGAGCTTGGACGCGTAGTAATAGCGCAGGTATTCCGGCGACAGGTGGTCCAGGTAGGTGCGGGCCTTGATGAAGGTGCCACGGGACTTGGACATCTTCTGGCCGTTGACGGTCAGGTAGCCGTGCACGTTGATCCCGGTCGGCTTGCGGTAGCCGGCGCCTTCGAGCATGGCTGGCCAGAACAGGGCGTGGAAGTTGACGATGTCCTTGCCGATGAAGTGGTACAGCTCGGCGGTGGAGTCCTTGCCCCAGAACGCGTCGAAGTCCAGTTCCGGCGTGCGGTTGCACAGGTTCTTGAAGCTGGCCATGTAGCCGATCGGCGCATCCAGCCACACGTAGAAGTACTTGCCCGGCTCGTCGGGGATCTCGAAACCGAAGTACGGCGCATCGCGGGAGATGTCCCACTGTTGCAGGCCGGCATCCAGCCATTCGGCGATCTTGTTGGCCACGGCATCCTGCAGGGTGCCGCTGCGGGTCCAGGTTTGCAGCATGGCCTGGAAGTCCGGCAGCTTGAAGAAGAAGTGCTGGGAATCCTTGAGCACCGGGGTGGCGCCGGAGATAGCCGACTTCGGATCCTTCAGGTCGGTTGGCGCGTAGGTCGCGCCACATTTTTCGCAGTTGTCGCCGTACTGATCTTCGGTGCCGCATTTCGGGCAGGTGCCCTTGATGAAGCGGTCGGCCAGGAACATTTTCTTTTCCGGGTCGAAATACTGGGTGATCGAGCGCGTGGCGATGTGCCCGGCGTCACGCAGCTTCAGGTAGATCTGGCTCGACAGCTCACGGTTTTCTTCGGCGTGAGTGGAGTGGAAATTGTCGAAGTCGACCAGGAACTCGGCAAAGTCGGCGCTGTGTTCAGCCTGGACGTTGGCGATCAGTTGTTCCGGGGTGATGCCTTCCTTTTCCGCGCGCAGCATGATCGCCGAACCGTGGGCGTCGTCGGCGCAGACATAGATGCATTGATTGCCGCGGTGCTTCTGGAAGCGCACCCACATATCGGTCTGGATGTATTCCAGCATGTGGCCAAGATGGATCGAACCATTGGCATAGGGCAGGGCGCTGGTGACGAGGATCTTGCGTGGCTCGGACATGGGGCTCGGCTACTTGATGAAACGGAGGTCGGCCACTATAAAGCGCCGGCGCATATTTTTCACCCTGTGAGCCTGTTTCATTGGATGAGCAGCCAGAAAAGATCGCAGCCTGCGGCAGCTCCAACAGGGGGCACTCGTAGGAGCTGCCGAAGGCTGCAATTTTTTGAGGTACGATACCCATCATCTTTTCCAGTCCTGTTTTCGGAGTTGCCCATGAGCGCCGTCAATCGCGCAGCGGTGGAAGCCGTCCTTCGCCAATACACCGACCCTTACCTGAACCAGGACCCGGTCAGCGCCGGGTGCGTGCGCAACATCGACATCCAGGGTGACCGCGTCAGCGTCCAGCTCGAATTGGGTTACGCCGCCGGTCTGTTCAAGAGCGGCTGGGCGCAGATGCTGGAAATGGCCATTCAAGGTCTGGATGGCGTGTCGAGTGCCAAAGTCGATATCACCAGCGTGATTGCCGCGCACAAGGCCCAGGCGCAGGTCCCGGGGCTGGCCAACGTAAAGAACGTGGTGGCCGTGGCGTCCGGCAAGGGTGGCGTGGGCAAATCCACCACCGCGGCCAACCTGGCCCTGGCCCTGGCCCGCGAAGGCGCCAAGGTCGGGATTCTCGATGCGGACATCTACGGTCCGAGCCAGGGCATCATGTTTGGTATCCCGGAGCGCACCCGTCCTGAGGTCAAGGATCAGAAATGGTTCGTTCCGCTCAAGTCCCATGGCGTCGAAGTGATGTCCATGGCCTTCCTCACCGATGACAACACACCGATGGTCTGGCGCGGTCCGATGGTCTCCGGCGCCTTGCTGCAACTGGTGACCCAAACTGCGTGGGGCGACCTGGATTACCTGGTCATCGACATGCCGCCGGGTACCGGTGACATCCAGCTGACCCTGGCGCAGAAAGTGCCAGTGGCCGGTGCAGTCATCGTGACCACTCCGCAGGACCTGGCCTTGCTGGACGCGCGCAAGGGCGTGGAGATGTTCCGCAAGGTCAACATTCCGGTGCTGGGCGTGGTGGAAAACATGGCCGTGCACATCTGCTCCAACTGTGGACATGCCGAGCATCTGTTCGGTGAGGGCGGTGGCGTGAAGCTGGCCAACCAGTATGGCGTCGAGTTGCTGGCCTCGTTGCCGCTGTCGATGGTCATCCGCGAACAGGCCGATGGCGGCAAGCCGACGGTGATCGCCGAGCCTGACAGCCAGATCGCCATGGTTTACCAGGAGCTGGCGCGTCATGTCGGCGCGCGGATCGTATTGCAGGAAGCTTTGACGCCGGCGATGCCGAATATCAGCATCAGCGACGACTAAAGCTTAGAAATACGATCCCCTGTAGGAGCGAGCTTGCTCGCGATGGACGTAAACGATGACGCGGGCTTTCTGGAAAAATGCATCGCCTTCGAGTACATCGCGAGCAAGCTCGCTCCTACAGTTGATTTACGCAGGACTTAGATCCGCAACCCGCCATCCATCTCCAGAATCCGACCGGTGTAATAGTCGTTCTCGAAGATGTAAGCCGCCGAATGGGCGATTTCCTCAGGCTTGCCCATACGCTTGAGCGGAATGCCGGCGGTCATCTTTTCCAGCGCTTCAGGCTTCATGCCCAGGGTCATTTCGGTTTCGATGAAGCCCGGTGCAATGCCGGCCACGCGAATGCCGTAGCGCGCCAGTTCCTTGGCCCAGGTCACGGTCGCCGCAGCGACACCGGCCTTGGCCGCCGAGTAGTTGGTCTGGCCGATGTTGCCGGCACGGGAAATCGACGAGATATTGATGATCGCGCCGCTGTTGTTCAGCTCGACCATTTTCGCCGCGACTTCACGGGTGCACAGGAACACGCCGGTCAGGTTGACGTCGATGACCGACTGCCACTGGGCCAGGCTCATCTTGGTCATTTCGCCATCCTTGACCTTGAGCAACAGGCCGTCACGCAGGATCCCGGCATTGTTGATCAGGCCGTGGATCGCGCCGAAATCTTCGGCGACCTGGGCGACCATGTGGGTCACTTGCTCTTCGTTGGCGACGTTGCACAGGTAAGCTCGGGCTTCGACATCCTTGGCCTTGCAGGCCGCGACGGCAGCGTCGAGTTTTTCCTGGTTGAGGTCGACCAGGGCGAGTTTCGCGCCCTTGCCGGCGAAATACTCGGCCATGGAGCGACCTAAACCCTGGCAACCGCCAGTGATAATGATTACTTTGTCAGTGAGTTGCATTCGCATGTCCCCCGGTAGCAGGTCTGAGTGGTTTCCTTGTAGAGAGCCTCTCGATCTGCGCCTGACGTGACCCGGCTACACATGAGAACTGCCCCCGATGGCATGCTGGGACTTTCACCAGCAGCTTGTCCGTTTTTATGACGGATTCTATTTAAGGAGTCATAAATTGAGCGTTGAAGCGGCTAAGCATGCACGAGAATTGCTCCTCAAGGAATACCGTGGAGTGCTCTCGACGCACTCCAAGTCAATGCCCGGTTTTCCGTTCGGCTCCGTGGTTCCGTACTGCCTGGACGAGCAGGGCCGGCCGCTGATCCTGATCAGCCGCATCGCCCAGCACACCCATAATCTGCAGAAAGATCCGAAATGCTCGCTGTTCGTGGGCGAACGTGGGGCTGAGGATGTCCAGGCCGTTGGTCGCCTGACCTATCTGGCGCAAGCGCAGCAACTCGAAGACGAAGCCGCCATCGAAGCCGCTTCCGAGCGTTACTACCGCTATTTCCCGGAGTCGCAGGGTTATCACAAGGCCCACGATTTCGACTTCTGGGTGCTCAAGCCGGTGCGCCACCGTTACATCGGCGGTTTTGGCGCGATTCATTGGGTCAACGACCTGACCCTGGCCAACCCGTTCGCCGGCAAGGCCGAACTGAGCATGGTCGAGCACATGAACGCGGATCACGCCAAGGCCATCGCCCATTACGTCGAGCTGGCCGGTCTGCCGAACAACGTGCCGGCGCAAATGGCCGGTATCGATACCGAAGGCATGCACCTGCGTATCGGCCAGAGCCTGTACTGGTTGCCGTTTCAAGCGCCTTGTAATACGCCGACACAAGTCCGCGAAGCCTTGGTTTCTCTGGCTCACGCCGAACATTGGCCGAAAAATGAAGTGGCCGACGCTTGAATTCACGAAACGGCGACGTCATCTAGGGTGAACTGGCAAGGCATTCTTGCGTTGAGGAACCATTTGATGCGCCCTTTTTTGTTGCTCTTTCTGCTGTTCCCGGTGTTGGAGCTGTTCGTATTCGTCAAGGTGGCAGGGTCCATCGGGTTTTTCCCGGCCCTGCTGCTGATCATTCTCGGTTCGATGTTCGGTGTGTTCGTGCTGCGCATCGCCGGCCTGGCCACGGCCCTGCGTGCCCGTGAAAGCCTGAACCGCGGCGAGTTGCCGGCCCAGACCATGCTCGAAGGCCTGATGCTGGCATTGGCCGGTGGCCTGCTGATTCTTCCGGGTTTCATCAGTGATGTGATCGGCCTGTTCCTGCTGCTGCCGTTCAGTCGCCGTCTGCTGGCGGGCAAGATGCGCCAGCGCGCCGAAGAGCAGGCCATGCGTCAGCGAGCGTTCGCCGACGACCTGCAGGCACGTGGCGGCCCAGCCCCCCGCGAGCCGTTGGGGCGTGAACCGAATGTGATCGAAGGCGAGTTCGAACACCGCGATACCAAGTAATAAGCCCATCGACACGGCACCTTCGGGTGCCGTGTTCGTTTGCGGGGCACCGACCTGAAAAATTTTCGCTGCCCGCCCTTGTAATAAGCTTATGCGCCCTTATGTAACGGTCACCGCAAGGTTTCTGGCGAACACGCCAGGCAGACTTCCGCGGTTCGCTAGACGAACCGCAACCGGCACCGCCGGCCTTTGTTAAACCCGCCGGGACTACACCGGCCGATGAAAACCACAATTAGGAGAGATCGACAATGAAGCTTCGTCCTCTGCATGACCGCGTCGTCATCCGTCGCAGCGAAGAAGAAAAGAAAACCGCTGGCGGTATCGTCCTGCCAGGTTCGGCTGCTGAAAAAGCCAACAGCGGCGAAATCCTCGCTGTAGGCACCGGCCGCGTACTGGAAAACGGTGAAGTGCGTGCACTGTCCGTGAAAGTGGGCGACAAGGTTGTGTTCGGTCCTTACTCCGGCAGCAACACTGTGAAAGTCGACGGCGAAGACCTGCTGGTAATGAGCGAGAACGAAATCCTCGCTGTTATCGAAGGCTGATTCCCCGCTCATTTTCCCGCTACTTCAAAGTATTTAAGGAATATCGATCATGGCTGCTAAAGAAGTTAAATTCGGCGATTCCGCCCGCAAGAAAATGCTCACCGGTGTCAACGTCCTGGCTGACGCAGTAAAAGCGACCCTGGGCCCGAAAGGCCGTAACGTGATCATCGAGAAGAGCTTCGGCGCTCCGACCATCACCAAGGACGGCGTTTCCGTAGCAAAAGAAATCGAACTGGAAGACCGTTTCGAAAACATGGGCGCGCAGCTGGTCAAAGACGTTGCCTCCCGTGCCAACGATGACGCAGGCGACGGCACCACCACCGCTACCGTTCTGGCTCAGTCGATCGTCAACGAAGGCCTGAAAGCCGTCGCTGCCGGCATGAACCCGATGGACCTCAAGCGCGGTATCGACAAAGCGACCATCGCGATCGTCAAAGAACTGAAAGCCCTGTCCAAGCCATGCGCTGACACCAAGGCTATCGCTCAGGTAGGCACCATCTCCGCCAACTCCGACAACTCCATCGGCGACATCATTGCCGAAGCCATGGAAAAAGTCGGTAAAGAAGGCGTGATCACCGTTGAAGAAGGCTCGGGCCTGGAAAACGAACTGTCGGTTGTTGAAGGCATGCAGTTCGACCGTGGCTACCTGTCCCCGTACTTCGTCAACAAGCCAGAGACCATGGTCGCTGAGCTGGACGGCCCGCTGATCCTGCTGGTCGACAAGAAGATCTCGAACATCCGCGAAATGCTGCCAGTGCTGGAAGCCGTTGCCAAAGCCGGCCGTCCGCTGCTGATTGTGGCCGAAGACGTTGAAGGCGAAGCCCTGGCGACTCTGGTTGTGAACAACATGCGTGGCATCGTCAAAGTCGCAGCCGTCAAGGCTCCAGGCTTCGGCGACCGTCGCAAGGCCATGCTGCAGGACATCGCCGTTCTGACCGGCGGTACCGTGATCTCCGAAGAGATCGGCCTGAGCCTGGAAAGCGCAACCCTGGAAAACCTGGGTAGCGCCAAGCGCGTGACCCTGTCCAAGGAAAACACCATCATCGTTGACGGTGCTGGCGTACACGGCGACATCGAAGCACGCATCACTCAGATCCGTGCCCAGGTTGCCGAGACTTCCTCGGACTACGACCGTGAAAAACTGCAAGAGCGTCTGGCCAAGCTGTCCGGCGGCGTTGCAGTGATCAAGGTTGGCGCTGGTTCCGAAGTTGAAATGAAAGAGAAGAAAGCCCGCGTTGAAGACGCCCTGCACGCTACCCGTGCAGCCGTTGAAGAAGGCGTGGTACCTGGCGGTGGCGTGGCACTGATCCGTGCCCTGGAAGCTATCCTGAACCTGAAAGGCGACAACGCTGACCAGGACGTAGGTATCGCTGTACTGCGTCGTGCCATTGAAGCACCGCTGCGTCAGATCGCTGCCAACAGCGGTGACGAGCCAAGCGTTGTGGTCAACGAAGTCAAGAACGGCAAAGGTAACTTCGGTTACAACGCTGCGACTGGCGAATACGGCGACATGATCGAAATGGGTATCCTGGACCCAACCAAGGTAACCCGTTCCGCTCTGCAAGCTGCATCGTCGATCGGCGGTCTGATCCTGACCACCGAAGCCGCTGTTGCTGAAGCACCGAAGAAAGACGGCGGTGCTGGCGGCGGTATGCCAGACATGGGCGGTATGGGCGGCATGGGCGGCATGATGTAAGCCAGCCTTACCCCTGTACGAAAAACCCCGCCTGCGAAAGCAGGCGGGGTTTTTTATTGCCCGGACTCTCTAAAGGCCACAACCGTTCATTGTGGGAGCGAGCCTGCTCGCGATGGTGTATCAGTCAACATCATTGTTGAATGTTGAACTGCAATCGCGAGCAGGCTCGCTCCCACATTTGATTTGTGTTTCAGACGGCTACAGGTACCGCGCTTGCCTCGCGTTCAGCCTTCAATGCCGGCCGATACAAAATCCAGTAATACGACCCCAGGCAAATCAGCCAGCAGAACACCGCCGTCCACACGTTGTGCGAGAAGAAGTGTGCGCCCTGCATCATCCGGCTGATGGAAAACACCGAACCCAAGGCAAATGCAAAGACAAATGCCGTACGGGCCATGCGCGGGCGGCGGTCACGCAGCACGAAGAACAACGCAAACAGGGTGAAACCGGTCGCAGCATGGCCACCGGGCCAGCAACGTCCAGGCTTATCGGTATGTGGGCGAGGGCTCAACAGTTCGCTGTACGTCTCATGGCCGCCGAACTGCTCCAGGCTCCATGGGCATTGCACCGCCGTCACTGCTTTCATTGGCGTAACAAACGACGTCGCCAGCCCCAGCGAGAGCACCAGGCAACCCAGTTCGCGCTTGAACGGTTTGAGCCTGACCATGAAAAACGAGGCGATGAAGCCGAGGATGGCAAACACCGAGAAGGCGATGACTACTTGCTTGGCGCGATCGTGCAGGATGTCCTCGAGAAAGTAACTGTGGCGTCCTATGAATTCCCCGGCGACCGGGTCGAAAAACAGCCTGGCCAGGTCCATATCCAGACTGGTCAATTCGAGCAACACCAGAATGATCGCGACAACGGCAGGGACTCCAAGGCACACCCAGAAATTGAGCGGGCGAGGAGCGGGGCGGGCTTGGGTCGAAACCATGCGAGTTCCTTGGTCGGTAAAGTGTTCTGAAAGGCGCAGCCACGCAGAGTTTGAACTCGATTGTGTCGTCAACCTGTGAGTCGACAGTGAAAAAATCGTTAATGCCGCAAACGTTTGATTTCAACGGTTACAGCAGCATGCAGTCCTAGCCCTGAGCCACACTTGGCCTTAAGCTGCGCGGGCC
Source organism: Pseudomonas sp. QLc11A (assembly GCF_052112305.1). Taxonomy (NCBI): domain Bacteria; kingdom Pseudomonadati; phylum Pseudomonadota; class Gammaproteobacteria; order Pseudomonadales; family Pseudomonadaceae; genus Pseudomonas; species Pseudomonas sp. QLc11A. Next base: position 234,792 of record NZ_JAVAJJ010000001.1, read on the forward strand.
ATGACGGTCGTTACTGTGGACGGAGAGATGCCCATGCGAATTCTATTGGTTGAAGACAACCGCGATATCCTGGCCAACCTGGCCGATTACCTGGGACTCAAAGGCTATACCGTGGATTGCGCGCAGGATGGTCTGTCTGGCCTGCATCTGGCGGCCACCGAGCATTACGACTTGATCGTGCTCGATATCATGTTGCCCGGCATCGATGGCTATACCTTGTGCAAGCGCCTGCGCGAAGATGCCCGGCGCGAAACGCCGGTGATCATGCTCACGGCCCGCGATCAACTGGACGACCGTCTGCAGGGCTTCAAGTCCGGCGCAGATGATTACCTGATCAAGCCGTTTGCCCTGTCTGAACTGGCGGCGCGTATCGAAGCGGTCATGCGCCGGACCCAGGGCGGCGGGCGGCGGACTCTGCAGGTCGGCGACCTGAGCTATGACCTCGACACCCTGGAAGTCACTCGCGAAGGCCGATTGCTGAAACTCAACCCGGTCGGCCTGAAATTGCTGGCCGTGTTGATGCAGAAAAGCCCGCATGTGTTGCGTCGTGAAATTCTTGAAGAGGCGCTGTGGGGGGACGACTGTCCGGACAGCGACAGCCTGCGCAGTCATGTCCACCAACTGCGCCAGGTGATCGACAAGCCGTTCGCCAAACCGTTGCTGCAAACCGTTCACGGCGTGGGGTATCGCCTGGCCGAGGGGCGTGATGGAGTTTAAGCAGAGCCTTTCCCAACGAATCATCATTGCCTTTGCGCTGATGAGCGCACTGGTGGCGGGTGCCTTTGCCATGGGCATCGTCGCGACGGTGCACCTGGTGGAGGAAAAACTGATTTCGGCAGGCCTGGGCGGTGATTTGCAGCGCCTTCTGCTGATGGACAATGTCACGGACTGGAGACATCGCCCCGAGCCGGACCAATTGTTCTACTTCAGCAACGGGCCAGGCGATTTCAGGTTGCCCAAGGATTTGCGCCATCTGGAGCCGGGTTTTCACGAAGTCTTCCGTGAGAACCTGTCGTACCACGCCATGGTCGAAATCGTCGACGGCCGACGTTACGTGCTGTTGCAGGACCAGAGCGACTTCGAAGAGCGCGAGCGGGTGCTGTTTGCCGTGGTGCTGGTGGGTTTCGTGCTGAGCCTGGCGCTGGCGGTGTTTCTCGGCTGGGTCCTGGCACGCAAGGTCATGGCACCGGTGGTGCGGCTGGCCCGGCAGGTACGCCATCGCGATCAACTGCTCGGCCTGGCCCCACCTTTGGCCCCGGACTATGCCGCCGACGAAGTGGGCGAATTGGCCGTGGCCTTCGACGCTACCCTCGGGCGCTTGCGTCAGGCCCTGACCCGTGAGCGCTTGTTTACCAGCGACGTCAGCCACGAATTGCGTACGCCCCTGATGATATTGGCCAGTTCCTGCGAGTTGTTGCTGGAAAACCCCGGTCTCGATCAGCGTGGCCGCGCCCAGGTCGAGCGTATCGCCCGGGCCTGTGAAGAAATGCGTGAGCTGGTGCAAACCTTCCTGATGCTGGCCCGTGCCCAGCGCGAAGACGCCGGCATGTCGCCGCAACAGCCACTGGGCCAGGTGGCCGAGGGCCTGGTCGGTCTGTGGCGCGGCCCCATTGAAAGCAAAGGGTTGAAGCTGATCTTCGAACCGGGCAGCCCTGAGGCCAGGAGTTACAACGCGACGCTCCTGCATGCGGTGATGGGTAACTTGCTGCGCAACGCCTTGCATTACACCGAACGGGGCTTCATTCGCCTGAGCCTGACGGGCACGGGATTTCTGGTCGAAGACAGCGGAGTGGGCATTCCCGAGGAAAAGCGCGAGGCGATGTTCGAACCCTTCGTTCGGGGCACTGAAAAACGCGGGGAAGGCTTGGGCCTGGGGCTTTCACTGGTGCAGCGGATCTGTGAAAACCAGGGCTGGAGCGTCAGCCTGACTACGATGGAGCCCAGTGGCTGCCGTTTTCAGGTGGAGCTCTCCCGAACTTGATCTGTTGAGTCCGTCGTCCAGAAAACCCTATCAGTTCAGTAAAGCCTTGTAATAATTCCGGGTTTCCCATAACGATATTTTCACAAATGGATGACCAGTCACCGACACCACAAAATCTAAGGTAGTTGCATCAGAAGTTCAGGAGCCCTGATGATGGACGGCCCGATCAAGCTCGATTTTTCAGAAAAGTACGACGATCAACACGCGCAACGCTATTTGCGCAAACACCAGGAAGGTCTCGGCCGTCGATTGTCTCACTGGCGTGACGAGCAAGTGGCGCGCAAGGCGCTGGCCTTGGCTGGCGAGCCTGGTCTGGTCCTCGATTTGCCTTGTGGTGCAGGGCGTTTCTGGCCCTTGTTGGCGGAAAAATCCAACCGTGTGATCATCGGTGCCGATAACTCGAAGTCCATGCTGAAGGTCGCAACACAGGCGCAACCGGCCGATGTGGTGAAGCGGGTACAACCCTTGCACACGTCTGCATTCGACATCGCCTTGCCGGACAACGCCGTCGACAGCATTTTTTGCATGCGCTTGCTCCACCACATCGGTGAAGCCGGGCATCGCATGGCTATTTTGCGTGAATTCGAGCGGGTTTCCCGCGACAGCGTGATCCTTTCGCTGTGGGTCGATGGCAACTTCAAGGCCTGGAAACGCAAGCGTTCGGAGAAAACCCGTGGGCAGGAAGGTTACCAAAACCGGTTTGTGTTACCGGCCGCTACTGTAGAGACGGAGTTTGAACAGGCGGGTTTCCGAATCCAGGAACAACTGGACTTTTTGCCGCTCTATGCCATGTGGCGAGTTTACGTATTACGCAAGAGGTAACAGGATGGCAGTGCAGTGTGCAGCAGAAACGGAAGTCGTTCCCCAGGACCGCTTCGATTACTTCTGGAGTCAGCGCGGTGAATGGGTAGAAGAGCCCAACGTCCGTCGCGGCGGGGAAAGCGGCGTTCAACGCCTGATGGGCAACGATGGTCAACTGCTCTACGTCAAGCGCCAGACCGGGCATATCCATCGTAGCTTGCAGCACCCTTTCGGGCGGCCTACGGTCATGCGCGAGCATGCCGCGCTCACCGGTGTGACCGCGCTTGGCGTACGGGTTCCGGAAATCGTTTTCTGTGGGGCACAGCGCGATCCTGTGCACAAGTGGCGTGCCTTGCTGGTCACCAAGTCGCTGGACGGCTTCGAGGAAATCGATCGCTGGTACGCCGGTGGCGGTCGCGAACGTCATGGTGAAGCCATACACGAACGAGTGCTCAAGGACCTGGCTGAAAACCTGGCTCGCATGCACAAGGGCCGCTGGCAGCACGGTTGCCTTTACGACAAGCACGTATTCGTTCGCGTGACCGGTGAGGGCGAGACGGCCAAGGTCGAAGTGGCCCTGATCGATCTGGAGAAATGCCGACAGCGTTTGACGGCCCATCGCGCAGCTGTCCATGACTTGAAGCAATTGCGTCGCCACTCGTCGTTCAGCGACGCAGGCTGGAAAAAGCTCGTCTACTTTTATGAGACGGCGTTTGGCAGCGCTATCAAGGGTTTATAGCGATGAAACTCGAAATTGCACGAGGTTTGTTTCTGGTAGGAGCCTTGGCAGTTGCATCGATCGCGATGGCAACCTGGGAGCAACCACGCCCCCAGGTTCTCAGCTCGATAAGCGCAGAAGAACATTGTCCGTTGCCGCGGGTTGCGAAGGCATCCGTGACCACTCGACCCGATCATGATCTATTGCTTTTCATGTTCGGACTTTCTCAGGGATTGAGGCCGCAAAGTTGAACCGATTGAAGCCAAAATGAAAAGGCCTCGCACCAACGAGGCCTTTTTTTTGCCCGGATTTTCAACCTGCACGATTCAATGTGGGAGCGGGCTTGCTCGCGAAAGCGGCTCAACATTCAACAACGATGTTGTCTGACACACCGCTTTCGCGAGCAAGCCCGCTCCCACAGGTTTTTCTGCATCAGGGTTTATCCGGTTTGGCCAGCATCGTGTAAATGCAAGGCAACACAAACAGGGTGAACAACGTGCCGATCGACATGCCGGTCGCGATGACCGTACCGATGTCGAACCGGCTGACCGCGCCAGCACCGGTGGCGATGATCAAGGGCACCATGCCGAACACCATCGCCGCGGTGGTCATCAACACCGGACGCAGGCGGATCGCCGCCGCTTCCTCCACCGCTTCCCGTGCCGTCAGGCCCTTGTCCTTGCGTAGCTGGTTGGCGAACTCGACGATCAGAATGCCGTGCTTACTGATCAGCCCGATCAACGTCACCAGCCCGACCTGGGTGTAGATGTTCATGCTCGACCACCCCAGGAACAGCGGAATCAACGCGCCGCAGATGGACAGGGGCACGGTGACCAGGATCACCAGCGGGTCGCGGAAGCTTTCGAACTGCGCCGCCAACACCAGGAAAATGATCGCCAGTGCCAGGGCAAAGGTGACCCACAGGGCGCTGCCTTCCTGTACGTACTGCCTCGACGCGCCGGCGTAGTCGAAGGCAAAACCGACCGGTGCTTCTTCGCGGGCGATCTGGCGCACGAGGTCGATGGCTTCCCCCATGCTCACCAGCGGCACGCCGGACAGGATGGCGGAATTGAGTTGCTGGAACTGGTTCAGCTGTCTCGGTCGAGCGCGGTCGGTGACCGTGATCAGGGTCGACAATGCCAACAGTTCGCCCTGGGTGTTTTTCACGTAGTAATTGTTCAGCCAGTCCGGATTGTCGCGGAACGTTCGCTCGACCTGGGCAATGACCTTGTAGCTGCGACCTTCGATGGTGAATCGGTTGATCTCGCCTTCACCCAGCAGAGTTGCCAGGGTTCCCCCCAGATCCTGCATGGAAACCCCCATCTGCGCTGCCTTGGCGCGGTCGATATCCACCACCACTTCCGGCTTATCGAAGGCCAGGTCAACGTCGACAAATGCAAACTTGCCGGATTCCATCGCCCGTTTTTTTACCCGGTCGACCACTTGCAGCAGCAGTTCGTAATCGTTGGAGGAGTTGATGACGAACTGAAACGGCAAGCCTTCGCCGGTGCCCGGCAGGGACGGCAGGTTGAAGCCGAAAATCTGCAACCCCGGGATGCTTTCCAGTTTGGCCTGAACCTCGGGCAAGATCGCCATTTGCGTGCGACTGCGATCGTCCCATGGCTTGAGCAGGAAACCGCCGATGCCCGATTGCACGCCGGTGAAACCGTTGATCTGGAATGACGAGTAGTACTCGGGAAACGACTTGAAGATCGCGACGAACTCGTCGGTGTAGGTGTTCAGGTAGTCGAGGTTGGTCGGTTGCGGGGCGTTGGCAATCATGAAAATGATGCCCTGGTCCTCATCCGGCGCCAGTTCCGATTTGGTGAACTTGAGAAGGACCGGAATCAGGCACAACACGATCACGGCGAACACCAGCACTACCGGGCGGGTGTTGAGGGTGCCGTGAAGCAGTTTCTGGTAGCGGCGCTTGAGGCGTTCGAAAATCATGTCCAGGCGATGGGCCAGGCCACTGGGGTTCTCGTCGTGACGCAGCAGAAACGCACACATCATCGGCGACAGGGTGAGGGCGACGATGCCGGAAATCACCACCGCGCCGGCCAGGGTCAGGGCGAACTCCTTGAACAGCGCCCCGGTCAGGCCGGTCAGGAAACCGATCGGCGCATACACCGCCGCCAGGGTGATGGTCATCGAGATCACCGGCATGGCGATTTCCCGGGCGCCTTCAATGGCGGCATCGAACGGCGTCTTGCCTTCCTCGATGTGGCGATGAATGTTTTCCACCACCACGATGGCGTCGTCCACCACCAGGCCGATGGCCAATACCATCGCCAGCAGGGTGAGCAGGTTGATCGAGTACCCCATCATCTGCATGAAGAACATGACGCCGATCATCGACAACGGGATGGTCACCACCGGGATCACCACCGAGCGCAGGGCGCCAAGGAACAGGAACACCACCACGATCACGATCAGTACCGCTTCGAACAGCGTTTTCACCACTTCGTCGATCGAGGCCTGGATGAACAGCGTGGCGTCGTAGGCGATTTCACCCTTGAGGTTCGGCGGTAGCTGGGCCTCAAGTTCCGGCATGATCTTGCGCACTTCCTTGATCACATCCAGCGGGTTGGCGGCAGGTGTCGCCTTGATGCCGATGTACACCGAAGGGGTGCCACCGAAGGAGCTGATGGAGTCGTAGTTTTCCGCACCCATTTCCACGCGCGCCACATCGCGCAGCAGCACACGGCTGTCGCCATCGACCTTGAGCGGAATCGCCCCGAAGGCTTCGGCGGACTTGAGTTCGGTATTGGCGTTGATGCTGGTGACCACGTATTCGCCTTTCACCTCGCCGGCGGCCGAGAGGAAGTTGTACTGGCGCACCGCGTTGGTCACATCGCTGGCACTGAGGCCGAAACCCGCGAGCTTCACCGGATCCAGCCACAGGCGCATGGCAAATACCTGGTTGCCGAGGATTTCGGCCTCGGCCATGCCGGGCAAGGTCGCCAGCTTGGGCTGGATCACCCGCGACAGGTAATCGGTAATCTGCGGGTTGCTCAATTCCTTGCTGAAGAAACTCATGTACATCAGCACTGACGCATTGGCAGATTCTTTGCTCAGCACCGGGTCTTCTGCGTCCTGGGGCAGCTGGTTCTTGACCTCGTTGGCCTTGGCCAGCAGTTCGGTAAACAGACGGTCGCTGTTGGAGCCGACGCGCGCGTAGATCGAGATCACCGAAAAGTTCTGGCGACTCACCGAGGTCATGTAGTCGATACCCTCGGCGCTGGCGAGGCTTTGCTGCATCGGTTGGGTAATGTAGCCCTGGATGGTCTCGGCGTTGGCTCCGGGATAGGCGGTGGTCACCGTGATCAGGGCGTTTTCCATTTGTGGATACTGGCGCAGCGGCAGCTTGCTCCAGGCCTGAAAGCCCAGCAGCACAATCAGCAGGCTGACAACGGTTGCGAGAACCGGGCGGCGAATGAACGGATCGGTAAAAGCCATAGGGATTCCTTGATCAGTCCGCGCGAGGCGGGCTGTTCTGCCCGGCCAGGGTCTTGTCGTCGCTGATGGCAATGTGCGCGCCGTTATCCAGTTTGAGCTGGCCGGCGGTCACCACTGTCTCGCCGCTCTGCACGCCTTTGGTGATCATCACTTGCCCATCGCGGCGTTCGCCGGTCTCGACAAAACGCCGTTCGGCGATCAGCACCGGCTGGCCCTTGTCGTCCTTTACCAGGCTGCCATCTTCGGCCTTCTTTGGTACGGCCACATACACCGAGTTGCCGTAGAGCGTGTAGGTAATCGCGCTTTCCGGCACCACGATGCGCGGTTGCGGGTCGGGCAGGAGCACCTGGAGGTTGGCGAACATGCCTGGCATCAACTTGCCATCGGGGTTGGCCAGGGTGGCGCGGACCTGCACGTTACGGGTGCTGTTCTCGACTTTGGGGTTGATTGCACTGATGGTGCCCGGGTACTCCTGGTTCGGATACGCCGCGACAATGACCTGCACTGGCTGGCCGAGTGCAATCTTCGGCACCGACTGCTCGGGCACAAAAAAGTCCACATACAGGCTACTGAGGTCTTGCAGGGTGGCGATCATGGTGCCACTGGCAAGATAGTCGCCAACGTCTACCTGACGAATGCCGATGGTCCCGCTGAAGGGCGCGAGGATGCTTTTTTTGCCGAGCGCAGCCTTGAGTTGATTGACCGTGGCCCTGCTCTTCTTCAGCACCGCCGAAAGTCGGTCGAATTCGCCTTTGGAAATGGCCTGGCTGCCGACCAGTTGGCTACCGCGACCGTAATCGAGCTGTGCCAGCCCGAGGTCGGCCAGAGCCGTTTCCAGCAGGGCACTTTCAACGGCGCTGTCCAGGCGCAGGAGTGGTTGACCGGCCTTGACCTTTTGCCCTGACTCAAATTGCAAATCGATGACGGTGCCATCGGTCTCCAGGCTCAGGTCCACGCCCTGCAATGCCTTGAGCGTGCCAACGGTAGGCAGGCGGGCTTGCCACGGGCGCTCGGTGGCGGTGGCCACGGCAACGCTGATGGCCGGTTTAGGCGCAGAGAAGCCTTGAACCATCGTGTAGATCGAGAAGGCTTTGTATGCGGCCAGGACCAGCACAATCAGTAGAACCACACCCAACATGATCAGCATGCGGCGACGCAGCATATTCCAGTTCCTTGGAGAAAATCAGGTGAGACAGCAGGGCACATTACCGGGAGTCTAGAGGTAATCCAACTGCCGTTTTTACAGGTTGTGAGGTATTAGAGGGGGGAAAGCCTGAAAAGATTCGCCGTCTCGGGTCGCGCTGCGGGGTGTACGTCATCCCGATGCCGGCGCGGCCCAAGGCGGCGATCTTTTCAATGATTCAGGCCATCAGATGCAGATGGTTGTCCCAGAGCCCTGCGGGTAGCTCCAGCGGTTTGGCGACCAGGTTTGTCTGGCGGCAGTCGTAGTAACGACAGCGCCCCTGGCCCGAGGTCACGACAAAACCATCGGCCACGGCGCCGACCCCGGCGCAATCGGGCAGGGGGGCATCCAGGCGTACTTCACCGCTGTCCAGGTCCCAGATGAAGAAGCGGTTGCCCCGCGGCGCAGTCAACGCCACCAGGCGCAAGTCGTTGTGCACCGCGACGCTGGCGGTGTAGTGCCCCATGGCCTGCAACTGGTGCTCGGGCACCGGGAACGCCACGAAGGGCTGGCCGGGCCGCTTGATCGCCAACAGCTCCGACGACTCGTGGGCCGCGCCCATGAACTGTTGGCTGGCGACGATGGTGCCGTCGCTGGCGATGGCCAGATGGCGCACGCTGTTCATCTGCTGGGCGAGGGTTTCCTTGCTCAGCAGGGTGCCGTCACGTTGCATCAGGACCAGGCTCGGTTCCATGGCGTTGAGGTTCATCTCCACCCGGCTTTCGGCCTCGGTGCGAATCCCGCCGTTGGCCACCACCAGGGTTTCGCCATCGGGCATCCACGACACCTGGTGCGGACCCAGGCCGTGGGTGGAAATCTCGCCGCTGTGTACCAGCCTTTCGCCTTCGAACTTATACACACCGAGCAGGCCGCGGCCCGGATCGGTGGTGTCATTTTCGGTGGCGTACAGCCAGTCGCCGCTGTGGTGAATGACCGCGTGTCCGTAGAAGTGCCGGTTTGGCTGCGACACCACGGTTTGCAGGAGGGCGCCGTCGCGCAGGTCGATCAGGTAGCTCTCGGTGCCCGGGCGGCGGGCGACGAACAGTGCAATGGGTTGTGTCGGGTGGTTGATGATGTCGTGGCAACGCTGGCCGACCCGGGTGGCGAACACCTGGGTACCATCGAGCCGATAACCGACGGCGTAATGCTGGCCATCGGTATCGTCCCGTGCCGAAAGCAACAACGGACTCTTGTCCTTTTGCTTGAACAGCTTCCAGCCGCCCAGCGTCACCGCACCCAGCAGCAAACTCCCTAATGTCAGAACCTGGCGTCGCAGCATGGAACTGGCCCTCATCAGTCACCGTCGTTGGCGTTGAAGCCCAGCTGGATGCCCAATGCCTTGGCCAGATCGGCCTCGTGCAGGCGATGGACGACGTTGAGGCTGTCATACAGCTCGTTGAGTTGCTGGCGGCCGGCCTCGTCATTGAGCATGTCAGTCAGCGAGCGCTGGTTGCCGGCAAACAGTTTCAGCGAGGCGGCATAGGCGGCATCGATCTTGTCGGCCAACGGCTTCTGCTCGCTTGGCAACAGTCCGCGCAGGCCTTTGTTATCCACACCTTCCCAGACCGTTTTGGCGGCCGCGAGGCTGGCTTCGAGGCTGGTCAGGGACGACTGGCTGCGCCAGGCATCGGCCTGGAACGGTTGCGGCACACCCTTGCTCTGACGACCCATCGGCGTGCCGAGTTTTTTCTTCAGGGTGTCGATGGCGGTGACTTGAACCCGCAGCAGATCGGCGATCGCTTCGTGGGAGTCGGCGTAGCGCTGGTTGGGGAATTTGCTCATCTGCGCGAGCATGCCGTCAGTGTTGTTCCAAGTTTGCAGAATCTCTTCGGCCAACTGTTTCTGGCGTTCGCCGATGGCGATCAGCAGCGGGCAGTATTTGCTCTTCTGCTCAGCGTTGGCCACGTCAGGCTTGCTGTCGAACAGAATGTATTCGTAGGCCGAGAGGCCTTGCACCACGACGCTGGATTTGACCAGGGCGGCGGCATCGATCTGCGGCTGGGCGCTGACCAGTTGCTCGACCTGACGGCCGACCAGGTTTTTCTTGTCCGGCCAGAACTGCACTTGCCACGAGCGGTTGCCTTCGGCCAACGGCCCGATCAGCAGCGGTTGCAGCTCGGCCCAGGCTTTTTGCGCGTGCAGAAAGTCGGCACGGGCGGTTTCCAGGGTTTCCTTGCCCTCGCAGTAGGCGAGGGCGCTGACTGCCAATTGACGGTCGGCTTCAACCCAGCGGGTGTAGGTCGGCAGGATCACTGACTTGGCGATGGCTGCCGACGTGACCGCTTGCGGATCCTGGGGCGAGCAGGCGCCCAGGGCGAGGGCGGCAAGGCTGGTGAACAATAGTTTGGGACGGAACATGTCGGGCTCCCGCGAGTGGAATGCGTGTTAAAGGGAATTCAGGAACGCCAGCAACGCGGCGCGCTGCTCGGCATTGAAAGACAAAACCTGTTGCTGCGCCGCTGTCGCCTCGCCGCCATGCCAGAGCACGGCTTCGAGCAGGTTGCGGGCGCGGCCGTCGTGCAGGAACTGGGTGTGGCCGCTGACCGCCTGTGTCAGGCCGATGCCCCACAACGGCGGGGTGCGCCATTCGCGGCCACTGGCCTGGAATTCGCTACGGTTGTCGGCCAGGCCGTCGCCCATGTCATGCAGCAGCAGATCGCTGTAGGGCCGAATCACTTGATTGGCCAGTTCAGGTTCGGCGGCGTTGGCGGCGGTGGTGTATTTCGGTGTGTGACAGGACTGGCAACCGGCCTGATAGAACAGGGTTTTGCCGGCCAGCACTTCAGGTGCGTTGACGTCACGACGGGCTGGTACGGCGAGGTTACGGCTGTAGAACAGCACCAGGCGCAGGATGTTATCGCTGACTTCCGGCTCGCCATCAGGGCCGTTGCCACTGGGTGCCTGTTTGCAGGCCGTTTGCGCGTCCGTGCAGTCATCAAAGGGTCTCAGGCTGGTCGTGAGGCCCATATCGCCCGAAAACGCGTGAACATTTTGCTGATTGAGGTTCGGTTGTCCGGCTTTCCAGCCAAATCGTCCAAGCACCGTCTTTTGCCCGGCGTCATCCCAGACCCGGTTCGGTCGTCCGCTGATGCCGTTGTTCGCCTTGGCCTGTGCCTCGGCGTTGGCCAGGATCGCCTCGTCAGGGATCGCCTCGAGCAGGCCCAGGCCAATCATCGGCGGGGCAACCCGTGCCGAGAAGCGGGTGTCGGGGTGCATCGGGCCGTAGCCCAGTTGGGTGATATTCAGTCTCGGTTTGCGCAACTCGACTTCGGTGCCGTCCTCGAAGCGAACCGGCACGGCGGTGTAATCGACCCGCACTTTGCCTTCGGGGGCCACGCCGGGTACGGCCATGTCCTGGAACTGACCGCCGTAGACAGGCTCCGGCACCACGCCGAGTTGTTCGATGACCTTGGCATACGCCGGGGCGTCGGGAATCGACAGACGTACCAGCATCGACACGGCGTTCACATCGTCCGCAGTCGGCGGATGGCCGCGGCCGTCCTTGATGTGACAGCCCTGGCAGGCATTGGTATTGAACAGCGGGCCGAGACCATCGCGCGCGGTCGTCGTCGAAGGGGCGATCACCCAAGGGCTGCGGAAGAAGCTGTTGCCGACGCTGAAATCCACACGCCGGGACGGCGGCAGGTTCGCCGAGGGCATGGAAAACGCGTTCTGATCGGTCTTGCGCACCGTTGCACTGCCGCCGGAGCGGGCTTCGCCGGGTTCTGCCTGGGTGAATTTCGGGGCGTCATCGCAGGCACTCAGGCCCAGGGCCAGAAACAGTGCGGACAAGCGAAGAGGCAGCGAGGGCATCAGGGATCCTGCAAGACGAGCAAAACAAGGGCGCAAAGTCTAACAGGGGATAAGAATTTGAATAAGAGGAATTATCGTTTGCTTGATGTGGGGCAGGGTTTTTGGGTAACAGGGAACTCTGTGGGAGCGAGCCTGCTCGCGAAGAGGGCGTCACGGTCAAAATTGATGTCGGATATGCAGCCGCCTTCGCGAGCAGGCTCGCTCCCACAAGGACCCGGATGTGGCAGATATGAAAAAGGCGACCCGAAGGTCGCCTCTTTCATTCAGCCAGCGTTGATCAGAATTCGTGATCAGCGTTGTCCGGGTTCAGGTCGTTGATGCCCAGTTTGCCAGCGGCGGCTTCGATCGAACCGGTCTGCTTGACCAGCGCAGCGATGGCGTCACGGACGATCTGATTGCCTGCGGTGTTGCCGGCAGCAATCAACTGGTCGTAGTGCTCGCCCTTGTTGGCGTGGTCGACCATGACTTGAAGCTTGGCTTCGGTAGCGGCCAGGTCGTCTTTGAGCGCGGTGTCGGCAGCCGGGTCGGCCTTGGCCACCAGGGACGACAGGCTGGCGCCGGTCATTTTGGTGCCGTCGACACGGGTGTATTCGCCCAGGTACACGTTACGAATGCCCTTGGCATCGTAGAAGTGCGAGTTGTGGGTGTTGTCGCTGAAGCAATCCTGTTCGTCTTCAGGGGAATTGGCTTCCAGGGAAACCTTCATGCGCTCGCCCGCCAGTTCGCCCAGGGACAGACTGCCCATGCCGAACAGCATTTTGCGCAGGCCGGTTTCAGCCGGTTCCGCTTCCAGGGTGGCGCGGTAGTTGTCGGCCACGTTCGGCTTCCAGTTGCCGACCATTTCTTCCAGGTCGCTGACCAGCAGCTGAGTCACGGACTTCAGGTAGGCACGACGACGATCGTTGTGACCGCCGGTAGCGCCTTTGCCTTCCAGGTAGTCCGAAGCAGGACGGTTGCCGGCGCCAGGGCCGGTGCCGTTGAGGTCCTGGCCCCAGAGCAGGAATTCGATGGCGTGGTAACCGGTGGCGACGTTGGCCTCGGAGCCGCCCAGCTCGTTCAGGCTGGCGAGTTTTTCCGGGGTGATGTCTTTGACGTCGACCTTGTCTTCGCCGATCTGCACTTGAGTGTTGGCGATGATGTTGGCGGTGGCGCCCGGGTTGCCCAGGGCGTGCTCGTAGGACTTGTCGACGTAGTCGATCAGGCCTTCGTCCAGCGGCCAGGCGTTCAGCTGACCTTCCCAGTCGTCAACGATGGTGTTGCCGAAGCGGAACACTTCGCTCTGCAGGTAAGGCACGCGAGCGGCAACCCAGGCAGCCTTGGCGGCTTTCAGGGTGTCGGCGTTCGGTTTGGCGAGGAAGGCATCTACGGCGGTTTGCAGGGTCTTCGCGGTGGATTCGGCATCGCTGTAAACGGCGAAAACGATGTCGGCGTAGTGAGCGACAACGGCTTTGGCGGCGGCTTCGTCGACTTTACCGGCAGCGGCAGGCGCAGCAGCCGGGGTGGCCGCGGTGCTGGCAGCTGGCGCAGGCGCGGCAGCTTTTTCTTTGTCACCTTCGCCGCAACCGGCGAGGGAAATAGCGATGGCCAACAGACTGGCGGTAGCCAGAGGCATACGAATCATGGCGAACATCCTGCTTCGATAGGGGTGGAGTGGCGCTATGCGCACGCAAAACTGCGACATAATGCAAATCTTTCGCATTATGTGTAAAGGGTTGTAGGTGGAAATATTTCTTATTCACGGATCCCTGTAGGAGCGAGCTTGCTCGCGATGGACGTCAACGATAACGCCGGGAACCTGATACCCCGCGGTGTTCTCAAGTTCATCGCGAGCAGGCTCGCTCCTACAGGGGGGGTTACAAAATAGCGGCGTTGCTGCGCTGGGCCTGTTTCAAATAGAGGCCCAGTTCCCGCGCCGGCAATGGCTTGCTGTAGTGATAACCCTGACCTTCGTGGCAGCCTTCGGAAATGATGTAGGCCTCTTGTTCGGCGGTTTCCACACCTTCGGCAATCACCTGCATGCCCAGGCTCTTGCCCAGCTGGATGATGGCGCGAACGATGGTTGCATCGTCGTCGTCATCGAGCAGGTCCTGAACGAAGCTCTTGTCGATCTTGATCTTGTCCAGTGGCAGGCTCTTGAGATAGCTCAAGGATGAATAGCCGGTTCCAAAGTCATCGATGGCGATCAGCGCACCGGAGCGGCGCAGGCTGAGCAGATGCTGGGCCGCGGTGCTGATGTCTTCCATCAGGCCGGTTTCGGTGACTTCCAGTTCCAGGCTGCGTGGCGGCAGGCGGTACATTTGCAGCAGATTGTTGACCACCCGTGGCAGTTCGGCGTGGTGCAATTGAACCGTGGACAGGTTGACCGCCATGCGCAGGTCACTGAAGCCCTGGTCATGCCACTCGCGTAATTGTTTGCAGGCCTGGTCCAGCACCCATTCGCCGATGGCGATGATGGTGCCGTTCTGCTCGGCCAGCGGGATGAACAGGTCCGGTGGCACCATGCCGTGTTCGGGGTGCTGCCAGCGAATCAGGGCTTCGACGCCCACCACGCGGTTGTCGCGGTAACTGATCTGCGGCTGGTAGACGAGGTAGAACTGATTGCGGATCAGGGCATCGCGCAGGTCTTTTTCCAGCTCGCGGCGGCGGCGCATTTCGGTGTCGACGCTGGCGATATAGAACTGATAGCGGTTGCGCGAGCGGGTCTTGGCCAGCGTCATGGTCTGCTCGGCCTTTTGCAGCAATTTCTCGGTGCTGTCACCGTCCTCGGGGAACAGGGTGATGCCGATGGTGGCACGCAGGCGGATCTCCTGATGGTCGAGGGCAAACGCCGCTTCGAGATCATCGAGAATGCTTTGTGCCAGCTCGGCGGCTTCGTAGGGTTGTTCGATATCGGCCTGGACCAGGGCGAACTGGTCGCCACCGAGGCGGGCGAGGGCACCCAGGCGACCGCTATGGCCACGCAGGCGATCGGCCAGCGCCAGCAGCAACTGGTCGCCGGTCTGGTAGCTGAACTGTTCGTTGATGCCCTTGAAATCGTCGAGGCCGACACACAACACCGCGACCCGGCGCTGCAATCTGCCGGCGTCGATGAGGATCTTGTCCAGTTGCTGCTGCAATTGCTGCCGGTTCGGCAGTCCCGTCAGGAAATCGTACTGGGACATGCGCAACAGGCTGTTTTCCGCCTCGTGGCGCAGATGGGTGTTGCGTTCGATGGACTCGAGCAACTGGTTGGCGGTGTTGATCCAGATGCCCAGTTCGTTTTTCTCGTGGCCCTTGAGCAGCGGAATTTTGTGTTCGCTGGGACGATCCGGATTGATTTCCGTGAGGTGCTCGATGATCCGCGACAGTGGCTTGGTCAGCAGCCAATGGTAGACCAGATACAACACCAGCCCCATGGCGAGCGCGCGCAGTACGCCGGAGATGAAAATGATCACCGAGCTGACAATGAACCCTTGGCCGTAGGTGGCGGTATCGAGGGTGATGCTCAGGTCGCCGTAATACTCGCTGTAAGGCCCGCGACCGACCAGCTGGGTGGTGAAGGTGCGTTCCTTGCCGAGAATCAGGTCAGTCAGCCAGCGGCTGTGGGAGTGCTGCAATTCGCGGGTTTTTTGCGCGAGCATGGCTTCGTTGGGATGGCCGATGGAGGCCTTGCGCACGGCGGCGTCCTGAAACAGGCCTTCGATCACCTGCATGCCCATTTCCCGGTCCAGGCTGTAGACGGCCTGGGTCGAGGGGTCGCGAAACATGTCGAGGATGCGTTCTGCATCGTTGGCGACGGCCTGGCGTGTTTTATAGGCATCGAACACGATTTGTGCGCAGCTCAAGACCACGCCGACGATCAATGCCGACAGGAGCACGACCCGGAGCAACTTCACCGACAAGCTGTTCTTGAGTTCCAGCTTCAAAGGGTTATTCCTTGTTCCGTGCGGGTAGCATCAAGTTGCCATGAGTATTGGCAATCCCGTGATGGCAGTCAAAGGGACAATCATCCTTGGGGGATTTTGCCTGCAGCTTGGCTGATTTGCAGTTGTCTTGACGAGTTAGCCTATTAGCACTGTGTCGGTTGTCGAGTCCTTCAACTTTAGGGGAGAGGGTGGAGATATTTTCCTTTTGTTTGATGTTAGCCGTCTGTGGCGGTGGGGCAAGGGACTCAAGGCTTGTTTCATCGTTGGAAAATGCCTTGGATTCTGTGGGGTGGTTTGGGGTTTTGACGGAGTACATATCCATTTCTTTGGTAACGGCGACTTACGGTTCCGCTCTTACAGCGGGTCACTTTTGGCAAACGCCCCAAAAGTAACCAAAAGGTCTCGCCCCTTACGTACGGCCCCTCGCTGAGGCTCGGGGTTCCTTCGCTCCGGCATTCATCCGGGGGCATTGCCCTCCGGTCGGCTTCGCTTCGACCTACATGCAATGAGTTCGACTGCGTCGAACGGCGCTGCGCGCCCATCCCCGGATGAACACCTCCGCTCAGCCTGCCGAGGGGGCGGGTGGATCAAGATCAAGAGCTGCAGGCGAGCTAACGCTCGGCCTGATGAGTGGTGAAGAGCCTCTGTGTACGCCGCTCTGCCTTTGCTCTTCTGTGGGAGCGGGCTTGCTCGCGAAGGCGGCCTGCCAGCCGACCTGAATCTGGCGGATGTACTTTGACCCTGTGGGAGCTGGCTTGCCAGCGATGGCGGCCTGACAGCCGACCAATCTCCCACGCCTCCAAGCTGATCATTCCCACGCTCCCGCGCGGGAGTGCTGCCAGGGACGCTCCGCGTTACGTTTCTGCGAGATGGCGCGGTGTAGGAAAGCGCCAGAAGTTTCCCACGCAGTTTTCAGGTTGCCCGTCGGAAGCGGGCTGAATAGCCTTTGGCTGTCGCTGAAAACTCAGCGATCGGGTGTGAGAACCCGGCAAGTCATAGTCATCCAGTGCCAGTATCCGCATAATTGCCGCCAGCTTTTCCGCTGTCTGTAAATGCGTTATGGCGGCTGTGTGCGGGCAGACTTTTGTTTGGCCGGGTGCCTATGACCGGTTTTCTCACCTCGCACATAGCTGCCACCTCTTTGCCGTGTGAGAACGGCAATGGGTGGCACCCACCGCATAGGAATATTTCAGTGGATAAATTAATCCCCGATCCCCCCAGCAGCACCACCAAACCCTACAGCCCCCACACCATGTTCATGATCGTTCCCGACATGGACACTGAAACCCTTCTTGCCCACGCCTGTGAGTCACTGGCTTCAGCCAATGTCCTGGCGAGTGATTTCGCCACCTACCTGAATGGCCCCCAGCGCAACACAGCGCTGGCCATTTCGCAGATTGTCATGTTGGCGGAGCTAGCAGTGAGTCGCGCGTTGGATAACCTCGATCCGCAGTAGTTGGCAGGCTAACCGCGTCATCGTTCTTCGCGAGCAGGCTCGCTCCCACAGTGGTCGGGTGTAGACCGACCCAATGTGGGAGCGAGCCTGCTCGCGAAGGGGCCCTGTCGAACGCTGAAAAATCCCGGGCAATAAAAAACCCGGCTGAAAAGCCGGGTTTTTTGACTGGCGTCGAGCTTAAGCGGTGAAGGTTTTGCCTTCGAACTGCTCAGCCACGAATTTCCAGTTGACCAGGTTCCAGAACGCTTCGACGTACTTCGGACGCAGGTTGCGGTAGTCGATGTAGTAAGCGTGTTCCCAGACGTCGCAGGTCAGCAGCGGGGTGTCGCCGTTGGTCAGCGGGTTGCCGGCGCCGATGGTGCTGGCCAGGGCCAGGGAACCGTCAGCCTTCTTCACCAGCCAGCCCCAGCCGGAACCGAAGGTGCCGATGGAAGTCTTGCTGAACTCTTCCTTGAACTTGTCGAACGAACCGAAAGCTGCGTTGATGGCCTCAGCCAGTGCGCCGGTTGGTTGACCGCCGGCGTTTGGCGCCAGGCAGTTCCAGTAGAAAGTGTGGTTCCAGACCTGTGCGGCGTTGTTGAAGATACCGCCCGAGGAAGTCTTGACGATTTCTTCCAGGGTCTTGCCTTCGAACTCGGTGCCTGGCACCAGGTTGTTCAGGTTCACGACGTAGGTGTTGTGGTGCTTGTCGTGGTGGAATTCCAGAGTTTCCTTGGAAATGTGCGGCTGCAGGGCATCGTGTGCGTACGGCAGTGGCGGCAATTCGAAAGCCATGATGATTCTCCTAATCAGGTCAGTTGCGGTGAGCGCAAGGCCGATCACGGGCGGCCAGACAAGCGCCGGGGAGTTTGTACTCTTTGCGGCGCAGGGAGACGGATCATAGCACCGGGGGGGCGGCATAACCACGCAACAACTGTGTGGAATAGAGGTTCCGCGAATCAGATGGCCGCGATCAACTGCAGCGCTACGGCAAACATCATCACCGCCACCAACAGATCGAGAATTCGCCAGGTACCGGGGCGGGCGAGCCAGGGTGCCAGCCAGGCCGCGCCCAGCGCCAGGGTGAAGAACCACAGCAGCGAGGCACTGGCCGCGCCGACTACATAAGCGCCAGGCTCGGTTTGTTGTGCGCCCAGAGAGCCGATCAGCAAAACGGTGTCCAGATAGACGTGCGGGTTGAGCAAGGTCACCGCCAACGCGCTGAGCATGACCGCCCGCAGCGAGCGTACGGTCTGACCCTCGCCCTGCTCAAGGCTCTGTTTCGAAAAGGCCCGGCGCAGTGCCTGGGTGCCATACCACAACAGAAACGCTGCACCGCCCCAGCGGGCGATGGCCAGCAATGTCGGGTTCTGTGCCAATACCGTCGCCAGGCCGAACACCCCGGCCGCCACCAGCAGGGCGTCGCAGGCCACGCAGAGTGCCGCGACCGGCAGGTGATGTTCACGCCGCAGGCTTTGCGCGAGGACAAACGCATTCTGGGTGCCGATCGCCATGATCAGGCCAAAGGCCACCAACAGGCCGTTCATATAACTTTGCCACATGATTTTTTACTCCGCGTTGGCTGCCAGATCCCGCAGCACCTGCAGGGCACGGTCGGCGTCGGCCTGGCCGACAAACAAATGGTCGTGGTAGTAGCCGGCAATCACGTTGCAACTGATGCCGGCCTTGCCCAATGCCGTGGCGAATGCGGCGGTCAGGCCAACCGCTTCGAGTGCCGAATGCACGTTCAAGGTGATCCAGGCGGCGATGTAGTCGAAGTGCAGCCCGGCTTTTTCGGCGTGGGAGCGTTCGAGAATCACGGTCAGGCCTTCCTGCTCGCGGAAGCTGCCGACAATCTCCAGGCCCGCAGGCAACTGGCCGTCGCGCAGGGTGCAGAACACGTATTCGCCGGCATTGAGTTGCGGGCTCATGCTGCGCAGCAACGTTGCCAATGAAGTTTCGCCAGCCATGTGGGTGATCCTTGTTCAAGAGTTCTTGCTGGTCATTGTCCCTGCGAAGGCTGTATAAGAAAAACCAATCTTGCTGATCGCTCATTAGGAAAACTGATGTTCGACTATAAATTGCTTTCTGCCCTGGCCGCCGTGGTCGAACAGGCTGGTTTTGAACGGGCAGCCCAGGTGCTGGGCCTGTCGCAGTCAGCGATATCCCAGCGCATAAAGCTGCTGGAAGCGCGGGTTGGCCAGCCGGTGCTGGTGCGGGCCACACCGCCGACGCCGACGGAAATCGGTCGGCGGTTGCTCAACCACGTGCAACAGGTGCGCTTGCTTGAACGGGATTTGCAAAGCCTGGTGCCGGCACTGGATGAAGAGGGCCTGCCGGAGCGGCTGCGGATCGCCCTGAACGCCGACAGCCTGGCCACCTGGTGGGCGCAGGCGGTGGGGGAGTTTTGCGCGCAACAGCATCTGTTGATGGATCTGGTGGTCGAAGACCAGACCGTCGGCCTCAAGCGCATGCGCGCTGGCGAGGTGGCAGCCTGTGTCTGCGCCAGCGAGCGTCCGGTGGCTGGCGCGCGCAGCGTGCTGCTGGGGGCCATGCGTTACCGTGCGCTGGCCAGCCCGGCCTTTATTGCCCGGCATTTTCCGCAAGGCGTACGCGCCGATCAATTGGCCCGCACTCCGGCGCTGGTGTTTGGCCCGGACGATTTCCTGCAGCACCGGTATCTTGCGTCCCTCGGCGTCGAGGGTGGTTTCGAACACCATTTATGCCCGTCGTCCGAAGGCTTCATTCGATTGACCGAAGCCGGTCTGGGCTGGGGCCTGGTTCCGGAACTGCAGGTACGCGAGCAACTTGAAAGGGGCGTGTTGCGGGAGTTATTGCCAGATAAGCCGATCGATGTGCCGCTGTACTGGCATCATTGGCGTAATGGCGGTCAGTTGCTGGGGCTGCTCACCGATCAATTGGTCAGCGCATCGAAGCAATGGCTGGTGCCTTGGAAGCAGCCTTAAGCGTCAAGCTGCAAGCTGCAAGTGAAGCGCTTGCGGACCGTTTTTAACTTGCAGCTTGCCGCTTGAAGCTCGTGGCTGCATTTGTTGGAGCAATTCATGAAGATTCTGGTTACCGGCGCAAGCGGCTTCATCGGCGGACGCTTTGCGCGTTTTGCCCTGGAGCAGGGCCTGGACGTGCGGGTCAACGGTCGCCGGGCCGAGAGTGTGGAGCATCTGGTACGTCGCGGGGCCGAATTCATCCAGGGCGACTTGAGCGACCCGGAACTGGCGCGCGAACTGTGTTCGGACGTCGAGGCCGTGGTGCATTGCGCCGGTGCCGTCGGTTTATGGGGGCGTTATCAGGATTTCCATCAGGGCAACGTCCAGGTTACCGAGAACGTGGTCGAAGCCTGCCTGAAGCAACGGGTACGCCGACTGGTGCATTTGTCGTCGCCGTCGATCTATTTCGATGGTCGAGACCACCTGGGCCTGACCGAAGAGCAGGTGCCCAAGCGCTTCAAACACCCTTATGCCGCCACCAAGTACCTGGCCGAGCAAAAAGTCTTCGGCGCCCAGGAGTTCGGTCTCGAAACCCTGGCCCTGCGCCCGCGTTTCGTGACCGGGGCCGGCGACATGAGCATTTTCCCGCGCCTGTTGAACATGCAGCGCAAGGGGCGCCTGGCAATCATCGGCAACGGTCTGAACAAAGTTGACTTCACCAGCGTGCAAAACCTCAACGAGGCGTTGCTCAGCAGTTTGCTGGCCAGCGGTTCCGCGCTGGGCAAGGCTTACAACATCAGCAACGGCACGCCGATTCCTTTGTGGGACGTGGTCAATTACGTCATGCGCAAAATGGACGTCCCACAGGTCACCCGCTACCGTTCCTACGGCCTGGGCTACAGCGTGGCGGCGCTCAACGAGGGCGTGTGCAAGGTGTGGCCGGGGCGTCCCGAACCGACGCTGTCGCGTCTGGGCATGCAAGTCATGAACAAAAATTTCACCCTGGACATCAGCCGCGCCCGGCATTATCTGGATTACGATCCCAAGGTCAGCCTCTGGACGGCGCTCGATGAATTCTGTGGCTGGTGGAAGGCGCAGGATATTCGCTGAGGCTCGAACAGCGCGCCATTTCTGAACCGGATACGGGCTTGGGGGTCAATGGTTGCGGCAGTGGGGTTTATACTGCGCGGCATAAAGCCATTATGTGATTCACAAAGGTTGATTCAATGTCCATGCGAAACGATGCCAACGACGACTTCGACGATGTACCGAGCTTGCGTGCAGACGTTCTCGATGACGATTATCCGCCCACTGCTCGCACGGTCGTGCATTCGCGCACGGCGCCGGTGGTGAAGGTCAAGGCGGCGAGTACCGGTCCCCTGTGGGCGTTGGTCGGGGCGTTGTTCTTTGCGTTCGCGGGCCTGGCCTGGTGGAGCTTTCAGCAGATCTCCCTGATGGAACAGCAACTGGTGGCGACCCAGGAAAGTTTCGCGCGAATCAGCGAGGAAGCGGCAGGGCGCCTGCAGGACATTTCCGGAAAGGTCGTGGCCAGCCAGACCAGTGTCACCACCGACAGCGAGGCCTTGAAGCTGCAAATCCGCCAGCTGGAAGGCAAGCTCCAGGATCAGAGCACCCAGCAGCAAGGTGTGGCCGGCCAGGCCTCGGACCTGGACAAGCGACTGGCGCAAATGTCCGCGCAAACCAGCGAAGTGGACAAGCGCCTTGCACTGATGACTGCCCAGGGCACCGAACATCAGGCGGTCAATACGCAGTTGCAGGCCGAGGTCAAAGCCTTGAGTGCTGAAGTGGCCGCCCTGAAAAGTGCTCCGTCCGACTCGGAAAAATTCGATGCACAGTTGAAAAGCCTGGGTGCCGACATCGTCGCCCTGAAGAAGCAAGGCAACCCGAGCGCTGCCATCGAGCGTCTCGAGCAAGACATCGTCGTGCTCAAGAGCGTGCAGGACAACCGTCCGGCCGCCGCACCGGGCGCGACCAATACCGCCGAGTTCGATGCCTTCCGCAGCCAGGTCACCCGCAACATCAATACCCTTCAGGCGCAGATCCAGAACCTGCAACAGCAGTTGCGCGCCCGGCAGTAATACGAGCACTTGTGGCGAGGGGGCTTGTCGGAATGCCGCGCCACCCCGTTCGGCTGCGCAGCAGTCGTAAAACCGGTAACCGCGGTGTGTCAGGCCATCACCGGTCGCAGGTTTTAGCGCCGCTTCGCAGCGCAACGGGGGCAAGCCCCCTCGCCACAAAAGCCCCCGCGGTGTGTTTTCCCGAATATCCATGCCTCCCCCCATTGCCGTCTACGCTCTTGAAACACCATCAGGAACGAGGGATACGCAATGGGGTTTCTGCATAAGTCCGCCTTGTTATGCGGCATGTTTTTACTGTGCCTGGGCCAGGCACAAGCTGCCGGGACGGAAAAGGACGACAGCAAGGCGGCCATCGCCCTGCTGGAAAAAGCCTTGGCCTACTACCACGAGAACGGTGACAAGGCCTTTGCGGCGTTCAGTCGCCAGGGCGAGTTTGTTGACAAGGACCGTTACGTCTTTGTGCTCGACACCAAGGGCGTGATGCTTGCCAGCGGCGGACCGTCGTCGGCGTTGATTGGCCGGGACGTGTCGCAGGTGCTGGGTCCGGACTTGCAGAAAACCTTCAAGGACGCCCTGAAGGTGCCGGAGGGCAATGGCATTCAGCAGGCGGAGTATCGCTGGTAGAACTGGAGCGACGGCAAGGTCGAGCGCAAGCATGTCTACTACCAGCGCATCGGCCAGAGGATTCTGGCGGTCGGTTATTACCTGCCCCGAGCCTCAGCTGAACAGGCAATGGCCTTGCTGAACAAAGCGGCAACCGATCTGGCCAGGGACGAAAAGGGCACCCTGACGGCGATCAATTCCCTCAAGGGCGGTTACCTGCAGGATGACCTGTATGTGTTTGTCGTCGACCTGGACACCCGGCGTTATGTGGCCCACGGCACCAACCTGCGGCTGATCAATACCGATTTCAGCAAGATCGAAGACCCGGAAGGCAAGCCGGTGGGCGAGCCGATTCTGGCGTTGATGGCCAAACAGGATTACGGCGAATACGAATACCGCTGGAAAAATCCGGTGACTGGCAAGGTCGAGAACAAGCATGCCTACCTGAAGAAGGTCGGGCATTTTCTGGTGGCTGTGGGGTATTACAGTCCTTGAATGGTAGTGACTGTCAGATCGCCTTCGCGAGCAAGCCCGCTCCCACATTAGACCGAGTTCTTCATCAGCACGCGGTCAACTGTGGGAGCGGGCTTGCTCGCGAATACAGACAACGCGGTCTACCTATCGAACCTTGTCCTCGCGCCCGCGCAACAACATGTTCGGCATGGCAATCGCCGCCGCCAGCCCCAGTAACGACACCACCGCACTGACCGTCAGCAAGTACCGGAACGTCAGCAGCAATTCAGCACGCAAGGCGTTCTGCGCCTCACCCGGTGCGGCGTTCAATCCGTCGAGCAACACATTCCCCGAACTGCCTTCGGCAATCAGCGACGAGCCGGCCAGGTGCGCGAAGCTTGAATCCTGCAACAAAGCCAGCAGCAGCGCCGACATCAATGCCACACCCACGGCACCGCCCAGCGAACGGAACAGGTTGGTGGTGCTGGTGGCGACGCCGATGTCCCGCTGGTCCACCGAGTTCTGCGTGCCGACCAACGATGTCGGGAACTGCATGCCCGAGGCAATCCCGCACAGCAGCATGAAAAAGCTGCTCACGACGAAGGCCTGCGGTGGGCTGAACGCCATGCCGGTAATCGCGATGGGCATCAGCGCGGCACCGGTGAGGATCATTGGTTTGTAGCGCCCGGTCACCGAGGTGCGGCGGCCGGCGAAGTACGCGCCAATCGGCAAGCCCATGGCCAGCGGCAGCAGATGCAGGGCGGCGCTGTCGGCCCCGGCGCCGGTGACGCTCTGGAAGCGCAGCGGCATCAATACGATCAGCGAGATGGCCTGGAAACTGGTGAAGAAAATCGTGCACCAGCACAGGATCGCAGGGCGGTTGGCGAACAGATGCATAGGCAGCAATGGCTCCCGTGCCCGCCGCTCATGCACCACGAACAGCCCAAGTACCAGTATCGAACAAGCGAGCAGCGCCAGCACCTCGGCACTGCGCCAGGAATGACCCTGACCGACCTGCGTGATGCCCAGCAACAATGCCGTCAGCCCGATGATCATCAACACGGTGCCCAGGTAATCAATGACCGGTTTGCGTTGCGGAACCGGCAGGCCCACCAGCGTGCGATGGGCCACCAGCCAGGCACCCAGCCCCAGCGGCAGATTGATCAGGAACACCCAGCGCCATGACAGGTATTCGGTCATGTAACCGCCGAGCACCGGGCCCGCCACGCTGGCCACCGCGTACATGCTGCTGAAATAGCCCTGATAACGACCGCGTTCCCGTGGCGGCACGATGTCACCGATGATCGCCTGGCTCACCGAAATCATCCCGCCGGCCCCGATGCCCTGGATGATCCGCGCCAGAACCAGTTGCTCCATGCTCTGGGCCATGCCGCAGAACACCGACGCCAGGGTGAACAGGCCCATGCCGAACAGCATCAACTTGCGCCGCCCGTACAGGTCGCCCAGTTTGCCGTAGATCGGCACCGCCACGGTCATGGCCACCATGTAGCCGGAAATCACCCAGGCCAGCAGGCTGACGTCCTTGAACTGTGCGGAGATGGCCGGCATCGACACGGCGACGATGGTCTGGTCCAGCGCCCCGAGAAAGATCGCCAGCATCAGCGCGATCAGCACGCTGCGGATGGCGGGTTTGGGCGTTTCAGGTTGATGGAGATTGGTCACGGGAAAACCTGCGGGCATTGATTGACCCGCACGAGGCAAGGCGAGCGGGGATGCTCGCCAGTGTAAGTCGATAGCAGGCTATTCGATAGCCTCATAAGGAAGCCCGACGTAGTTTTCCGCGATGGTTTTTCGACCCGCCTCGGAGTCGATGAAATACTCCAGTTCCGACTCGGCAATGCGCTGGCTGAAGGCATCGTGCTCATCGAAACGGTGCAGCATCGAGGTCATCCACCAGGAAAACCGCTCGGCCTTCCACACCCGGCGCAGGCAGATTTGCGAGTATTTCTCCAGCAGATCAACGCGGTTTTCACGGTAAACCTTGAGCAGGATATTGAACAGAGTACTCACATCGCTGGCTGCCAGGTTCAGGCCCTTGGCGCCGGTGGGCGGAACGATGTGCGCGGCATCGCCGACCAGGAACATCCGCCCGTATTGCATCGGTTCGACCACGAAGCTGCGCAGCGGCGCGATGCTTTTTTCGATGGACGGGCCGGTCACCAGTTTGTCTGCCAACGCTTGTGGCAACCGCGTCTTGAGTTCATCCCAGAAGCGTTGATCCGACCAGTTATCGACATGATCGCTGGTGGGCACTTGAAGGTAGTAACGGGTGCGTGTCGGCGAGCGCATGCTGCACAGGGCAAAACCACGCTCATGGCGGGCGTAGACCAGTTCGTCGTGGACCGGTGGGGTATCGGCCAGGATCCCGAGCCAGCCGAAGGGGTAGATCCGTTCGAAGACTTTCAGGCTCTCGGCGGGAATCGATTGCCGCGCCACGCCATGGAAGCCGTCGCAACCGGCGATGTAGTCGCAATCGAGTCGCCAGGTCTCACCATCCTTCTCAAAAGTGACAAAGGCTTCATCGGTTTTCATACCGTGGGGAACGACCTTGGCTGCCTGGTAAATCGTTTGCGCGCCGGCCTCCCGACGGGCGGCCATCAGGTCGCGGGTGACCTCGGTCTGGCCGTAGATCATCACGGTTTTGCCACCCGTGAGGGTGTGCAGATCGATGTGCACCTGGCGCCCGTCGAGGGCCAGTTCGAAGCCGCCATGCACCAGCCCCTCGGTGTCCATGCGCTGACTCACGCCGGCCTGGCGCAACAGCTCTACCATGCCTTGTTCAAGCACGCCGGCGCGGATTCTGCCCAGTACATAGTCCGGGGTCTGACGTTCGAGAATGAGGGTGTCGATACCGGCGTTGTGCAGCAATTGGCCGAGCAACAAGCCTGCAGGGCCGGCACCAATGATGGCGACCTGGGTTTTCAGCGTTTTCATTGTTTTTATGACTCGCAAGCTTCACGCGACCAGGGTCGGTGAATGATTTTTATGGATCGAGTGCTTGCATTTTTCCCTTGCGGGTCTGTCAATTGAAGGTGAAAACTGAGCCGATAGCTGTACATTCTGCCAATCGGTGCGATTATCGCCCGCCATCAAACTCCGAGGCCTGGATTGAAGTGATGAACAAGCCTGACCTGCCTTCGATTCCGGTGTTCAAGCTCTACGGTGAAAGCCTGGATTGGCCGACCCCGGACTTGCTGCACTGTGAAACCATTTCCAAACGCAGCCGCGAACATCATTGGGAAATCAAACCCCACCGCCACGCTGATTTATGCCAACTGCTCTTCGTATTCAAAGGTCAGGCAGAGCTTGAAATCGAAGGCCAACGTACACAGCTGCTGGAACCGGCGATCCAGATCCTGCCACCGCTGTCGGTGCATGGCTTTCGCTTTTCCGAGGACGTGGAAGGGTTTGTCGTGACCCTGGCTGCGCCGCTGATCGCCCACCTGCAGATGCAGTTGGGACACTCGGTCAATGCCCTGGCCCAGGCCGAAAGTTACCCGGCAGGCAAGGACGCCGAGTACCTCAACAGCCTGTTCAGTGCCTTGCAGAGCGAATACAACAGTCATCAACCGGCGAGGGAAATGCTCATGCATTCGCTGGTCAGCGTGATCGTGGTGTGGGTCAGCCGCCAGGTGATCCAGCGTCGCACCGCCATGGCGCGACCGCAGCGGGCCCGGGAATACCTCAACGGTTTTATTCAACTGGTGGAAGAGACTTATCGCCAGCACGTCAAGGTCGAGGATCTGGCGCACCGGCTGGGGATTTCCGTGTCGCACCTCAACGGCACCTGTCGTGAGCTGGCGGGGCAACCGGCGTTGCAGATCATGCACGAACGACAATTGCTGGAGGCCAAGCGCTTGCTGACCTACACCAGCATGACCATTTATGAAATGTCCGACGTGTTGGGGTTTTCCGATCCGACCAACTTCACGCGCCTGTTCCGGCGTCGTGTGGGGATTTCGCCCAAGGCCTTCCGCGACCGCTTGAAGGCCGATCAGGACAACGAAGCCTGACCCCCCTTCGTTACCGGAGGGCGTTGAGGGTGGCGTTGTGGGGGATGCAGCGCTCGAAGTTGCAGCTCGCGGCTTCACGGGGCAGGTTGCGCAGTTGCTCGACGCGCCAGGCGGCAGCGCCATACAGCCCGAGCGTGACCGCGCAGGTGATGAAGATCGCGAGGTATCTTCTTGTTCTGATGTTCATGGCGTTGACCTCTGAACGAATACCTTTCGGTACTACTTTGAGCATAGGTCAGCGCTGGTGAGTTGCTAGCAATAGCGCGTCATGGATGTACCGCGACATTCAGAACGCTGATGCCTCCTGTGGGAGCGAGCTTGCTCGCGATAGCGGTGGATCAGTCGACATCATTGGTGAATGTTCGGTAGCCATCGCGAGCAAGCTCGCTCCCACAGGGCTTTCATTTACAACCCGATATCCCACGTCGGTTCTTCCGGAAACCTCACAACCAGAAAATCCAGCAGGCTGCGCAGCGCCGCTGGCATGTGCTTGCGCGAGGCATACACCGCATACACGTTCATTTGCCGGGGTTCGGCCACTGGCAGCAGGCGAATCAATTCGCCGCTGTGAATGTGCACGCCGGCCTGGTAGGTAGGCAGCATCGCCACCCCGGCGCCGGCGATCGTTGCGCGCAACAGCGTGCTGGCCTCGTTGGCGCTGATGTTGCCCTGCACCGGTACTGAAACCTGCTCGCCGTCCTGCTCGAAATGCCAGAGGCTTTTGCCGAAATAGGAATGGGTCAGGCAGTTGTGCAGGCTCAGGTCCTCGACCCGTTGCGGCGCCGGATGTTCGCTTAAGTAAGCAGGGGAAGCGCAGATCACCGAGCGGCAAACCGTCAGGCGGCGGGCGATCAGGTTCGGGTCCAGGTCGTTGCTGGTGCGGATCGCCAGGTCGATGCGCTCATCCACCAGGTTCACGGTGCGATCGAGCATCTGCATGTCGACGCTGACGCCGGGGTAGCGCTTGACGTACGCGGCCATGGCATCGGCCAGTTGCGCCTGGCCGAACGAGGTGCTGACGCTGATCCGCAGCAGGCCGCGCGGTGCGTCGTCCGGTTCGCTGACGGCGGCTTGCATGTCGCTGGACAAGTCGAGCATTTGCCGGCAGCGGGGCAGGATCTCGTTGCCGGCGGCGGTCAGGCTCAACTTGCGTGTGGTGCGATGCATCAGGCGCGCGCCAACCCAATCTTCCAGTTCCGCCAGATACCGCGACACCACCGGCCGTGACAGCTCCAGGTGATCGGCGGCGGCCGACTGGCTGCCGAGGTCGACCACGGTGACGAACACACGCATTGCTTGAAGACGATCCATGATTTGCCCGCTTTCAGAAACAAACTATGTTCAAGCATCGCATTTTTTGTACCGAGTCAGGCAACTAAGCTCTGTTCCCCTGTAGGAGCGAGCTTGCTCGCGATGAATTCAAATACACCGCGTATCCCCCGATAAATACGCGTCATCGTTTGCGACCATCGCGAGCAAGCTCGCTCCTACAAAAAAGGGCATCCGCCAAACACGGCATTCGGACAACGGAGCAACAAATGATCGGTTTCACCACCCTCAAGCGCGTTTTACTGGCAAGTGCCGCCTTCGGTTTCGCCGCCCATGCAGCCGCCTCGAACCTGACGCTGGATGCCTACAACCCCGGCGAAAAAGCCATCTTCCCGGTGACCTCGGTGCTGGTCAGCGGCGAAAAGGAAGCGATTCTGGTGGATGCCCAGTTCGGCAAGTTCCAGGCCGAGCAGGTGGTGGAAAAAATCCGCGCCAGCGGCAAGCAACTGACCACCATCTACATCAGTCACGGCGACCCGGACTACTACTTCGGCCTCGACACCCTGACAGCCGCGTTCCCCAAGGCCAGGGTCCTCGCCTCGCAGCCGACCGTTGATCACATCAAGCAAACCGTCGACGGCAAACTGGCCTTCTGGGGCCCGAAAATGGGGGCCGATGTGCCGGCCAAAACCATCGTGCCGGACGTGCTCAAGGGCGACAGCCTGGTCCTTGAAGGACAGAAGTTGCAGGTGCTTGGACTTGAGGGGCCGCAGCCGGATCGCAGCTTTGTGTGGATTCCGTCGATCAAGGCTGTAGTCGGCGGTGTCGTGGTGGCGCAAAACATCCACGTGTGGATGGCTGATACGCAAACGGCACAGTCCCATGCCGATTGGTTGGCTACGCTGCATTCCATTGAAACCCTGAAACCGCAGGTCGTGGTGCCGGGCCATTACCTCGGCGATAGCGGTCGCTCCCTGGCAGCCGTGCAGTTCACCGCCACTTACATCAAGGCCTTCGACGAAGAAACCGCCAAGGCCAGGGATTCCGCTGAACTGATTGCGGCAATGAAGAAACGCTTCCCGGCACTGGGCGATGAAAGCTCCCTGGAGCTGAGCGCTAAAGTCGCCAAGGGCGAGATGAAGTGGGGGGAATAAATTTAAGGGTTAATGGGAATTCCTGTGGCGAGGGAGCTTGCTCCCGCTGGAGTGCGAAGCACTCCCCCTGCATTCCTTCAGGCTCCCCATAGACACAGGTTTTACGACTGCTGCGCAGCCGAGCGGGAGCAAGCTCCCTCGCCACAAAAGCTCCTATGCAACATACCGATACTTTCAAACCAACTGGAGTACGTCATGAGCAACATCGCAATCATCGGTGCCACCGGTCGTGCCGGTAGCCAACTGCTGGAAGAAGCCCTGCGTCGCGGTCATAGCGTTACCGCCATTGCCCGCGACACATCGAAAATCGGCCAGCGTGCGGGTGTGGTCACACGCAACGTCGACGCTCTGGATGCCAGTGCATTGCAAGCAGCCATCGAGGGGCATGACGCAGTCATCAGCGCGGCACATTTCGCAACGCTGCCTGCAAGTGCCGTCATCGGGCCGGTGAAGAAGGCCGGGGTCAAACGCTTGCTGGTAGTGGGTGGCGCCGGGTCGCTCTTGTTGCCCGATGGTACTCGGGTGATCGATAGCGAAGGTTTCCCTGAGGCCTACAAGGCAGAGGCCAGCGCCGGTGCCGAGTTCCTCGCAAACTTGCGTGAAGAGCGGGATCTGGACTGGAGCTTCCTGTCGCCTTCGGCCGAATTTGTCGAGGGCGAGCGCACCGGGACATTCCGCCTCGGCCAGGATGATTTGCTGGTGAGCAGCGAAGGGCGCAGCTGGATCACGTTCGCCGACTATGCGATTGCAATGCTCGATGAAGTCGAGGCGCCAAAGCATTCGCGTCAACGGTTTACAGTTGGGTATTGAGGGCGTGGCTTAAACCATTCGCGAGCAAGCCCGCTCCCACAAATACTGCGTTCACAAGATATCTACTGTGGGAGCGGCGGTGCGGCGATCCGACTTGCTCGCGAAGCTTTTCAGCGGCTCTGCGCCTGTGCCACCAGCCACCCCATCAATTCACGTAACTTCGGCGAAGGTCCGGGTTTTTCGGGGAATACCAGGTAATACGCCAACCCTGTTGTGACCTTCAATTCGAATGGCATGACCAGCCGCCCGGCATTCAGGTCATCGCCGATCAGCGACCAGTCGCCAATCGCCACCCCCGTTCCCTGGGACGCCATCGACATCGCCAGGTCCAGTGTTTCGAAATGCTGGCCCTTGCCGACATTGGTCAAATTCACATCCGCGGCCTTCAACCAGGCCTTCCAGTCCCGTTCATCGCGGGTCGGGTGCAGCAGCAGGTGTTGTTGCAGATCGGCAGGTGCCTGCAGGGGTATGGGGCCTTCGAGCATCGGTCTGGAACACACCGGCGTGAGTTGTTCATCGAAGAGTTTTTGCGACATCAATGAATGGTCCGGCGGTGCGCCGTACATCACCGCCGCATCGAACTGTTCGAGATGAAAATCCACGCCGTGCTTGACCGTGGTGGTCAGCTCCACCGGCACGTCCGGGCGTTCCCTTTGCCATTGCAGCAGGCGCGGCAGCAACCAGCGCATGACGCAGGTCGGTGCCTTGAGTTGCAGGGTTTCGCGCTTCTCGCCGATCTGTTCCACGGCCTCATCGATCAGGCCGAAAATCTGCTGCACCCGGGGCAACCACTCCCGTCCTTCGGCAGTCAGGTCCAGGCCTCGGGCCTGGCGAATGAACAGCTCATAACCCAGGTGATCTTCCAGCCCGGCGATCTGCCGGCTGACTGCGCCCTGGGTAATGTGTAGTTGTTCGGCGGCCCGGGTGAAATTGCAGCACTGCGCGGTAATCAGAAAAGTGTGCAGCGCCGGCAGGGGAGGCAGTCGTTTCATTGGGATCCAAGGTATGACGTGAGGACATGGCTAGTATGACTTTTTATCCATTGTTGCGGCTACGTGTCGCCCGTTCCAATGAGGCCATTCCCGGGCCTGCCAATCCATCATAAACACAGCGCATGCCCGGCGTCTCAAACGAACAAAAAGGGCAAAGACATGGCGACGTGCGGCGAAGTATTGGTCAAGTTACTCGAAAACTACGGAGTCGAGCAGGTGTTCGGCATTCCGGGGGTTCATACCGTGGAGCTGTATCGCGGGCTGGCCCGTTCGAGCATCAACCACGTGACGCCGCGCCATGAGCAGGGCGCCGGCTTCATGGCCGACGGCTACGCCCGCACCAGCGGCAAACCGGGCGTGTGCTTCATCATCACCGGCCCTGGCATGACCAACATCACCACCGCCATGGGCCAGGCCTACGCCGATTCGATCCCGATGCTGGTGATCTCCAGCGTGCAATCGCGCAGCCAGTTGGGCGGCGGTCGCGGCAAGCTGCATGAACTGCCGAACCAGGGCGCACTGTGTGCCGGTGTCGCGGCGTTCTCCCACACCCTGATGTCGGCGTCGGAATTGCCGGGTGTGCTGGCTCGAGCCTTTGCGCTGTTCCAGGCGGGCCGTCCGCGTCCGGTGCACATTGAAATTCCATTGGATGTGTTGGTCGAAGACGCTGACGAGCTGCTCAGCAGCCTGCCGGTCAACATCGACCGCGCCGGTGCTTCGCCGAGTGCCGTGTCGCGCATGACCGAATTGCTGGCCAACGCCAAGCGTCCGCTGATTCTCGCCGGTGGTGGTGCCATCGACGCGGCGGCCGAACTGACTGCGCTGGCCGAGCTGCTGGACGCGCCGGTCGCCCTGACCATCAATGCCAAGGGCATGCTTGCCTCCAACCACCCGTTGCTGATCGGTTCGACCCAGAGCCTGGTCGCCACCCGTGCGCTGGTCGCCGAGGCCGACGTGGTCCTGGCTATCGGCACCGAACTGGCCGAGACCGACTACGACGTGACCTTCGCCGGTGGCTTCGAGATTCCTGGCAAGTTGCTGCGCGTCGATATCGACCCGGACCAGACCGTGCGCAACTACCCGCCGCACGTGGCGCTGGTGGCCGACTCGCGCAACGCTGCCCAGGCCTTGCTCAGCGCCTTGTCGCACAAATCCCTGGCCGAACGCCGCAACGATTGGGGCCAGGTACGGGCCGCTCGTCTGCGTGAAAACCTGGCCGCGACCTGGGACGCACCGACTCTGGCCCAGACCTGTTTCCTCGAAACCGTCCTGCACGAGCTGCCGGACGCGGTATTCGTCGGTGATTCGACCCAACCGGTATACACCGGCAACCTGACGTTCAACCCGGAGCGTCCACGTCGGTGGTTCAACTCGTCCACCGGTTACGGCACCCTCGGTTACGCCTTGCCGGCGGCGATTGGTGCCTGGCTCGGCGGCAGCGCTAAAAACGGTATTCGCCCGCCAGTGGTGTGCCTGATCGGTGACGGCGGTCTGCAGTTCACCCTGCCGGAACTGGCCAGCGCCGTTGAAGCGCGCACTCCGGTCATCGTGCTGCTGTGGAATAACCAGGGCTACGAAGAGATCAAGAAATACATGGTTAACCGTGCCATCGAGCCGGTCGGTGTGGACATCTATACCCCGGACTTCATCGGTGTGGCCAAGGCCTTGGGCTGCGCGGCCGAAGCCGTCAGCAGTGTCGAGCAATTGCGCGGCGCATTGCGTGTGGCCCACGATCGCCAGGGCCCGACCCTGATTGAAATCGACCAGGCCGAGTGGATGAAGGCGGTGTCGAAATGACGTTCCCGACTACCCTGGATGGCCTGTACATCAACGGCCAATGGTCGGCCGGCAATGAACACCTGCGCGTGATCAACCCGGCGACCGAAGCCCTGTTGACCACGGTCAATGGCGGCGATGAGCGTGCGGTTGATCAAGCGGTGAGCGCGGCGACCCAGGCGTTCGCCGGCTGGTCGAAAACCACCGGTGCCGAACGCGCTGCCATCCTGCGCAAAATCGCCGCGGGCGTGCAGGCCAACCGTGAAAAACTGATGCACTTGCAGTCGAGCAACAACGGCAAGCCGCAATTCGAAGCCGCGATCGACGTCGATGACGTAATCGCCACGTTCGAGTATTACGCCGGTCTGGCCGAAGGGCTGGACGCGAAGCAGGATAGCGCCATCGAACTGCCGAGCGACGACTTCAGTGCGCGTTTGCGCCGCGAGCCGTGCGGCGTAGTCGGCCTGATCGTGCCATGGAACTTCCCGATGGTCACCACCGCCTGGAAACTCGCCCCGGCCCTGGCCGCCGGTTGCTGCGTGGTGCTCAAGCCTTCGGAAGTGACGCCGCTGCCAGAGTTGGAACTGGCAACGATCATCGCTGAAGCAGGCTTGCCGGCGGGCGTGTTCAACCTGGTGTGTGGCACTGGCCTGGCTGTTGGCGCGCCATTGTCGGCGGATCCGCGTATCGCGAAAATTTCCTTCACTGGCAGCAACGCCGTTGGCGTGCAGGTCATGCAGCGGGCGGCGGAAACCGTCAAAGGCGTGAGCCTGGAACTGGGAGGCAAATCATCGCTGCTGGTGCTGGCCGATGCCGATCTCGACCTTGCGGTGGAAGTGGCTTGCGGCGGTGGTTTCTTCAACGCCGGGCAGATGTGCTCCGCCACCAGCCGCGTGCTGGTCGCCGATGAACTGGCCGATGAATTCCTCAGCCGCGTGAAGGCCCGTGCCGAAGCGATTCGCGTGGCCGACCCGTTCGACCCGAACGTGGAAATGGGCGCGCTGGTCAATCAGGCGCAATACCAGCGTGTCCTGGGCCACATCGATCGTGGTTTGAGCGCCGGTGCCAAACTGGTTTGCGGTGGCAATCGCCCGGCGGACTTGCCGCGCGGATATTTTTTGCAGCCGACGGTTTTCACCGAAGTGCCCCTCGACAGTGCGCTGTGGTGTGAAGAGATATTCGGCCCGGTGATCTGCGTGCGCAGTTTTGCCTCTGAAGCCGAGGCGATTGCCCTGGCCAACGACAGCCAGTTCGGCCTGGTCGCCAGTGTGGTCACGCGCAATGCCGAGACCGCTGACCGCGTCGCCAACGCTCTGCAGGCGGGGCTTGTGTGGATCAACGCACCGCAGGTGATCTTCCCGCAGACCGCCTGGGGCGGCTATAAGCAGAGCAGCATAGGCCGCGAATTGGGGCCTTGGGGCTTGCAGGCTTTCCAGGAAATCAAACACGTGATCCGGGCTGTCTGACACCGATCACCTGTAGGAGCGAGCCTGCTCGCGATGGACGTCAACGATAACGCGGGGTACCTGAATGAGCGCGGTGCCTTTGCGTCCATCGCGAGCAGGCTCGCTCCTACAGAAAACCCATCCGCATGCCCCGAAAGTAGGCATGCGCTGGCGTCATGGCTTCAATGAGTTTTTATCGATAGTCAGCTGTTTTACACGACCTCAGGATGAAATCGCTGGCTCAGCCAACCCCCGAAAATAGAGGGGCCAACGCTGGTCCGGTCGCGCGGATGCAACAGTTTCGACCTGCCTTATACCTACAAAAACAAAGGGAGTCCGTAATGGGCGAGCATGATCTGAACAGACGTCAATTTATCAAGACCGTGGGCGTAGCCTCGGTTGCAGCGGCAGCCATGAGCATGCCGTTCATCAAGGCCAATGCCAGCGACACACGTTTTGCCGGCAAGACCCTGCGTTTGCTGACCTGGTCCGATGACACCGGCTTGGCTGCACTGCGCAACATCGCCGCGACGTTCGAAGACAAGTACGGCTGCAAGGTCATCGCTGACCGCACCGGCAGTACCTCGGAAATGGTTGCCAAACTCAAGGCCGGCGGTGATCGTCCGCAGTACGACATCATCACCCTGGCAGGCGTTGGCGCCGAAGGTCTGGCCGCCGCCAACCTGCTGGAAAAACCCGACCTCAACCGCATTCCCAACCTGGTCGATGTACCGGAGAAGTACCGCACCGGCGCCAATGGCCACGGTATCGGTTACCTGCTGTGGTGCAACAGTCTGGTCTACAGCACCCGCACCCAGAAAGAAGCCCCGACCAGCTACGCCTCCCTGTGGGATGCCGACGCGGCGCCGAACATCTTCCTGCCGCCGCCGAACTGGACCGAGGCCATGGACCTGATCATCATCGCCGCCAAACTGGCCGGTGGTGACGAGCACAACATCGAACCTGGCTTCAAGAAACTCGCCGAGCTGAAAGATCGTGTGGTGACCCTGGGTGAAAACCCGAACCAGATCGCCGAGCTGTTCCGCACCGGTTCCCTGGACATGGGCGGCCTGTACGCACCGGCGTTCTTTCCGAAACAGATCCGCGATCCGAACTACGGTCTGGGCGCGACCTTTGGCATGAAGGAAGGTTTCTACACCGACCTGATGCTCTCGGTGATGCCGAAGAACCGTCCGGGCGATACCGACATGGCCTATGCCTTCATCAACCACTCTCTGGACCCATTGGTGCAGGGCAAGATGGCTGAAGACATCTACAACGGCCCGGTCAACGCCAAGGCGATCATCTCCGCCGAAGCGCGCAAGAGCCCGTACATCCTCACGCCGGAGCAGATTGCCGAGAAGGCGATCATGCACGACAACGCCTTCCTGGCGACTGTGCATGACCAATGGATTCGTCGTTACACGGAAATCTTTTCTTCCTGATCTGTAGGAGCGAGCTAGCTCGCGATGGACGTTAACGATGACGAGGGCTGCCTGAATGAGCGCGGCGCCTTCACGTCCTTCGCGAGCAAGCTCGCTCCTACAGGGGGCCGGGGTTGACACCCCGCTTCCGTGTGCCATTGATCCTCCATTGACGAGACCCTTTGCTATGGAACACCAACCTCTGACCCATCCGGTGAGTGCCGCTCCCGTGCGCGCCGCTCGGGGTGTTTCGCCAACGACGCGCGCCTGGCTTTTCCTCTCGCCGTCGATGCTGTTTCTTGGCGTACTGATTGCCGCCAGCCTCTTGGTACTGCGCATGAGCGTGGGCACCAAAGGCGCGGAATGGTCCGGGTTCAGCCTGGCCAGCTACGCCCAGTTGCTGGAACCCTATTACCTCAAATCCCTGATGCTGACCCTGCGCCTGGCGCTGATCAGCGCGGTGATCGCAGTGATTCTGGCGATCCCGGTGGCCTACACCATGTCGCGCCTGACCTCGCCGTTCGTGCGACGGATCTTCCTGGCGGCGGTGTTGCTGCCGTTGCTGGTCAACCTGCTGCTGCAAAGCTACGGCTGGCTGGTGATCCTCGGCCCAGGCGGCATGCTCAACCAGACCCTGATGGGCCTGGGCCTGATCAAGCGCCCGATCATGCTGTTGTACAACCAGAACGGTGTGTTGATGGGCCTGGTGCAAACCGCCTTCCCGCTGGCCGTGTTGCCGATCGCCAGCGCCATGCGCGGCGTCGCCCGCAGCTACGAAGAAGCCGCTGCCACCCTCGGCGCCAGTCGCTTCCAGGTGTTCCGCCAGGTGGTGTTGCCGATGAGTCTGCCGGGGATCATTACCGGTGCGACCCTGGTGTTCGCCTACAACGCCAGCAGTTTCGTGGTGCCCTTGCTGCTCGGTGGCCGGCGCGTGCCGATGCTGGCGGTGATGGTGCATGACCAGATCGCGCCGTTGATGAACTGGCCTGCCGCATCCGCTGCCGGCGTGGTGCTGATCGTCACCACCCTCGCGATCATGACCCTGTCCGAATACGTCACTGGCCGTCGTCGGCGCATGCTGGAGGCTTCCCAATGAGTACCCTGACCAAGAAACGTTATGGGCTGTTGCCCGGCGAGACCGGCAAGTTCGCCGGCATCCTCTCGGGCTTCATCCTGCTGTTGGCGGTGCTGCCGATCCTGACCATGATCGTGATGTCGTTCAGCGGCGCGTCGAACCTCGACTTCCCGCCGAGCAGCTACAGTCTGCAATGGTACAAGGCCGCCTGGCACACCTTCGTGTCGCCGGACGCCAGCGATGTGCTGAGCCTCGGCCAGGCCATGAGCACCAGCCTGCTGGTGTCGTGCCTGACCATGATTTTCGCCACGATCATCGCAGTGCCGGCGGCCTACGCGCTGACCCGTTGCGAGTTCCGCGGCAAGGCCGTGGCCTTGCAACTGATGTCGTTGCCGCTGGTGTTCCCGATGGTGGTGTTGGGTCTGGCATTGCTGCTGGTGTTCGACAGCCTGCCGTTCCACATGACCACCTCGCGCCTGGTGATTGCCCACGTGATCCTGGCGCTGCCGTTCGTGGTGAAGAACTGCACGGCAGCGATGCTCTCCATCGGCAGCGAAGTCGAGGAGGCCGCGCAGATGCTCGGTGCTTCACCGCTGCGGGCGATTGTCGATGTGGTGGTGCCGTTGATGAAGTCGGGGATCCTGGCGGGCATGCTGCTGGCGTTCATCGTCTCGTTCAACGAATTCACCGTGACTTACTTCCTCTACACCATTGATGTGATGACCGTGCCGATCTGGATGTACAGCCGCACCGTGTCTTCACTCGACCCAACTGTATTTTCGTTTGCCGTGCTGATCGTGCTGATCGACTTCGTCCTGATCTGGGCGCTGGAGAAGCTGGTTGGTGAAGGTGGCGTTTCGTTCTGATTTCTTGAGGTACTTCAAATGTCTGGTCTGATTCTGGAAAACGTCGAGAAACATTACGGCTCGGCCTGCGCGGTAACCGATGTGAACCTGCATTTGCCTGAGGGCAAACTGGTGTGTTTCCTCGGCCCTTCGGGCTGTGGCAAAACCACGCTGCTGCGCATGATTGCCGGCCTTGAAACCCTGACCGGCGGCGAGATCCGCCTGGACGGTGAAGACATCGGCCACACCCCGGCGCACCTGCGCAACTTCGGCATGGTGTTCCAGTCCCTGGCGCTGTTCCCGCACATGACCGTGGGTGAGAACATCGCCTATCCGCTGAAACTGCGCGGAGTCAGCAAGGCCGACCAGCAGGCGCGGGTTGTGGAGTTGCTGGAGTTGATCCAGTTGCAGCAAATGATTGATCGTCCGGTGGCCAAGCTCTCCGGCGGGCAACGCCAGCGCGTGGCGATTGCCCGGGCGATTGCCAATCACCCGAAAATCCTCCTGCTCGACGAACCGTTGTCGGCGCTGGACGCCAAGCTGCGTGAATCGATGCAGGTGGAAATCCGTCAACTGCAACAGCGCCTGAACATCACCACCATCATGGTGACCCACGACCAGCGCGAGGCCATGACCATGGCCGATATCGTGGTCGTGCTGGGTGAACACCGGGTTCAGCAAGTGGGTACGCCGATTGAAATCTACCGGCACCCGGCCAACGAATTCGTCGCGGACTTCATCGGTTCGGGCAACATCTTCCCGGCCACGGCGCTGGGCAACGGCAAGGTCAGCCTGCCGGGTGGCGATGCGCTGCAAGTGCCGATCTGTACGAGCGTTGCGGCAGGGGAAAAGGTGAAGATGCTGATTCGTCCGGAAGACCTGCAACTGTCGGCGCCGCAGGCGACGGCGGGCAACCGCTTGCTGGGCAAGGTGACCTTCGTGCGCGATATCGGCGCGACCATCGAGACCACGGTTGAGTGTTCCGGGGTGTCATTCACCGCGCTGAGTACGCCGTGCCAGGGCTTTGGCCTGAGCGTCGGTCACCCGGTGTCGGTGACCTTGCCGGCGGAGGCTTGCCGGGTACTTGGGGCCTGATCCCGGTTTGATGTTGTTTGTACTGGCCTCATCGCGAGCAAGCTCGCTCCCACATTGGACGGTGTACGCTGGACCCTGTGGGAGCGAGCTTGCTCGCGATGAGGCCAGTACTGCTTGCAAAGAAACAAGTTCAGACTGACAACCGCAACCGCGCCAGATCCCTTAACGGCGGCGCGCCGAACAACCGGCTGTATTCCCGGCTGAACTGCGAAGGGCTTTCATACCCGACGCGATACCCCGCCGCCGAAGCCTCCAGCCCTTCGGCCAGCATCAACCGCCGCGCTTCCTGAAGGCGCAACTGCTTCTGATACTGCAACGGACTCATCGCCGTCATCGCCTTGAAGCGGTGATGCAGGGTCGATACGCTCAGGTTCACTTCCTTCGCCAGATCATCGATGCGCAACGGCTGTTCAAAGTTGCCATTGAGCCATTTGATCGCCTGGCTGACGCGATGGCTCTGACTGTTGGCGATGGCGATTTCGTACAGCCGATGTCCCTGTTTGCTGCGCAGCAGTCGATAGAGGATCTCGCGGCGAATCAGCGGCGCGAGCATGGCGATGTCCTTCGGCGTGTCCAGTAGCCTTGCCAGGCGCAGTACGGCATCCAGCATGGCCGTGTCGAGCCGCTCGACATACAGCCCGCGCCCGGTCGGCCGGGAGGGCACGCCGAGGGGGCCGGCGTCGGCGATCAGCGCGGTGATTTCCGCCGGATCGATGTCCAGGCGCAGGGCCAGGATAGGCTCCTCGGCCGAGACATCCACCACCCGTCCACTGAGCGGCATCGAGACCGAGACCACCAGGTAGTTCAACGGGTCGTAGTTGAAATACTCGTTGGCCAACTGAACTTCCTTGCGCCCCTGGGCCATGATGCACAGTGCCGGTTGCGCGAGCACCGGGGCAAACTCGTGGGACTGGCTGTGGCGGGACATGAACAGCGAGCCGATGGCCGTGGCATAACTGCCATCTTCGGCGGTGTTGCGGCGGATGATCGCCGCCAGTTCCGCGCGCTGCTTTTCCATGTCGGTGTCCAGCGGGGCTTGAAAGTGATCGAGTGACGTCATGCGCGGCATCCTCGGCAGGCATGGAGGGAATGGAGCAGAGCATAAGTTTGTGCAAGTGGCAGCGGTAGACACATCCTGCCGGATGCTTGCCTGATTCTGCCTGGTGGCGACTGGCGGTGTAGCCACTAGAGCCTTGAGCCGCAAGAACTTGCTTGAAACTCGTAGGGCAGAACCGTGACAGGGTTTTACAGCTTGTTACAGGCTTGTCATGCAGTTTCGCAGGATTGTGCAACGCACCGGCAGGAATCGACTAACGAGACAGGCGTCGCGGCCCTTAACCTTTGATCCTGTCGCAGCCCGTCCCCCGGCTGCCACGCGACTCCCCGGGAGGGTTGAACATGTCCACGCAAATCCCCGTCAGTCATATGGCCTTCGTTCGAGCGCGCGCCGGGCGCTCTGCGGAACTCGGTGTGCGTCTCAGCGCCCTGATCGAACCGTCCCGCGCAGCGCCAGGCTGCCTGAGCTTTAGCTTGCAGCATTCGCAATGCGATCCGGAGTTGTGGCTGGTGTCCGGTTTCTGGAGTGATCAACAGGCCATGACCGCCTACTTCAACACGCCGGCGATGGAGATTTTTGCCGAGCTGGTGCAGGAACTGGTGGTCAACAGTCTGGATTTCCACACCTTCAAGGAGGTGTCGGCGGCGCAGGCCCTGGGACAGTCCGCACTGGAGGTACACAAACTGGCCGGTTGAGGGTTTAATGACGGCATTCTCAATCAGCCAGGATGCGCGACATGGCACGTAAAGCCTTTGATCACTTCGAAGCTGTTTCCGCTGTAGTACCGGGCGAGGGTGGTTACCACGCCGCTATCGCCGTCAAGGCGCTGGGTGGTTCCGGCGCTCCGCGTTTTCACAAAGTGCTGGAAGGCCAGATCTTCAAGACCGCCCATGACGCCGACCTGGCAGCGGCCAAAGAGCTGACCCACCTCAAGGACGTCAAAGAAGACGCCGACCTGCTCTGGTGATCACTTCACCGCCCCCGGGCGGTACATCTTGAACAACGCCTCAGGCCCCAGCTGGAAATAATCCGCCGGCCCGCCGCCGCGCAGAATCGGTTCTGCCGCGGCGGTGTCGTATACCCCATCCTTCAACAGCCATTTGGCGATATGCACGGCGACCACTTCGCCGAGGATCAGCCAGCTCGGCACCACATTGCCGTCCGCTCGCTGCAACTGAATGATCTGCGTGACCTTGCACTCGAAGGACACCGGACTTTCGGCCACCCGTGGCACCTGAATGACTTTCGAGGCAACGGTCGTCAGGCCGGCCAGTTCGAACTCGTTGACCTCAGGCCTGACCATGGCACTGCTCTGGTTCATCTGCTCGGCCAGCGGCCGCGTGGCCAGGTTCCAGGCGAACTCGCCGGTCTGTTCGATGTTGTTCAGGCTGTCTTTGCGTCCGACGCTGGAAAAACCAATGATCGGCGGAATGTAGTTGAAGGCGTTGAAGAAGCTATAGGGCGCCAGGTTCAAGCGGCCTTCGGCATCCTGTGAAGAGATCCAGCCGATAGGGCGCGGGCCGACGATGGCGTTGAACGGATCGTGGGGCAGGCCGTGGCCGTTGGCGGGTTCGTAGAAGTGGATGTCGTCGGGCATGGAGTGAGTACCGGAACTTGCGGGAGACGCTCATGGTGCAAGCACGCGGCGCAGATTTCCAGTCATGCAGAACCCTGTGGGAGCGAGCTTGCTCGCGATGACTGACTTTCAGTCGACATTTATGTTGAATATCAGTTCGCAATCGCGAGCAAGTCGAATCGTCGCACCGTCGCTCCCACAGGTTTTATGTGATTGCCAGACTTTGTGTTCCCCCCAAATTGACCAGGCCCGACCGAAGCCGGGCTGTGAATTTCCCTCCACATTCAGCCGATAGCTTCTGCGCTGCCGGTTTTGTCGAAGCCATCGGCGGCATAGGTGCCCGAATGGGCGTGTTCAATGGCCGCGCTGGTGCCGGAGCCGTAGGAGGCCGAACCGGTCTTGTCGTAACCGTCGGCAGCAAAGGCATTGGCAGCCAGCA
This sequence comes from Pseudomonas sp. QLc11A, assembly GCF_052112305.1. Classification (NCBI taxonomy): domain Bacteria; kingdom Pseudomonadati; phylum Pseudomonadota; class Gammaproteobacteria; order Pseudomonadales; family Pseudomonadaceae; genus Pseudomonas; species Pseudomonas sp. QLc11A. The sequence continues at coordinate 277,178 of NZ_JAVAJJ010000001.1, forward strand.
CGGAAAGGGTCAGGGCAAGGATCAATCGGGTTTTCATGGCAGGTACTCCAGGTACGTTCGCTATGGATACGTTCAGGCACTCATTCGAGGCCTGTAACGGATATACGTGCGTCCTGTCGATCTGGATGCACTCAGCTGCAGGCTGCTGCCGGTGCATTAACCGATGATTATCCTGGTGGAGGGGGAGACGAATGGTGCCCTTCGCGAAACCGTCCGCGAAGGGCCTGGCGCTCACCGTTGCGGTGAGCGCCGGTCGGTGATCAGTCGGTGACGATCCGCGAATGTTTGCGGGTGTCTTTCATGGTGATGTACACCAGCAACGACACGGCAATACAGGCGGTAACGTACCAGTAGTAACCCGTCTCCATGCCGATGCTCTTGAACCACAGCGCGATGTATTCAGCGGTGCCGCCGAAGATCGAAACGGTCAGTGCGTATGGCAGGCCCACGCCCAGGGCGCGGATTTCGGTCGGGAACAGTTCGGCTTTCACCACGGCGTTGATCGAGGTGTAGCCGCTGACGATGATCAGCGCCGCCATGATCAGGAAGAACGCACCCCACCAGGTCGTGATGGTGTGCAGGGTGGTGAGGATCGGCACGGTGAACAGGGTTCCCAGGATGCCGAAGGCAATCAGGATCGGCCGGCGACCGATTTTATCCGACAGCCCGCCGACGATCGGTTGCAGGCACATGAACAGGAACAGCGTGGCGGCGGAAATGGTGGTGGAGTCGGAAATGCTCATGCCGACAGTGTTCACCAGGTATTTCTGCATGTACGTGGTGTAGGTGTAGAACGCCAGGGTACCGCCCATGGTCAGGCCGACCACGGTCATCAGTTCCTTGGGGTGACGCATCAAGGTGCGCATGGCGCTTTCCTTGGCTTTTTCCTTCTTGGTGAAGGACTCGGTCTCTTCCATGCCGCGACGCAGGTACAACGCCACCACGGCACACAGCGCGCCGATGGCGAACGGGATGCGCCAGCCCCAGGCGTACAGCTCTTCGGTGGTCAGCAGTTGTTGCAGCACGATCAACACCGCCAGGGCGATGAGTTGGCCGGAGATCAGGGTCACGTACTGGAAGCTGGAGTAGAAGCCGCGACGTTCCTTGGTCGCCATTTCGCTGAGGTAAGTGGCGGAGGTGCCGTATTCGCCGCCCACCGACAGGCCTTGCAGCAAGCGCGCGAACACCAGCAGGATCGGCGCACCGATGCCAATGACTTCATAACTCGGGCTCAGGGCGATCAGCAGCGAGCCGAAGCACATCAGGTACACCGAGGCCATCAGGGCCTTTTTGCGCCCGACCTTGTCGGCATACAGCCCCATCAGCCAGCCACCGATCGGACGCATCAGGAAGCCCACGGCGAAGATCGCGGCGGTGTTGAGCAGTTGGGCGGTGGTGTCGCCTTTGGGGAAGAAGGTCTTGGCGAAGTACAGGGAGAAGGCGGCGTAGACGTACCAGTCGTACCACTCGACCATGTTGCCGACGGAACCGCTGAAGATCGATTTGATGCGGCTGGACGTGGTTCTTTCTTTGGCCGGCACGGCAGCCGACCCAAGCGGCAGGGAGTTGGAGTTATCCATTGAAGGATCCTTCGTTTAATTGTTTTTGTGGAGCGCGTTTAAACGCAGCCTGCAGGGGCTATAGCAGGAGCTGTGCCAAGGGGGAGAGGGCCGGTCTAGAGGGGGGAAGAAGGTTTGGTGAGCGGAAATCCGCTTATCTGTGGGTGGTGGTGAGCGGAAAGTTGCTCATCTGGCGGTGTGTTTGTACTGCCTTTGCCGGCCTCATCGCGAGCAAGCTCGCTCCCACAATGTTCGGCGTACACAGATCCACTGTGGGAGCGAGCTTGCTCGCGATGGGGCCAGGACAGACACTGCAAACTCAGGTCTCTTGCAGGAACATCTCCCTGCTCAACCCATGCCGCTGCATCTTTTCATTGAAGGTCCGCCGCGGCAGTTGCAGCTCTTCAAGCACCGCCTTGACATCACCCTTGTGCCGGGTCAACGCCGCGCGCAGGCACTGTGCTTCAAAGGCTTCCTGCTGCGCCGCCAGTGACTGGCCGGGCTCGATCCCCGCCGGTACAGGCTCACCGAGCCCCAACACCTGACGCTCGGCGACATTCGCCAGTTCGCGCACATTGCCTGGCCAGTCGTGGCTCAGCAGGTGACTCAACTGCGCACCGCTCAATGGTGGAAATTTACGTCCCAGCCGTTCGGCGGCGTTTTGGGCGAAGGATTCGAACAGCAGCGGGATGTCTTCACGGCGTTCGCGCAAGGGCGGCAGGCGTAGTTCTGCGACGTTCAAGCGATAGGCCAGGTCTTCGCGAAAACGTCCGGCCCGCGCTTCGTCGAGCAGGTCCGGTTTGGTCGCGGCAATGATGCGCAAATCCACGCGAATGCTCTGGTTCGAGCCCAGTCGCTCAAGCTTTTGCTCTTGCAACACCCGCAGCAATTTCACCTGCTGGGCCAGCGGCATACTTTCGATTTCATCGAGAAACAGCGTGCCACCGTCGGCGTATTCGAGTTTGCCGATGCGCTTGCCAGACGCCCCGGTGAATGCACCGCTCTCGTGACCGAACAGTTCGGCCTCGAACAGTTGCTCCGGGATGGCCGCGCAATTGAGTGCGACAAAGGGCTTGTCGGCTCGCGGCCCGAAGTCATGCAGGCAGCGTGCGACCAGCTCCTTGCCGCTACCGGTTTCCCCGCGAATCAGCACGTTCACCGGCAGGGCTGCCAGGTCCAGCACCTGCCGGCGCAGGGTTTGCAGGCCACGGGACACGCCGAGCAGCGTGGCATCGAGTTTGGCGCGGTTGTCCGCCTGCTCGTGCAGTGCGCGGTTTTCCAGCACCAGCCGGCGCTTGTCGAGGGCGCGGCGCAGGCTGCCGAGCAGGGTTTCCGGGCTGAAGGGCTTTTCGAGGAAATCGTAGGCGCCGTCGCGCATGGCCTCGACGGCCATCGGTACGTCGCCATGGCCGGTCAACAGGATCACCGGCAAATCGGCATCCCGGCGTTGCACCTCGGCCAGCAGTTCCAGGCCGGTCATGCCGGGCATGCGCACATCGCTGAGAATCACCCCGGCAAAGTGCTTCGGTAGCTGCGCCAGACACTCGTCGGCGCGGCTGAACAGCTGCACCTCGAAACCCGACAGGCTCAACCATTGCTCGACGGCACTGCGGATGCTGCTTTCGTCGTCCACCACCATCACTGAGTTCAGCATGGTTCATGCACCTCCTGGTCGATGGGCAAGGTCAGGGTAAACACGGCACCTTTGTCATGATTGTCGGCAGTCAGGCGCCCGCCGGATTCGTGAACGATGGCAAACGATACGGCCAAACCGATGCCCAGGCCATCGCCCACCGGTTTGGTGGTGAAGAACGGATCGAACACCTTGGACAGGTTCTCTTCGGCGATACCGCCACCGTTGTCGATCACGCTCAGGCGCCACAATTGTTCGTCGGCTTCGAGGCGGATTTCCAGGCGTTTGCAGGGTTTGTCCTGCATCGCATCGAGGGCGTTGCGCAGCAGGTTGATCAGCACCTGTTCCAGGCGAATCGCATCGCCGCGCACCCAGGCCGGGCGGGTCAGGTGCAACACAGTGCTGACCTGTTCGTCGCGCAGCCGGGTGTCGAGCAGTTGCAGCGACTGGTCCACCACCGTCGCCAGGTCCAGGCGTTCGCGCAAACCGCTGGGGCTTTTGCGGGCGAAGGTTTTCAGGTGGCCGGTGAGGGCGGCCATGCGCGTGAGCATTTCATCCACCGGTTTGAGCGCTTTGTAGGCGTCGTCGACCCGGCCGTGGTCGAGCAGCAGGCGCAAGGTCGCCAACTGCATGCGCTGGGCGGTGAGCGGCTGGTTGATCTCATGGGCCAGGGCAGCGGACATCTGCCCCAGCGCCGCGAGTTTGGCCGACTGCACCAGGCCCTCCTGGGCGGTGCGCAGGTCGCGGGTGCGTTCTTCTACAAGTCGTTCGAGTTCTTCGCGACTGCGCTGACGCAGTCTGGCCAGACGCCAGCGCTGATTGAGAAACAGCAGCAGGAACACCAGGGTCAGCCACAAGCCGGCAGCAGCGAGGGCGGCATTGCGGCTGTCTTCGAAGGCGACTTGCGGGCGCCGCAGCAGATGCAGGGTCCAGCCCTCGGCTGTCAGCGGCAGGGACTCCCACAGGTAGTCCGCCTTGCCGTCCGGGCCATTGACCCGGACCAGGTCACTGTTGTCGTCGAAGCGCCGCAATGATTGAAACTCCAGTGGCGTCAGGGGCTGCTTGTCGTACTGGCGGGTGGCCTTGAGTTCGGCGTGATCGCTGTCGCCGAGCGGCTTGAGCAGGCGATAGCGCCAGCCCGGCTGGTTGGCGATGAAGATGATCCCGCGCGCGTCGCTGACCAACAGCGTGTCGCTGCCCTGGCGCCACTCGCGTTCCAGTTCGGGAAATTCCAGTTTCACCACCATGGCGCCGAGGAACTGCCCGTCGTCATCGCTGACCGCGCTGGAGAGGAAGTAGCCGGGAATCCCGCTGGTCACGCCTACCGCGTAAAAACGCCCGGTGCCCTGGGTGCGGGTCTGGTTGAAATAGGGACGGAAACCGTAGTTGTGGCCGACATAACTGCTGGGCAAACGCCAGTTGCTCGCCGCCACGGCCAGACCGGTGCGATCGAGCAATTCCAGGGTCGAGGACTCGGCGGCGCCGTTGATCTTTTCCAGTTTGCGGTTCAACGCATCCTGCTGCCCGGGGCTCACCGTCCCCTTGAGTGCCGAGCGCAACTCCGGGTCCAGCGCCAGCACGGCGGGCAGGGCGCGGTAACGTTCGATCAGGGTATGCAGCGACGAGGCATAGAGCGCCAGTTGCTGATTGGCTCGGGCGGCGTCTTCGACCATTGACTGGCGCACGGCGTGGCGCATGGCCAGGGTCGCGGCGATGGCGGCGCCGGCGATGATGAGCAGGGTGTAGAGCGCCAGGCGCAGGGTTCGGGAGGTCGGCAACATGCAGTGAGCAACAGGCCAAAATAGGGGAAGGCACCATAGCATGCGAAGGGCGCTCTGCTCTCGCCGGAGTATCGATATCCAGCCGAAAAAAAACCGGCCTGTCGTCGCCGACAAACCGGTTTTTTCAGCAGACATCAGTGCCGTTTATTGCACTTCCACCGCCAGGCTTTCACTGATCTTTTTCTGCCAGATGGCAGGACCGGTGATGTGTACGGACTCGCCCTTGCTGTCGACGGCAACAGTCACCGGCATGTCCTTGACCTCGAACTCGTAGATCGCTTCCATGCCCAGTTCGGCAAACGCCAGCACCTTGGACTTCTTGATCGCCTGGGCGACCAGGTAAGCGGCGCCGCCGACGGCCATCAGGTACACGGCCTTGCTGTCCTTGATCGCGTCGATTGCGGTCGGACCTCGCTCGGACTTGCCGATCATGCCCAGCAGGCCGGTCTGCTCGAGGATCTGACGGGTGAACTTGTCCATCCGCGTCGCGGTGGTAGGACCTGCCGGGCCAACCACTTCGTCACCGACCGGATCGACCGGGCCGACGTAGTAGATGAAGCGACCCTTGAGGTCCACCGGCAGGGTTTCGCCCTTGTTCAGCATCTCGACCATGCGTTTGTGCGCAGCGTCGCGACCGGTGAGCATCTTGCCGTTGAGCAGGACGGTTTCGCCCGGCTTCCAGCTCTGCACGTCTTCCGGGGTCAGGGTGTCGAGGTTGACGCGACGGGCCGACGGGCCGGCTTCCCAGACGATTTCCGGGTAGGCGTCCAGCGGTGGCGCTTCCAGCGAGGCCGGGCCGGAACCGTCAAGCACGAAGTGTGCGTGACGGGTGGCGGCGCAGTTCGGGATCATGCACACCGGCAGTGAAGCGGCGTGGGTCGGGTAGTCCATGATCTTCACGTCGAGCACGGTGGTCAGGCCACCGAGGCCCTGGGCGCCGATACCCAACTGGTTGACCTTCTCGAACAGCTCCAAGCGCATTTCTTCGATGCGGTTCTGTGGGCCACGGGCTTTGAGTTCGTGAATGTCGATGGATTCCATCAACACTTCCTTGGCCATGACGGCGGCTTTCTCGGCGGTACCGCCGATGCCGATGCCGAGCATGCCCGGTGGGCACCAGCCGGCGCCCATTTCCGGGACGGTTTTCAGCACCCAGTCGACGATCGAGTCGGACGGGTTGAGCATGGCCATTTTCGACTTGTTCTCGGAACCGCCGCCCTTGGCCGCCACGTCCACTTCCACGGTGTTACCCGGAACGATGGAGTAGTGGATGACTGCCGGGGTGTTGTCCTTGGTGTTCTTGCGAGCGCCCGCCGGGTCGGCGAGGATCGAAGCGCGCAGGACGTTTTCCGGCAGGTTGTAGGCACGACGCACGCCTTCGTTGATCATGTCGTCCAGGCCCATGGTGGCGCCATCCCAGCGCACGTCCATGCCGACACGGACAAACACGGTGACGATGCCGGTGTCCTGGCAGATCGGGCGGTGGCCGGTGGCGCACATGCGCGAGTTGATCAGGATCTGCGCCATGGAGTCACGGGCCGCTGGCGATTCTTCGCGCAGGTAGGCTTCGTGCATCGCCTGGATGAAATCCACGGGGTGGTAGTAGGAAATGAACTGCAGGGCGTCGGCAACGCTCTGAATCAGGTCGTCTTGCTTGATCACGGTCATGAGTCGCGCTCCTCTAAAAGACGGGAACATACAATAAGGTGCTTGCAGCTTGGGTGCATCGGTCGGTTGCAAGCACCTTTCAAGGCACGCCGGGCATGCTGGCGCGACGCTAAAAAGGCGCGGCAGTATACCGCGCATCAAAGGCCGGCACACGCGCCGGTAGTCAATCGTTGGTCGCATAGGCGCTGCTACAAGCTGTAAGTTTGAAGCTGCAAGAGGAGTAAGTGGCTTTTGTGGCGAGGGGGCTTGTCGGACCGCCGCACCACCCCGTTCGGTTGCTAAGCAGCCGCAAAACCGGTGAAAACAATCCGCCTGACACAACGACCTGTCTGTTACCGGGACTGCTGTGCAGTCCAACGGGGGCAAGCCCCCTCGCCACAGAGTCGCGCAAGGCTCAGACCGTCGATCCCGAAAATTGAATGGTCATTTATCGGCCACGCCACTAAAGTGACATGCGGTCTGTAGAGTAGGACGCTCTGTCAGTCTCCTTTCAATTGGTGAGTCAACGATTGACCCATAACGCCATCCAGCGCCTGTTGCTCAAACGTTTCGCCCTCGCGGCCGGCACCTATGCCCTGGTATTGCTGTTGCTGTGGCTGGCGTTTTTTACCGGTCACTACGACGCGCCGCTGACCAGTGTCGCCATCGGCAGCGCACTGGTCGTGACCAGCCAGGCCATCCTGTTCGCGGTGTTCTACAGCGGCTGCAACCTGCGTTTCGCCGACCCCAGCCTGACCGAGGCGCAAGTGTTGTTGGGGCTTGGCTGGCAAACCTGGCTGATCGCCCATCTGGACGAAGCCCGGGGTGCGTTCCTGGTGTTTTACGTGCTGATTCTGCTGTTCGGCCTGTTCCATCTGTCACGCCGATCCTTTGTGCGATGTGCATTGCTGGTGTTCTTCAGCTTCAGCACGATCACTCTGTGGGAGGGCTACCACTTCCAGTTGCCCGACCCGGCCATGGCGGTGTTGCAGGTATGCGTGCTGTTCATCGTGCTGGTGTGGCTGGTGTTGTATGCCCGCTACGTCCAGGCTTCACGACAACGCATGCGTCAGCGGCGTTTTGCCTTGCAGGCGCACCAGGACACCTTGCGCGGGATGATGCGCCAGCTCGAAGACCTGGTGGCCACCGACGAACTCACAGGCCTGTTCAATCGCCGGCATTTCCTGCGCCTGGCTTCCCGCGAGTTGAACGCCATGGAAGCCGGAGTCGTGCATGGCCTGGCGTTGATCGACCTCGACCATTTCAAACGCATCAACGATCTGCACGGGCATGCCGCCGGCGATCAGGTGCTGCAAGCCTTTGCTGGCGTTGCCACCGCGTGCCTGCGTGACAGCGATGTTCTGGCTCGCTACGGCGGCGAAGAATTCGTGGTGCTGCTGCCCGATTGCGATGCCGACAGTCTGATTTCGTGCTGCGAACGGCTGCGCATCGCCTTCACCGATGTCGAGTTGATCGGTCTGAATGTGCGCAATCTCAGCCTGTCCGCCGGCATGACCCTGCTGGAGCTGGGCGACGATCTCGATGACGCGCTGCAACGGGCCGATCAGGCGCTCTATCGTGCCAAGCGTGACGGCCGCAACCGATGCGCGGCGGCGTGGGAGAACGTCGATGCCTGAGTTGCGGGTTGGCGAGCGCCACTGGTCGGTAGCGGCGGGCAGCAATCTGCTCGACGCACTGAATCAGAACGGCGTGCCGGTGCCTTACAGTTGCCGCGCCGGCAGTTGCCATGCGTGCCTGGTGCAGTGTGTACGGGGTCTGCCGAGCGACAGTCGCCCCGATGCCCTGAGTGCGCAGCAGCGAGAACAGGGTTGGCGCCTGGCGTGCCAGTGCCAGGTGGTCGAGGACTTGCAGGTGCATGCTTTCGACCCGCAGGTCGATGGTCAACCGGCCGAGGTCGCCGCGATGGATTGGCTGAGTGCCACGGTGTTGCGCTTGCGGGTGATCGCGCAGCGACCGCTGCGCTACAGCGCCGGCCAGCACCTGGTGTTGTGGGCGGGTAACGTGGCGCGGCCGTATTCCCTCGCCAGCCTGCCGCAGGAAGACCGTTTTCTGGAGTTTCATCTCGATTGCCGCCAGCCCGGGGAATTCAGCGATGCCGCCCGGCAATTGCGCATCGGCGATCCGATCCGTCTCGGTGAATTGCGCGGCGGTGCCTTGCATTACGATCCGGACTGGCATACCCGGCCATTGTGGTTGCTGGCGGCCGGCACCGGGTTGGGGCCATTGTTTGGTGTGTTGCGCGAAGCGCTGCGCCAGGATCACCAGGGTGCCATCCGTGTCATTCACCTGGCCCATGATGCCGATGAGCACTACCTGGCCAAGCCTCTGCAGGCCATGGTCGCCAGCCGTCCGAACTTGAGTGTCGAACTCTGGACTCCGGCCGAGTTGCCAGCGGCTTTGGCGCAACTGCGGCTTGTTTCCCGGCAAACCCTGGCCTTACTCTGCGGAGCCCCCGACAGTGTCGATGCCTTTGCCCGGCGCCTGTACCTGGCGGGATTGCCGCGCAATCAACTGCTGGCCGATGTGTTCCTGCCCCGTGGTTGAGCGCTGACTTTTCAGACGCGAGACCTGCCATGACCGAAGCCATCCAAGTTGAACGCGAACGCGGCCTGTTGACCCTGCGCCTGAATCGCCCGGACAAGAAAAACGCCCTGACCCGCGCCATGTACAACCAACTGGCCGAGGCGCTGAAACAGGCCGACAACGACCCGGGGATCAATGCCGTACTGATCAGCGGCTCAGCCGAATGCTTCACCGCCGGCAACGACATCGCCGATTTCATCCAGCAACCGCCGACCAGCCTCGACAGCCCGGTGTTCCAGTTCATGCTCAACCTGCTCGAATGCCGCAAACCGGTGATCGCCGCCGTGGCCGGGGCGGCGGTGGGCATTGGCACGACGATGCTGCTGCATTGCGATCTGGTTTACGTCAGCCGCGATGCGCGCCTGCGCATGCCGTTCGTCAATCTTGGGTTATGCCCTGAGTTCGGTTCCAGCCTGATCCTGCCGCGCTTGCTCGGGCAGGCCAAAGCGGCGGAGTTGTTGCTGCTGGGTGAAGGTTTCAGCGGTGAACAGGCGGCTGCCTGGGGCATTGCCAATGAAGCCTTGGGCAGTGGCGAAGAGGCCTTGGCCAAGGGGCGGGAGATGGGCTTGCGCTTTGAGTCGCTGCCGCCGGAAGCGGTGCGGATCAGCAAGCAATTGATGAAAGCGCCGGATCGGGAGCTGTTGCGCAAGGTGATTGAAGAGGAGGGGGCGTTGTTCACCCAGCGGTTGCGGTCACCGGAGGCGTTGGCGGCGTTGACCGGGTTTATCAAGCGGCATTGAATCTTTCGCTGACTGGGCCGGCCCCATCGCGAGCAAGCTCGCTCCCACAGGGATTGGGATTCACCGCAAAAAATGTGGGAGCGGGCTTGCCCGCGAAGGGGGCGGATCAGGCAAAACAAAAAATGGATCAGACAGCAAAAAGCCCCGCCATTCACATGGCGGGGCTTTTGTTTTTCAGCAACCGGTCACTCAGACCATCGGATCGCCAACGTGCAGGATCTTCATGCCGTTGGTGCCGCCGGTGGTGTGGTAGCTGTCACCCTTGGTCAGGATGACCCAGTCGCCTTTCTGTACTACGCCGCGCTTGACGAGCTCGTCGATCGCCTTCTGGCTGACTTCGTTCGGCGCCAGCGAAGCCGGGTCGAACGGGATGGTGTACACGCCACGGAACATCGCCGCGCGAGCCTGGGCTTCGCGGTGCGGGGTGAACGCGTAGATCGGCACGGAGGAGCGGATGCGCGACATGATCAGCGGGGTGTAGCCACTTTCGGTCAGGGCGATGATCGCCTTCACGCCGGGGAAGTGGTTGGCGGTGTACATGGTCGCCAGCGCAATGCTCTCGTCGCAGCGCTGGAACTCCTTGCCGATGCGGTGGCTGGAGGTCTTGCTGGTCGGGTGCTTTTCGGCACCGACACAGATACGCGCCATGGCCTGAACGGCTTCCAGCGGGTACAGGCCAGCGGCACTTTCGGCCGAGAGCATCACGGCGTCGGTGTAGTCGAGCACGGCGTTGGCCACGTCGGACACTTCGGCGCGGGTCGGCATCGGGTTCTGGATCATCGACTCCATCATCTGGGTCGCGACGATCACCGCCTTGTTGTGGCGGCGTGCGTGCAGAATGATCTTCTTCTGGATGCCCACCAGTTCGGCGTCGCCGATTTCCACACCCAGGTCACCACGGGCAACCATCACCGCGTCGGACGCCTTGATCAGGCCGTCGAGGGTTTCGTCATCGGCCACGGCTTCGGCGCGTTCGATCTTCGCCACCAGCCAGGCAGTGCCGCCGGCTTCGTCGCGCAGTTGACGGGCGTATTCCATGTCGGCGGCGTCACGCGGGAAGGACACGGCGAGGTAGTCGACTTCCATTTCCGCAGCGAGCTTGATGTCAGCCTTGTCTTTTTCAGTCAGGGCCGGAGCGGTCAGGCCGCCACCGCGACGGTTGATGCCTTTGTGGTCGGACAGCGGGCCGCCGATGGTCACGGTGCAGTTCAGTTCGGTGGCCGTGGCGGTATCGACGCGCATCACCACGCGACCGTCGTCGAGCAGCAGCTCGTCGCCCACACCGCAGTCCTTGACCAGGTCCGGATAATCGATGCCGACCACTTGCTGGTTGCCTTCGGTCAGAGGATGGCTGGTGGAGAAGGTGAATTGATCACCGATCTTCAGCTCGATCTTCTTGTTGGCGAATTTGGCGATACGGATTTTCGGGCCTTGCAGGTCACCCAGCAGGGCGACGAAGCGGCCGTGCTTGGCAGCGAGGTCACGCACCAGCTTCGCGCGAGCCTTGTGCTCGTCGGGGGTGCCGTGGGAGAAGTTCAGGCGGGCGACGTCCAGGCCAGCCAGAATCAGCTGTTCGAGAACTTCCGGCGAGTTACTGGCCGGGCCAAGGGTGGCGACGATTTTGGTACGACGGACGGACATGCAAAGACTCCTGAGTTCAAGCGCTGAGTGAGGCTACTATGCTCCGAAGGTGTAGTCATTGTTCGTATGCACTACTTTTTTCTTTCTTTATTGAACCTGACAACTTTGCGCCAGGCAGCCTGAAGATTTTCGCCCACGGGTCGATACAACGTTCAAGACAGGAGATCCCCATGCGATTCGTACTCATTGCTGCCCTTGCCGCCGGTGCCCTCAGTGTCACGGGCTGCACCCGTTGGGCAATGAACCACCACTTGAACAATGCCTACAGCGCCTATGACCGGGGCAATTGCGAGCAGGTGATGCTCGAACTGTCCAAGGTCGAACGCGACAGCCGCGCGCGGCCTTACGTATGGCCGGAAGTGTCGATGATGCGCGGCCAGTGCCTGGAGCGGCAGAAGATGTTTATCGACGCGGCCCAGACCTACCAGTTCATTATTGCCGCCTATCCGCAAAGCGAATACGCCTACCGCGCCCGCGCCCGCCTGGAAACCTTGCAGAGCCTGGGCCACTACCCGTTGCGCAGTGCCGCGGCGGTAAAACCGACGCAGTTCTGATGGCAGGCGAGCATTCCATCGCTGGCTCCCCGGCGGCGCTGAGCTATAGTCCAAGGAACCGGTTTTAGAGCCTTGTCTCTGAACCGGGGCAACACCTGTGACCGGCATAAGCAGGACTCAGCGCCGTAAGGACTGGCGCACCGGGAGCGGGGAGAGCGGGCCAAGACTCAATGAGTACCCGTTCCGAAGCAGTAGTGCGGCTCTGCTTAAGAGCCTTGCATAGCGAAAACGCACATGTTCACCGACCGCCGAATCGAGCGGCATCAACTGCCGTATTTCCTGAAAGTATTCAACGGTATCACCGGCAAACCCATCGGCTACCTGGGCAATGTCTCCGAAGACGGGCTGATGCTGATCAGCCAGCTGCCAATGATGATCGGCGCGGACTTCAACCTGCGCCTGAAAATCCCGGCGACCGAAGGCGGCCAGCGGATCATCGACCTGCAGGCCTGTTGCCTGTGGTGCCACGAAGACGCGACCCCCCAACATTACGACGCCGGTTTCAGCCTGCAACGGGCACCGCCGGAGTATGGGCAATTGGTGAGGGCGTTGAAGCAGTACTTCAGCTTTCAGTCATTGCCGGCCTCGGCTTGAGATCACTCAGGCTCAAGCTCTTTTCCAGCCCAGATACCGCGTCACCAACGCCGCCCCCAACTCGCCGGGTAGCGCATCCATCACCAGCACACCATGAGCGTTCAAGCGCTCATGGAGTTCGGCGCGTGCATTGAGGTAGTCCACGGTCCCGCAATAGGCCAGCGCCTCGGGCAAGGTCTGTACCGGTGACTGACGCAAGGTGTCGAGCACGTCCTCGCGCAGGCTCGCGACCAGCACCTGGTGCTGCTGGCTCAGGCGCTTGACCGCCGGGAGCAACTCATCGTCGTCCTCTTCGCGCAGGTTGGTCACCAGTACCACCAGTGCCCGGCGTTTTTGCCGTGCCAGCAGTTGCGTAGCGGCGGCCTGGTAGTCGGCGCTGCGTTGGCTACTGTGCAAGTCATAGACGCGATTGAGCAGTGTGTTGAGATGGCTGGTGCCTTTTACCGGCGCAAGGTAGCGCGGCTGCTCGCTGGCAAAGGTAGTCAGGCCCACCGCGTCGCCTTGGCGTAGCGCGACGTAGCTGAGCAGCAAACAGGCATTAAGCGCATGGTCGAAGTGCGACAGCTCGCCGTCTTGGCTGCGCATGTGCCGGCCGCAGTCGAGCATGAAGATGATCTGCTGGTCGCGTTCGTCCTGATACTCCCGGGCAATGGGCGAGCGCTGGCGGGCGGTGGCTTTCCAGTCGATCTGGCGCAGGCTGTCGCCTTCGCGAAATTCTCGTAGCTGATGAAACTCCAGACCCAGGCCTCGACGCTGGCGTTGACGTACGCCGAGCTGGCTGAGCCAGTTATCCACAGCCAGTAACTGGCCGCCATAGAGGCGGGCGAAGTCGGGATAGACGCGGGTGTGGTCCGCGACGTCGAGAATGCGTTTGTCGGACCACAAACCCAAGGGGCTCGGCAGTTTGATTTCGCAGTGCTCAAAGCTGAAGTGCCCGCGTTTGAGTGGACGTAGCCGATAGTCGATTCGGCTGTGCTGGCCCGGTTGCAACTCGACAGTCAGCGGCAGGTGTTCGAAGTCCAGGCCCAAGGGTACATGGTCGAAGATCTGTACGCTCAGCGGTTGTGAAAAGTCGTGTTCAAGGATCAGTTGCACTTCGCTCCAGCGACCGAGGGCCAGACTGCCGGGTATCTCACGGCTCAGCCGGGGCGAGGGTAGTCGCTTCAGCCCAAAGGCATCGAGCAGGGCCAGGACCAGCAATGCCAGGAGCAGTCCCCAATTGATCTGCGTGATGCTCGCCGGTACCGCCAGCTCCAACGCCCGCAGACTGCCGAGCACGATGCCGATGGCCAGTAGCGACGTTAACCAGATCAATAGCAGGCGCGAGGGTTTCACTGCCGCGGTGCCGGTACTTGGTCGAGCATCTGCCGGAGCACCTGATCGACATCCAGCCCTTCGATGTCCAGTTCCGGCGCGATGCGCACACGATGACGCAACACAGCCAGGGCGCAACCCTTGATGTCGTCCGGAATCACGAACTCCCCGCCGCGCAGCAGCGCACGGGCACGGGCACACCGCACCAGCGCGATGGACGCGCGCGGGCCGGCGCCGAGGGTCAGGCCGGGCCAGCTGCGGGTGGAGCGGGCCAGGCGCACGGCGTAATCGAGCACCTGATCGTCCAGCGCCAGGTCGCTGGCGATGCGTTGCAGGGCCAGCACATCCCTGGCTTGCAACAAGGTGCGCATCGGCTGGACATCGAGCATGTCGGCCCGGGTCGAGCGGCTGACCTGACGCACCATGTCCAGCTCTTGCTCGGCGTCCGGGTAATCCATGCGCACCTTGAGCATGAAGCGATCCAGTTCGGCTTCCGGCAGCGGGTAAGTGCCTTCCTGTTCGATCGGGTTTTGCGTGGCGAGCACCATGAAGGGTTGAGGGATCGGCAATGGCTGGCCTTCGAGGGTGACTTGCCGTTCCTGCATGGCTTCGAGCAGCGCCGCCTGGGTTTTCGCCGGGGCGCGGTTGATCTCGTCGGCCAGTAGCAGGTTGGTGAACAGCGGCCCCTTGCGCAGTTTGAATTGCTCGGTCTGCATGTCATACACCGCGTGCCCGGTGACGTCGCTGGGCATCAGGTCCGGGGTGAACTGGATGCGTGAGAACTCACCGCCGAAGCAACGGGCGAGGGCGCGTACCAACAGGGTCTTGCCCAGCCCCGGCACGCCTTCGAGCAATACGTGGCCGCCAGCGATCAGCGCGGTCAGCACGTCGTCGATCACGCTGTCCTGGCCAATCACGGCTTTTTGCAATTCTTTGCGTACGGCCTGGGCCAGATGGCCGGCACGCTGACGCTGTTGAGCGGCATGGCTCGTTGCGTCGGACTCGATCGGCTCATTCATTGGTTCCGGAGCCTTGCTAACTGCTACATTGGTTTTATCTTCCATAAATCAGTCACTTACCTAATCTAACTTTTTTCACGTGTTTTTTTACGCGTGGAAGGAGTGAGTGACTGCCAATCTGCTTCATTGCAATCCCATGGCAACCCCACATTTGAGCATTCGTCAGAGGTGGAGGTTAGTCTATCTCAGCCGTCACTCGCCCACCCTGAAGTGCAACTGCCGACATTGCCTGCCTCGATCGAAGGTCAGCTTCTGGCGCAAAGCTGCCGACCATCAAGGGCTACTACCGACCTGGAGCAGTCGGCGAACAGAATAATGGCAAATTAGTAGCTAAGCTTGGTCTGCACGCTCGCCATAGGTGCAGAACGAGGCTGAGGAAATTGAAAGGTACAGAACATCTGGCAAAAGTGATTGCCGACGTTCAGTTCTACAATGGAGAGCGAGGAGAATCGTTACCTGGAACGATGATGTCAAACACAACAAATGAAAATGATTTCGCTTTATCGCCGAAATATTAAGAGACTGCTTCCGAGAGTAAAAAATTTCACCATGAAATTAGCATCGCCAAATGCATTGCTTAGTGTCGGCACAAAAGCTTGATTGGTTTCCGAATACCGCTTCTATTGGTCAATTTAGAAGGATTATGTTTGGAGATTGTGAAATGGATTCTTTCAGGGATAAAAGCGCCGCAAAGCAAGCCATACCCACCAGTCCAAATAAGCCACGTTCGACCAAGTGGCACCGCATGTACTTTTTTCTTGCGGGATTCGACGTGCTGGTTGTTGTGCTGAGCGTGCTATTGAATCACCTGATCGTCGATACCTATCACCGCTCCATCAAGGCAAACCAGTCATGGGTCCAACAGCTGTCGAGCTATTCAACGCTGGGCAGCCTGGCTTCCACAGTCAATGCGCCGGGCAATAATGTGTTCGATACACATAATGTTGAAGCCGAATCGCGGAACATGAATGAAGCCTTGCGCGTCTTCAACGAGCATTTGGCAATGGCCAAAAAACAGTTGGAAGTACGGATCGCCCATGAGGCTGAACACAGTGCAGATATACAAGCCTTTACCCTTGCATTGAAGGATGAGGTGGGTGCAGTTGATGCTGCGATGGTCGAAATGGTGAACGAGGCCTTGCTGATCTTTTCCTACTTCAGGGAGGGGCAGTCGGATAATGCTGGCAAACGCATGGCAACGATGGACAGGAAGTTTGCCCTGTTGCTCGCCTCACTCAGTACCGTGCGCGATCGCGTTGGCCTGATTCAAAGCAAGCTCCTGGAAGAGGAGCTTGAGTCGGTCGAAGAACTGCGCCGGGTCGAATACGCAATCATGGTGTTCGTGCTGTTGATGGTCAGTGCGGCCATGATCTACGGGGGCAAGATCAGGCGCGAAATGGAGTCGCAAGCAGCTGAAAGGGAGGGTTATCTGGCAGTGCTGCGCGAAAGCGAGAAGCAGGCCCGCCAGCAAGCATCGCTGCTGGACAAGGCCCAGGACGCCATTGTCGTTCACGGGATGGATAACCGCATCCTGTACTGGAACAAAAGTGCCGAGCGTCTCTATGGTCTGTCAAAGGAGGAGGCACTCGGCAAATCGGCACAGGAGTTGATCTACCAGGGTAGCGCCGCATTCAATGCGGCCACTAACAGCCTGATAGAAACGGGTGACTGGGCGGACGAAGTGACACTTAGACGCCGGGATGGCTGCACCATCACGCTCGAAAGTCATCGCACCCTGGTGCGAGACGATGATGGCCAGCCGCAATCCGTTCTGTCGATCAATACTGACATCACCCACCGCAAGACCGCTGAGCAAGAGGTCCAGCGTTTGGCCTTCTACGATCAGTTGACCGGGCTGGCCAACAGGCGGCTCATGCTGGACCGGTTACAGCATCTGTTGGCGGGCAGCTCCCGTAGGCTGCATACGAGCGGGATAATTCTCATTGACCTGGATAACTTCAAGGCACTGAACGACACGCTGGGGCATGACAGAGGCGACATGTTGCTGCAGCAGGTTGCTTTGCGCCTTTGCGGCTGCATACGCGAGAGCGACACCGTGGCTCGCCTGGGCGGAGACGAATTCGTCGTCCTGCTGGATGGCCTTAATGAAAATCCTCCAGAAGCAGCTATCCAGGCCAAGGCTATTGGCGAAAAGATTCTCAAATCTCTGAACATTTCCTACCAGTTGGATGGATATGAGCACCACAGCACCCCCAGCCTCGGCATTGCGCTGTTCCAGGGGCAGCTGAGCACAGCGGACGATATTTTGAAGCGCGCTGACCTGGCGATGTATCGCGCCAAGGCGGCGGGCCGCAATACCATGCGCTTCTTCGATCCGGAAATGCAGGCGGTTGCCACGGCACGCGCCAGACTGGAAGTAGACTTGCGCCAAGGCTTGCAGGACAACGAATTCATTCTTCATTACCAGCCGCAGGTCAATAGTGAGGGCCGTATCATTGGCGCAGAGGCACTGATGAGATGGCAGAATCCTGAACGCGGAGTCGTGTTTCCAGGCGAGTTCATTCCATTGGCAGAGGAAACGGGGTTGATTCTGCCGTTAGGCCGTTGGGCGCTGCAGGCAGCCTGCACTCAGCTGGTTGCCTGGGCAAGGCATTCGGAAACCGCCCGGCTGGGTATGGCTGTGAATGTCAGCGCCCGTCAGTTTCACCATCCGGACTTCGTCGAGGAGGTACTGCAAGTACTGAGATACACGGGGGCCGATCCGAAGAAATTGAAACTGGAACTGACCGAAGGCCTGCTGATTGAGGATATGGAAGGTACTGTCGCCAAAATGATCGAGTTGAAAGAGATCGGCATAGGCCTTTCGCTGGATGATTTCGGTACCGGCTACTCGTCACTGTCATACCTCAAGAGCCTTCCGCTGGATCAACTCAAGATCGACCAGTCCTTTATCAGAGATGTGCTGGTTGATTCCAACGATGCCGCCATCGCCTGCGCGATTGTGAGCCTGAGCAAGATATTGGGGCTTTCGGTGATTGCAGAAGGTGTGGAGACAGAAGCTCAGCGCACCTTTCTGGTCAAGCATGGCTGCCAGACCTACCAGGGTTTCCTGTTTTCCCCGCCACTGCCAGCCGAACAATTTGTGGAGTATGTTCGCGAAAGATTCATGGCGAGCACTGATTTCCCATGGACCAAGACTGAATCGCCATAAAGATCATAAGGCGTTCCTCAGGGATTGCAGGTGGGCGACCTGACGGCTGAATTCAACGCTGGAAAGCCGTTGATTCGGACGCGGGCTCATGGCCTGGCTGATAGCGCGTGTGGGTTGGCCGGTCAGGCGTGCGAGCAGCAACCATTGTTCGGCGACGGCGAGTTGTTCAAAGCCGGGATGGCGACGTCGCACGCGCCGCAGAATGTCCTGCTGCAAGGCTTGCAGCAGGCCGGCTTGACCGTTGCGGCGCAACAGGAAGTCGGCACTGGCGCGCAGGTGCTCCTGCAGTTGCCGGCGTGCTTTCGGTGCCGGTTCCAGCAAGGGCCCCTGACGCACGCCAAAGTGCCAGAAACCCAGGCCGATCAAGGCGAACAACGCGACCAGCGCCTGGGGGAAGTAACGCAGCAGCAAGGTCGGCAGGCTGTCGTGATCGGTATTGAAGATCAGCGTCACGCGGGTGTCGGCGGTCAGGTACCAGAGCAGCCAGGCGTTGTCGTATTGCTCGACGGCCGGGGTTTTCCACAGGTCGGCATCGGTGACCACGATGATCGAGCCGAGTCCGTAATCGAGTTGCATCATGTGCGTCGCCCTGGCGCTGTTGGCCCAGGCCTGGGCGAGGTTTTTCGGGTCCTCGAGATGGAAAGCGGTATCGAAACCGGCATAGGCCGGGGCGTTTTCGTCTTCCAGATAGAGCTTGGTCAGTTGTGGGTAAGGATCGTCACCGACATCCGGAGGCGGCTCCTTGAGGTCCTTGCTCAAGGACTGGCGCAGTTGTACCCGGTCAAGCAGCAGGTCATTGCTGTGGCCGAGTTTTTCATCCCACAACGACTCGGCGACGAACAGCAGCCGGCCGCCGCCCCGGGTCCAGTTAATCACCTGGTCGATCTGCCGTGGCGTCATGTTGTAGCGGTCCCCGAGCAACAACAGGCTGTGTCGATGCGGATCGAGGCCGGGCAGGATGTCCAGGCCGTTGGCGTGGTCGACGCTCAGGCCTTGCTGGCGCAGGAAAAGCTGCGCCGCCAGATAAGGGTTGGCCCTGGCTTCGGGAGAAGGGCCGTGGTCGATTTCGACCTGGTAAGGGGTTGCCTTGAGGTACAGATAAACACCCAGTGCAGCCACCAGCACAGCGAGCAGGGCAATGGCGATCGTCCCCCGGCGCCGACTCAACGGAGCGCTTCCGGGTCGAACAACACGCGCCAGCCGTTACACAGTTCCTGTTGCACCTGTGCGGGGGGCAGGCGGTGACCGTAGGCCATGTCTTGCCAGTGCCCGGTCAGGTTTTTGCTGTAGGCCAGCAAGGCTGGTTGCTGTAATTGCTCGATGCGCTGCAGCACCTGCCCTTCAGTGTCGGCGGCCTCGAGCGCGATGTTGAAGTCGTGCGACAGGCGGCTGAGCAGGGCGCGATAGAGCAAGCCGAGGGCTTCGCGCGGATGGCTCTGCCAGAGGCTTTCGGCGCGGGTGGCAATGTCGGCGGGCAGGGACTCAGGCTTGAGGTCCAGGCCAAACGCATGTTGCGGCAAGGGGCGCACGGCTTTGGCGTCGAGGGTCGGTCGCCGGCTGACGAACGCCTGCACCCAGTCGCGATAGCGCCAGATCAACAGGCCGACAGCACCGATGACGATGGCCCACAGCGCGATTTCAATCAGGTTCGCCAAGGCTCTGAAGCGCTGTCCCTCAAACAGCTGCAACAGGGACTTCAACCATTGCGGTGTCTGCCCGTCGCCCGACGCTTGCGCGCCCGGCGGGTCTTTGCTGAAGCGATAGCGCGTCTGCGTTTCCCGGTTCTTGAAGGGTGGCTGTTCGAGGATTGTCTTGATGCTGTCCCTGGCGACCTGAGTGTTCAGGGGCTGGTCCAGCAGGCGCGGGCTGTCGGGTGAAATGGCCGGTTCGGCGGCCCACACGCTGTGTGCAGGTGACATCAGCAACATCACGGCGATCAACAGCACGCTGCTCGCACTGATCAGACGCTGGCGCATCCGGCGGAACACCAGTTCGATATCCCAGGCCTCCAGCACAGTGCGCCGGTTCAAATAAAGGCTGAAACCGCAGGCGACATAGATCGGTTCCCAGACCACCAGCACCAGTGCATAAAACAGGTTGGTCAGGTGTTCCAGCCAGCGCCAGTCCTGGGTGGCCGCAGAGATCAGCGACTGCCAGCTCCAGTCGAGCGCGACCTGTTGTGGCAGCAGCAGATAGAACAGCACCATCAAGCCAATCCACAGCGCGCCTTCCAGGTGCGCGCCGATGATCGTCAGCCAGCGTGCGGCGCCGGCGTCCCGCTGCAACAGCACCGCTAAACGCTGCTGGCGCTGTTGTCCGTCGAGGCCTTCGAGTTGCGCCACCGGCATCACGAAACTGCGCTGCAGACTCAGGCGTCGCCAGGTCAGGCTGGCCAGCAATTGCCCTTTGAGTAGCCGCGGCCATTGCCGTAGGGCCTGCTTGAGCGTGGGTGTTTCGCCGAACATGGCTTTGGACAGGATATACAAGGGCAAGCGGTCGAATGCCGGTTTCAGCCACCAGAAAATCAACACGGCGAGAGAAGGCGAGTCCCAGAGCCCCCAACTGAGCAACGCGAACACCGGTAACGTGAGCAACGCCCAACTGGTCATCAGCAGGCGTCGGTGGCGCTGGCTCAGGAGCACGCCGAGGTCCATGGCTTCCCAGGTCGAGCGCGGGCGAATGACCACACTGGCGTCATTCAGGCGCATGGCGGCGACGTCCGGCGAATACGAAATAAATCACCACCAGCAACCAGAGTGCCGCGCCGACCAGGTACTTGGTCTGGTACGAAGGGCGAGTCATCGATGACCAGTAGGCTTCGATAAACGCCGCGATCAACAGAAACAGCATGACTCCGCAGATCAGCAGCACGCTCTTGCGCGCCGCCAATCGCAAGGACTCGGCGCGGGGCAGGCGCCCCGGGGCGACCAACGCCCAACCCAGCTTCAGACCGGCGGCGCCTGCCAGGGCGATGGCGCTGAGTTCGAAAGCGCCATGACCGATCACGAATGACCAGAAGGTCTGCCCGTAGCCGACGTAGGTCAGGTGCCCGGCCACCGCACCAATCATCAGGCCGTTGAAAATCAGGAAGAACACGCTGCCCAGGCCGAACAGCAAACCGCTGGCGAAGGTCTGAAAGGCAATGCCGATGTTGTGCATGATGTAGTAGCCGAACATCACCCAGTCTTCACTGGCGGCCCGTTGCACCGAGCGCCCGAGGTGACCGGCAACGGGGTCGTACATGCTTTGCATTTCGCTGACCTGCTCGGCGGGGATCAGGTTGTAGATCAGGTCCGGGAACAGGTACACCAGCAGCGCGAAACCGGCCAGACTGACAAAGAACATCAGGCTGGCGGCGAGCACGAAACGCCACTGTTCGCGCACCAGGCGCGGGAAATCCGCGAGGACGAAAGCCAGCGCATTGGCCCCCAGGCGGCTGCGGTGACGGTAAAGCTGTTGATGCCCGCGCAGCACTTGTTGCTGCAACGAGTCGATCAGAAAACTGCTGTAGCCACGCTCCCGTGCCAGTACCAGGTGTTGGCAGAGGCGTCGGTAGTCCTTCGGGAAACTGCCAGCGTCGGTGGCTTTTCCGTCCCGTTCCAACTGCTCGAGCAGCCTGGAGAAACGTTCCCATTCGGCCTTGTGCCGACATTCAAAAAGGCTTTGCTTCATGTCGGCCCCAACAGGCCGCGGGCGATGCCATTGAGCTCGGTCACCGCCTGCGGGGCTGGGACGTGCAACGGTTGGGCGAGGATCGCAGCCAGTTCATCGACCCGCGCCCGGGAGAGTTCGCCCTGGCGCTCGGCAAACCCGAGAATGGCCCGTTGCTCGCTGAGCGTCAGGGCAAATGCCGTGCGGCGGGGCTGGGCTTCGGGGAGTTCGGGGCGGGTGTGCGAGCGTTCGCGGTAGATCACCAGGGTCCCGGCGGCGATATCGCCAAGGCGCTTGAAGTGGGGGTGTTGCAGGCAGCTGATGGCCCCGAGGAAGTAGCCGAAGGGCAACAGGTCGACAACGCGCAGCAGGTTGCGCAGCAGCGATGCGGACCAGCCGACCGGAGTGCCATCGTCGTGCACCACCCACAGTCCCATCCATTGCTTGCCCGGCGAGCGACCCTGGTTGAGCACCTCGAACAGCACCATGTACCACCAGCTCACCACGAACAGCAGGATCGACCCGAGCCCGGCGCCCAATTTGCCGAGCATCGCCAGCGCAATGAACAGCACACCGAGGACCAGGCCGCGCAAACCAAGATCGATGGCGAACGCCAGCGTACGAACCATCAACCCGGCCGGGCGCAGTGGCAGGTCGACGCCCTCCGGCGTTTCGACCTGGTACCGCGTATCCAGCGGGGGTGACAGCGGCGCATTCCGTGGCTGTGCTGTGGTCTCGAGCATGGGCAACCTGATGATGTGGCCTGGATCGGGATTGTGTATCCATTCGATGCTAGCAGCCTATTCGAGGGACGGGGGTGCAGGGAAACGACATAACTATGTATGGCCTGGCGGGCCGCGCAAGGTGCTTGAATGACAGACTACTGGCCGTGGCGGGAGGTGAACGCCTAGACTTTGCCGATCTTCAGTTCAGGAATCGCCCGTGACCTCCATCTTCTGGTACGACTACGAAACCACTGGCATCAATCCCCGTTGCGACCGTCCGTTGCAAATGGCCGGCCTGCGCACCGACTTCGATCTCAATGAAATCGACGAGCCGGTCAATCTGTATTGCCAACCCAGCGACGACATCCTGCCGCATCCGGCCGCTTGTGCGATCACGGGAATCACGCCCGGGCAACTGCAGGCGCAGGGCTTGAGCGAAGCCGATTTCATGACACGGGTGCATGCCCAGCTTGCGGCACCGGGCACCTGTGGCGCGGGGTACAACACGCTGCGTTTCGATGACGAGATGACCCGCTACAGCCTGTACCGAAACTTTTTCGACCCTTATGCGCGGGAGTGGCAGGGCGGCAACAGCCGCTGGGACCTGATTGATGTGGTGCGCGCCGCTTATGCCTTGCGCCCCGATGGCCTGCAATGGCCGACGGACGACGAAGGGCGGGTCACGCTCAAGCTCGAACGCCTGACCGCGGCCAACGGCATCGATCATGGCAATGCCCATGAGGCGCTGTCGGATGTTCGCGCGACAATTGCCCTGGCGCGCCTCATTCGGGAAAAACAGCCAAAGCTCTACGCCTGGCTGTTTCAACTGCGCAGCAAGCAAAAAGTCATGGACCAGATACGCCTGCTGCAACCGCTGGTGCATGTTTCCGGACGCTTTTCGGCGGCGCGCAGCTATGTGGGGGTGGTGTTGCCCCTGGCCTGGCACCCACGCAACAAGAACGCCCTGATTGTCTGTGACCTGCACCTCGATCCCCAGGGCCTGCTCGACCTGGATGCCGAAAGTTTGCGTCAGCGCTTGTATACCCGCCACGACGAACTGGCCGAGGGGGAATTGCCGGTGCCGTTGAAGCTGATTCACATCAACAAGTGCCCGGTGGTGGCCCCGTTGTCGGTACTTCGCCAGGATGATCAGCAGCGCCTGGGTCTGGACATGGCGCTGTATCAGCAGCGAGTGTTGCAGCTAAATGACGCGCGGAAAGTTTGGCTGGATAAAGTCCTGGCGATTTATGCCCGCGAAGATTTTTCCCAGAGCCAGGACCCGGAGCAACAGTTATACGATGGATTCATCGGTGATCGGGACCGGCGTTTGTGCGAACAAGTCAGAACCGTTGACCCGATGCAGTTGGCACAAGAGCAGTGGCCTTTCGATGACGAACGCTTGCCTGAATTATTGTTTCGATATCGCGCACGCAACTTTCCCGATACGTTGAACGCCGAGGAGCAAGAGCGCTGGCGAATATTCTGTCAGAAGCGTTTGTCAGATCCCGGATGGGGGGCGCCAAATACCCTCGAAAGTTTTGTAGAGGCTGCGGCCCAATTGAGCGTTAGTGCCACTGCGTTTCAGCAGGGGGTGCTCGGTGAGTGGCAGGAGTATGTCCGGGGACTGCGTCAGCGTTTGCATCTTTGAAATCGAACCTGCCGGTGCTTAAATACCGCGCATAAAAAAACGCCAGCATTTGCTGGCGTTCCTTTTTTTGTCACGGATCCATCTGCGACAAGCTCTGAAGCTTAGCCCAGCAGGGTAGCCCAGCCTTCCACCACGTCACCGCCCCACTTGGCTTTCCACTCTTTCAGAGTCTTGTGGTTGCCACCTTTGGTTTCGATGACTTCGCCGTTGTGCGGGTTTTTGTATTGTTTAACTTTGCGAGCACGCTTGGTGCCGGTAGTTTTCACTGCGCCGCCGCGTGGTGCCTTGGTTTTGGATTCTGGATCCAGCAGCGCGATGATGTCACGCAGGGACTTGGAGTATTCACCCATCAGGGTGCGCAGTTTGCCTTCGAATTCCAGCTCTGTTTGCAGTTTGTCGTCTTGGGACAGGTTCTTCAAACGGGCTTGCAGCTCTTTGATAGCTTCTTCGGTGGCGCGATATTCGTTGATCAAGGACATGGTAACTACCTTATGTTGTACGCTGGATGGCAACTGACAGTGCGGCAATAATAGTCACGGTGTTTCATCAAGTAAACATTTAAGCCAACTTTATTTAATTTAATTGCCGTGTCTTGGGCGCACATTGGTAATGCCGTTATTAGTGTGGTTCAGGTCCATCAGATATACATAATTTAACAATTGCCCGGCACCGCTAGAGCATCCGGACGAACCGGCACGGGTGTTGTCGGTCCAGCTGCACCGACCTTCCGGCAGGGCGAAACGTCAACAATACTGCAGTTTTGCTGCGCAATCGCTAGAATGGCGGCCTTTGCGAAGTTCTGGAGTTTCCCCCTCATGCGCACTTTTCGTCTGGTGATTTCTTGCCCGGACCGTGTTGGCATCGTTGCCAAAGTCAGTAACTTTCTGGCATCACACAACGGTTGGATCACTGAAGCGAGCCATCACTCGGACAATCTCAGTGGCTGGTTCTTCATGCGTCACGAAATCCGTGCCGACTCCCTGCCATTTGGTATCGAAGCGTTGCGCGAAGCCTTTGCCCCGATCGCCGAAGAGTTCTCGATGGACTGGCGCATCACCGATACCGAACAAAAGAAGCGTGTCGTGCTGATGGCCAGCCGCGAGTCGCACTGTCTGGCCGACTTGCTGCATCGCTGGCACAGCGATGAACTGGACTGCGAAATCTCCTGCGTGATTTCCAACCATGATGACTTGCGCAGCATGGTGGAGTGGCACGGCATTCCGTACTACCACGTCCCGGTCAATCCGCAGGACAAGCAGCCGGCTTTCGCCGAGGTATCGCGTCTGGTCAAACAGCACGACGCCGAAGTGGTGGTGCTGGCCCGTTACATGCAAATCCTGCCGCCCGAGTTGTGCAGCGAATACGCGCACAAGGTGATCAACATTCACCACAGCTTCCTGCCGTCGTTCGTCGGTGCCAAGCCGTATCACCAGGCCTCCCTGCGTGGTGTGAAGCTGATCGGCGCGACTTGCCACTATGTGACCGAAGAGCTGGATGCCGGCCCGATCATCGAGCAGGACGTGGTGCGTGTCAGCCACAGCGACAGCATCGAAGACATGGTGCGGTTCGGCCGCGATGTCGAGAAGATGGTGCTGGCCCGTGGCCTGCGTTATCACCTGGAAGACCGGGTGCTGGTGCACGGCAACAAAACCGTCGTCTTCTGATAGACGCACGACGCAGTTGAAATTCGAAGGGCCTGGGCGTTCAATCGCTCCAGGCCCTTCGCCGTTTCTGCACCGAGGACATGACCATGGCCGATCCACTGGACAAAGCCACATCCAGGGCTCCCGCCACGCTGGGCGAGGGTTGCCTGAGCCGCTACGACCCCGATGATATGGGGCCTGAAGACGGTACGGAGTTTCCGGGGGCGGCTGAGTTGTGGGAGCAGCTGCAGCAGGAGTCTGACGATGAAACCGGGAAGGATTAAAAAAATCGCAGGCTGCGATCTTTTCAGGCCTGCCTGATTTTCATCAGTTTCTTCAGCAGCGGCCGCCCCAGCATCAGCAAAAACACCGGCCCACCGACCAGCAAGTAGAAGTAATACGTCACCGCCCGCCAAATCAGAATCGCCGCGGCTGCCGTGGATTTCCCTACCATGGGTGCCAAAAGCGCCGCCGACGTCAGCTCCGCCGCCCCGGCTCCGCCCGGCAGAAGGCTGAATTGCCCGGCGCTGAGGGCCAGCATCTGGATCAGAAAACTCCAGGCCCACTGCAAATCCGCGCCGAGCCCGCGCAACGCCAGATAGAGCACGCTGTAGCGCAGGAGCCAATGCACACAGGTCAGGACGAAAACCTTGACCAAGGTCTGCGCGGGCAATTTCAGCGTGTCGGTAAACGCCGCCAGAAACTGCAGGAGCTTGCGTGCCCAGCGCATTCGCGTGGTTGCCTTGACATTGACTCGGGCGAGCCATCGACCGCTCAGGCGAATCAACGAGCGGTGATAGCGGGCGACCATGGCGCAGGTGATCAAGCCGCCGAACAGCGAAACAGCACTGACCATCAGCATCCATTCCATGCGCTGGCTGAGGTGCTGGAACAGGGCGTAAACAAGAATCCCGCTCAGGGCGCAGAGGAAAAACAGCAAGTCGCTCAGTTGGTCCATGGCAAACACGGCACTGCCCCTGGCCGGACGCACGCCGTGACGCGCCAGCAACGCCATGATCGTCAGCGGCCCGCCGCTGCCGCCGGGCGTGGCGCAGTAGGCAAATTCGGCGGCCATCACCACGCCAAGGCTCCTGAGCCGGCTGACCTTGTGGCATTGATCCCCCAGCAACAGGCGCAAACGCAGGGTGTTTACGCCCCAGCACAGCAGGATCATGCCGAACATGATCAACAGCCACGGCAGCGGAAAACCGCTCAGCCGGGAGCCGATTTCGCTGCCGCCCAACAGTAACGGAATCAGCACTGCCGCGAGCAGGCCGACGAGCAATAGCAGGGCGCGACTCATGCGGCGCAGCCCATCCGGTTGTTTTGCAGCGCCAGCCACTGGGACTTGGTCATCGGAACGCGTCCTTTATCGAGCAGACGCTCGAGGGTTTGCAGCCAGTATTGGTGCGAGAACTCGTGGCGCATGTCCACCGGGTGCAAGCCCAGGCGAATCACCGGGGCGTGCTGCCAGCGTTGTTCACGGTGGTCGCTGACGAGCTTCGATACACCCCGGCGCCAGGCACTGCGCGCACTCCAGACCAGCCCCGGCGCCTCGATCGCGGTGAAATCCGGTAGCCGGTATAAATGCTGCGAGTCGCTGGTGTAACTCAACGGCAGTTGGCGCAATGCCTGGCGAGTGCCCTGGCTCATCAGCCAGGCCGGGGCGACGAACCCTTCCAGCGGCCAGTCATGTCGGTGGAACATCTCGATGCCCGAGCGCAGGCGGGTGAGGGCGGCTTCTTGTGACAAACGATAAAACTCGCCTTCGTGGGTGTAGACCCGACGCATGAACCAGTCGCGGGGATTGAGGGGCATCGGCCCCTCGTCGCTATGGAAATAGCCATGCAGAGCCAGTTCGTCGCCCCGGGCGACCCTGGCACTGAGCTGGCGGCAAAACGGCGGATGGGCGTCCAGTTTGTTGTGTTTGTGGTAATCGGGAACCACCAGCCAGGTGATCGGCACGTCCCCCAAGGCGTCGACGGCTTTGACGAACGGTTGGTAATCGGCCCAGGTGGGGGGGGCCACGTCGTGCAGTACCAGCAGTAAAGCGGGCCTGTTCATGGACTCAACCATTGGCTGTCAGCGGCCATTGGCTGCCGAGCACGGCGTGGTAGTGGCACAGCAAACTGGTGACCACCGTGTCCCAGGCGTAATGTCGTTCGACATGTAACCGCGCTTGGCGGCCCAGCGCTACGCTGCCCGAGCCGAACAGTTCTCGAACAGCGGTGGCCATCGCGGCTGGATCGTTCGGCGCGCAAAGCCGGCCGCAGTCCTCGGTGACGATTTCCTCGAAAGCCCCGGCCGCCACGGCCACCACCGGAATACCGCTGGCCATGGCTTCGAGTATCACCAGACCGAAGGTTTCCTGATCGCCGGCGTGCAGCAAGGCGTCGGCGCTGGCCATCAGGCGGGCCACCTGTGGCGCCGGGCAGAACTCGTTGATCGCTGTCACATTGGACGGCACGGCTGTCGGCATCGATGAGCCAACCAGCAGCAGGTGATAGCGACGGCCCAGGCGTTTCATGCAGTCGAGCAGCACTGGCAGGTTTTTTTCCTTGGAACCGCGCCCGGCGAAAATCAGCAGACGGGTGTTGTCGTCCAGGCCCAACTCGGCCCGCAGCCCGGGGTCTCTGGCATCGGGATTGAAGGTTTGCAGGTCGACGCCCAAGGGTTGCACGAACACATTCCTGACCCCAAGCCCGGTGAGTTTGTCGGCCATGACCCGACTGGGCGCCAGGACCCGGTCAAAGTTGCCGTAGAGCTTGCTGACATAGGCCTCGACGTTATTGGTCACCCAGTTGCCCATGCGGTTGCTGACCAGCAGCGGCAGGTCCGAGTGATAGAAGCCTATGACCGGTACATCGAGTTGCCGCCGTGCGTCCAGCGCTGCCCATGCGGTGAGGTAGGGGTCGCCGACTTCGATCAGGTCAGGTTGCAAATCCTGCAGGACATTGCGCCAGGGCGCGAGACGCAGCGGGAAACGATAGCCTTTGCCGAAGGGCAGGGCCGGGGCTGGAACGGTGAAGATGCCATCCTGCTCGCTCAAGGACGATCCGGGGATCAGCAAACTGTGGCGAATGCCCGGCTTGATGCCCAGGCGACGGTGCTTTGCATCCAGATAAGTGCGCACGCCACCACTGGCAGGGGCGTAGAACATGGTGATGTCAGCGATATGCACGATGAACGATCCTCCGGTCCCGGTATTCCCTTGGTTGACCTTTATGAAGGATAGATGTTCGGTTGGGGTTGTGCGGGTGGGGTGTCAGCGGGTTTTGTAGTGTTTAACAGGCCGCCTTCGCGGGCAAGGCCGCTCCCACAGGTTCAGTGAAAACTTTGTGGGAGCGGGCTTGCTCGCGAAGGGGCCGGTGAGCGCGCCTCAGATCCTGAAACTACCCACCAACTGCTTCAACCGCGCCGCCTGCTGCTCAAGGTCCGAGCACGCGCGCAAGGTCGATTGCAGGTTTTCCACGCCTTCCTGGTTCAGCGTGTTGATCTCGGTGATGTCGACGTTGATCGACTCCACCACGGCGGTCTGTTCTTCGGTCGCGGTGGCCACCGACTGGTTCATGCCGTCGATTTCCCCGATACGCAAGGTCACGCTGTTCAGGCGTTCGCCCGCGAGGTTGGCGATTTCCACGCTGTCCTGACTGTGGCGCTGACTGTCGCTCATGGTGCTCACCGATTCCCGGGCGCCGACTTGCAGCTCCTCGATCATGGTTTGTACCTGTTGCGCCGATTCCTGCGTGCGGTGTGCCAGGTTGCGCACCTCGTCCGCCACCACGGCAAAACCTCGACCGGCTTCACCGGCACGCGCGGCTTCAATCGCGGCATTGAGTGCGAGCAAGTTGGTTTGCTGGGAAATGCTGGTGATCACTTCGAGAATCTGCCCGATGTTCACGGTTTTGCTGTTGAGCGATTCGATATTGGTGCTCGAAGCGCTGAGCATGCTCGACAGTTGATTCATCGCCACGATGCTGCGGTCCACCACTTGCTGGCCGTCTTCGGCCAGGCTGCGGGCATCGCTGGCCTGGCTCGAAGCTTGAGCGGCGTTGCGGGCGATTTCCTGCGCGGCGGCGCCGAGCTGATTAATGGCGGCCGCGACACTGCTGGTGCGCGAGGCTTGCTGGTCGGAGTTGAACATCGACGAGTTGGAGGCCGCGACCACGCGCAACGCCACTTCGTTGACTTGCCCGGTGGCCGAGGACACTTCGCGGATCGAGCCGTGAATGCGCTCGACGAAACGGTTGAACGCGGTGCCGAGGGTGCCGAATTCGTCATTGTTCTGGATGGTCAGGCGTTTGGTCAGGTCACCTTCGCCGTCGGCGATGTCGGCCATGGCGCGGGTCATGACGTGCAACGGCTGGATCAGGATGCGAATCAACATGCCGAGCAGGGCGATGATGATGGCCACGGCAATGATGGTTGCAACCACAGCCGAGGTGCGGAACTCGCTGAGCATCGAGTAGGCTTTTTCCTTGTCGACCGACAGACCGATGTACCAGTTGACCGATGGCAAGCCCTTGATCGGGGTAAAGCTGACAATGCGGATCTTGCCGTCGACGTCCACTTCGCTGAAGCCGTTGCCGATGCGCGGGGTGTCTTTCGGATACGCCTCGCTCAGGGACTTCATCACCAGCGCTTTGTCCGGGTGAACCAGGATCTTGCCGTCGGCGCTGACCAGAAACGCGTAGCCCATGCCATCGAAGTCGCGGGCGCTGAGGGTCGCGATCAGGGTTTGCAGGCTCAGGTCGCCGCCCACCACACCGACGCTCTGTCCGGCTTTTTTCGAAGCCGTGGCCATCGAGATGATCAGTTGACCGGTTGCCGCATCGATGTAGGGTTCGGTCAGGGTCGGCGTGCTGCTGTTTTCAGCGCCTTTGTACCAGGGGCGAACACGCGGATCGAAACCGTCGGGCATCTTCGCGTCCGGACGAATGGTGAAGTGTCCGGTGGCATCACCCAGGTAGGACGCCATGAAAGTCGACGTCAGGGCTTTCTGCTCAAGCAGGCTGGCGACATTGGCTTGTTCGGGGTTGATGGCGATGTTTTGCGAGAGGTTCTCGATCAGCAAGATACGCCCGGCCAGCCAGGTCTGGATGTTGTTGGCGGTGACGTCACCCATCTCGTGGAGATAGTTATCGAGGTCTTCGCGGATGGCATTGCGCTGCAAATAGTCGTTGTACAGCGTGAATGAGGCGAAGGCGGCAATAACAATGAGGGCGGCGGCAAGCAGGATTTTATGGCTGAAACGCAGATTTTTGTTCATGGCTTGGGGTTCCGCTAAGGTCTTAATGTCCAGCGCGTGCTTTTATAAAGGGACGCACGACGGGCAAGGTTAAAAGCAATTGAATTTTCCGACTCTCCTTAGGGAAATTTCCTACCAGATCGTGTCTGACTGCTTTGTCGTTATCTCTATCGGCCGTGTAGGACCAAAGATTAATCATGGGTGACCAAATGCCTGACTCACTGCAACTCGTTATCGGCGCCGACCTCAAAGGGCAGCCGATTGCCCAGGCTATGCGCCTGGCCAATCGCCACGGTTTGATCGCAGGCGCGACCGGCACCGGAAAAACCGTGACGTTGCAACGAATGGCCGAAGCTTTCAGCGATGCCGGCGTGGCGGTGTTCGCCGCCGACATCAAGGGTGACCTGTGCGGCCTCGGTGCCGCGGGCAACCCCCAGGGCAAGGTCGCCGAGCGGATTGCCGGTATGCCGTGGCTCAACCACAAGCCTCAGGCTTATCCGGTGACGTTGTGGGACGTTCAGGGTCAGTCCGGTCATCCTTTGCGCACAACCTTGAGTGAAATGGGGCCGCTGCTGTTGGGCAGCCTGCTGGAACTGACCGACAGTCAGCAGTCGGCGCTGTACGCGGCGTTCAAGGTGGCGGACCGCGAAGGCCTGTTGTTGCTCGATCTCAAGGATCTGAAGGCGTTGCTCAATCATCTGCGGGACAACCCCGAGTTGCTGGGCGACGATGCGGCATTGATGACCACCGGCTCGAGCCAGGCGCTGCTGCGACGTCTGGCGACCCTGGAGCAACAGGGCGCCGATGCCTTGTTCGGCGAGCCGGCGCTGCAACTCGAAGACATCCTCCAACCGACTGTCGATGGCCGCGGGCGCATTCATTTGCTGGATGCCAGCCGTCTGGTGCATGAAGCGCCGAAAGTCTACGCGACGTTCCTGCTGTGGCTGCTGGCCGAGCTGTTCGAACAACTGCCGGAGCGTGGCGATGCCGACAAACCATTGCTGGCGCTGTTCTTCGACGAGGCCCACTTGTTGTTCAACGGCACGCCCCAGGCATTGCGTGATCGTCTGGAACAAGTCGTGAGGCTGATTCGTTCAAAAGGCGTGGGTGTGTATTTCGTCACCCAGTCGCCGGGTGACCTGCCGGATGATGTGCTGGCTCAGTTGGGCTTGCGCATCCAGCACGGACTGCGTGCGTTTACCGCCAAGGAGCAAAAGTCCCTGCGTGCAGTGGCCGAAGGTTTCCGGCCGAATCCGGCGTTCGATACGTTGTCGGTGTTGACCGAACTCGGGATCGGTGAAGCACTGGTCGGCACGCTGCAGGAAAAAGGCACCCCGGAAATGGTGCAGCGGGTGCTGGTAGCGCCGCCGCAATCGCGGATCGGGCCTTTGACCGGTGCCGAGCGTACGGCGCTGATTGCCGGTTCGCCGTTGCAGGGGCGTTATGACAAGCCGATTGACCGCGAATCGGCCTATGAAGTGCTGATGGGACGCAAGGGCCTGGCGCCCGAGCCCGAAGCGGAGCAGGGCAAACAGGAACCGAGTTTCACCGAACAGGCGGGTGAGTTCCTCGGTACAGCAGCAGGGAAGGCGCTGAAATCGGCGATGCAACAGGCGGCGAACCAGCTTGGCCGACAGTTGGTGCGCGGCTTGATGGGCTCATTGCTGGGTGGCAGCAAACGCCGCTAGCTTGAGCGAACACAGTCAATGTGGGAGCGGGCTTGCTCGCGAATGCGGTGTGTCATTCAACGAAAATGTCGATTGATAAACCCATTCGCGAGCAAGGCCGCTCCCACAGGGTTTCTGTGTCAGGATTTGGTCTTGGCGTGCGCCGCCAGTCGCTCCAGCGCTGCCCGCAGATTCGGGTCGCTGATCCCGTCGGCCGTGGCCTGTATGGTGGCCGCAGCATCGTCCGACAGATCCATGGTGTGCCCGGCCGCGCCCCGCTGGACGGTAGGTGGCTGCACCTTGAACAGGATTCGCGTCAGGTTGGCAAACTCGTCGAACAGTTGCAGTTGCCGTTGCAGGCGCTTCTGCTGGTAGCGCAGGCGGGTCGCCCAATGACCGTCGGTGACAATCAGCAACAAACTGCCTTCGCGCCAGGACGCCACGTGGCAATGCTCGCGAGCGGCGGGTTGCAATTGGCTTTCGAGCAAACGTTGCAAATGACCCAGGCGTTGAGCGTGGCCGAGAATGGCTTTCAGCGGCTTGGCTTCGCGTAGTAGAACGGCGGGTACTTTGGCCGTAAGTGGGCGAAATGCCATGATCAGACACCTGAAGTAACAGAGCCGCCATGGTAGCAGAAAGCACCGGATGCGCCCGCCCATTGCTTTTGTGGGCGCTTTACCCATTAAATCAACAACTAACTTCTGCCTTGAACGGCTTGAAATTGAGCAAAACGCCCCTATTTTAAGTGAGCCCCGTCAAAGCGCTGTGCCAGCATCGTGGAATATCGCCACTTTCCTCACCACCGTTTCCGGGTAGAATGCTCGTTCGCATGCGGCCATGAGGGCTGCACGGGCGACTCACGGGGCCGCCCTCCATCCCTTTAGTGTGGAAGATCCTGCCGATATGTTTGCGCCTTTGTTAAAGAAACTTTTTGGAAGCAAGAACGAGCGTGAAGTCAAACGCATGCTCAAGACGGTGCAACTCGTCAATGCCTTCGAAGAGCAAATGGTGGCCCTTTCGGACGATCAATTGCGTGCCAAGACCAGCGAGTTCAAGGCCCGTATCGCCAAAGGGGAGTCCCTCGACAAGCTCCTGCCAGAAGCCTTTGCGGTCGCCCGTGAAGCCGGCAAGCGCGTCATGGGCATGCGCCACTTCGATGTCCAGCTGATCGGCGGCATGACCTTGCATGAAGGCATGATCGCGGAAATGCGTACCGGTGAAGGCAAGACCCTGGTGGCAACACTGGGCGTTTACCTCAACGCGCTGTCCGGCAACGGTGTGCACGTTGTGACGGTGAACGACTACCTGGCCCGCCGTGACGCCAACTGGATGCGCCCGCTGTATGAATTCCTCGGCCTGACGGTCGGCGTTGTCACGCCGTTCCAGCCGCCGGAAGAGAAGCGTGCTGCCTACGCCGCCGACATCACCTACGGCACCAACAACGAATTCGGGTTCGACTACCTGCGCGACAACATGGCGTTCAGCATGGAAGAAAAATTCCAGCGCGAACTCAATTTTGCCGTGATCGACGAAGTCGACTCCATCCTCATCGACGAAGCCCGTACGCCGCTGATCATCTCCGGTCAGGCCGAGGACAGCTCCAAGCTGTACATCGAGGTCAACAAGCTGATCCCGCAGCTCAAGCTGCACGTTGAAGAAGTCGAAGGCGAAGTGACCCAGGCCGGTCACTACACCATCGACGAGAAGACCCGTCAGGTCGAACTCAACGAAGCCGGTCACCAGTACGTCGAAGAAACGCTGACCCGCATCGGCCTGCTGGCTGAAGGCGAAAGCCTGTACTCGGCGCACAACCTGAGCCTGCTGACTCACGTCTACGCCGGCCTGCGTGCGCACAAGCTGTTCCATCGCAATGTCGAATACATCGTGCAGGACGGTCAGGTCGTACTGGTCGACGAACACACCGGTCGTACCATGCCGGGTCGCCGTTTGTCCGAAGGCCTGCACCAGGCCATCGAAGCCAAGGAAAACCTGAACATCCAGGCCGAAAGCCAGACGCTGGCGTCGACCACCTTCCAGAACTACTTCCGTCTGTACAACAAGCTGTCCGGCATGACCGGTACGGCCGACACCGAAGCGTTCGAGTTCCACCAGATCTATGGCCTGCAGGTCATGGTGATTCCGCCGAACAAGCCGCTGGCGCGTAAAGACTACAACGACCTGGTGTTCCTGACCGCCGACGAGAAATACGCGGCAATCGTGGCCGACATCAAGGAAAGCATGGCCGCAGGTCGTCCGGTGCTGGTGGGTACCGCCACCATCGAAACCTCCGAGCACATGTCCAGCCTGCTCGTGAAGGAAGGCATCGAACACAAGGTTCTGAACGCCAAGTTCCACGAAAAGGAAGCCGAGATCATTGCCCAGGCCGGTCGTCCGGGTGCACTGACCATCGCCACCAACATGGCCGGTCGTGGTACCGACATCCTGTTGGGCGGTAACTGGGAAGTGGAAGTGGCTTCCCTGGAAAACCCGACCCCTGAGCAGATTGCCCAGATCAAGGCCGACTGGCAGAAGCGTCACCAGCAAGTGCTCGAATCGGGTGGTTTGCAGGTGATTGCATCCGAGCGTCACGAATCGCGCCGTATCGACAACCAGCTGCGTGGTCGTGCAGGTCGTCAGGGCGACGCCGGTTCCAGCCGTTTCTACCTGTCGCTGGAAGACAGCCTGATGCGCATCTTCGCCTCTGACCGGGTGAAGAACTTCATGAAGGCCCTGGGCATGCAGCCTGGCGAGGCGATCGAGCACCGCATGGTGACCAACGCCATTGAAAAGGCCCAGCGCAAGGTTGAAGGCCGCAACTTCGACATCCGCAAGCAACTGCTCGAGTTCGACGACGTTAACAACGAACAGCGTAAAGTGATCTATCACATGCGTAACACGTTGCTGGCCGCCGACAACATCGGCGAGACCATCACTGACTTCCGCCAGGACGTGCTCGACGCTACCGTCAGCGCACACATTCCTCCGCAATCGCTGCCTGAACAGTGGGACGTGGCCGGTCTGGAAGCTGCGTTGCAGAGCGACTTCGGTGTGACGCTGCCGATCCAGCAATGGCTCGACGAAGACGATCACCTGTACGAAGAAACCCTGCGCGAGAAGCTCATGAACGAGCTCGTCGCGGCGTACAACGAGAAAGAAGACCAGGCGGGCGCCGAAGCGCTGCGCACCTTCGAGAAGCAAATCGTTCTGCGCGTTCTGGACGACCTGTGGAAAGACCACCTGTCGACCATGGACCACCTGCGTCACGGTATCCACTTGCGTGGTTATGCCCAGAAGAACCCGAAACAGGAATACAAGCGCGAGTCGTTTACCCTGTTCTCCGAGTTGCTGGACTCGATCAAGCGCGACTCGATCCGTGTGCTGTCCCACGTTCAGGTTCGCCGCGAAGACCCTATCGAGGAAGAGCAGCGCCTGCGCCAGGAAGCCGAGGCATTGGCCGCTCGCATGCAGTTCCTGCATGAAGAAGCTCCAGGTCTGGAGCAACCGGAAGTGCTGGGCGAAGAGGTCGATGTGGCTCTCGCCGCTGCCCCGGTTCGCAGCGAGCACAAGCTGGGTCGCAATGAGCTGTGCTACTGCGGTTCGGGCAAGAAGTTCAAGCATTGCCACGGGCAGATCCAGTAAAACCCGTTTCAATCGCTGAAATACCCGCGCCGCGACCGGCTTCTGCCGTCGCGGCGTTTTACCATTCGAACCACCGTCTTCCTGAAACGGTGCTGACATCATTTATAAAGGAGCGCATTCATGGCTGTTGGTCTTGGTCCTTTGCCAACGTTGCACCCGGTTGCCGGTTTTGAACTCGGTATCGCCTCGGCTGGCATCAAGCGCCCGGGGCGTAAGGATGTTGTGGTCATGCGCTGTGTTGAAGGCTCCACGGTAGCCGGCGTGTTCACCCTGAACGCCTTTTGCGCTGCCCCGGTGATCCTGGCAAAGCAACGCGTACAAGGCCCTGTGCGTTACCTGCTGACCAACACCGGCAATGCCAACGCCGGTACCGGCGAGCCAGGCCTGGCCGCCGCCGAGCGCACTTGCGCCAAACTGGCCGAGCTGACTGGCGTCGATGCCAGCCAGGTGCTGCCGTACTCCACCGGTGTGATCGGCGAACCGTTGCCTGTGGAGAAAATCGAAGGCGCGCTGCAAGCGGCCCTTGACGACCTGTCGATCCACAACTGGGAAGCTGCCGCCACCGGCATCATGACCACCGACACCCTGCCCAAAGGTGCCAGCCGTCAGTTCCAGCACGACGGCGTGACCGTCACCGTGACCGGTATCAGCAAAGGCGCCGGCATGATTCGCCCGAACATGGCGACCATGCTCGGCTACATCGCGACCGACGCCAAAGTCTCCCGCGATGTTTTGCAAAACCTGATGCTCGATGGTGCCAACAAGTCATTCAACCGCATCACCATCGATGGTGATACGTCGACCAACGACTGCTGCATGCTGATCGCCACCGGTCAGGCTGCGCTGCCGGAAATCACCCGCGCCGAGGGCGAGTTGTTCGCCAAATTGAAGCAAGCGGTGTTTGAAGTGTGCATGGACGTGGCCCAGGCCATCGTTCGCGACGGCGAAGGCGCGACCAAATTCGTGACCGTTGAAGTCAACGGCGGCGGCAATCACCAGGAATGCCTGGACGTTGGTTACACCGTGGCTCACTCGCCGCTGATCAAGACCGCATTGTTTGCTTCCGACCCGAACTGGGGCCGTATCCTGGCCGCTGTTGGCCGTGCCGGTGTGCCGAACCTGGACGTGAGCAAGATCGACGTATTCCTCGGCGACGTGTGCATTGCCAGCCGTGGCGCGCGCGCCGCGACCTACACCGAAGCCCAGGGCGCGGCGGTGATGCAGCAGGAAGAAATCACCATTCGTATCGAGCTGGGTCGTGGCGATTGCAGCGAAACCATCTGGACCACCGACCTGTCCCACGAGTACGTGAAGATCAACGCCGAGTACCGTACTTAAGACCGAGTCGCTCCATTCGCGAGCAAGCCCGCTCCCACAGGGTTCAATGGTGACACTGTGGGAGCGGGCTTGCTCGCGAAGGCTGACGACCAGACGCTAGAGATTTTGGCCTGTCCCCCCCATCAAAAGGTCCCGAACATGAGCCTGCACCTGATCATCGGCGACAAACTGCATTCCTCCTGGTCCCTGCGCGGCGCTCTGGCCCTCGATCTGGCTGGCGCCTCCTACACCGAAGAACTGATCAAGCTGAACCAGCCGGACACCCGCGAGCGCCTGCTCAAGCATTCGCCGACCGGGAAGGTCCCGCTGCTGAAGACCGAACACGGCACCATCGCCGACTCCCTGGCGATTGCCGAATACCTGGCAGAACTGTTCCCCGACGCGAACCTGTGGCCCAAAGACACCGCCGCCCGTGCCCAGGCGCGTTCGGCGTGCGCGCAGATGCACAGCGGCTTTTTCGCCATGCGCGGCAACATGCCGTTCGACCTGAGCCATGACGCAGCGTTGTCGCCGGTCCCGGCCGATGTCCAGGCGGACATCGAGCGCATGTCGGCGCTGTGGGCCGAGTGTCGTGCCGCTGCGACCGAGAGCGGTCCGTACCTGTTTGGCCGCATCACGTTGGCCGACGCGTTCTTTGCACCCATCGCCGTTCGTCTGCGTACCTATCGGGTGAAACTGTCCGCGGCTGACGAAGCCTATGTTGAAACCCTCTACCAATGGCCGGCGTTCAAGGCCTGGCAGAAGGCCGGACTGGAGGAGTTGGAAAAGTGAAGCGAGTCCATGTCGCCGCCGCCGTCATCCGCGATGGCAGTGGCCAGATCCTGATCGCCCGCCGTGCCGATTCGCAGCACCAGGGCGGCCTGTGGGAGTTTCCCGGGGGCAAGGTCGAGGCCGACGAGTCGGTCGAAACCGCACTGGCCCGTGAGCTCCATGAAGAGCTGGGCATCGTGGTCGACGCGGCGCGCCCGCTGATCAAGGTCCGGCACGATTACCCGGACAAGCAGGTGTTGCTGGATGTCTGGGAGGTCTCGGCGTTTAGCGGCGAGCCCCACGGCGCCGAAGGTCAACCGCTGGCCTGGGTGTCGCCCCGCGATCTGCCGGGTTACGAGTTCCCGGCGGCCAATCAGCCGATCGTCGCGGCGGCCCGATTGTCATCGCAGTACCTGATTACCCCGGAAGATCTGGAAACCCCGGCGTTGCTGCGTGGCATCCAGAAAGCCATTGCCGGTGGCATCAAGTTGATCCAGTTGCGCGCACCGAACGGTTACGATCCCAAGTATCGCGACCTGGCCGTCGATGCGGTGGGCCTGTGTGCCGGCAAGGCACAATTGATGCTCAAGGGGCCGTTCGAATGGTTGGGCGACTTTCCGTCCGCGGGTTGGCACATTACCTCGGCGCAGTTGCGCAAATACGCAGCGGCTGGCCGACCGCTACCGGCATCGCGCTGGCTGGCGGCGTCGTGCCATAACGCTGAAGAGCTGGCGCTGGCCGAACAGATGGGGGTGGATTTCGTGACTCTGTCGCCGGTGCAACCCACCCTGACGCATCCTGGCGCCGAGCCGTTGGGTTGGGAGCAGGCGTCGAGCTTGATCGAGGGCTTCAGCAAGCCGGTGTTCCTGCTGGGTGGTGTTGGCCCGGCCGAGGTCGAGAAAGCCTGGGCGGCGGGTGCGCAGGGTGTGGCGGGGATTCGGGCATTCTGGCCTGAGGCCTGATTTTGTAGCGCTCTTGCTGGCCCTTTCGCGGGCAAGCCCGCTCCCACAGTGGATTTGTGGCGCACACAAAACCTGTGGGAGCGGGCTTGCCCGCGAAGGGGCCCTGACAGGCGCCGGCTAAACCTCAGGTTTCGCCGCCGGTTGCCAAAGAATCTCGGCAATCCCCTGACGCTTGGCAATCAGCCGTGCTGCGACAAACAACAAATCCGACAACCGATTGATGTACGCCAGACCAACCCCGGCCAGCGGTTCAATCGCATTCAATTGCTGGCACCGCCGCTCGGCACTGCGCGCCAGGCTACGGCAGACATGGGCTTGGGCAATCAGCGCCGAGCCGCCGGGCAATATGAAGTTTTCCAGTGGTCCCAACTCTTCATTCCACACATCGATCGCCGCTTCCAGGCGCTCGATTTCCGTTGCATTCAAGGCCTGATACACCGGCATTGCCAGCTCGCCGCCCAGATCAAACAATCGATGCTGGCAGGGCGCCAAAACCTCGATCACTTCCTGCAAGCCGGCAAAAGTATCCGTTTGCGCCGCTAACCCGGCCAGCAACACGCCCACCTGACTGTTGAGCGTATCGACTTCGCCAATGGCCTCGATCCGCGGGTGATCCTTGGGGACGCGACGGCCATCACCCAGCCCGGTCTCGCCTTTGTCGCCAGTGCGGGTGTAAATCTTCGACAGACGAAAGCCCATGGTTACCTCGATAGCAGATTGAGTTCTTGCGCGACAGGTGGCGTGCTCGCCAGGGGCAGGCGCAAGGTGAAGCAAGTGCCTTGGCCCAGGGTCGATTGCACTTCCATCTGCCCTTTGTGGTTATTGGTGATGATGAAGTACGACACCGACAGCCCAAGTCCGGTGCCCTGACCGATTTCCTTGGTGGTGAAGAAGGGTTCGAAGGTCCGTTTGCGCACGCTTTCACTCATGCCGATGCCGTTGTCCTCGACCTGGATTTCCGCCCATGGCGGGTTCAGCCTGGTGCGCAGAATGATCCGCCCCGGCTCGCTGTCGTCCTCGCGCTGGTGAATGGCTTGCGCAGCGTTTTTCAACAGGTTGAGCAGTACTTGTTCCAGCTCGTTGGCGGTGCCGGGGACCGGGCCTAGCGCCGGGTCGAACTGACGAATGATGGCCTGACCCTTGAAGTCGAAGCCGATCGCCAGGTCGAAATCGTTGCCGGCAATTTCCACCGCCTGATCAATCAGGGCGGGCAGATCGCACGGGGCCATCTGGCGGGTGCTGCGACGGCTGAAACTGAGCATGTGGGTGACGATTTTGGCGGCCCGGGCACCGGCCTGCTGGATACCGTCGAGCAACTGTGGCACTTCGCGGATTTTCAGATACTGATTGACCGTCGCCAGTTCGATGCCGGCCTGTTCGGCCACTTCCAGGTTTTTCGGCAGGTCGGGGGACAGGCGTCGGCGAATGTTTTGCACGTTGTGCAGGATCGCACCCAGCGGGTTGTTGATCTCGTGAGCCATGCCGGCGGCAAGACCGCCTACCGACAGCATTTTCTCCGACTGCACCATCATTTCTTCCAGGGACAGACGCTGGGTGATGTCGTCGATCCGGATCACCACGCCACGCCCGGCACCGCCCATCAGCGGGTAGAAAGTCAGGGCATAGTGGCGGGGCTCGTCGTCCTTGAGCCAGGTGACACGTTCGATTTTGGCCACCGTATGCTGCTCGACCGTTTCCTTGAGTTGCGGCAAGAACGGCTTGAGCGGTTCGAAGGCGAGGAAGATTGGCTGGTTAAGGGCTTCATCGAGACGTGTGCCGGACAGGGCACTGGCTTCCTGGTTCCATTGAGTCACGTAGAGCTGTTCGTCGAGGGCGATCAGCGCCGACGGCATGGAGTCGATGATGCTGTTGAGGTAGTTCTGGAAGCCGGTGAGCTTTTTCTCGATCTTGCTGCGCACCTGGACTTCGAGCTCCAGTTTGCGGTTGGTATGACGGGTTTCTTCCGCCAGGCCCTGGGCCTGGTCGTATGCGGCCTGGGAGTCGTCCCGAGCCCGCTTGAGTTGCTGCTCCCTGGCCTCGATCCGCGAGAGCATGGTGTTGAATGCCTCGGCCAGGCTGCCGATTTCATCGTGGTTTCCTCGCGAAGCACGCAGTGCGTAGTTTTCTTCACGGGTGACCTGCCGCGACAACTCTTCTAGCTGGTGGATCGGCCGGGTGATCAGGCGCTTGATCTGGCGGGCAATGATCAGCCACAGCAGCACGCTGAAGATCAGAATGCCCAGGCTGGCCGTCAGGGTCCCGGTGTAGAACGCCACTGGCAGTTCACTGCTCGCGACCAGCAGCAAATGTCCCGGTGCAGCGCCGGGGCGGGCCAAGGTGATGACTTGATTGGTGCGAAACTCGGTGACCTGCCAGTCTTCGATATGCCGGAAATGTTTGGGCAGCTCGAGATTGTCGCCATGCTGCAATTGCGCCAACCGCTCACCCTTTGCGTCATACAGGGCTGCCGCGCGCAACGGCGAATAGCTGTTGAGTTCATTCAGCAGGCGCTCGGCGCTTTGCGGTGACGCCAGGGCTTCGGAGGCCAGGCTGGGGTTGGATACCAGCCGGCCGATGGTCTGCAGGGCCTGAGGCGCCATGCTTTCCTGGGAGATGTAGTACGCGGCGCTGATAAAGGTCAGGTTGGCAACCAGCAGGACGGTGACCATCAGTACCAGCAGGGCGGCCAGCAGTTTCTGGCCGACGGGCAGGTTTTCAAGGCGCTGGCGCAATGGCATCGGATTCATCGCAGACAAGGAACAAGTGGCCAGCGTAGCCGCTGCTCAGTCGCTGGGCAATCCAAGGCTTTGCAGGCGCGCGATCAACCTTGCCTGAAGTTGATTGAGGTGAGGCAGGTTCAGTTGATGACGCCCGGCCACTTTGCAGGCGTAGCCCAGCAGGTAGCTGATTTCCGTGCGGCGCTGGCTCGTGACGTCCTGATGCATCGACGAGTAGTTGGCCGCGGTGGCGTGAATCACTCGCTCCACTTCCTGCTGCAGGTTTTCGCCCGCCGCCGGCTGACCGCAACGCTCAAGTAACTCCACCAGTTCTCCGCACAGGGTGGCCACTTCGCACTGATGTTGCTGCAAGCCGCCGTTGCGGCAATCGTGCAGCACCGTCAGCGGGTTGATCGCACAGTTTAGAGCCAGCTTGCGCCACAGCCTGGTCAGAATATCGGTGCTCCACTCGTGAGGGATGCCGGCAGCGCTCAAGTCATCGAGCCAGATCGGCGCGACCGGATGGCTCGCATCCCCCAGCCAGGTGAAGCCATGTCCTGCAAACACCACGCGCCAATCGCCATCGCGGAAGGCGCCTTCGGTGCTCGAGGCATAGATGCAGCGTGCCTGGGGAACCTGTGCGGCCACCGCGTCCTGGCTGCCCAGGCCATTTTGCAGCAGGATCAGTTCGGCGCCGGGGGCCAGGCGTGACGCCAGTCGGGCCACCGCGCTTTCGGTATCGTAGGCCTTGCACGCCACCAGCAGGCGGTTGATCGGCTCGCTGCTGTCCGCTGTTTCGGCGGGCACGGCGTAGTGTTGCGTCTGGCCGTGTTCCACCAGTGTCAATCCACCTGCAGCCTCATAGGCCTGCAGTCTCGCGGTGTCCCGCAGGATCAGACTGA
This sequence comes from Pseudomonas sp. QLc11A, assembly GCF_052112305.1. Classification (NCBI taxonomy): domain Bacteria; kingdom Pseudomonadati; phylum Pseudomonadota; class Gammaproteobacteria; order Pseudomonadales; family Pseudomonadaceae; genus Pseudomonas; species Pseudomonas sp. QLc11A. Next base: position 320,326 of record NZ_JAVAJJ010000001.1, read on the forward strand.
CCGGCACTCCAACCCGTGCCAGGCGTGTCGCCCATAAAGTGCCGAGGCTGCCGGCGCCGAGTACATGCCAGGTGGTGGACATCAGCTTTTTGCTCTGTTTAAGGCGTGCATCGGCAGCTCACAGTGAATGATGGGAAAGACCCGTTATAATCAGCGCGGATTTTAACCGCAAGCCAGGCGCGCTCCATCGGTGCGCCTTTAAATTTGGAGAGATTACATGCCGTCGTTCGACGTGGTATCCGAACTGGACAAACACGAAGTCACCAACGCGGTCGAGAACGCCGTCAAGGAGCTCGATCGTCGTTATGACCTGAAAGGCAAAGGCAGCTTCGAGTTCAAGGAAAAAGACCTGACCGTCAACCTGACCGCAGAAGCGGATTTCCAGCTCGAAGCGATGATTGAGATCCTCAAGCTGGCTCTGGTCAAGCGCAAAATCGACGTGCAGTGCCTCGAAGTCAAGGATGCCTTCGCGTCGGGCAAGCTGATGAAGCAGGAAGCCGTCCTCAAGGAAGGCATCGACAAGGAGCTGGCGAAGAAAATCGTTGCTCACGTCAAAGATGCCAAGCTCAAGGTCCAGGCAGCCATTCAGGGCGAGCAGGTTCGTATTACCGGCAAGAAGCGTGATGACCTGCAAGAAGCCATTGCTGTGCTGCGGGCCAAAGAGTTTGGTATGCCGCTGCAGTTCAACAACTTCCGCGACTGACCTTGAAAGCGGGAACCTCTTGGCGTTTGTGACGTCGCAGACCCAAGCAACGGCAGAAACGATTGAACCCGTCGTGGTTCGATCTTTCTGCCGCTTTTTTTACGCATGCCGCATAGCCGGAAAACAGGAGAAAGTAGATGGATTTAAGCGCTGAGGTAGACAACCTGGTCAAGGTATCCCAAACCTGGATCCCGATGATCATGGAATACGGCAGTCGCGTACTGCTGGCAGTCATCACCCTGGCCATCGGCTGGTGGCTGATCAACAAAGTCACGAAAAAGCTCGGCGGTCTGATTGCATTGCGCAATGCCGACCTGGCGCTGCAGGGCTTTATCAGCAGCCTGGCGAACATCATCCTCAAGATCCTGCTGGTCGTCAGCGTAGCCTCGATGATCGGTGTGGAAACCACTTCGTTTGTGGCGGCGATTGGTGCGGCGGGCCTGGCCATTGGCCTGGCTTTGCAGGGCAGCCTGGCGAACTTCGCTGGCGGCGTGTTGATCTTGCTGTTCCGTCCGTTTCGTATCGGTGACTGGATCGAAGCCCAGGGGATTGCCGGCACCGTCGACAGCATCCAGATTTTCCATACCGTACTGCGCACTGGTGACAACAAGACCATCATCGTGCCCAACGGTAATCTGTCCAACGGCATTATCACCAACACCAATCGCCAGCCGACCCGCAAAGTCGTGTTTGATGTAGGCGTCGATTATGAAGCGGACTTGCAGAAAGCCCGGGAAGTGTTGCTGGAGTTGGCCAAGGATTCGCGTGTATTGACTGACCCGGAACCTCAGGCAGTCATTTCGACATTGGGTGACAGTTCTATCACTGTTTCCCTGCGTGTCTGGGTGAAGACAGCGGATTATTGGGATGTGATGTTCATGTTCAACGAACTGTCCCGTGATCGTTTGAGAGAGGCCGGTATCGATATTCCATTTCCACAGCGGGTTATTCGCGTGGTTCAGGAGTCCGCAGTGCAGTGATTGACTTTGTCATATATGCCTGACTTTTCGGTCAGACATGTAGGGCGGTTGTTCAATAATTGAACAATTTGCACGGGCAACAAAAAAGGCCCATCCGAAGATGGGCCTTTTGTTTTGTTACCGCAAACTAACTGGATGCGATTACAAAACCGACAGCGGGTAGTCGACGATGAAACGGAACTCTTTGATGTCGCCTTCACCTTGGTCGGCGTTAGCGAAGTGCCATGCCTGACGAATACGGAAGGACAGGTCTTTTGCCGGGCCAGACTGAACAACGTACTTGGCTTCGAAGTTGGTCTCGTTGTGCTTGCCATCCGCACCGTACAGGCCAGCGTAAGCGCTGTTGGCTGGAGTGTTGGTACCGTCGATGTCCCAACCTTTAACGTAACGGGTCATGAAGCTCAGACCTGGAACGCCGTACTCAGCCATTTTCAGGTCGTAACGAACCTGGGCAGACTTCTCGTTCGGAGCGTTGAAGTCAGAGTACTGGATGGAGTTGGCGAGGAAAATCGAGTCGCCGCCGCGGTTGTTCTTGCCCACACCGATGTAGTCGAACGGAGTGTCACCGTTGACCTTCTGGAAGCCCAGGGTAATGGTGTGTGCTTTCAGGAACGAGAAAGCAGCAGCCAGGGAGAACGTGGTGTTGCTGATATCGCCGGCTTTGGCATCACCAGTGTCTTTGGTGTTGTAGATGTTACCGTCCAGGTTCAGCGACTCGTCGCCGCCCAGCGGGATGGTGTAGTTCAGGTTGGCGTAGTACTGGTTCCAGATGTCTTCCAGCTTGGCGCCGTACAGCGAAGCCGACAGGTTGTCGGTGATGCCGTATTTGCCGCCGAAGTAGTCGATCTTGTTGGCGCTAACGCCGGCGTAGTTTGCCCACAGGTCGCCGTCACGGGCGTTTCTGTCCTGGCTGCTCGCCGAGTAGAAGTGACCGGCCTCGAGGTCAAGGTCTTTGATTTCGCTGCTCTGCAGTTGGATACCGCTGGCAGTTTGCGGCAGGATACGGGAGCCGCCCACAGCGAACACTGGGGAAGTGCTTGGCTGCATATCGCCGACTTTCAGCTCGGTTTTCGATACGCGGAATTTAACGGCGCCGCCGGCCTTGCCCTGGCTGTCGTTAACTTCGCCGTCAGCGTCACGGCTCATGTTGCCGGTGCCACCGGTACCGTCGCCACCGTCCAGCTTGATTGCCAGGTAACCGTACGCATCAACGCCGACACCGATCAGGCCTTGGGTGTAACCGGAGCTGAAGTTGCCCCAGATACCTTGGGTCCAGTCTTTCTGGTCGTTAGCGCCATTCTTGTTGTCACGGTTGAAGTAGTAGTTGCGAACCAGCAAGTTCAGCGTGCTGTCTTCAACAATACCTTTGGCTTCAGCCTGGTCACTTACGAAAGGGGCGGCCGTAGCCAATTGGGTACTGGCTGCTGCTGCAACTGCCAGTGCGATCATGCTCCACTTCATCACGCGCATCGTGATTTGCTCCTTTGGTTTTAGAAGAGTACTGCCGTCCCACCTGTTTTATTATCTGGGCGGCTCTTTCTTTTTGTGTCGGCGCAAACTTATATCACGCCGACAATGTTGGCGATACTTGCGTACCTAACCTTTCGCCTTCTTTACGACCATGTCGCAAACAGCGAGGTAGATGTCGCAAATTTCGAGCTCCGACGCAACCGGGTTGACAGCTTTAATGCTGTTTTCTGAGCCTGGGTATCGGTAAAAAGAGTCCTGGTGAAACGTTTGAATCTCCATCGGGCTACCTTGCCACTGTCTTTTTTTGCCTGAATGCCCCCGCTTCCAGCGGGTGTCACTCAGGTGATGTTGGGTATGTATGCAACAAGCGTGCACAAAATCAAGTTTTTGCTGCGGTTTTTCAAATTGACGCTCTGACGCTGTAAAAACCTCATAAAACCGGGGGGTTCAAGCGCTCTGGTTTGGGCTTGACGCTTTGCCTCGCATCATGTTGCACCCTTCTGGCCGACTGCCTGACAACCAAAAATGTTACCGGTTCACCCCGCCAGTGAGTAAATGGCGGATGTCGAAGCATTCAGCGTAGACCCACTGTGCGATCTTGGTGCAAAAAATTTTAACCTTGTGCTGAATTCATTCCTGTTGATCGAGTGTCTGGCGCGAACTCTTCGTTGTTTATCAGTCATTTCGGCGTTTTTTTTTCGGCTGACCGGTTCTGTGGTGGTGCGCGACGTCGAAAAGTGTCTCATTCGGGGGCGGGCTGTCAGCTTTTCGCTGGTACTCGTGGCGTCTGTGCAAGGTTCGCCGTGAAGCGTGGGTCGTTCACAGGTATGCTGCCGTCCGGTCGCTTGGTGCGCCGCTCCTCTGGATGGGCGCTAAGCTGAAAAATGATGACCCGGCGGGAGTACGCGCAGTGTTCGCTTTAGATTCACGACTTCAACAAGACACGTTACCGATCGGGGACTTTCCGCTCTGCCGGTTACTGTTGTCCAACGACTCGAACTATCCCTGGTTCATCCTGGTACCTCGTCGTGAGGCTATCAGCGAGATATTTCAATTGGATGTCGCAGACCAGCTGCAGCTTTGGCAGGAGACGACGGCGCTTGCGCAAGTGCTCAAGGACTCGTTCGATGCGGACAAATTGAATGTTGCGGCGCTGGGCAATGTCGTCAGCCAGTTGCACATGCACGTGATTGTGCGCAAGCACGAAGATGCCGCCTGGCCAGCGCCAGTTTGGGGCAGGCATCCGGCAAAACCCTACAGTTCGGAGCAGATTGCCGCCATTCGCGAGCGTTTGCGTCTGATATTGACCGATGACTTTACGTTTCTGGAGGGCTGAACCATGAGCCTGGAAGAACGCGTTACCGACCTTGAAAGCCGCCTGGCCTTTCAGGATGACACCATCCAGGCATTGAATGATGTGCTGGTCGCGCAGCAGCGGGTGGTTGAGCGTCTTCAACTGCAAATGGCTGCGTTGCTCAAACGGCAGGAGGAAATGGTCGGCCAGTTCGAATCGTTCGAAGAGGAAGCGCCACCGCCGCACTACTAAGTACCTGCAGTAAGCAACTGCAGTAAGCAACATGCAGGCATTAAAAAACCGCGTACAGCCAGGCTGTGCGCGGTTTTTTTCAGCCTTGAATCAGCGACGCGGCAGTGCGGCGATCACATCTTCGGCTTGCAGGCCCTTGTCACGATTCATGACAGAGAACTCCACGCGCTGGCCTTCTACCAGGACGCGGTGGCCTTCACCGCGAATGGCCCGGAAGTGGACGAAGATATCGTCGCCGGAGTCGCGGGAAATGAAGCCGAAGCCTTTGGACGTATTGAACCACTTGACGGTGCCGGTATCGCGGTTGCTCATGTCGTAGCTTGGCGAGGCAGCGACCGGTGACGATTTGTAGAAGCTGATGCCCAGGTGCAGGGCAACAGCGATCAGGGCTGCGACCAGGCTGAACAGAACGGCAGGTTGACCGGCGATGACAGGCATCGGCGCGATCAGCGTCAGGGTCTGCAGGACTACCGCCAGAGCCAGCAGGACACTGACCAGGTTTTGCAGTTGGTGGCGCGGACCTTTGTTCCAGTAAGGGATGACAGGTGCAAGCGTGAGATTGAGCAGGCCGAAGAGGGCCAGGTACAGCGCATCAGGTTGTTGCAGGTAAGGCAAGGCTTCAGGGTGCAGGCTAGGGATGAAGGACAGCAGCAAGGCTGCTGCGCCTATCAACAGATGGACGATTTTCAACATTTTGATTAACTCACTTTAAGGCAGCTCACAAGGAAGAGCTGATGGCGCACGGTTCGCTTCAAGACAATAAAGAGGCGTTGGACACGTGCCCGGTATCAGCCTATGCGCCATGCCCGGAAAAATAGGCACTGGCGACACGTCGTCTATTTAACAGCAAAGCCGCAGGCTACTCAAATCAGGGCGTCCGGCGGCTCTTTGGTGGTGATTTGCCGCAGGTTGTCCGAAGTTTCGCGGCTGCGGTAAGGCGGGTGACTTGCTGATCCGCGTATGCAGATGCATGAAAAGTGGCGTGGATGCTTGGCGCTCTTCTTTCCTACGCCATTGCGTAGGTGCTTCTGAAGGGGGCATCGCTTCGCAGCGTGGGAAAACGTCCGGAGTAGGATGAGCTCCAAGGTCTGCCATAAGTTGTTGGCTTATCCTACGTCGAGGGTCATAAAGTCGGCTGGAAAATAGCTTTGCACCTGCGTTTTTATAAGTCGACAGGCAGTTGCGCTTTAAGAAACCAGGATGGCAAAGGAGTGTCAGCGTTATGGTTTATCAAAGGCAAGAAGAGGGGCGATACGGTCCGCACAGGGATGTAAGGGTTGATCCGTTTGTTCGTGAGTTCGATATGGGATTGGCCCAGCCCTTGTCCCGCTCCGTACGATTGAATGGCTTCGCTACCTGTTTGCGGCTTGAGCAGGTTTATTGGGATATTTTGGGGGGGATGGCCCGGGCCAACGGTTGTTCGGTCAGTAGCCTGTTATCCCATGTGGATCGCGAAGTTCACTTGCGTCATGGCGGTGTCAGGAATTTCAGTGGATTGGTGCGGGTTGTCTGTGTCGTGCACAGCCTCAAGGAAGGGGGATGCATCGTCACCGCCTAGTCAAGGCGGTGAAAACGGCAGAGTGTCGGTCTGTGCAGTCTTACGGCTGCACAGGCCGCATTTAATGGATATAATCCCGCTCTTTGCCGCGAAACCCAGCGTGTGCGGTAGCAATCTGATCGCCGAGACAACCTCCATGCCGATGTACGATTATCAATGTGCTTCCTGTGGTCATCAGTTGGAAGCCATTCAAAAGATCAGCGATGCACCGCTGGTCGACTGCCCTGCCTGTCAGGCGCCAGAGCTTAAGAAAATGCTGTCCATGCCGGGCTTTCGCCTCAGCGGCACGGGTTGGTACGAAACCGATTTCAAGACCGGTTCCAAGAAGAACCTGGCCGGCGGCGACAAAGCTGACTAAGGTCCTGCACCTGAATTGAACGACACACGCGAGTTCTTGCATCACCCGGCGCCTTTTTAAAGGCGGGGCTGCTGTAGGATCTCCAACCGAATTTCGAATTACGAGAAGTGAAACCACGACCATGATGCGCAGCCATTATTGCGGCCAACTGAACGAAAGCCTGGACGGCCAGGAAATTACCCTTTGCGGATGGGTTCACCGTCGCCGTGACCACGGTGGGGTGATTTTCCTCGATATCCGTGATCGTGATGGTCTGGCCCAGGTCGTGTTCGATCCGGACCGCGCTGAAACCTTCGCCGCGGCCGATCGCGTGCGCAGCGAGTACGTCGTGAAGATCACCGGCAAGGTTCGCCTGCGTCCGGCCGGTGCGACCAACGCCAACATGGCGTCGGGCATGATCGAAGTCCTCGGCTACGAGCTGGAAGTGCTGAACGAATCGGAAACCCCGCCGTTCCCGCTGAACGAATTCTCCGACGTCGGTGAAGAAACCCGCCTGCGCTATCGTTTCCTCGACCTGCGTCGCCCGGAAATGGCCGAGAAGCTGCGTCTGCGCTCGCGCATGACCACCAGCATCCGTCGCTTCCTGGACGAGAACGGCTTCCTCGACGTCGAGACGCCGATCCTGACCCGGGCTACCCCGGAAGGCGCGCGCGACTACCTGGTGCCGAGCCGTACTCATGCCGGTTCGTTCTTCGCCTTGCCGCAATCGCCGCAGCTGTTCAAGCAACTGTTGATGGTGGCCGGCTTCGACCGTTACTACCAGATCGCCAAGTGCTTCCGCGACGAAGACCTGCGCGCCGACCGCCAGCCGGAATTCACCCAGATCGACATCGAGACCAGCTTCCTCGATGAAAAAGAGATCATGGGCCTGACCGAGCAAATGATCCGCAACCTGTTCAAGGAAGTGCTGGGCCTGGAATTCGGCGAGTTCCCGCACATGACCTTCGAAGAAGCCATGCGCCGCTACGGTTCCGACAAGCCAGACCTGCGTAACCCGCTGGAACTGGTGGACGTGGCCGACCAGCTCAAGGAAGTCGACTTCAAGGTGTTCAGCGGCCCGGCCAACGACCCGAAATGCCGCATCGCCGCCCTGCGCGTGCCTGGCGGCGCGAGCATGCCGCGCAAGCAGATCGACGACTACACCAAGTTTGTCGGCATCTACGGTGCCAAGGGCCTGGCGTACATCAAGGTCAACGAGCGTGCGAATGGCGTTGACGGTCTGCAATCGCCGATCGTGAAGAACATCCCTGAAGCCAACCTCAACGTGATCCTGGATCGTGTTGGTGCAGTTGACGGCGACATCGTGTTCTTCGGTGCCGACAAGGCCAAGATCGTCAGTGAAGCGTTGGGCGCATTGCGCATCAAGCTCGGTCACGACCTGAGCCTGCTGACCTGCGAATGGGCTCCGATGTGGGTCGTTGACTTCCCGATGTTCGAAGAGAACGACGACGGCAGCTTCAGCGCCTTGCACCACCCGTTCACCGCGCCGAAGTGCTCCCCGGCGGAGTTGGAAGCCAACCCGGCGGGCGCTCTGTCCCGTGCCTACGACATGGTGCTGAACGGCACCGAGCTGGGTGGCGGTTCGATTCGTATCCACCGCAAAGAGATGCAGCAAGCGGTCTTCCGTCTGCTGGGCATCAACGAAGTGGAACAGGAAGAGAAATTCGGCTTCCTGCTCGACGCCCTGAAATACGGCGCACCGCCGCACGGTGGCCTGGCCTTTGGCCTGGACCGTCTGGTGATGCTGATGACCGGCGCCCAGTCGATCCGTGAAGTGATCGCCTTCCCGAAAACCCAGAGCGCGGCCGATGTCATGACCCAGGCGCCGGGCCAGGTGGATGCCAAGGCATTGCGCGAGTTGCACATTCGTCTGCGTGAAACGCCAAAGGCCGAGTAAGGCTGACCCGAAGGGCGCATCTGCGGATGCGCCCTTTCTTTATAGGCAGAGTTGTTCAAGATTTTTGTTTGCCGGCCGGCGCAATACAGCGCGGCGGGCAATGTTTCAAAGAGAATTCGGAGCGAGTTATGGCAGGTCATTCCAAGTGGGCGAACATCAAGCACCGCAAAGAACGTCAGGATGCCAAGAGGGGCAAGATCTTCACCAAGTGGATTCGTGAGCTGACCGTCGCTGCCCGTCAGGGTGGTGGTGATCCAGGCTCCAATCCGCGTCTGCGCCTGGCCCTGGACAAGGCTCTGGGTGCCAACATGAGCCGTGACATCATCGATCGTGCTGTCGCCCGCGGTACCGGCGCTGCCGATACCGACGACGTGGTCGAGCTGACCTACGAAGGTTACGGTCCAGGCGGTGTGGCGGTGATGGTTGAATGCATGACCGACAACCGTAACCGTACCGCGGCCGCGGTTCGCCATGCGTTCAGCAAGTGTGGCGGCAACCTCGGGACTGACGGTTCGGTGGCCTATCTGTTCGAGCGCAAGGGGCAGATCTCCTTCGCCGCCGGCGTTGACGAAGACGCGCTGATGGAGGCGGCCATGGAAGCCGACGCCGATGACGTGGTGACCAACGAAGACGGTTCGATCGACGTTTTCACCTCGTTTGCCGGATTCTATTCCGTGCGTAACGCACTGGAAGCGGCGGGCTTCAAGGGTGACGACGCGGAAATCGTCATGCTGCCAACCACCAGCGCCGAGCTCGATCTGGAAGGCGCCGAGAAAGTCCTCAAGCTGATCGACATGCTCGAAGACCTGGATGACGTACAAAACGTCTACTCCAACGCGGAAATCCCGGAATCGGTGGCCGCGCAGCTCGGTTGATCTGTTTCTTCTGTAGGAGCGAGCTTGCTCGCGATGAGCCTGAGAGCGCCGCGTCAATTCAGGCAACCCGCGTTATCGTTATCGTTAACGTTCATTGCGAGCAAGCTCGCTCCTACCTTTAAAACCCGCAGGCGTTATGACTTTAATTCTTGGTATCGACCCCGGCTCGCGCATCACCGGTTACGGTGTGGTTCGTGATACCGGCCGTGGCTGCGAGTACGTCGCCTCCGGTTGTATCCGCACCGGTGCCGGCGAGCTGGCTGAGCGACTGCAGATTGTCTATCGCGGGGTGCGGGAGATCATTCAGACCTACCATCCGGTGACCATGGGGATCGAAAAGGTGTTCATGGCCCGTAACGCTGATTCCGCCCTGAAACTGGGGCAGGCCCGTGGCGCGGCGATCGTGGCGGGTGCCGAGGAAAGCCTGGAAATTGCCGAATACAGCGCAACCCAGGTCAAGCAGGCAGTGGTCGGTACCGGCTCGGCCAACAAGGAGCAGGTGCAGATGATGGTCATGCACATGCTCAAGCTGACCAGCAAGCCGCAGATCGATGCTTCGGACGCCCTGGCCATTGCCATCTGTCATGCTCATACCCGCTCCAGTCTGCTGCCCCATGGTCTCGGGGCGGCACGCAGTCGTGGCGGGCGCCTGCGTCTCTGATAGCATCAGCAATCATTTTCATGGGGTGAGGGCGTTTCGCCTGGGTTGTCGGCGCCACTCCCTTGCTCCATCAGTCGCTGGCCCAGAGCTGGCCAACGCTCAAGGATTTGTAACGTGATTGGACGTTTGCGCGGCACCCTGGCTGAGAAGCAGCCTCCACACCTGATTCTGGATGTAAACGGTCTGGGTTATGAACTCGAAGTGCCCATGACGACCCTCTATCGCTTGCCGTCGGTCGGTGAGCCGCTGACGTTGCACACTCATCTGGTCGTGCGTGAAGACGCACAGTTACTCTATGGTTTCGTCGGCAAGCGTGAGCGCGATTTTTTCCGCGAGTTGATCCGCCTCAATGGTGTCGGGCCGAAACTGGCGCTGGCCTTGATGTCGAGTCTGGAAGTCGACGAACTGGTTCGTTGCGTACAGTCCCAGGACACTTCGGCGCTGACCAAGGTGCCAGGTGTGGGCAAGAAAACCGCCGAGCGTTTGCTGGTGGAACTCAAGGATCGCTTCAAGGCCTGGGAAACCGTACCGGCCATGTTTGCCCTGGTGCCGAACCAGCCGGATGGACCGGCCCCGGTGAACACTGCTGAAAATGACGCCGTCAGCGCCCTGATCTCCCTGGGCTACAAGCCGCAGGAAGCGAGCAAGGCGGTGTCTGCGATCAAGGAGAAAGGTTTGAGCAGTGAAGACATGATCCGTCGCGCCTTGAAGGGAATGATCTAAGTGATTGAAGCTGATCGTCTGATCGCCGCCACGCACAGTCCGCGTGAGCGCGAAGAAGTCCAGGACCGGGCGATCCGCCCGGTCAGCCTGGCGGAGTACATTGGCCAGCCGACCGTTCGCGAGCAGATGGAGTTGTTTATTCAGGCGGCTCGCGGTCGTAACGAGTCCCTGGATCACACGCTGATCTTCGGGCCGCCGGGCCTGGGCAAGACCACCCTCGCCAACATCATCGCCCAGGAAATGGGGGTGTCGATCAAGAGCACTTCGGGCCCGGTGCTGGAGCGTCCGGGTGATCTCGCGGCACTGTTGACCAACCTTGAGCCTCACGATGTGCTGTTCATCGACGAAATCCATCGCCTGTCGCCCATCGTTGAAGAAGTGCTGTACCCGGCCATGGAAGATTTCCAGCTCGACATCATGATTGGCGAAGGCCCGGCTGCGCGTTCGATCAAGCTCGATCTGCCACCGTTCACCCTGGTCGGCGCAACGACCCGGGCAGGCATGCTGACCAATCCGTTGCGCGACCGTTTCGGCATCGTTCAACGTCTTGAGTTCTACAATAACGCCGACTTGTCGACGATCGTCAGTCGTTCGGCGAGCATCCTGGGTTTGCCGCTGGACCCGGAAGGCGCCTTCGAAATCGCCCGCCGTGCCCGTGGCACGCCACGAATTGCCAACCGACTGTTGCGCCGGGTACGAGATTTCGCCGAAGTTCGCGCCAAGGGGCATATCACCAAGCCGATTGCCGACCTCGCGCTGAACCTGCTGGACGTCGACGAGCGTGGTTTCGATCACCAGGACCGGCGCCTGTTGCTGACCATGATCGAGAAGTTCGATGGCGGGCCGGTCGGGGTCGACAGTCTGGCTGCCGCCATCAGCGAAGAGCGTCACACCATTGAAGACGTGCTGGAGCCTTACCTGATCCAGCAGGGCTACATCATGCGCACGCCAAGGGGGCGAGTGGTGACGCGGCATGCCTATCTGCATTTCGGTTTAAACATTCCGTCACGATTGGGCGAAATGCCCGTGGCAGACGAGTTCCTCGGTGCCAGTGACGATTAATTAACGTTGCGTGCTGATTTTTTCGGGCAATGTAGGGTCCCAGGACCGTACTTTCGCAAGAAAGCCGCAGATCAATGAAAAACAGTTGCCTGGCCGGATTGGCAACCTGAGGAGTAAGCACTAGAGTATGCGCGCGCAAAACGGGCTTGAGCCTTTCGCACATCGTTGTCGCGTTTATTACGAGGACACCGATGCGGGCGGCATCGTGTATTACGTCAATTACCTCAAGTTTATGGAACGGGCTCGAACCGAGCGGCTGCGAGATCTGGGCTTTGCCCAATCACAGCTGGCAGGGGAGGACCTGTTGTTCGTCGTGCATTCCAGCGAAGCGCGCTACCACGCGCCGGCGCGACTGGACGACGAACTGCTGGTAAGCGCTGAAGTAATCGAATTGAACCGTGCCAGCCTGCGCTTCAAGCAGCAGGTCAGGCGGGCGACGGATAATGTGCTGCTCTGCGAAGGGCAGTTTCTGGTGGCCTGTGTGCGCACTGAAAGTTTGAAACCCCGGGCCATTCCCGAAGCTCTACGAGCGGCCTTTGCCGACGTGAGCGGCGCGGGTACACACTCAAAGCAGGAGATAAAGCGTGGAAGCTAACGTCGTCGACCATTCCTCCATGTGGAGCCTGGTCAGCAATGCCAGTATCGTGGTGCAACTGGTAATGCTGACCCTGGTAGCCGCATCGGTGACCTCGTGGATCATGATCTTTCAGCGCAGCAACTTGCTGCGCGCCGGTCGACGTGCCCTGGAGAGCTTTGAAGAGCGCTTCTGGTCGGGTATCGACCTGTCCAAGCTGTACCGCCAGGCCGGCAGCAATCCGGACCCCGATTCGGGTGTCGAGCAAATCTTCCGTGCCGGTTTCAAGGAATTCTCCCGCCTGCGCCAGCAGTCAGGCGTTGATCCGGAAGCGGTCATGGAAGGCGTGGCCCGTGCCATGCGCGTTGCGATTTCCCGCGAGGAAGAAAAGCTCGAACAGAGCCTGCCCTTTCTCGCCACTGTCGGTTCCGTCAGCCCCTACATCGGTCTGTTCGGTACCGTCTGGGGGATCATGAACTCCTTCCGTGGCCTGGCCACCGCCCAGCAAGCGACCCTGGCCACTGTGGCCCCGGGTATCGCCGAAGCACTGATCGCCACGGCCATCGGTCTGTTCGCGGCCATTCCAGCCGTTATCGCTTACAACCGTTTTGCTGCTCGCAGCGAAACCCTGCTGGGCCGCTACTACACCTTCGCCGACGAGTTCCAGGCGATCCTGCACCGCAAAGTGCACACCAGCGAAGAATAAGCAGGTAATTTCCAATGGCTTTAATCGCTCGAGCTCGCAAAAAGCGCAAGCCGGTCGCCGAGATGAACGTGGTGCCCTACATCGACGTGATGTTGGTGCTGCTGGTCATCTTCATGGTGACCGCGCCGATGCTCAATCAGGGCGTGAAAGTTGATCTGCCCAAGGTTTCCAGCGAAGCCTTGCCGCAGGACAACAACACCCAGGTCCTGACCATTTCCATCAAATCCGACAAGACCTACTACTGGAACCTTGGCAGCGAAGTCGACACGGACAAGCAGCAGGACCGGGCAATGACGTTGCCGCAGATGACTGACGCGGTGACCAAGATCATTCGCGTCGGCAACGAAGGCGGCAAGCATACCCAGGTCTTCATTCGCGGCGACAAATCCGTCGATTACGGTTCCGTCATGGGGGCCATGGGCGGGTTGCAGAAAGCCGGGGTCGGTAATGTTGGCTTGATTACCGAGGCGCCCTGATGCAGCAACAGCGAGAGCCGTCCGCCTCGGAAAGCTACTTCTGGCCTAGTGTCTGGGCGATTGGCTTGCACGTGCTGGTGTTCGGCATGCTGTTCGTCAGTTTTGCCTTTACCCCGGAGCTGCCGCCGGCCAAGCCGATTGTCCAGGCGACCTTGTACCAGCTGAAATCGAAAAGTCGGGCGACCACCCAGACCAATCAGAAGATTGCCGGAGAGGCGCAGAAATCTGCTGCGCGTCAGACCGAAGTCGAGCAGATGGAGCAGAAAAAGGTCGAGCAGGAAGCGGTGAAGGCTGCGGAACAAAAGAAAGAAGAGGCGGCTCAAAAGGCCGAGGAAGCCAAGAAGGCCGACGAGGCGAAGAAAGCGGACGAGGCGCAAAAGGCTGATGAAGCCAAGAAAGCCGACGACGCGAAGAAAGCCGCGCAAGCCAAGAAGGCAGAAGAGAAACAATTGGCTGATATAGCCAAGAAGAAAGCTGAAGAAGAAGCCAAGAAGGCTGCTGAAGAAGAGGCCAAGAAAGCGGCCGCTGAAGAAGCCAAGAAAAAGATCGTCGAAGACGCGAAGAAGAAAGCCGCGGAAGACGCCAAGAAGAAAGCCGAGGCTGAAGAGGCGAAGAAGAAAGTCGCCGAGGAAGCGAAGAAGAAAGCTGCTGCCGATGCTGCGAAGAAGAAATCGCAGGACGCGGCGCGTAAATCCGCCGAAGACAAAAAGGCCCAGGCCCTGGCAGATTTGCTTTCCGATACGCCGCAGCGTCAGCAGGCCTTGGCCGATGAGCAGGGTGACGAAGTCGCCGGCAGTTTCGATGACCTGATTCGTGCGCGTGCAGCGGAAGGCTGGGCTCGTCCACCTTCGGCACGCAAAGGCATGACGGTCGTGTTGCAAATCGGCATGTTGCCGGACGGTACGGTGACTTCGGTCAGCGTGTCCAGGTCCAGTGGCGACGGTCCGTTTGACGCATCGGCTGTTGCAGCAGTGAAGAATATTGGACGTTTGACAGAAATGCAGGGAATGAAGCCGAGTGATTTCGCTCCGTATCGTTCATTCAAGATGACATTCACACCTGAGGATCTAGCCTTGTGAGAAACCTTCTTCGAGGAATGCTGGTCGTTATCTGCTGCATGGCAGGGATGGCGATGGCAGATGAGAAAAACATTCTGGTTACCAGCGGCAGCGATCGGGCGACCCCGATCGCCGTTGTACCGTTCGGCTTCCAGGGCGGTAGCGTGCTGCCGGACGACATGGCGGAAATCATTGGTAACGACCTGCGCAACTCGGGTTACTACTCGCCGATTCCAAAGCAGAACATGATCAGCCAGCCGAGCCAGGCCGGCGAAATCATCTTCCGTGACTTCAAGGCACTGGGTGCCCAGTACGTCATGGTCGGCAGCATTGTTCCGGCGGGCGGTCGCCTGCAGGTGCAATATGCACTGTTCAACGTAGCCACCGAGCAGCAAGTGCTGACCGGCAGTGTGTCGGGCGGTGTCGATCAGTTGCGCGACATGGCGCACTACATCTCCGACCAGTCGTTCGAAAAACTCACGGGTATCAAGGGTGCCTTCTCGACTCGCCTGCTGTACGTAACGGCCGAGCGTTTCTCCGAGAACAACACTCGCTACACCCTGCAGCGTTCGGACTACGACGGTGCCCGCGCCGTGACCCTGTTGCAATCGCGTGAGCCGATCCTGTCGCCGCGTTTCGCACCGGATGGCAAGCGCATCGCTTATGTCTCCTTCGAGCAGAAGCGTCCGCGTATCTTCATGCAGAACATCGACACCGGTCGCCGTGAGCAGATCACCAACTTCGAAGGCCTGAACGGTGCGCCTGCCTGGTCGCCGGATGGCAATCGCCTGGCGTTCGTGCTGTCCAAGGACGGCAACCCGGACATCTATGTGATGAACCTGGGCTCGCGTCAGATCAGCCGTGTTACCAACGGTCCTGGCATCAACACCGAACCGTTCTGGGGCAAGGATGGCTCGACCATCTACTTCACTTCCGACCGTGGCGGCAAACCGCAGATCTACAAGACCAGCGCCGGTGGCGGCGGTGCCGAACGCGTGACTTTCGTCGGCAACTACAACGCCAACCCTAAATTGTCGGCTGATGAAAAGACGCTTGTCATGATTCACCGTCAGGATGGCTTTACCAATTTCAAGGTGGCGGCCCAGGATTTGCAACGTGGTAGTGTAAAAATCCTCACTGATAGCACTCTGGACGAGTCGCCTACTGTCGCGCCCAACGGCACCATGGTAATCTACGCCACCCGCCAGCAGGGCCGGGGAGTCTTGATGCTCGTGTCCATCAATGGACGCGTAAGGCTCCCGCTTCCTACCGCACAAGGCGAAGTCAGAGAACCTTCCTGGTCCCCTTACCTGAACTGACGCGGCGCTATACGTTGTACTTAACACACTGGGGTTCATTAGGAGTTTCACGATGGAAATGCTGAAGTTTGGTAAATTTGCTGCGCTGGCACTGGCCATGGCTGTAGCTGTAGGTTGCTCGTCCAAAGGCGGCGACAATGCCGGTGAAGGCGCGGTAGATCCAAACGCTGGTTACGGCGCAAACACTGGTGCAGTTGACGGCTCCCTGAGCGAAGAAGCTGCACTGCGCGCTATCACCACTTTCTACTTCGAATACGACAGCTCGGACCTGAAGCCAGAAGCCATGCGCGCTCTGGACGTTCACGCCAAAGACCTGAAAGCAAACGGCGCTCGCGTTGTTCTGGAAGGCAACACCGACGAACGTGGTACTCGTGAGTACAACATGGCACTGGGCGAGCGTCGTGCGAAAGCCGTTCAGCGTTACCTGGTACTGCAAGGTGTTTCCCCAGCTCAGCTGGAACTGGTTTCCTACGGCGAAGAGCGTCCAGTTGCTACCGGCAACGACGAGCAGTCCTGGGCTCAAAACCGTCGCGTCGAACTGCGTAAGTAATTCGTCATGCGAACGTGCCGTCGTGCTGTAACTGTTCTGGCTCTCAGCCTCGCACCGCTTGCGGCGTGGGCTGCGGTTCCTGTGGTCGATAATGACTCCGGCTATAACAATAGCGGGAGCAGTTATCCGCCTGCAGGTTACGGTACGAACGGCGCCTATGCCGGGGGAGGGGTTTCTACCCCTGTCTCGGCACAGGGCCAGCTGTTCAACCAACTGCAACAAATGCAGGAACAGATCTCGCGCCAACAGGGTGTGATCGAAGAACTGCAAAATGATGTGGCGCGCATGAAGCAGGAAAGCCTGGAGCGATACCAGGATCTTGATCGGCGCATAGGAACCGGTGTTGCACCAGCCGCGACTCCTGAAAATTCTTCCACCGGTGGTGAATTGAACGCCCCCGGTGCAGCCGCAGGTGCAGCAGCTGGCGCAGCCGCCGCTCAAGCACCTGCCGCGGGTAGCGAACCGGCAGATCCGGCGAAGGAAAAGCTCTATTACGATGCTGCCTTCGACCTGATCAAAGCCAAGGATTTCGACAAGGCCAGCCAGGCTTTCGCCGCATTCCTGCGCAAATACCCGAACAGTCAGTACGCGGGCAATGCCCAGTACTGGCTGGGCGAAGTGAACCTGGCCAAAGGCGATCTGCAAGGTGCAGGTCAGGCATTTGCCAAGGTTTCGCAGCTGTATCCCAAGCACGCCAAGGTGCCTGATTCGCTGTACAAACTCGCTGATGTAGAGCGCCGTCTCGGTCATACCGACCGGGTCAAAGGCATTCTGCAGCAGGTGGTGTCCCAGTATCCGGGCACTTCCGCTGCTCAGCTGGCACAGCGTGACCTGCAGAAAATGTAAGGCGGCTTGAGCCGTTTCAAAGAAACCCGCGCTTGTCGCGGGTTTTTTCGTTAGAATTCACCCCCTTTTTCTGAAACACGCTTTTTGGGATCTGCGCATTGCCGGGGTTCCTTGAAGTGCCTGACGGAGGCGGACAGCCTGTTTAGCTGTTACGCCCGTGGCGACTATGCAAGACACATTGAGAATCACCGAAGTTTTCTACTCGTTGCAGGGTGAAACTCGGACTGCCGGCCTGCCCACGGTTTTTGTGCGCCTGACCGGTTGCCCGTTGCGTTGCCAATACTGCGACAGCGCCTACGCGTTCACTGGCGGAACCATTCGCACCCTCGACGACATCCTCGAGCAGGTCGCCGGTTTCCGCCCGCGTTATGTCTGTGTCACGGGCGGCGAGCCCCTGGCGCAACCCAACGCCATTCCCTTGCTCAAGCGCTTGTGCGACGCCGGTTACGAAGTGTCACTGGAAACCAGTGGCTCTATCGATATCTCGGCAGTAGATTCCCGGGTCAGTCGCGTTGTCGACCTGAAAACCCCGGGTTCGAAGGAAGCGCACCGCAATCGCTACGAAAACATCGAGCTGCTCACGCCCAACGATCAGGTGAAGTTTGTCATCTGTTCGCGGGAGGACTATGACTGGTCCGTTTCCAAACTGATCCAGTACGGTCTGGACCAGCGCGCTGGCGAAGTCCTGTTCTCGCCAAGCCACCATGATCTCAATGCCCGGGACCTGGCGGACTGGGTGGTGGCGGACAACCTGCCAGTGCGTTTGCAATTGCAGCTGCATAAATATCTATGGAATGACGAGCCGGGGCGCTGAAATGACTGAACAACTCAACACTGCTGAAAAACGTGCGGTCATCCTGCTGTCCGGTGGCCTGGACTCGGCGACCGTGGTAGCCATGGCGCGCGCCGAAGGCTACAGCTGCTACACCATGAGCTTCGACTACGGTCAGCGCTCTCACGCCGAACTGCACGCCGCCGAGCGCGTGGCGCGGGATCTGGGTGTGGTCGAGCACAAGGTAATCGGCCTGAACCTGAACGGCATGGGCGGCTCGGCGCTGACCGACCGCAGCATCGATATACCGGAAGAGCTGGGTGAGGGTATTCCTGTCACTTACGTGCCTGCGCGTAACACGGTGTTCCTGTCCCTGGCCCTGGGCTGGGCTGAAGTGCTCGGTGCGCGGGACATCTTCATCGGCGTCAATGCGGTGGATTACTCCGGTTACCCGGACTGCCGCCCCGAGTTCATCGAATCGTTCGAGCGCATGGCCAACCTGGCGACCAAAGCCGGCGTGGAAGGCAATGGCTTCCGCATTCAGGCGCCGCTGCAGAACCTCAGCAAGGCGCAGGTCGTCCAGGCGGGCGTGAAGCTTGGCGTGAACTACGGGCTGACCGTTTCCTGCTATCAGGCCGACGATGATGGCCGTGCGTGCGGCAAATGCGACAGCTGCCGACTGCGCGCGGAAGGCTTTGCAGCGGCCGGAATCAGCGATCCAACACCTTATTTTTGATTATTTTCAAAATAGGTGTTGAATAGTCCTTAAAAATCAGTATTATACGCGCCACCACACAGCGGGTCGTTAGCTCAGTTGGTAGAGCAGTTGGCTTTTAACCAATTGGTCGTAGGTTCGAATCCCACACGACCCACCATTTTTGGCGGTTTAGAAAATCCGGAAGGCCCACGAAAGTGAGGATTTCCGGGTTTTTTTTTGCCCGCGATTAAAGTCCGCCTCGCTTCGGGCTGCTGCGCAAGGCGCAGGTCAGAATCATCTTTTGCATCTGCCGGATATTCTGTAGCCTTGCGCAGCTTCAACGCTGTCCGTGCCTGATGAATACCCACTTTCCCGGCGGTACCCTGAAGGGGTCGGAGCCGGGTGTATACTCGACTTTCGCGCGAATGCGCTTGCAGGTCTTGCGAACATGACGCAAATATCCGAACGCCTTCTGGTTCAAGCCCACCTCGACGCCAAACAGCCCAAACCGCTGACCGCCGATGAAGAGGCTTACTACCGTGCCGCCATCGCTGCCGAGCTCAAGGCTCAGGACGCGGTGCTGGTGGCCCACTTCTATTGTGACCCTGTCATTCAGGCGCTGGCCGAAGAGACGGGGGGTTGTGTCTCCGACTCGCTGGAGATGGCCCGCTTCGGCAATGCCCATCCGGCCAAGACCGTGGTCGTCGCCGGCGTGAAGTTCATGGGGGAGACTGCCAAGATCCTCAATCCGGAAAAGCGCGTGCTGATGCCGACCCTCGAAGCGACCTGTTCGCTCGACCTGGGGTGCCCGGTGGACGAGTTTTCCGCGTTCTGCGATCAACACCCGGAGCGCACGGTCGTGGTGTACGCCAACACTTCCGCTGCGGTAAAAGCCCGCGCGGATTGGGTGGTGACTTCAAGCTGTGCGCTGGAAATCGTCGAAAGCCTGATGGACAACGGCGAGACCATCATCTGGGGCCCGGACAAGCATCTGGGTACCTACATCCAGCGTCAGACCGGTGCCGACATGCTGCTGTGGGACGGTGCCTGCATCGTTCACGAAGAGTTCAAGTCCAAGCAGCTTGAAGACATGAAGGCGCTGTACCCGGATGCGGCGATCCTGGTGCACCCGGAGTCGCCGACTTCGGTGATTGAGCTGGCCGACGCCGTGGGCTCCACCAGCCAGTTGATCGCGGCGGCACAGAGCCTGCCGAACAAGACGCTGATCGTTGCCACCGACCGCGGCATCTTCTACAAGATGCAGCAGCTGTGCCCGGACAAGGTCTTTATCGAAGCCCCAACGGCGGGTAACGGCGCGGCGTGCCGCAGTTGTGCACATTGCCCGTGGATGGCCATGAACACCCTTGAGCGCACGCTCAAGGCGTTGAAAGAAGGCGCGAACGAGATCTTTGTCGATCCGGCGCTGATCCCGCAGGCGATTCGACCGCTCAAGCGGATGCTGGACTTTACCCAGGCGGCGCGGATGAAGCTGGCCGGGAACGCCTGAGGTTTATCAGGCAGGTCGCAACAATTGTGGGGGCGGGCTTGCTCGCGAAGGCGTAGTGTCAGGCAACATTGATATAGGCTGACACGCCGCTTTCGCGAGCAAGCCCGCTCCCACAGTGATTTTTGCCGACCCCGATTATTTGGTCTTCTTCGGAATCCGCACCAGTTGCGTGTTGGAATACATGTCGTGCCAACTGCGTTTTTGCTTGTCGAACAGCGACCAGAAGAACCCAAGGCCAACACACAGCAAGGAAGCGATCGACACCACAAAGCGCAACAGCGCCTGCCACAGGCTGATGGATGAGCCGTCGGCGTTCTGGACGCGAATGCACCAGACCTGCATGCCCAAGGTCTGACCCGACCAGGTCCAGAATTTGGCGAAGAAGCCAAACAGTACGAACAGCAGGACTGTGGAGAGCAGGGGATCGCCGTCCAGCGCGCCGGCTTCGGTCAGGGTGCGCATCCTTTCTTCGCCGATGATCGCCATCTGGATCATCTTGTAGATGCCGCTGGTGACGATCAGCAGGGCGGTGCACAGCAGGAAATCATAGAACATGGCTGCCAGACGACGACCCAGACCAGCGGCAGGAAAGTCGCCCTGGGGAGTAAGCAGGTGTTTCGACATGGCAGGCTCTCGGCGGAAAAAGAAGCCATTTTACGGATTTGCGCGCACAAAAAAGCCCCTGATGTCAGCATCAGGGGCTTTTTCGTTACAGAAGATTAGGCTTCTGCTTGTACTTCGTCAGCCTGCATGCCTTTCTGGCCCTGCACGGCGATGAAAGTCACTTTCTGGCCTTCTTTCAGGCTCTTGAAGCCGTTGCCCTGGATGGCGCGGAAATGCACGAACAGATCCGGACCGCTTTCAGGAGTGATAAAACCAAAACCTTTCTCGTCGTTAAACCACTTGACGGTACCGCTCTGACGTTGGGACATTTCTTATTTCCTTTGACGCAAAAAATTAATGACAGTCTCCTTCTCATGAAAGAGTACTGGGGCTGGTTGCAGGAGAGTAAGAAGACGTCGAACGGGATGTAGCTAACTTGTAGGCTACTGCCCAGGTCACGATTCCAAGCGACCCATGCAAACACAGTGAACAAACTCTACGCCAACTACGGGAGAAAAAACAAGCCCTGTGAAGGCCCCGTATTTCCTCAGGTTGATGGCAAAGTCAGTCCACTAGTGGGGCCTTATACGCTAGCGCTGTTCAAATGTTTTCGATCGTTATAAGCAAAGTTCATAATCGAAGCTTAGAGCCAAACAATGCACTATTTTATGGCGGTTGCGTTACACATTAGTGCACAGTTAACGCAACCGCGTTACTTATAGGAACATTCAATCAGCCGCGATAGTAGCGTTGTGGAACAAATGGCATTTTGCTTACAAGCAAAGGCACCTTTTTCCCACGCACAATCGCCCAGACGGGGGTGTCCAGTGCGATATAGGCGCTGTCGACATAACCCATGGCCAGCGGCCCGCCCAGGGTCGGCCCGAAACCGCCACTGCAGACGCTACCGATGATGTCGCCAGCTTCGTTGACGATCTCGGCGCCCTCGCGCACCGGTGTGCGTTCCTGCGGTAACAGGCCGACGCGCTTGCGGCTGACACCTGCCTGTTGCTGGGCGAACACGGTTTCGGCGCCAGGGAAGCCGCCGGCCCGAGCGCCATCGGCGCGACGCGGCTTGGAGATCGCCCACAGCAGGCTCGCTTCGATCGGGCTGGTCTCGGTGTTCATGTCATGCCCGTACAGGCACAAGCCCGCCTCCAGGCGCAGGGAATCGCGGGCGCCAAGGCCGATGGCGGCCACTTCCGGTTCGGCCAGCAGGGCGCGAGCCAGGGCTTCGGCGTTGGCGGCGGGGACGGAAATTTCGAAACCGTCTTCGCCGGTGTAACCCGAGCGGCTGACAAAACAGTCCACGCCCAGCAGCTTCACGCGGGCGAACTGCATGAAGGTCATCTTCGCAACTTCAGGTGCCAGGCGCTCCAGTACCGTCACGGCAGCCGGGCCTTGCAGGGCGAGCAGCGCACGCTCTTCGAACAAAGGCTCGATCGTGCACTGCTCACCGATGTGCTTGCGCAGGTGGGCCAGGTCCTGATCCTTGCAAGCGGCGTTGACCACCAGGAACAGTTCGTCATTGCCCAGATTGGCGACCATCAGGTCATCGAGGATGCCGCCCGTCGCATTGGTGAACATCGCGTAACGCTGCATGCCCACCGGCAGGTCGATGATGTCCACCGGCACCAGGGTTTCCAGGGCCTTGGCGGCATCGGCGCCGGTCAGGCGGATCTGGCCCATGTGCGAGACATCGAACAGCCCGGCCTGGTCGCGGGTGTGCTGGTGTTCTTTCATCACGCCCAGCGGGTATTGCACCGGCATGTCATAGCCGGCGAACGGCACCATGCGCGCGCCGAGTTCGATGTGCAGTGCGTGCAACGGGGTTTTCAACAGTTGTTCGGTGGACATATTCAGCTCCTGAAGAAGGGTGCAGATGAGCGCGCATCAGCACTCGATAATGTTGACCGCCAAACCGCCACGGGCGGTTTCCTTGTATTTGCTTTTCATGTCGGCGCCGGTCTGGCGCATGGTGCGGATGACCTTGTCGAGGGAGACGAAATGTTGCCCGTCGCCACGCATGGCCATGCGCACCGCATTGATGGCCTTGACCGAACCCATGGCGTTGCGCTCGATGCAAGGCACCTGCACCAGCCCGCCAATCGGGTCGCAGGTCAGCCCGAGGTTGTGTTCCATGCCGATTTCCGCGGCGTTCTCCACTTGTTGCACGCTGCCACCGAGCACTTCGCACAAGGCTCCGGCCGCCATCGAGCAGGCGACGCCGACTTCACCCTGGCAGCCGACTTCGGCGCCGGAAATCGAGGCGTTTTCCTTGTACAGAATGCCGATGGCGGCGGCAGTGAGGAGAAAACGCACCACCCCGTCATCATTCGCGCCGGGGATAAAGCGCATGTAGTAATGCAGTACCGCCGGAATGATCCCGGCCGCACCATTGGTGGGTGCCGTGACCACGCGTCCGCCGTTGGCGTTTTCTTCGTTGACGGCCAGGGCGTACAGGTTGACCCAGTCCAGCACTGACAGCGGATCGCGCAAGGACGATTCAGGGTTGCTGCACAATTGCCGATGCAGCGCAGCCGCCCGGCGCTTGACCTTCAAGCCACCGGGCAGGATGCCTTCATTACGGCAACCGGCGGCGACGCAGTCCTGCATGACCTGCCAGATTTTCAGCAGACCGGCGCGGGTTTCCGCTTCCGGGCGCCAGGCGCTTTCGTTCGTCAACATCACCTGGCTGATCGACAGGCCGTATTTGGCGCAATGAGCGAGCAGGTCCTTGGCGCTTTTGAAGGGGAAGGTCAGGGGCGTGGCGTCTTCGACGATGCGGTCGGCGCCGGCGGCGTCCTCATCGACCACGAAACCGCCGCCGACCGAGTAGTACTCGCGGCTGCGGATCTGCAAACCCGCCGCGTCGAAGGCGCGAAAAATCATGCCGTTGGGGTGATAGGGCAAGGGTTTGCGAATCATCGCCAGGTGTTCTTTCTCGTTGAACGCAATGCTGTGTTCGCCGAGCAGGTTCAAGCGTGCGTTGCTGCGGATTTCTTGCAGGCGCGCAGCGACGGTTTCGGTATCCACGGTGTCCGGGTGTTCGCCTTCCAGGCCCAGCAGCACAGCCTTGTCACTGCCGTGGCCTTTGCCGGTGGCGCCGAGCGAGCCGTACAGCTCGACCTTGACGCAGGTGGTGGCCGTCAGCAGCCCTTCACGGCGCAGGCCTTCGACGAAGCGTACAGCGGCGCGCATGGGACCGACGGTGTGGGAGCTGGAGGGGCCGATGCCAATCTTGAACAGGTCGAACACGCTTAACGACATGGTGGTTCTCCGGTTTCTTGTTATAGGAATTCACGGAATCGGAAGGTTGGCGCAATTCACTGTGGGAGCGAGCTTGCTCGCGATGACGGTCTGACACTCACCATAGATGTCGACTGAAAGACCGCTATCGCGAGCAAGCTCGCTCCCACAGGGGACTGTGGTGTTTTTGCAAAAGGGGGGGCGGGATCAACCGCCCCCTCATTGCTTTAAGCGTAGCTTTCGATCGACGGGCAGGCGCAGACCAGGTTGCGGTCACCAAACACGTTGTCGACGCGACCGACCGGCGGCCAGTACTTGCCTTCGATCAGCGACGCAACCGGGTAAACCGCTTGCTCGCGGCTGTACGGGTGCGACCACTCGCCGACCAGTTCCTTGGCGGTGTGCGGAGCGTTTTTCAGCGGGTTGTCGTCCTTGTCCAGGGTGCCGTTTTCCACCGCGCGGATTTCTTCGCGGATGCGGATCATGGCGTCGCAGAAGCGGTCCAGTTCTTCCTTGGATTCGCTTTCGGTCGGCTCGATCATCAGCGTGCCGGCTACCGGGAACGACATGGTCGGCGCGTGGAAACCGAAGTCGATCAGGCGCTTGGCCACGTCATCGACGCTGATGCCGCTGCTGTCTTTCAATGGACGCAGGTCGAGGATGCACTCATGCGCCACCAGGCCGTTGCTGCCGGTGTACAGCACGGGATAGTGCTCTTCGAGGCGACGGGAGATGTAGTTGGCATTGAGGATCGCCAGCTGCGAAGCACGCTTGAGGCCCGCGCCACCCATCATGCGAATGTACATCCAGGTGATCGGCAGAATGCTCGCGCTGCCGAACGGTGCCGCGCAAACGGCGCCTTCCTTGCGCTCCATCTGTGCGTGGCCCGGCAGGAACGGCGCCAGGTGCGATTTCACACCGATCGGGCCAACGCCCGGGCCGCCACCACCGTGGGGGATGCAGAAGGTCTTGTGCAGGTTCAGGTGCGACACGTCGCCGCCGAACTTGCCCGGCGCGCAGAGGCCGACCATGGCGTTCATGTTGGCGCCGTCGATGTACACCTGGCCACCGTTGTCATGAACGATGCCGCAGATTTCGCGGATGCCTTCTTCGAACACGCCGTGGGTCGACGGGTAGGTGATCATCAGCGCGGCGAGGTGTTCGCGGTGCTCGATGGCCTTGGCGCGCAGGTCTTCGATGTCGACGTTGCCACGGGCATCGCACGCGGTCACGACCACACGCATACCGGCCATCTGAGCGGTGGCCGGGTTGGTGCCGTGGGCCGACGACGGGATCAGGCAGATGTCGCGGCGGTCTTCGCCACGGCTCTGGTGGTAGGCGCGGATCGCCAAGAGACCTGCGTATTCACCCTGGGAACCGGCGTTCGGTTGCAGCGAAACCGAGTCGTAGCCGGTCGCAGCGCACAGCATGGCTTCCAGTTCGTCGGTCAATTGCTGATAACCGGCGCTTTGCTCGGCCGGGGCGAACGGGTGCAGGGCACCGAACTCGGCCCAGGTCACCGGGATCATTTCGCTGGCGGCGTTGAGTTTCATGGTGCACGAACCCAGCGGGATCATGGTGCGGTCCAGCGCCAGGTCCTTGTCCGCCAGTTTGCGCAGGTAGCGCATCAGCTCGGTTTCCGAGTGATAGCGGTTGAACACCGGGTGGCTGAGGATCGGCGACTGACGTACCAGCGCGGCCGGGATGGCGCTCTGCACCGAGGCGGCGAGGGCGGCGAAGTCCGGCAGGGCCTTGCCGTCGGACAGCAGGCTCCACAGGGTTTCAACGTCGGCCTGAGTGGTGGTTTCGTCCAGGGACAGGCCCAGGCGTTCGCCATCGACCACGCGCAGGTTGATGCGCTGGGCGTGCGCCTTGTCGTGCAGGGCGGCGGTTTGAGCGCCGGTCTTCACGGTCAGGGTGTCGAAGAAGTTCGCTTGCTCGACGTTCAGACCCAATGCGCTCAAGCCTTTGACCAGGATCGCAGTCAGGTGATGCACACGATTGGCGATCTGCGTCAGGCCTTTCGGACCGTGGTACACGGCGTACATGCTGGCGATGTTGGCCAGCAGCACTTGCGCGGTGCAGATGTTCGACGTGGCTTTCTCGCGACGGATGTGTTGTTCGCGGGTCTGCATGGCCAAACGCAGGGCCGGGTTGCCGAAACGGTCTACGGAAACACCGACCAGGCGGCCCGGCATGTCACGCTTGAAGGCATCCTTGGTGGAGAAGTACGCCGCGTGCGGGCCACCAAAGCCCAGCGGCACGCCGAAGCGCTGTGCGCTGCCGATGGCCACGTCGGCACCGAATTCGCCCGGTGCGGTCAGCACGGTCAGGGCCAGCAGGTCGGCTGCCACGGCGACGAGGGCGTTGGCGGCGTGGAAACGTTCGGTCAGCTCGCGGTAATCGAACACGTCACCGTTGCTTGCCGGGTATTGCAGCAGGGCGCCGAAGAACGGCGTCACGTCGGTCAGTTCGCGCTCGTCGCCAACCACTACGTCGATGCCCAGAGGCTCGGCACGGGTGCGCAGTACGTCGAGGGTCTGCGGGTGGCAATGCACGGAGGCGAAGAACTGGTGGCTGCCTTTGTTCTTGCTCAGGCGTTTGCAGAAGGTCATGGCTTCGGCAGCGGCGGTGGCTTCGTCGAGCAGCGAGGCGTTGGCGATCGGCAGGCCGGTGAGGTCGCTGATCAGGGTCTGGAAGTTCAGCAGCGCTTCGAGACGGCCCTGGGAGATTTCTGGCTGGTACGGGGTGTAGGCGGTATACCAGGCCGGGTTTTCCAGCAGGTTGCGCAGGATCGGCGACGGCGTGTGGGTGCCGTAGTAACCCTGGCCGATGAAGGTCTTGAACAGCTGGTTTTTGCTCGCGATGGACTTGATCAGGGCCAGGGCATCGGCTTCGCTCAAACCGTCTTCCAGGCCGAGGACGCTGGTGCCCTTGATGCTGTCGGGAATCACGCTGGCGCTCAGGGCTTCCAGGGAGTCGAAGCCGAGGCTGTTGAGCATGGCCTGCTCGTCACCGGCGCGCGGGCCGATGTGACGGCCGATGAATTCGTTGGCGGTGGTCAGATTGATCTGGGTCATGTCAGTGCTCCTCAGGCTTCGGCTTGGGCTTTGATCAGGCGGTCGTAGGCGTCCTGGTCCAGCAGTTGGCCGACAGCGGAGGCATCGGCAGGTTTGAAACGGAAGAACCAGCCTTCACCCAGCGGATCTTCGTTGACCAGCTCAGGGCTGCTGTCCAGCGCCGGGTTCACTTCCAGCACTTCGCCGTCCAGCGGCATGTACACGCCGCTGGCAGCCTTTACCGATTCCACAGTGGCGGCTTCGGCGCCTTTGTCGTAGGACTGCAGCTCAGGCAGTTGAACGAAAACCACGTCGCCCAGGGCGTTCTGTGCGAAAGCGGTGATGCCGACCGTGACGCTGCCGTCAGCTTCGGTGCGCAGCCATTCGTGATCTTCAGTAAAACGCAACTCGCTCATGGAAACTCCTAAGGGGCCAGACTCGTCTGGTGGACGCGATTGAATGCTTGGGCGATGCCCTGTGATGGAGAACTACATAGCAAGAACGCGGCCAACGTTGTTTTTATGGTTATTGATCAATGATTTAGGCGATTTTGACAAAGGCTGAAATTCATTCGTTGTAGCGAAATCGATACGGCATATGTCAATGATAAAAGCCGAGGTGGATCAAAGCCTTGCACAGCCGTGATCGGAGAGGTGTGTAGCGATATCGTTCCGCTGTAGCGCTTTCAGTACAGATGGAGGTCGTTTTCAGAGATGAGATCTTGCAGGCAATCCGGATCCTGTGGGAGCGGGCTTGCCCGCGATAGCGGTAGGCCAGTCGCCGTCAATGTTGCAAGCGCCGACGCCATCGCGGGCAAGCCCGCTCCCACAAGGACCTGCTGTGATCTGGAATCAGTATTTCAAACCTTGCTTGGAATGCCGTACTTGCGCAGCCGATGGGCAATCGCGGTGTGGGAGGTTTGCAGGCGGGTCGCCAGTTGCCGGGTCGAGGGATAGCTGACGTAGAGTTTTTCCAGCAGGGTCTTCTCGAATTCATCCATGGCCTGTTCCAGGCTGTCGACGTCATGGTCGCCCTGGCGGGCTACCGAGGTGCCGGCGATGTCGAGGTCGCCAATGTCCACCAGGCTGCTTTCGCAAATCGCCGCGGCGCGGAAGATCACGTTCTGCAATTGCCGTACGTTGCCCGGCCAGCGGTTGCCCAGCAGCGCCGGGTAAGTGCCTGGCGCCAGGCGACAGATCGGTCGCTGGATCTGCGCACAGGCCTGCTGCATGAAGTAGCGGGCCAGCAGCAGGATGTCCTGGCCGCGCTCGCGCAGGGGCGGGACTTCGACGTTGAGGACATTGAGGCGATAGAACAGGTCTTCGCGGAACAGGCCTTCGCTGACCATTTTTTCCAGGTCGCGGTGGGTCGCGCTGAGGATCCGCACGTTGACCTTGACCTCACGGTCACCGCCGACCCGGCGAAAACTGCCGTCGTTGAGGAACCGCAACAGCTTGGCTTGCAAATACGGCGACATCTCGCCGATTTCATCGAGAAACACCGTGCCCTGGTTGGCCAGCTCCATCAGCCCTGGCTTGCCGCCGCGTTGCGCGCCGGTGAAAGCGCCGGGGGCGTAGCCGAACAGTTCACTTTCGGCGAGGTTCTCCGGCAATGCCGCGCAGTTCAACGCCAGAAACGGTGAACTGTGCCGGGCGCTGATGGCGTGACAGGCACGGGCCACCAGTTCCTTGCCGGTGCCGGTTTCACCCTGGATCAGTAGCGGTGCATCGAGGGCCGCCACCCGCTGGGCGCGCGCCTTGAGGGTGCGGATCACCGGGGACTCGCCGAGCAGTGCATCGAAACCTTCGGCGTGGTCATGGTGCAGTGCGGACAGGCGTTCGCCGATGCGGTTCGGCTGGTACAGGGTCAGCAGGGCGCCGGCGTCGGTGATCGGTGTGGCGTCGAGCAGGAAGGTCTGGCCATTGACGATGATTTCCCGCAGCGGCAGGCGAAAGCCGTGTTCGAGCAGGGCGTCGAGCAAGGCCGGGTCGGCAAACAGCTCGGCCACACTTTCACCATTCGGTTCGCGGCCGTACAGGGCGATCAACGCCGGGTTGGCCAGTAGCACCTTGCCGTCGCTGTCCAGTGCCAGCACCGGGTCGGTCATGGCGGCCAGCAATGCGTCGAGCTGCAAGTGCCGACGCTGGCCGGGCAGGATGTCGACCACCGTCACCGCTTGCACGCCACGCACGCTGAACAGGGCATCGCGCAGTTCTTCGAGGACTTGCGGGCTCAGGGTCGGGGCGTCGATGTAAACATTGGGCGGGACCATTTCCACCGCATCCAGGTTCAGATTGCGCCCGCCAAGCAGGGCCAGGACTTCCTGGGTGATACCGACGCGGTCGATGAAGCTGACGTGGATACGCATGGGGCGGTTTTGGTTCTGCAGTGCGGAGGGTGGCAAGTATGCCTTGGGGCGGGCTAATGGTGAAATCCTGCGCGGACTTCAATAGAGCGAGGATCCCCCCTGTGGGAGCGAGCCTGCTCGCGAAGGCGTCGTGTCAGGCACCATTGATAGTGGCTGATACACCGCTTTCGCGAGCAGGCTCGCTCCCACAGGGAATGTGGGCTACTCGAATTTCTCGAGATCTATCGGGTCGCCGGATTTCATTTTCAGTTGCGTGCGGATGTCTTCGAACATCAGGTCGTAATGTTCGTGTGACGAACCAATGGCGATTTTTTCTTTGGGAATGCCATATTTCTCGGCAATTTTCGTCACATTGCTGGCGAAGTTGTAGGCTTCCTCCTTGGGCAGGAAGAAGGGCTCCTTCAGGTCCTTGCCCTGAATGCTGCCATGCATGGTGAACTGAATGCCTTTTTCCCCTTTGGGGTTCTTGCTGACTTCATAGTCTAGGTGGATGTTGTAGCTCACATCATCCTTGTTCAGCGCATGGCGCTCGATGTGCAAGTGACCTGGATCAAACGTTGCCATAAACGCCTCTCTCTACAAGTAAGTAATGCCGGCGGTCGCCGTGCTGATGCGCGTACCGGCCTTGCCCTGGACGATCGCTTCGATGTCCGCGAGCGAGCCAATCACCGCCACTTTTCCAGTATGGCGCGCGAATTCGCAGGCTGCCTGCACCTTCGGTCCCATGGAGCCGGCGGCGAAGCCGAGTTTTTCCATTTCGTCGGGGTGTGCCTGGGCGATGGCTTTCTGCGTGGGTTTGCCAAAGTCGATGAAAGCGGCGTTGACGTCGGTGGCGATCACCAGCAAGTCGGCTTCAAGCTGTTCGGCCAGCAGCGCCGAGCACAGGTCCTTGTCGATGACCGCTTCGACGCCCTCGAGTCTGTCGGGCGAGGTATACATGGTCGGAATGCCGCCGCCGCCGGCGCAGATCACGATGCTGCTTTTTTCCAGCAGCCATTTGATCGGACGGATTTCGAAAATGCGCTTGGGTTTCGGGCTGGCGACCACGCGACGGTACTTGTCGCCGTCCGGGGCAATGGCCCAGCCTTTCTCGGCGGCGAGTTGTTCCGCCTCGGCTTTGCTGTAGACCGGGCCGATGGGTTTGGTCGGGTTCTTGAAGGCCGGGTCATTGGCATCGACTTCGACTTGGGTCAGCAGGGTCGCGAAGGGCACTTCGAAGTCCAGCAGGTTGCCCAGTTCCTGTTCGATGATGTAACCGATCATGCCTTCGGTCTCGGCACCGAGCACGTCCAGCGGGTAGGGCGAAACCGAGGTGTAGGCCGCTGCCTGCAATGACAGCAGGCCGACCTGGGGGCCATTGCCGTGGGCGATGACCAGTTGGTTGCCGGGATGGATCTTGGCGATCTGTTCGGTGGCGATCCGGATGTTGGCGCGCTGGTTGTCAGCGGTCATCGGTTCGCCGCGGCGGAGCAGGGCATTACCGCCCAGAGCAACGACGATACGCATGGTGTCAGTCCTTCTAAGCAAAGAGGTTGCAAGCAACGCGGTCTTTCTGTGGAACCCGGACCAGTGTGGGAGCCGAGTCAGCCGTTAAAGATCAGCCAGCGTCGACACCAGAATCGCCTTGATGGTGTGCATGCGGTTTTCCGCTTGCTCGAAGGCGATGCAGGCCGGCGACTCGAACACGTCATCGGTCACTTCGATGCCGTTGCTCAGGTGCGGGTACTGCTCGGCAATCTGCTTGCCGACCTTGGTATCACAGTTGTGGAACGCCGGCAGGCAGTGCATGAACTTGGTGCGCGGGTTGCCGGTGGCTTTCATCAGTTCGGCGTTGACCTGATACGGCAGCAGTTGCTGGATGCGTTCGGCCCAGGCTTCAACCGGTTCGCCCATCGACACCCAGACATCGGTGTGGATGAAGTCGACGCCCTTGACCGCCGCTTTCGGGTCTTCGGTGAGGGTGATACGCGCGCCGCTTTCTTCACCGTACTGTTTGCAGCGGGCGACCAGGTCGTCCGCCGGCCACAGGGCTTTTGGCGCGCAGATGCGCACGTCCATGCCGAGCTTGGCGCCGATCAGCAACAGCGAGTTGCCCATGTTGTTGCGCGCGTCGCCGAGGTAGGCGTAGCTGATTTCGTGGATCGGTTTGTCGGCGTGTTCACGCATGGTCAGCACGTCGGCGATCATTTGTGTCGGGTGATACTCGTCGGTCAGGCCGTTGAACACGGGTACGCCGGCGAACTTGGCCAGCTCCTCGACGATTTCCTGCTTGAAGCCACGGTACTCGATGGCGTCGTACATGCGCCCGAGCACGCGGGCGGTGTCCTTCATGCTTTCCTTGTGGCCGATCTGCGAGGAGTTCGGGTCGATGTAGGTGACGTTGGCGCCCTGGTCATAGGCGGCGACTTCAAACGCGCAGCGGGTGCGGGTCGAGGTTTTTTCGAAGATCAGCGCGATGTTGTTGCCCTTGAGATGCTGCTGTTCGGTGCCGGTGTACTTGGCACGCTTGAGGTCGCGGGACAGGTCGAGCAGGTAGCGCAATTCGCGAGGGGTGTGGTGTTCCAGGCTCAGCAGATTGCGGTTATGGATGTTGAACGCCATTTTGGATCTCCTAAGGTGTCGGTTATCCCCTTGGCCCGAACTCGGTAAGTGCGGGCCAAGGTAATAGGTTAGTAGTCGATCGGATCGCGGATGATCGGGCAGGTCATGCAATGGCCGCCGCCCCGTCCCCGGCCGAGTTCGCCGGCGCTGATGGTGATGACCTCCACCCCGGCCTTGCGCATCAGGGTATTGGTGTAGGTATTGCGGTCGTAGCCGATGACCACGCCCGGCTCCACGGCCACCACGTTGTTGCCGTCGTCCCATTGCTCGCGTTCGGCGGCGAAGCTGTTGCCGCCGGTTTCCACCACGCGCAACGCTTTGAGGTTGAGGGCCTGGGCCACGGTGTCGAGGAAGTTGGTTTCTTCGCGTCGGATGTCGATGCCGCCTGCCTTGCTTTCATCGGGACGCAGGGTGAAGGCAACAATCTGGTTCACCACTTCCGGGAAAATGGTGACGAGGTCGCGATCGCAGAAGCTGAACACGGTGTCCAGGTGCATCGCCGCACGGGATTTCGGCAGGCCGGCGACAATCACTTTCTCGACGGCCTTGTTCTTGAACAGGTTCACGGCCAATTGGGCAATGGCCTGGCGCGAGGAGCGTTCGCCCATGCCGATCAACACCACGCCGTTACCGATCGGCATCACATCACCGCCCTCAAGGGTGGCGTTGCCGTGGTCCTTGTCCGGGTCGCCGTACCAGATCTGGAAGTCGGCGTTGGTGAACTCGGGGTGGAATTTGTAGATGGCGGTGGTCAGCAGGGTCTCCTGGCGGCGCGCCGGCCAGTACATTGGGTTGAGGGTGACGCCACCGTAGATCCAGCAGGTGGTATCGCGGGTGAACTGGGTGTTGGGCAGCGGCGGCAGGATGAAGCTGGAGTGGCCGAGGAAATCGCGGAACATCTCGATGGCCTTGCCGCCGAAACTGGTCGGTAAGTCGTCGCCCGATACGCCGCCGATCAGGAACTCGGCGATGTGACGTGGCTCCAGGCTGCGCAGCCACGACGCGGTTTCGTTGATCAGGCCAAGACCCACCGAGTTGGCGGTGATCTTGCGCTCCAGAATCCAGTCCAGGGCTTCGGGGATGGCGACGATGTCGGTCAGCAGGTTGTGCATTTCCAGCACATCGACGTTACGTTCGCGCATCTTGGTGACGAAGTCGAAGTGGTCGCGCTTGGCCTGGGCCACCCACAGCACATCATCGAACAGCAGTTCGTCGCAGTTGTTCGGGGTCAGCCGCTGATGGGCAAGCCCTGGGGAGCAAACCATGACTTTACGCAGTTTGCCGGCTTCGGAATGGACGCCGTACTTAACTTTTTCCGTGGTCATTACAGTGATCCTCCAGATGACAAAACAATTGCATTACAGGGTCAGGAAGCCGTCGTAGAGACCGTAGGCCGCCACCACGGCGCCGACGACCACCGCAGCGAAAATCAGCTTCTCGACGTTGGTGAAAACCGGTTTGTCGATTTCCAGCTTGGCCTTGGCGAACAGGATCACGCCGGGGGCGTAGAGCAGGGCGGACAACAGCAGGTATTTGGTGCCGCCGGCGTACAGCAGCCAGACCGCGTAGACCAGGGCCACGGCGCCGATGATGAGATCTTTCTGCCGACCGCCTGAGGCGCCCTCGTAGGTTTCACCCCGCACGGCCAGCAGCAGTGCGTAGGCCGCCGACCACAGGTACGGCACCAGGATCATCGAGGTGGCGAGGTAGATCAGCGACAGGTAAGTGCTGGCCGAGAACAAGGTGATGATCAGGAAGATCTGCACCATGGCGTTGGTCAGCCACAGGGCATTGATCGGTACATGGTTGGCGTTTTCCTTGCGCAGGAATGCCGGCATGGTGTGGTCCTTGGCAGCGGCGAACATGATCTCCGCACACAGCAGCACCCACGAGAGCAACGCCCCCAACAGCGAGATGATCAGGCCGACGCTGATCAGCACTGCACCCCAGTGGCCGACCACATGCTCCAGCACCGCTGCCA
This sequence comes from Pseudomonas sp. QLc11A, assembly GCF_052112305.1. NCBI lineage: Bacteria > Pseudomonadati > Pseudomonadota > Gammaproteobacteria > Pseudomonadales > Pseudomonadaceae > Pseudomonas > Pseudomonas sp. QLc11A. The sequence goes on from NZ_JAVAJJ010000001.1 coordinate 354,525, forward strand.
TCGACGGATTCTGCAATTTGGCCAGTTCCGGCTGGGTCATGATCCCCAGCGACAGCACGTTCACCAACACCAGGAACAGCAACACGGTGACAAAGCCGATCACGGTGGCTTTACCCACGTCGCTGCGTTTTTCCGCCCGGGCCGAAAAGATGCTCGCGCCTTCGATGCCGATGAACACCCACACGGTGACCAGCATCATCTTGCGCACCTGGTCCATCACGCTGCCCAGGTCCGGATTCTTGAGGCCCCAGATGTCAGCGGTGAAGATGTCCAGTTTGAAGGCGAACAACGCGATCAACACGAACAGCACCAGCGGCACGATCTTGGCGACGGTGGTCACCAGGTTGATGAACGCGGCTTCCTTGATGCCTCGCAGTACGAGGAAATGCACGGCCCAGAGCAGCACCGAGGCGCCGATCACCGCAGCAGGGGTATTCCCCTCACCAAATAGCGGAAAGAAGTAGCCGAGCGTGCTGAACAGCAAGACGAAGTAACCAACGTTGCCCAGCCAGGCACTGATCCAGTATCCCCAGGCGGACGAGAAGCCCATGTAGTCGCCGAAACCGGCCTTGGCGTAGGCGTAGACCCCGCCGTCCAGGTCGGGTTTGCGATTGGCCAGGGTCTGGAACACGAACGCCAAGGTGAGCATGCCGACGGCGGTGATTGCCCAACCGATCAGAATGGCGCCGACATCGGCACTGGCGGCCATGTTTTGCGGCAAGGAAAAGATCCCGCCACCAATCATCGAACCGACGACTAATGCAACCAGTGCGCCGAGTTTGAGTTTTCCGGGAGCTTCAGACATTGCATGACTCCAATACAGGAGAAGAGAGGCCAGCAGACTAATTCCGTTGGTTATCCAATCAGCTGACTTGGATCACTAAATGAGAGCGTTCCCAGTTTCTTGGCGGAGTGCCATCATTTCAAGGCGGCTGCTTGTAATGCCTGATCTAGAGCCTTTTGTTTGGTTATTTCAGTTATTTTGTATTCTGTTTCGAATTATGACGCTAGTTGGTTTTTCAGAATTCGCCAATCTTCCTCACGGGTTTTTTGTACAAAATGGATGTATTGGAAAAGCGTATACAACAAATGATTATATCGGCGCCTTTAATAGCCATTTTGTGCAAGTAAAAAAGACATGGGTTGGCGTTATCCAATAAACGTTATTACGCTTCAACAGTTTAGTTGACGCCCGATATGTGACGATCTCGCGGCAGTTGTCGCCCCCCGGAAAAATGGAGATGCAACGATGTCGCATTCACCGAGCAAGCTTCGCCTGAGCGCATTGATCGCCCTGGTGGTGGGTTCGATGATCGGTGGCGGAATCTTTTCCCTGCCGCAAAACATGGCGGCCAGGGCCGATGCCGGGGCGATCCTGATCGGTTGGGCGATCACCGCCGTCGGCATGCTGACCCTGGCGTTCGTGTTCCAGACCCTGGCCAATCGCAAGCCGGAGCTGGAGTCCGGGGTGTATGCCTATGCCAAGGCCGGGTTCGGCGACTACATGGGCTTCTCGTCCGCCTGGGGGTACTGGATCAGCGCCTGGCTGGGCAACGTCGGCTATTTCGTGCTGCTGTTCAGCACCCTGGGTTATTTCGTTCCGGTCTTTGGCGAAGGCAACACGCCAATCGCCATCGCCTGCGCTTCGGTGCTGCTCTGGACCGTGCATTTTGTGGTGATGCGCGGGATCAAGGAGGCGGCGTTCATCAACCAGGTGACCACCGTGGCCAAGATCGTGCCGTTGATCATGTTCATCGTGATTGCCGCCGTGGCGTTCAAGGCGGACATCTTTACCCTCGATATCTGGGGGCGTAACAACCCGGAATTCGGCAGTGTGATGGATCAGGTCCGGCACATGATGCTGGTCACCGTGTTCGTGTTCATCGGTATCGAGGGGGCCAGTGTCTATTCGGCCCGGGCGGAGAAACGTTCCGACGTGGGCCGGGCGACGGTGATCGGGTTCATTGGGGTATTGGCACTGTTGGTGCTGGTGAACGTGCTGTCGCTGGGAATCATGACCCAGCCGGAACTGGCGAAACTGCAGAACCCCTCGTTGGCGGCGGTGCTTGAGCATATCGTCGGCCACTGGGGGGCAGTGCTGATCAGCGTCGGCCTGGCGATCTCGCTGTTGGGGGCGTTGCTGTCCTGGGCGCTGCTGTGCGCCGAAATCCTGTTTGCCACGGCGAAAGACAAGACCATGCCGGCATTCCTGACCAGGGAAAACGCCAACCGTGTGCCGGTCAATGCAATGTGGTTGACCAACTCGATGATCCAGCTGTTCCTGCTGATCACGCTGTTTTCCGCCGGCACCTACACCAGTCTGATTTACCTGGCGTCATCGATGATTCTGGTGCCGTACCTGTGGTCGGCGGCCTATGCGGTGTTGTTGTGCGTGCGCGGGGAAACCTACCAGCAGGCAAGCGCCGAGCGCAGCAAGGATTTGCTGGTTGGCGTCATCGCCTTGAGTTACGCGGTGTGGTTGCTGTACGCCGGCGGCCTGAAGTATTTGCTGCTGTCGGCGTTGCTGTATGCGCCGGGTGTGATCCTGTTTGCCAAGGCCCGCCATGAACAGGGCATGCCATTGTTCACGACGCTCGAGAAAGGCATTTTCACTGCGGTCATCGGCGGCGCCGGGCTGGCGGCTTATGGGTTGTATAGCGGGTTGCTGAGTCTGTGAAGCTGCTGCTGGCGTATCAGCCACCCTATGACTGGCCGGCCATGCTGGGATTTTTGTCGGCTCGGGCGATTGCAGGACTGGAAACGGTTGCCGACGGCGTCTACTCGCGCAGCATCGATCTGAAGGGGATGCACGGCAGCTTTTCTATCCGGCCTGCCACGTCTGACGCCCTTGAGCTGAGGCTGGACTTTCCCGACCCGAGCGCCGTGCCCGACATCGTCGCAAGCGTGCGGCGGATGTTCGATCTCGATGCCGACCTCGCCACCATCCATCGGCATTTAGCGGGTGATCCGCTGATGGCCCGGTTGATTGCCGAGCGTCCCGGACTGCGTGTGCCGGGGGCGTGGGACGGGCTGGAACTGGCGATCCGCGCGGTGCTGGGGCAGCAGATTACGGTGGTCGCGGCGATTCGCCTGGCGGGGAAGCTGGTGGCGCAATATGGCGTGCCACTGGGTAAGCCGTTGGCAGGTTTGAGCCATGTGTTCCCCACGGCGCAGGTGTTGGCGCAGGCCGATCTGGCTGCGTTGGGCATGCCGAAAAGCCGAGGCCGGACCTTGTCGGGTGTGGCTCAGGCATTGCTCGATGACCCGCGATTGTTCGAGCCCGGTCGGGAGGGGGGCGTAGCGCGGTTGCTGGCGTTGCACGGGATTGGTGACTGGACGGCGCAATACATTGCGTTGCGCCAGTTGCGGGAGATGGATGGGTTTCCCAATGGCGATGTAGGGCTGGTCAATGCGTTGGCGGCCCTGGAGGGTGAGCCGGTGACGGCGAAGCAGCTGTTGGCGAGGGCTGAAGGGTGGCGGCCCTATCGCGGGTATGCGGCGCAGGTGCTGTGGACTTCATTGAGTCGGGTGGACTGAGTTGATCCGGGTTTTTTGTTGCCTCTTCTGGCGTCATCGCGAGCAGGCTCGCTCCCACAGGGGGCCGCGATCACATGTGGGAGCGAGCCTGCTCGCGAAGGCGATCTGACGGTCACCACCACTGCGCGGGATGTGAACCCAGTTCCGTTGCCGGCAGCGCCCATTGCAACGGCGTCGCCGTGATCTTCAGCGGCACCTGCAACCGATGCGCCGGCCCCCAGGACGTTTGCTCCACCAGCATCCCCAGATCCTGTTGATCTTCGCCGCGCAACGACTCATCCGGGCCGGCCCCCTGCTCGATCAACAACTTCGCGGTGCGCGCCAACGACAATCGCGCCGAGCCGCCTGTACCGCCGCTCAACCGTTGCGCCAACAACCTGATCGCACTGGCCGCCATCAAATACCCGGTGGCGTGATCGAGTGCCTGCACCGGCAATGGCGTCGGTTTGTCTGCCGACTTCCAGCGCATACCGGCTTCGGCAATGCCACTGCTCATCTGTACCAGGCTGTCGAAGCCCCGGCGATTTTGCCAGGGGCCACTCCAGCCATAGGCGTTGAGGCAAACATCAATCAAGTCCGGGTTCAGTGACCGGCGTTGATTCGTGCCCAAGCCAAGTCGCTCCAGCGCATCGGCACGATAGCCGTGGAGCAGGATGTCGGCGTCCTTGAGCAGGGATTCGAATACGCCGCGGTCGGACTTGTCGTTCAGATCAAGACGCGCACAACGTTTTCCCAATGTGACCTCCGGCACCACCCCCGGCTCGTTCCAGGTCGGCGGATCGATGCGCAGGACATCGGCGCCCAGGCCTGCTAGAAAGCGGCTGGCGATGGGACCTGCCAGTACCCGGGTCAAGTCCAGCACCTTGATGCCGGCCAGTGGTCGAGCCACTGAACCTGTCCACGGTTTGCTGCCCTGGCCGGGGTGGCTGGTGAGTTGAATCAAGGGCTCGGCATTGACCGCCTGGCCTTGAGGATGGACCTGCCATTGATCCCAGGTGCGCATTTCGGCGGCACAACCACCGGCATCGACCACCGCCTGTTCCAGCTCGCTTTTCGCCCATTGCGCCACTTTGCCGGCCATCGCGGTACGGTCGGCACAGGCACCGAGCACGCGTTCGGCAGCGGCGCGGTGATGGGGCGCGTTGGTGTGCAGGCGAATCCAGCCGTCGCGAGTGGCGTAGTCACCGGCCACCGGGTCCCACAGCGGTGGAACGCTCCAGCCTATGGGGCGAATCGAGGTCGCGAACCAGAAGGACGCCAGGCGTCGGTCAACTCCAAGGTCGGGCAGGCGTCCGGTCTGTTGGTGCAGCAGTTCGCTGGCGGCCTGGCCGGCGGCGGCGATGCTCGCGCAAGCCAGCTCGGTGACGGCAAATGCCGAGGGCAGGGCGCCCGTGGCGGTGAACGAGATCGGGGTGTTGGGCAAGCCGAGCGCGGCTTGAATGGACGTGAGCAGATCAGTCATTGAAGGCCCTCCGGAGCGAGAGCCAGATCTTAGATCAAATCAGGTGACAAGCCAGATGAAACCTGTGGGAGCGAGCCTGCTCGCGAAGGCGTTGTGTCAGCCACATTGATGTTGCATGGGCTGTCGTCTTCGCGAGCAGGCTCGCTCCCACAGGGGGGGATGCGGCGATGGTTTAAACGCGGAACTGATCCATCAACTTCATCTGGTGGGTGGTCAGGGTGTTGAGCTGGCTGCTGATCTGCGCCGACTCGGTGGCCTGGCCGGTCAGGGTTTCGGTGACGGTGCGGATCGCCGAGACATTGCGGTTGACCTCTTCGGCGACGGCGCTTTGCTGCTCGGCGGCGCTGGCGATTTGCAGGTTCATGTCGCTGATCACGGTGACCGCGTCACTGATTTTGCTCAGGGCCTGGACCGCCTGCTGGATCTGCCCGGCGTTGCTGTGGGCCTGGGTCTGGCTCGAGTGCATGGTGGCGACCACACCGCGGGTACCGGACTGGATGCGTTCGATCACCAGGCGAATTTCCTCCACCGAATCCTGGGTGCGTTTGGCCAGGTTGCGCACTTCATCGGCGACCACCGCAAAGCCGCGACCGCTTTCGCCGGCACGGGCCGCTTCAATCGCCGCGTTCAGGGCCAGCAGGTTGGTTTGCTCGGCGATGCTGCGGATCACTTCCAGCACCGAGCCGATCTGTTCGCTGTTCACCGCCAAGGCTTCGACTTCGGTCACGGCCTTGCTGACTTCGTCGGCCAGTTGATTGATGTCGCGGGTGCTGCGCTCGATGATTGACATGCCGTCGCGCGCCGACTGGTCGGCACCCTTGGCGGCGTTGGCCGCGTTCGAGGCGCTGTTGGCGACATCGTGGGCCGTGGCGCTCATTTCGTTGGACGCGGTGGCGACCTGGTCGATTTCGCGGAACTGCACCTGCATGCCTTCACTGGTCTGGCGGGCGATTTCCGAAGACTGGTCGGCCGTGCCACGGGCATCGGTGATGCTTTGCTTGATCTGCGCGATGGTCGGTTGCAGCTTGTCGAGGAAGCGGTTGAACCAGCTCACCAGTTCGCCCAGTTCGTCCTGCTTGCTGTAGTGCAGGCGCTGGGTCAGGTCACCGTCGCCACTGGCAATCGCCTTGAGCATTTGCGCCACGCTGTTGATCGGTCGGGTCACGCCGGACGCGGTGAGCCACATCAGCAGCAGGCCGATCACACCGGCAATCACCGCCACCGACAAGGCCTTGATCGTGCCGCTATGCTGGGCATCGTCGAGTACCGCTTGCAGCTTCACCGAGTCGGCCAGCAGCACTTGTTTGGGCAAGTCGATCACCACGGCCCAGGCCTTGGCATCGGCAATCGGGCTGACCGGGTACACCGCACGGATCAGGTCGCCTTGCTGGAGAATCTTCGGTGCACCGCTGCCAAGCAGTTGCAGGATGTCCTTGCCGTCGGCACCCAGGGTGTCGCCGATGCTCTTGCCGACTTTTGTTGCATCGACGCTGTAGGCGGCCAGCACGCCAGTACCTGAGACAATCAGCATGTGCCCGGCGCTGTTGAACAGTTCACGCTGAGAGTCGACCGCCGCCGCTTGCAGGGCGTCGAGGGCGATGTCGATACCGACCACACCGATGGACTTGCCGTCCACCAGCAGCGGTACGGAAATGGTGGTCATCAACACTTCCTTGCCGCCGACAGTATCGGCGTAGGGGTCGAGCAGGCAGATGCGCTTGCTGTCCCGAGGGCAGGTGTACCAGACGTTGTACGGCGTGCCGCTGAGGTTCAGGGTGGTTTTGGTCATGTCCTCTTCGACCATGATCGTGTTCAGCGACTCACCCCCGGCACGGCTCCAGTAGGTGGCGAAACGACCGGCCTCGTTGGATTGACGGGCGGCGTCGTTGGCGAATTCGCTGTCCTTGCCGTCCAGGCCGTTGGGTTCGAATGCCAGCCAGATGCCCAGCACCTTGCCGTTGCGTTCGAAGGCGGTTTTCAGGCTCTGGTTCAACTCTTCACGCAAGGCGCCGGGCTCAAGGGAACGCTTGGCGGCCAGGTTGCGCATGTCCTGGATCTGGTCCGCCAGGGCGCTCACCACCGTCAGGGTTTCACCGAACGTCTTCTGCACCCGCACCGCCTGCTCTGCGGCCTTGGCCTGCAGCAGGTCCTGCACACTGGCGGTGAGCATTCTGCTGCTGGAATCGCTGACCAGATCATCGTTCTGATTGGTCTGGTAGATGTTCATGCCCACTATCAGGGCGACTACCCCCAGCAGGCACAGACCGGACAGCAGGACGATTTTAAGGCGGATGGACAGTGAGTCGAACATAGGGCGAACTCGCGAATGGATGAAGTGTTGGCTGTGAGCCGTTGCGGCTCACTCGCTAAATCCATTTAGCGCCGATCAATGCACATCGGCGTGAAGGCCAGGTTACATGAATGGGCTGCCGACGAACGGTAGTGGTTGAACGTTTGCGCAGAAAAATGTGCCGAAAACGGGGGTAAAAAGAGGAAAAAACGCGGGGTGAATTCAGGAGGGTTGCGGCAGCGATTCCGGCCGTGACCAGATCCACAGGTTGCCCAGCCCCATCCCGGCAATCGCCAGGTAGATCGGCCAGCCGTGTTCGAGCGTCAACAGCATCAGACCGGCACATAACTGAAGCTTTACGCGCGCCCCTGCAAATAGCTCGCGTAATCGGGAATCCGATGGGTATGCGCCTGATCCATCAACGGGCTGCCGAGCAGGTAGTCGGCGCTGCATTCGTTGCACGCCACCGGGATGTTCCACACCGCTGCGACCCGCAGCAATGCCTTGATATCCGGGTCGTGGGGTTGTGGCTCGAACGGGTCCCAGAAGAACACCAGCATGTCGACCCGCTGCTCGGCGATTTGCGCACCGAGCTGTTGATCGCCACCCAGCGGACCACTGATCATGCTTTCCACGGGCAGGTCGAGGCGTTGTTGCAACAACAACCCCGTGGTGCCGGTGGCGACCAGATCATGCCGGGCCAGTCCGTCTTTCTGCCGTTCGGCCCAGTCCAGCAAGAACGCCTTGCAGTGGTCATGGGCGACCAGGGCGATACGCTTGCGCGCTGCCATGGTCTTTTGCGTAAAGCTGATGCCGATCATCGATTGTTACTCCAGACATGACACGCACCTTGTAGGAGCGAGCCTGCTCGCGATGGACTGTAGAGCACCGCGGGGCATCAGGTTCCCCGCGTTATCGTTAACGACCATCGCGAGCAGGCTCGCTCCTGCAAGACCGGGGGACGTGCTGCTTATTCTGCGTTGCACAGCGCCAGGCAGTTATCGAGCATGCGGTTGGAGAAGCCCCACTCGTTGTCGTACCACGCCAGGACCTTGAGCAGTTTGCCGCTGGATTTGGTGTGGTTGGCGTCGAAGATCGACGACAGGGGATTGTGGTTGAAGTCGCTGGAGACCAGCGGCAGGGTGTTGTACCCAAGGATTTTCGAGTGCTGGCTGGCCTCTTTCATCAACGCATTGACCTCATCGGCCGACGCTTCACGCTTGAGTTGCACGGTCAGGTCCACCAGCGACACATTGATCACCGGGACGCGCACCGACATGCCGGTCAATTTGCCCGCCAGTTCCGGCAGCACCAGGCCCACCGCTTCAGCAGCACCGGTCTTGCTCGGGATCATGTTCTGGGTGGCCGAACGGGCGCGGTACGGATCGACGTGATAGACGTCGGTCAGGTGCTGGTCGTTGGTATAGGCGTGGATGGTGGTCATCAGACCGCTTTCGATGCCCAGCTCGCGGTGCAGTACCTGGGCCACCGGGGCCAGGCAGTTGGTGGTGCACGATGCATTGGAGATGATCTGGTGCGATTGGCGCAGAATGTCGTGGTTGACCCCGTAAACGACGGTGGCATCGGCGCCTTTGGCCGGGGCCGAGATAATCACTTTGCGCGCGCCGGCCGTAATATGCGCGGCGGCTTTGGCCCGGTCGGTGAACAGGCCGGTGCATTCGAACACCACATCAATCTTTTCCGCAGCCCAAGGCAGATCGGCCGGGTTGCGGATGGCACTGACCGAAATGCGGTCGCCATTGACCGTCAGGCTCTCCTGGTCGTGCTGGACATCGGCATCGAACGTGCCGTGAACGGTGTCGTACTTGAGTAGATGAGCATTGATCGCGCTGTCGCCCAGGTCGTTGATGGCGACGATCTGCAGATCCTGACGGTAGCCCTGGGTATAGAGTGCGCGCAGGACATTACGGCCGATGCGGCCAAAACCATTGATTGCGATTCGAAGAGTCATAGTGCGGCGCTACCGTCGTTTTGTTGTTGGAATTACAAGATTATTCGCAAAAAAATAGAAAACAAGCCTTTTTGATGGCAATATTTTGTTCAATCTACAACGAGTGACCTGAATCAACTGGTCCAACCGATCAAGAAAACCGTCTGTCATCCCATCGACACCGGCCTTTGATCAGCATAGACAATCAGGTCGCCACATCCGTTAGCCTGGAGTTCTACACATGCATCCCCGCGTCCTTGAGGTCACCGAACGGCTTATCGCCCGCAGTCGCGCCACGCGTGAGGCTTACCTTGCATTGATTCGCGGTGCGGCCAGCGACGGGCCGATGCGCGGCAAGCTGCAATGCGCCAACTTCGCCCATGGCGTGGCCGGTTGCGGCAGCGACGACAAGCACAGCCTGCGGATGATGAACGCCGCGAACATCGCGATTGTTTCGTCATATAACGACATGCTCTCGGCGCACCAGCCGTACGAAGTCTTTCCCGAACTGATCAAGAAAGCCCTGCGCGAAATCGGCTCCGTCGGCCAGTTCGCCGGTGGCACACCGGCCATGTGCGATGGCGTGACCCAGGGCGAGCCGGGCATGGAGCTGAGCCTGCCGAGCCGCGAAGTGATCGCGCTGTCCACCGCCGTGGCGCTGTCCCACAACATGTTCGACGGCGCGCTGCTGCTCGGCATCTGCGACAAGATCGTGCCGGGCCTGATGATGGGCGCGCTGCGCTTCGGCCATCTGCCGATGATCTTCGTGCCGGGCGGGCCGATGGTCTCGGGCATTTCCAACAAGCAGAAAGCCGACGTGCGGCAGAAATACGCCGAAGGCAAGGCGACCCGCGAGGAGCTGCTGGAATCGGAGATGAAGTCCTACCACAGCCCTGGCACCTGCACCTTCTACGGCACCGCCAACACCAACCAGTTGCTGATGGAAGTCATGGGCCTGCACTTGCCGGGCGCATCCTTCGTCAACCCGAACACGCCGCTGCGTGACGCCCTGACCCGCGAAGCCGCGCATCAGGTCACGCGCCTGACCAAGCAGAACGGCGACTTCATGCCGATCGGCGAAATCGTCGACGAGCGTTCGCTGGTCAACTCGATTGTCGCGTTGCACGCCACCGGTGGCTCGACCAACCACACCCTGCACATGCCGGCCATCGCCATGGCGGCGGGCATTCAACTGACCTGGCAGGACATGGCCGACCTCTCCGAAGTCGTGCCGACCCTGAGCCACGTCTACCCGAACGGCAAAGCCGACATCAACCACTTCCAGGCCGCGGGCGGCATGTCGTTCCTGATCCGCGAACTGCTGGAAGCCGGGTTGCTCCACGAAAACGTCAACACCGTGATGGGCCATGGCCTGAGCCGCTATACCCAGGAGCCGTTCCTCGACAACGGCGAACTGGTGTGGCGCGAAGGCGTGACCGACAGCCTCGACGAAACCATCCTGCGGCCGGTGGCCCGCGCGTTCTCGGCCGAAGGTGGCCTGCGGGTGATGGAAGGCAACCTCGGTCGCGGGGTGATGAAAGTCTCCGCCGTCGCCGTGGAAAACCAGATCGTCGAAGCGCCGGCCATGGTGTTCCAGGATCAGCAGGACCTGGCCGATGCGTTCAAGGCCGGCTTGCTGGAGAAGGATTTTGTCGCGGTGATGCGCTTCCAGGGGCCGCGCTCCAACGGCATGCCCGAACTGCACAAGATGACGCCGTTCCTCGGCGTGTTGCAGGACCGCGGCTTCAAGGTGGCGCTGGTGACTGACGGACGCATGTCCGGTGCATCGGGGAAAATTCCGGCGGCCATTCACGTCAGCCCCGAAGCTTATGTCGGCGGCGCTTTGGCGCGGGTGCAAGAGGGCGATATCATCCGCGTCGATGGCGTCAAAGGCACCCTGGAGCTTAAGGTGGACGCCGAAGAATTTGCAGCGCGCACACCGGCCAAGGGCCTGTTGGGCAACAACATCGGCACCGGTCGCGAACTGTTTGGTTTCATGCGCATGGCCTTCAGCTCGGCGGAGCAGGGCGCCAGCGCCTTTACTTCTGCCCTGGAGACGCTTAATTGAAACTGGCTTTGGTCGGTGACATCGGTGGGACCAACGCACGTTTCGCGTTGTGGAAAAACCAGCAGCTGGAATCGGTCCAGGTGCTGGCAACGGCGGATTTCCCCAGCCCGGAAGAAGCGATCAACCTCTACCTCAACGGTCTGGGGCTGGCGCCGGGCTCGATCGGTTCGGTGTGCCTGTCGGTGGCCGGTCCCGTCAGTGGCGATGAGTTCAAGTTCACCAACAATCACTGGCGTCTGAGCCGCAAGGGTTTCTGCCAGACCTTGCAGGTGGATCAACTGTTGCTGGTCAACGACTTCTCGGCCATGGCCCTGGGCATGACCCGTTTGCAGCCCGGCGAATTCCGCGTGGTCTGCGAAGGCGCGCCGGAGCCATTGCGCCCGGCCGTGGTGATTGGCCCGGGCACAGGCCTGGGCGTCGGCACCTTGCTCGATCTGGGCGAGGGCCGGTTTGCTGCGTTGCCAGGTGAGGGCGGTCACGTCGACCTGCCACTGAGCAGCCCGCGTGAAACCCAACTGTGGCAGCACATCTTCAACGAGATCGGCCACGTCAGCGCTGAAACCGCGTTGAGTGGCGGCGGCTTGCCCCGCGTCTACCGGGCGATCTGCGCGGTGGACGGGCACACGCCGGTACTCGACACGCCGGAAGCCATCACTGCCGCCGGGCTGGCGGGCGACCCGATTGCCGTGGAAGTGCTTGAGCAGTTCTGCTGCTGGCTCGGTCGCGTGGCGGGCAACAACGTGCTGACCAGCGGTGGACGCGGTGGTGTGTACATCGTTGGTGGAGTGATTCCACGGTTTGCCGATTTCTTCCTCGAAAGCGGTTTCGCCCGCTGCTTCGCCGACAAGGGTTGCATGAGCGATTACTTCAAGGGGATTCCGGTGTGGCTGGTGACGGCGCCGTATTCCGGACTTGTTGGCGCGGGAGTAGCGCTCGAACAGGCTTGAGATCGAGTCGCCTTCATCGCGGGCAAGCCCGCTCCCACAGGATCACCGGCATTTTCAGAATGTGTACATAACCTTGTGGGAGCGGGCTTGCCCGCGATGAGGCCAGAACAGGCAACAATTTTTCAAGGTTCATCAGGCATAATCCGCCCAATTCAAACAACAAGGATGCCTTCGAAGTGAGCTCAGTCAACAAGTCGATTTTGTTGGTCGATGACGATCAAGAGATACGCGAGTTGCTGGACACCTACCTGACTCGCGCCGGGTTCCAGGTGCGTGCCACTGCCGATGGCGCCGGTTTTCGCCAGGCGCTGAACGAGGCGCCGGCCGACCTGGTGATCCTTGACGTGATGCTGCCCGACGAAGACGGCTTCAGCCTGTGTCGCTGGATTCGCCAGCATCCGCGCCAGGCGCAGGTGCCGATCATCATGCTCACCGCCAGCTCCGACGAAGCCGACCGTGTCATCGGCCTGGAACTGGGCGCCGACGATTACCTCGGCAAGCCGTTCAGCCCGCGGGAATTGCAGGCACGGATCAAGGCGTTGCTGCGCCGCGCGCAGTTCGGTCAGGAACGGAGCGGCGGTGAGGTACTGGCCTTCGATGACTGGCGCCTGGACATGGTCAGCCATCGGTTGTTTCACATCGATGGCGAAGAGGTGATTCTCTCCGGTGCCGACTTCGCACTGCTGAAACTGTTCCTCGACCATCCGCAGGAAATCCTCGACCGCGACACCATCGGCAACGCGACCCGTGGCCGTGAACTGATGCCGCTGGATCGCATCGTCGACATGGCGGTCAGCCGGTTGCGCCAGCGCTTGCGCGACACGGAAAAGCCGCCACGGTTGATCCGCACCGTGCGCGGCAGCGGCTATCAACTGGCGGCCAATGTGGTTGCCGGCAATGGCCACTGAGATGTTGCGCAAGCTCGCCGCCAGGGTGCCGATGCCGCGTTCGCTGCTCGGGCGGATGTTGCTGTTGACCTTGTTGGCCGTGCTGTTCGCCCAGGCGCTGTCGAGCGTGATCTGGGTGTCGCAACTGCGCGCCACGCAGCTCGAGGGCCTGGTCACCAGCGCCCGCAGCCTGGCCCATTCGATGACGGCCAGTGTCAGTTATTTCCGTTCGTTGCCGGTGGCGTTTCGGCCTCTGGTGCTCGATCAGTTGCGCAGCATGGGCGGCACCCGGTTCGTGGTCACGCTCAACGACAAACCCCTGGGCATGGAAGTGCTGCCCATCACCCCGCGCAAAGAGGCGGTGCTCAAGGCGGTGGACGAGGTGCTGCGCCAGTCCCTCGGCCAGGACACGGACATCTCGGTGACCTTCGTCAGCCCGGAAGACCTGCGCATCTTCAATGGCGGCCTGAAACTCGATGAGTTGCCGCGCTCCTGGGCGCACTACGCGTTGACCCTGGAACCGGTGAACCCGCCGGTGCTGGTCACGCAGATCCAGATGGCGCCGGGCGAATGGCTGTACATCGCCTCGCTGTTGCCCGAGCCCTACACCAGTCTTGAAGAGCAGGGCCTACCGGCGCAGCAGGTGTGGTTCATCGTCCTGACCAGCGGCTTTCTGCTGTTGTTCATCGGCCTGCTGGTGCACTGGCAGAGTCGTCCGCTCAAGCGCCTGGCGCGGGCCGCGCGCGATCTGTCGCTGGGTGCCGACGTGGAACCGGTGGCCGAGGGCGGTGGCAGCGAAGTGGTCGAGGTCGGGCGCGCCTTCAACACCATGCGCGAGCGCATCAGCCGTTACTTGACCGAGCGCAGCCAGTTGTTCAGTGCGATCTCCCACGACTTGCGCACGCCGATCACCCGTTTGCGCCTGCGCGTTGAATTGCTCGAAGACGAAACGCTGCAAGCCAAGTTCGGGCGCGATCTGGACGAGCTCGAATTGCTGGTCAAGGGCGCGCTGCAATGCGTGAAGGACACCGACATCCACGAGAACATCGAGCCGGTGGACCTCAACCATGTGCTCGACTGTCTGGTGGAACCGTACCTGGCCCCCAACGGCAATGGTCGCGTGACCCAGCAGGGGCGGGCGCTGGCGGCGTATCCGGGCAAACCCCTGGCGCTCAAGCGCTGCATCGGCAACCTGATCGACAATGCGTTGAAGTACGGGCAGAACGCGCACCTGCATATCGATGACGATGACCGCGCGTTCATCCTGCATGTCGATGATGAAGGGCCCGGTGTGCCGGAGCAGCGGCTGGAGCAGGTGTTCGAACCGCATTTCCGCCTGGCCGGGCAGCAGCAGGGGTATGGGTTGGGACTGGGGATTGCCCGCAATATTGCCCATAGCCATGGCGGCGAGGTCAGCTTGCAGAACCTGCGTGAGGGTGGGTTGCGGGTGACACTGCAGTTGCCACGCAGTGTCGACTAGAGATACCGCGTTATCGTTCATCGCGGGCAAGCCCGCTCCCACAAGGTTTCGTGTTGACCACTATATTGTGATCGACACAAAACCTGTGGGAGCGGGCTTGCCCGCGATGGCGCCAGACCATTCAACACATCTCTCACGGCAAATGTCACAACCTGGTGACATAGCCCACCCCCTTCGTTACAAGCCCGCCGCCTTCCGTTGTTTATGCTGCCCCTCAGTCATAACAACAAAAAAGGTACGCCATGGACACCCTCCAACCCGCCTTCAGCAGTTGGCTGATCGCACCTGCCCACCAGCAATGGCTCGCCGCCGAAGGCCTGCGCCTGTTGAGTTTTGCCAAGGCTTCCAGGCTCCCTGAAGGCTTCGGCAACCTCGATGAAAGGGGCCGCCTCCCGGCCGATGCGCAAGCCCATACCATGAATACCGCTCGCATGACCCACAGCTTCGCCATGGCCCATATCCAGGGCTTGCCGGGCTTTGCCGAGCTGGTCGATCACGGTGTTGCGGCCCTGCGTGGTCCGTTGCGCGATGCGGTTCATGGCGGCTGGTTCGCCACTGCCGAACATCGCGACGGCAACACCGGCAAGAACGCCTACCTGCATGCTTTCGTCGCGCTGGCCGCCAGTTCGGCGGTGGTCGCACGGCGTCCCGGTGCGCAAGCCTTGCTCGATGATGCCATCGACATCATCGACACCTGGTTCTGGAGTGAAGAAGAAGGCGCGATGCGCGAATCTTTCAATCGCGACTGGAGTGAAGAGGAAGCCTATCGCGGCGCAAACAGCAACATGCACGCCACCGAAGCCTTCCTCGCCTTGGCCGATGTCACTGAAGACAACCGCTGGTTGTGCCGTGCCCAGCGCATCGTTGAGCGGGTGATCCATGGTCACGCCGCTGCCAACGATTACCTGGTGATCGAGCATTTCGACCGCGACTGGCAGCCACTGCGGGACTACAGCAGTGACAATCCGGCGGACGGTTTTCGCCCCTACGGCACCACCCCGGGCCACGGTTTCGAGTGGGCGCGGCTGTTGCTGCATCTCGAAGCTTCGCGGGTGAACGCGGGGATGCTCACGCCGGGCTGGCTGGTCACCGACGCGCAAAAACTCTTCGAGCACAACTGTCGTCACGGCTGGAACATCGATGGCGCGCCGGGGATTGTCTACACCCTGGACTGGGACAACAAAGCGGTGGTCCGCCATCGCCTGCACTGGACCCATTGCGAAGCCAGTGCCGCCGCCAGTGCACTGATCAAACGCACGGGTGAAGTGCAGTACGAGCGGTGGTACCGCCTGTTCTGGGAATTCTGTGACAGTCATTTCATCGACCGCTGTGATGGCAGCTGGTATCACGAACTCGATCCGCAAAACCGCCCGAGTGCCGACATCTGGCCCGGCAAGCCTGACCTTTACCATGCCTGGCAAGCCGTGCTGATTCCGCGCCTGGCGCTGGCGCCGAGCATGGCCACGGCGCTGGCGCAGTTGTCCCAGAGCGGTTCTATGTAACCATGCGGTGACATTCGCGCATCCCTTCGTTACCTGCGAGGGGATATCCCCTGTTTAGAATCTTATGCAGCGCAAGCAACAGACTTGCATGCATAACAACAAGAAAGGTGCTTCTAGATGAATGCGATTTCTCGCCTCGCTACTGTCATTTCTCTCGCTTCCCTGTCTGCGCTCCCCCTCAGTGTCCTGGCCGCCGAATCCAAAGGTTCCGTTGAAGTCGTTCACTGGTGGACCTCCGGTGGTGAAAAAGCAGCGGTCGATGTCCTGAAGGCTCAAGTCGAAAAAGACGGCTTCACCTGGAAGGACGGCGCAGTCGCCGGTGGCGGCGGTTCCACGGCCATGACTGTACTCAAGAGTCGCGCCGTAGCCGGCAACCCGCCAGGCGTTGCGCAGATCAAGGGTCCGGACATCCAGGAGTGGGGCAGCACCGGCCTGCTCAGCACCGACGCGTTGAAAGACGTTTCCAAGGCGGAAAACTGGGACGGCCTGCTGTCGAAGAAAGTTTCCGACACCGTGAAGTACGAAGGTGATTACGTTGCCGTGCCGGTGAACATCCACCGCGTCAACTGGCTGTGGATCAACCCGCAAGTGTTCAAGAAAGCCGGGATCGAAAAAGCCCCGACGACCCTCGAAGAATTCTATACCGCCGGTGACAAGCTCAAGGCCGCAGGCTTCATCGCGCTCGCCCACGGCGGTCAGCCTTGGCAGGACAGCACCGTGTTTGAAGACGTGGTGCTCTCGGTCATGGGCGTCGACGGCTACAAGAAAGCGCTGGTCGACCTGGACCAGAAAACCCTGTCCGGACCGGAAATGACCAAGTCGTTCGCCGAGCTGAAAAAGATCACCACCTACATGGACCCGAACCGCGCCGGTCGTGACTGGAACATCGCCGCCGCTGAAGTCATCAACGGCAAGGCCGGCATGCAGATGATGGGCGACTGGGCGAAAAGCGAGTGGACGGCAGCCGGGAAAGTCGCGGGCAAGGACTACCTGTGTGTAGCGTTCCCGGGCACTGAAAAGGCCTTCACCTACAACATCGACTCCCTGGCGGTGTTCAAGCTCAAGGCTGATCGCAAGGGCGACATCGCTGCCCAGCAAGACCTGGCCAAGGTCGCCTTGGGCACCGACTTCCAGAAAGTCTTCAGCATGAACAAGGGTTCGATCCCGGTGCGTAACGACATGCTGGGCGAAATGGACAAGCTCGGTTTCGACGAGTGCGCCCAGAAGTCGGCGAAGGACTTCATCGCGGACGACAAGACCGGCGGCCTGCAACCGAGCATGGCGCACAACATGGCCACCTCCCTGGCCGTGCAGGGCGCGATCTTCGACGTGGTCACCAACTTCATGAACGACAAGAACGCTGACCCGGCCAAGGCCAGCGCCCAACTGGCTTCGGCTGTCAAAGCTGCCCAGTAACTCGTAATCGCCGCAGGTAATCCTGCGGCAAACCCCAGAGAGAGCTCCGCCCCAATTGTAGGAGCGAGCTTGCTCGCGATGGACTACCAGACACCGCGCTCATCCAGACAGAACCCGGTGTTCTTGATTCCATCGCGAGCAAGCTCGCTCCTACAGGGGGGAACTCTGTCCGGATTTCACTTCTCCACCTGGATTATCCCGATGAGCTCTGTGGCGGTTTTCAGCAAAGCCTCACCGTTCGATGCGCTGCAACGCTGGCTACCCAAACTGGTACTCGCGCCGAGCATGCTGATCGTGTTGGTTGGCTTCTACGGTTACATCATCTGGACGTTCATTCTGTCCTTCACCAATTCCAGCTTCATGCCGAGCTACAAGTGGGTCGGCCTGCAGCAATACATGCGCCTGATGGACAACGACCGCTGGTGGGTCGCGAGCAAGAACCTCGCGGTGTTCGGCGGTATGTTCATCGGCATCAGCCTGGTGCTGGGCGTGTTCCTCGCCGTGCTGCTGGACCAGCGCATTCGCAAGGAAGGCTTCATCCGCACCGTCTACCTGTACCCGATGGCGCTGTCGATGATCGTCACCGGTACCGCCTGGAAATGGCTGCTCAACCCTGGCCTGGGCCTGGACAAGATGCTGCGTGACTGGGGTTGGGAAGGCTTCCGTCTCGATTGGCTGGTGGATCAGGATCGCGTCGTCTACTGCCTGGTGATCGCCGCTGTATGGCAAGCCTCCGGGTTTGTCATGGCGATGTTCCTGGCCGGTCTGCGCGGTGTCGATCAGTCGATCATCCGCGCCGCGCAAGTCGACGGGGCGAGTCTGCCGACCATCTACCTGAAGATCGTCCTGCCGAGCCTGCGTCCGGTGTTCTTCAGTGCCTTCATGATCCTGGCGCACATCGCGATCAAGAGCTTCGACCTGGTTGCAGCGATGACCGCGGGCGGCCCGGGTTATTCATCCGACCTGCCGGCGATGTTCATGTATTCCTTCACCTTCAGCCGTGGCCAGATGGGCATCGGTTCGGCCAGCGCCATGCTGATGCTTGGCGCCGTACTGACCATCCTTGTGCCGTACCTGTACTCCGAGCTGCGAGGCAAACGCCATGACTAATCAACTCGGAAAATCAGGCATCAGTTTCAGCCGTATCGCGATCTACGCCACCCTGCTTTTGGCAGCGGCGGTGTACCTGATCCCGCTGGTGGTGATGCTGCTGACCAGCTTCAAATCCCCGGAAGACATCCGCACCGGCAACCTGCTGAGCTGGCCGACCGTGATCGACGGCATCGGCTGGATCAAGGCCTGGGACGTGGTCGGCGGCTACTTCTGGAACTCGGTGAAAATCACCGTGCCGGCGGTGCTGATCTCGACCTTCATCGGCGCGATGAACGGCTACGTGCTGTCGATGTGGCGCTTCCGTGGCTCGCAGTTGTTCTTCGGCCTGTTGCTGTTCGGCTGCTTCCTGCCGTTCCAGACCGTGCTGCTGCCGGCCTCGTTCACCCTCGGCAAATTCGGCCTGGCCAACACCACCACCGGCCTGGTGCTGGTGCACGTGGTCTACGGCCTGGCGTTCACCACGCTGTTCTTCCGCAACTATTACGTGAGCATTCCGGATGCGCTGGTCAAGGCCGCAAGGCTCGATGGCGCGGGCTTCTTCACGATCTTCCTGAAAATCCTGCTGCCGATGTCGATCCCGATCGTGATGGTCTGCCTGATCTGGCAGTTCACCCAGATCTGGAACGACTTCCTGTTCGGCGTGGTCTTCGCCAGCGGCGATGCCCAGCCAATTACCGTGGCCCTGAACAACCTGGTCAACACCAGCACCGGGGCCAAGGAATACAACGTTGATATGGCTGCCGCGATGATCGCCGGGCTGCCGACACTGCTGGTCTACATATTCGCTGGCAAGTATTTCCTGCGTGGGCTGACGTCCGGCGCGGTCAAGGGGTAGAAAGATGGCAACTCTCGAATTACGCAACGTCAACAAGACCTACGGCCCCGGCTTGCCGGACACCCTGAAAAACATCGAACTTAAAATCGATGACGGTGAGTTCCTGATCCTGGTCGGCCCGTCGGGCTGCGGTAAATCCACGCTGATGAACTGCATCGCCGGCCTGGAAACCATCAGCGGTGGTGCGATCCTGGTGGATGACGCCGACATCAGCGGCATGAGCCCCAAGGATCGCGACATCGCCATGGTGTTCCAGTCCTACGCGCTGTACCCGACCATGAGCGTGCGCGACAACATCGCCTTCGGCCTGAAGATCCGCAAAATGCCGACCGCGGAAATCGACGAAGAAGTCGCTCGGGTTTCCAAGCTGCTGCAGATCGAACACCTGCTCAGCCGCAAGCCCGGCCAGCTCTCCGGTGGTCAGCAGCAGCGCGTGGCGATGGGCCGTGCCCTGGCGCGGCGGCCGAAGATTTATCTGTTCGACGAACCGTTGTCCAACCTCGACGCCAAGCTGCGGGTCGAGATGCGCACCGAAATGAAACTGATGCACCAGCGCCTGAAAACCACCACGGTCTACGTGACCCACGACCAGATCGAAGCCATGACCCTGGGCGACAAGGTGGCGGTGATGAAGGACGGGATCATCCAGCAGTTCGGTACGCCGAAGGACATCTACAACAACCCGGCCAACCTCTTTGTGGCGAGCTTCATCGGTTCGCCGCCGATGAACTTCATCCCGCTGCGCCTGCAGCGCAAGGACGGTCGCCTGCTGGCGCTGCTCGACAGCGGCCAGGCCCGTTGCGAGCTGCCGCTGGGCATGCAGGACGCAGGTCTGGAAGATCGCGAAGTGATCCTCGGCATGCGCCCTGAACAGATCATCCTGGCCAACGGTGAAGCGAACGGTTTGCCGACCATTCGTGCCGAAGTCCAGGTCACCGAACCGACCGGGCCGGACACCCTGGTCTTCGTCAACCTCAATGACACCAAGGTCTGCTGCCGCCTGGCGCCGGATGTGGCGCCTGCGGTGGGGGAGACCCTGACCCTGCAATTCGATCCGGCGAAAGTGCTGCTGTTCGATGCCAAGACAGGGGAGCGCCTGGGGGTGGCCGGCGTGCCGAAAACCGAAGCGCACAGCGCCAACGTCGCCCAATTCAAAGGCCGCTGAAGAACAAACCTGTAGGAGCGAGCCTGCTCGCGATGGACGTCAACGATGACACTGGAAACCTGACACCCCACGGTGTTCTCAGGTTTCTCGCGAGCAAGCTCGCTCCTACAGGAGGGGATTCGCAATGCGCGGCCTGTCGCGCATTGCACCGGATGTAACCGCGTTAAAGAAGAAAAGTTAATAACAATAAAACGAGGATGTAGGGATGAAGATGAAGAACAAGGCCCGGTTGATCTGCCAGGTTTCAGCAGCGGCAGCACTGGTTCTGGCCGGCAATGCGATGGCCGATGAAGCGTTCAGCTCCGACTCCAAGTGGATGACGGGCGATTGGGGGGGCGAGCGTACCAAGCTGATCGAGCAAGGCATCGACCTCAAGATGGACTACGTCGGTGAAGTCGGCGGCAACCTGCATGGCGGCTTCAACGATGACAAGACCGCGCGCTACGCCGACCAGTTCGGCCTGGGCGCGGCGCTGGACCTGGAAAAACTGTTCGGCTGGGACAACACCCAGGCCAAGATCCAGCTCACCAACCGTAACGGCGAGAACATCTCCAACGACCGTATCGGCGACCCGCGTGCCGGCACCTTGAGTTCCTCCCAGGAAGTCTACGGTCGTGGCCACATGGTGCGTCTGACCCAGTTGTGGATTCAGCACCAGTTCTTCGACAACAAACTGGACGTCAAGGCCGGTTACTTCGGTGAAGGTGAAGACTTCAACACCTTCCCGTGCGAATTCCAGAACCTGGCGTTCTGCGGATCCCAGGTCGGTAACTGGGCCACCAACATCTGGTACAACTGGCCGGTCAGCCAGGCGGCGATCCGTGTGAAGTACCACATCAATGACGAGCTCTATGCTCAGATTGGTGCGTACAACCAGAACCCGACGCAACTGGAACACGGTAACGGCTTCAAGCTCAGCGGCAGTGGCACTGAGGGCACCGTGTTGCCGGTCGAGCTGGTCTGGTCGCCGAAGGTCAACAACCTGCCAGGCGAATACCGTGTCGGTTACTACAAAAGCACAGCCAATGCCGACGACGTTCTCAAGGACGACAACGGCCAGGATGCCGCGACCACTGGCAATCCTTATCGCGTCCACGATAGCAAGCACGGCTACTGGTTCGTCGCGCAGCAGCAACTCACCAGCCACAACGGTGATGCTTCCCGTGGTCTGAACATTGCGGCCAACGCCACCTTCCACGACAAGGACACCAACTTCATCGACAACTACCAGTCGCTGATGTTCGTGTACAAGGGCCCGTTCGACGCACGTCCCAAGGATGACGTGGGCATCGGTTTCGCCCGTATCCATGTCAACGATGACGTGAAGAAAAACGCCGAACTGACCAACGCGGCCAACGGTGTTTCGGAATACGACAATCCGCTGTTCTCGCCCATTCGTGAAACCGAATACAACTACGAGATCAACTACGGCTTCCACGTGACCAACTGGCTGACCGTACGTCCCAACCTGCAATACGTCACTCACCCGGGTGGTGTGGATGAAGTCGACAACGCGCTGGTGGCCGGCCTGAAAATTCAGTCGGTGTTCTAACGCGTCTGCGATAAGCTTCTCTCCATGTGCGCATATTTGCGGACAGCCATGGCTGTCCGCTTTTTTTTGCGGGCCGCGCACCCCGGTGACAGATGATTTTCAGGACCGTGGCACATGCTTGAGCATCCGCTACAACGCTTCTTCAAATCCTTGCGCGAACGTCCGGTGTTCGCGTGGGAGCGCTATCAGATGCGCGACGTGCTGGTGATCGATCATCCGCTGTGTCAGGCGGTGTTCAGTCGCCAGGGCGCGCAGTTGCTGCACTTCCAGCCCAAGGGGCAAAAGCCCTGGCTGTGGTGCGCGGCAAAGTGGCCGCAGGTCGGCGCCATTCGCGGTGGTGTGCCGGTGTGTTGGCCCTGGTATGGCCGGCATCCGAGCGAAAACGCCTGGCCGTCCCATGGCTGGGCGCGGCTGCTCGACTGGAAGCTGCTCGAAAGCAACAGTGACGACGAAGGCGTGCGGTTGCACTGGCAGCTGAAGTTGTGCGACTGGCAGGTGGACCTGCACGCGCACCTGGGTGAGCGCATGGACTTGCGCCTGAGCACCGAGCATCAGGACGACATGCCGTGCCAGATGAGCCAGGCTTTGCATGCTTACTGGCGTATTGGCGATGTCAGTGAGATAGCGCTGTCTGGGCTCGAAGGAGCGCAGGGTTATGACCAGTTGAGCCGACAGGTGTGTCAGCAGGAAGGCGAGTTGCGCGTGGACGGCGGTTGTCAGCGGGTGTTCCAGCATGACGGCGAATTGCAGCTCAACGACCACGCCTGGCAGCGGGCGTTGTGCATCGACACTGGCGAAACGGCCGACACGGTGGTGTGGCATCCCGGTTCGCGGCCGTTGCTCGGCGTGACCTGGAACGAGATATCCGAATTCGTTTGCGTAGAGGCAGCAAGCGGCGGCACCGACAGTCTGTGCCTGAAGCCTGGGGAGCGGGCGTATCTGAGTTTGCAGGCGCGGGTGGGGGGTTAGATTTGTGCTGTTGCTGCTGGCCTCATCGCTGGCAAGCCAGCTCCCACAGGTTTCATTGGCGTTCGCGAATTTTAGGTTCGGCGCGGACACTGTGGGAGCGGGCTTGCCCGCGAAGAGGCCAGAGCCGGCAATAGAGATCTAGTTGAACTCATCACCCACCGGATACCGACTGGCATTCAGGCTCTCTTTGATCTTGCGCAAATGCGGCTGGAAATCCACGCCCCGACGCAAGGTCATGCCAGTGGCGAGCACATCGAGCACGGTCAGCTGGATGATCCGCGACGTCATCGGCATGTAGATGTCGGTGTCTTCCGGCAGCGGAATGTTCAAGCTCAGGGTGCTGGCCTTGGCCAGCGGCGAGTTCTCGGCGGTCAGGCCCAGTACCGAGGCGCCGTTTTCCCGGGCGATCCGCGCTACTTCCACCAGTTCGCGGGTGCGACCGGTGTAGGAAATGATCACGAACAGTTCGCCGGTATGGGCCACCGAGGCAATCATGCGCTGCATCAACACATCCGCGTGGGCCGTGACGGCGAGGTTGAAGCGGAAGAACTTGTGCTGCGCATCCAGTGCCACCGGGGCCGAGGCGCCGAGGCCGAAGAAGTGGATCTGTCGGGCCTGGATCAGCAGGTCGACGGCGCGGCTGATCAGGTTCGGGTCCAGTGCCTGGCAGGCGCTGTCCAGCGAGGCGATGGCGCTGCCGAAGATCTTCTGGGTATAGGCCTCCGGATTGTCATCGGCCTCCACCGCGCGGCTGACGTACGCGGCGCCACTGGCCAGGCTTTGGGCCAGTTGCAGCTTGAGCTCGGGGTAGCCGCTGACGCCGAACGAACGGCAGAAACGGTTGACCGTCGGCTCGCTGACCGAGGCGGCCTGGGCGAGGGCGGCGATGCTGAAGCGGGTGGCCTGCTGCGGGTTGAGCAGGATCACCTCGGCGACTTTGCGTTCGGCCTTGTTCAGCTCTTCAAGGCGATTCTGGATCTGCTCCAGTAAATTTCGCACGCGGTCCATATAAGTATCCTTGATTCACCGGCGCGGATAAGCGCGCGGCTAATGCAAAAAGGGCCTTTGGTGAGGCCCATGACGGTGGCCTATCCTACTGATGGCTCCGACCGACCACCACTCGGAATCTGTATTTTGCGAAAATGTTGTGGTTATTACTACATTTTCCCTTGAGTGATGCCTTGAAAAAAGGTATTTGTAGCTTAACTTGATAAAAGAACAAACATCATGCTCTCGATTACGGTTGAACCGTGCACCTTTGCCTTGTTCGGCGCCCTTGGCGATCTGGCCTTGCGCAAGCTGTTTCCTGCCCTTTATCAACTCGACGGCGCCGGCCTGTTGCACGAGGACACGCGGATCATCGCGCTGGCCCGTGAGCCGGGCAGCGAGCAGGAACACCTGACGTTCATTGCCTCCGAGCTGCGCCGCTATGTCGGTGCCAAAGAGCTGGACGAAGCCGTGGTCGAGCGTTTTCTGGCGCGCCTGAGTTACCTGCACGTCGACTTCCTCAAGTCCGAAGATTATGTGGCCCTGGCTGAAGTGGCCGGCACCACGCAACGGGTCATTGCCTACTTCGCCACGCCGGCCGCCGTCTACGGCGCGATTTGCGAGAACCTGGCCAAGGTCGGCCTGGTGCAAAACACCCGTGTGGTGCTGGAAAAGCCCATCGGTTCGGACCTGGAATCCTCGCGCAAGGTCAATGACGCCGTGGCGCAGTTCTTCCCGGAGAACCGGACCTACCGCATCGACCACTACCTGGGCAAAGAGACCGTCCAGAACCTGATCGCCCTGCGTTTCGCCAACAGCCTGTTCGAAACCCAGTGGAACCAGAACTACATCTCCCACGTGGAAATCACCGTGGCCGAGAAGGTCGGTATCGAAGGCCGCTGGGGTTACTTCGACAAGGCCGGCCAGCTGCGCGACATGATCCAGAACCATCTGCTGCAACTGCTCTGCCTGATCGCCATGGACCCGCCGGCCGACCTGTCCGCCGACAGCATCCGTGACGAGAAGGTCAAGGTGCTCAAGGCCCTGGCGCCGATCAGCCCGGAAGGCCTGACCACCCAGGTGGT
Source organism: Pseudomonas sp. QLc11A (assembly GCF_052112305.1). NCBI lineage: Bacteria > Pseudomonadati > Pseudomonadota > Gammaproteobacteria > Pseudomonadales > Pseudomonadaceae > Pseudomonas > Pseudomonas sp. QLc11A. The sequence continues at coordinate 379,771 of NZ_JAVAJJ010000001.1, forward strand.
GCGCGGCCAGTACATCGCCGGCTACAGCGAAGGCAAAGCGGTGCCGGGGTACCTGGAAGAACCCAATTCCAACACCCAGAGCGATACCGAAACCTTTGTCGCCCTGCGTGCCGACATCCGCAACTGGCGCTGGGCCGGCGTGCCGTTTTACCTGCGTACCGGCAAGCGCATGCCGCAGAAGCTGTCGCAGATCGTCATCCATTTCAAGGAACCGTCGCACTACATCTTCGCTCCCGAGCAGCGCCTGCAAATTAGCAACAAGCTGATTATCCGCCTGCAACCGGACGAAGGCATTTCCTTGCGTGTGATGACCAAGGACCAAGGCCTGGACAAAGGCATGCAGCTGCGCAGCGGTCCGTTGCAGCTGAATTTTTCCGACACCTGGAGCAGCGCACGGATTCCCGATGCCTACGAGCGGTTGTTGCTGGAAGTAATGCGCGGCAATCAGAACCTGTTTGTCCGTAAAGATGAAATCGAAGCCGCGTGGAAGTGGTGTGACCAGTTGATCGCCGGGTGGAAAAAATCCGGTGATGCGCCCAAGCCGTACGCGGCCGGGTCCTGGGGGCCGATGAGCTCCATTGCTCTGATCACGCGGGACGGGAGGTCGTGGTATGGCGATATCTGATTTGAAACTGCCGCAGGGCGTCAGCGCCCATGGGTTCAAGAGCCCGGTGCTGCTGGCTGAAAGCCTGGCACTGAGTGTGGCGAAAAAGCTGAGCGACGCGATCGACGCCCAGGGCACTGCGACCCTGGTGGTCTCCGGTGGCCGCAGTCCGGTGGCGTTTTTCCAGCACCTGGCCAGGCAGTCGCTGGACTGGTCGAACGTGGTGGTCAGCCTGGCCGACGAGCGCTGGGTGCCGGTGGAGCACGCCGACAGCAACGCGGGCCTGATCAAGCGTTATCTGTTGCAAGGTCCGGCGGCCAAGGCGCAGTTCCTGAGCCTGTACAGCGCCAGCGCCAACCTTGAACAGGCGGCGGAGCAGGCCGACCGCTTGCTGTCCGAACTGCCGGTGATCGACGTGCTGATCCTCGGCATGGGCGATGACGGCCACACCGCGTCGCTGTTCCCCAACAGCCCGAACCTTGCCGAGGCATTGCAGGCCGATGGCGTCCGTCGTTGCTGGCCGATGCTGGCGCCGACCGTGCCGCATCAGCGCCTGACCATGAGCCGCGCGCTGCTGGCCTCGGCCAAACACAAGGTTCTATCGATTTCCGGTCAGTCCAAGCTGACCACCCTGAGTACCGCACTGGCCGGCGACGATGTCGCCGCAATGCCGGTGCGCGCATTTCTGCAACCCACGTTAGAGATTTTCTGGTGCCCATGAGCCAAGGAACAGCCGCTATGACAAACCCATCCCCGACCGTTTCCATGGCGGACAAAGTTGCCCTGATCGACAGCCTCTGCGCGAAAGCACGGATCCTGCCGGTGATCACCATCGCCCGCGAGCAGGACGTCCTGCCGCTGGCCGACGCGCTCGCGGCCGGTGGCCTGACGGCCCTGGAAGTGACCCTGCGTTCGCAATTCGGCCTCAAGGCCATCCAGATTCTGCGCGAGCAGCGTCCGGAGCTGGTGACCGGTGCCGGCACCGTACTGGATCGCCAGATGCTGGCGGCGGCGGAAGCGGCAGGCTCGCAGTTCATCGTCACGCCGGGCATCACCCGCGACTTGCTGGAAGCCAGCGTCGCCAGCCCGATTCCACTGTTGCCAGGCATCAGCAATGCCTCGGGCATCATGGAAGGCTACGGTCTGGGTTACCGCCGCTTCAAGCTGTTCCCGGCCGAAGTCAGCGGTGGCGTTGCGGCCATCAAGGCATTGGGCGGCCCGTTCGGCGAAGTGAAATTCTGCCCGACTGGCGGCGTGGGACCTGCCAACATCAAGAGCTACATGGCGCTGAAAAACGTCATGTGCGTGGGCGGTAGCTGGATGCTTGATCCGGAATGGATCAAGAACGGCGACTGGTCCCGCATTCAGGAATGCACCGCCGAGGCCCTGGCGCTGCTGGACTGATCGCTTCACCCTACACTTCGTTGTGTGTTCTACGGCTTTACGGTGCGCTTGGTCGGTGCACCGTTTTTTTTGCCTGAAAAAAATGGCCTGGATCGGCTCATACCCCCTGTGGGAGCGAGCAAGCCCGCTCCCACAGGTTCGGCGCTAACCCTTGTAGGAGCGAGCCTGCTCGCGAAAAACCCGAGGGCGACACTGGGCATCAGGTTTCACCCGTTATCGTTCACGACCATCGCGAGCAAGCTCGCTCCCACAATGGTGAGTGTTCAGCGCAGTTCTTTCAGCGCGATGATCAACTGCTGCATATGGTCGGCAGTGCTGGTCAATCCCGGCGTCACGCGGATGCACGGCCCGCAAGCCGCGCCACTGCGCACCACGGTGAACAGGTTGTAGTCGTTGAGCAGCCTTTCGACCATCACCTGTTGATCGGCCTGTTGGGTAAAGCGCATCGAGGTGATGCCGCAATACAGCCGTGGATCATCCGGGGTCAACACCTCGATGCCCGGAAGTTCGCGAACTTCGCGCACCCACAGGTTGCGCAGATAATTGAGCCGCGCGCCCTTGGCCGCGGCTCCTCCCATCGCCCAATGTTCTTCGAGCACCAGCGGCAGGGTCAGCAGCGCCGGGATGTTGGGGGTGCTGTACGAGGTTCGGGCACGGATGTCAGTGGGCGGGAAATGCATTTCGCCCATGTCCGGGTCGATGTCGGCCAGGCGTTCGGGGGCGATGTAGATATAGCCAAGCGTCAGCGGTGCACCGATCCACTTGTGCAGGTTGTAGCCGGCGAAGGCGATTCCCAGTTCGCTCAGGTCAAATTCGAGTTGGCCGAGGGCATGGGCACCGTCGAGGATGACGTCAATCCCCTGTTCCTTCGCCGCGGCCGCAATCGCCTGCACCGGCATCACCAGGCCCGTGCGATGGGTGACGTGGGTCAGGGCCATCAACTTCAGCCGTGGGTGCCGTGCGAAGGTTTCGCGGTAGGTGTTCAGCAGACTGTCGAAGGTTGCCGGGTGTGCGTGTTCGATTTCGATCACTTCAACGCCGCGATTACGCGCCAGCCAGCGCATGGCGCCTTTGACCGTGTCGTATTCAAGATCGCAAACCAGTACCTGATCGCCGGGCTGCAGCCGGTTGTAGTTGCGGATCAGCGACTGCAAACCTTCCGACGCGTTGCGGGTCAGGGCGATGCTGTCGGCGGGGGCGCCAATCAACCTGGCCAGTTGCGCGCGGATCTTCAGGCTGTCGCCCTGTTCGAAGCGCTGGCGCACGTACACCGAATTGCTGCGATTGATCAGCTCGATGTTGCGTTGGTATTCCTCGACGACCGTGCGCGACATGCGACCGAAGTAACCGTTCTCCAGGTTGATCGGGCCGGGTTCGACATCGTAGCGGTCGGCAAAGGTTTGCCAGAAGGCTTCATCACGGGCGCGGCGGGTGTTGTCAGGCATGAGGGTGCTCGGTAGGTGATTCAGTGACGCGGGGCCGGTTTGCCGTGTTTGGCGCGCAGCGGTTCGAGCAAGTCCGACAAACCGTTGTGATCGATTTCCTGCATCAGGGCCAGCAAGCCGCCCAATTCGCCGTGCGGGAAACCCTCCCGGGCGAACCAGTTCAGGTAAGGGCCGGGCAGGTCGGCAATGATTCGACCCTTGTATTTGCCGAAGGGCATTTCACGGGTGATCAGCAGTTCGAGCTTTTCAGGATTCATCGATCGGTCGTCTTGATTCAGTCAGTCTGGAAAATACAGGCATTCTGCATGCAGGCCAAATGACAGATCATGCAAATAAAGCGGATACAGATTTTTTGTTAATGGATAACTGTTTGAAAAATAACGATTAGTTAAGCAATTCCGAGCTGGCATGCAGGGTGCAGTACTCATTGCATCTTTCATCAACCGAAGGAATTGAAAAATGACTGACATGAATAAAGAAGCGATTTCTGTACTCAATGACCTGATTGAAACCAGCAAGGACGGTCAGGCCGGGTTCAAGACTTGCGCTGAAGACATCAAGCACCCTGAACTCAAAACCCTGTTTATCAAGCGTTCGACCGATTGTGCTACGGCTGCTGCGGAGTTGCAGTCCGCGGTGCGTTCGATGGGTGGCGATCCGGAAACCTCCACCAGTGTCAGCGGTGACCTGCACCGTCGCTGGGTCGACGTGAAGTCGATGTTCACCGGCAAGGACGAGGAGGCCGTGCTCAACGAAGCCGAGCGCGGTGAAGACCATGCATTGAAGGCTTATCGGGATGCCATGGAGAAGATCAACAAGCACAACCTGGTGGGCATTCGTGACCTGGTTGAGCGCCAGTACCATGGTGCGCAACGCAATCACGATCAGGTCAAGGCCCTGCGTAACCAGGCGCGTGCGCGTTCGTAAGCCTGGCCGAAACCACTGTGGGAGCGAGCTTGCTCGCGATGAGGGCCTGACATTCAACATTGATGTTGACTGATCTGGCGCTATCGCGAGCAAGCTCGCTCCCACATTGTTTTTTAACTGGTCAATCAGCCGATGCTGATCGCCGGCAGTTCCGTCAGCGTCACGCTCTGTTGCTTGCGTGGCGCGAGGATTTCCGCTTCGCCATCCACCACCAGTTCATCACGCTGATTGAACACACGAGTGGCAATGCGTACGCGAAACTTCGGCAGCTTTTCCAGAATTTCCAGGCGCACGGTCAGGGTGTCGCCGATCTTCACCGGTTTCTGAAAGCTCATTGTCTGACCGATATAGATGGTCCCCGGCCCAGGCAATTCGCAGGCGACCGCCGCGCTGATCAACGCACCGCTGAACATGCCGTGGGCGATGCGCTCCTTGAACATGGTGCTGGCGGCGTATTCGGCATCCAGGTGCACCGGGTTGTGATCGCCGGACATCGCGGCGAACAACTGGATGTCACGCTCTTCGACCGTCTTGCTGAAGCTGGCGGTCTGGCCCACTTCGAGGGCTTCGTAAGGGGTGTTGGTAACCTGGGTCATCTGTCTCAATTCCTGTGACGAATTAAAAAATCCACAAAAAACTATTCGGATCGGTGCGGCCGAGGGGTGCTCAAGGCCTGGGCGATCCAGTTCAGCACATCGGCGACGATTTCATCGCGGTTGCTCTCGTTGAACAGTTCGTGCCGGGCCTGCGGGTAAACGGTCAGTTGCAGGTGCTGGCTGCCGGCCGCCCGCAACGCGTCGGCCAGATCCTTCAGACGTTTGCCTTCGCTCACCGGATCACATTCACCGCCAATCACCAGCAGCGGCAGGCCCGGGTCGATCTGGGCGAGATTGGACGCTTTGCTGATTTGCTGCAAGCCACCGAGCAAATCGATCCACAGTTGATTGGTGCAGCGGAAACCGCAGAGCGGGTCGTTGACGTACAGGTCGACCTGCGCCGGATCACGGCTGAGCCAGTCGAACGGCGTGCGTGCCGGTTTGAATTTTTTGTTGAACGAACCGAACGACAGCCATTCGATCAATGCGCTGCGTCCTTTGCCGCCCTGGCGCAGGCGTTCGAAACGGGCGATTTGCCGTGCCGCGCGATAAAGCGTCACGGGCTGGAAGTTCGAGCCGCTGAGGATTGCCCCGTGCAGGCTGGCACTGTGGTGCAGCAGATAGGCCTGGGCTATGTAACTGCCCATGCTGTGACCGAGCAGCACAATCGGTGTGCCAGGGTGCTGCTGGCCGATGTGCTGGTTGAGGCACGCCAGGTCGCTGACGACCTTGCACCAGCCATCGTCATCGGCGAAATGCCCCAGGGTCCCGTTTTCGGCAGTTTTGCCATGTCCACGCAGGTCCGGCGCACACACGCCGTAGCCCTGATCACAGAGTTTTTCCGCTAGGGCTCCATAACGGCCGCTGTGTTCGGCCATGCCATGGGCCAGCAGAATCATTGCCTTGAGGCTGCCGTCGGGTAGCCACTGGTTGACGAAGAGGCGGCTGTGGTCGCTCGTGGTCAGCCAGAAAGTGTCATGGATCATGGCGGTTCCTTTGCACTGAGTCGTTGCATTGTATAGCGCATCCCGTTGCATGCGTCTGATCAGCCCACAGCAAGGCTGGAAGATTCACACGATCAATGACGGCTTTGCGCATATTTGCCTGAATCGCCATAGCTGCTAGTGTCCGTGAAGCTCCGCTTTTCGCTTTCTGCCTTTGAGGGATCAGGGAGAAATGACAGAAAAGCGGCCCCGGATAGATTCAGGTAAAGAGGACAAGAACAATGCAACCTGATTTCTGGAATGACAAACGCCCGGCCGGCGTCCCCCTGGATATCGATCTGGGTGCCTACAAGTCGGTGATCGAGGTGTTCGAGCGTTCCTGCAAGAAGTTTGCTGACCGCCCTGCGTTCAGCAACATGGGCGTGACCCTGACCTACGCCGAACTGGAACGCCAGAGCGCTGCTTTCGCCGGCTACCTGCAAGCCCACACCGACCTGGTGCCGGGTGACCGCATCGCCGTGCAGATGCCCAACGTCCTGCATTACCCCATTGCCGTGTTCGGCGCCTTGCGCGCCGGGTTGATCGTGGTCAACACCAACCCGTTGTACACCGCGCGGGAAATGCGTCACCAGTTCAAGGATTCCGGTGCCCGGGCGCTGGTGTACCTGAACATGTTCGGCCAGAAAGTCCAGGAAGTGCTCCCCGACACCGATATCCAGTACCTGATCGAAGCGAAGATGGGCGACCTGATGCCCACCGCCAAGGGTTGGCTGGTCAACACTGTGGTGAGCAAGGTCAAGAAGATGGTCCCGGACTATTCCTTGCCCCAGGCCGTCTCTTTCAAGAGCGCATTGCGCATGGGCCGTGGCCTGGGCATCAAGCCGCTGAAGGTTGGCCTCGACGACATCGCCGTGCTGCAATACACCGGTGGCACCACCGGCCTGGCCAAGGGTGCGATGCTGACCCACGGCAACCTGGTGGCGAACATGCAGCAGGCACGGGCCTGCCTCAGCCAGTCGGCCAGCGACGGTCAGCCGCTGCTGCGTGAAGGCCAAGAGGTGATGATCGCGCCGCTGCCGCTGTACCACATCTATGCCTTCACAGCGAACTGCATGTGCATGATGGTGACGGGCAACCACAACGTGCTGATCACCAATCCACGGGACATTGCCGGCTTCATCAAGGAACTGAAGAACTGGCGGTTCTCGGCGCTGTTGGGGCTCAACACACTGTTCGTCGCGCTGATGGATCACCCGGATTTCAAGACCCTGGATTTCTCCAGCCTCAAGCTGACCAACTCGGGCGGCACCGCACTGGTCAAGGCCACCGCCGAGCGTTGGGAACAACTGACCGGTTGCCGCATCACCGAAGGTTATGGCCTGACCGAAACCTCGCCAGTGGCTTGTACCAACCCGTATGGCGAGCAGTCCCGGATCGGCACGGTCGGCCTGCCGGTGCCGGGCACCACGCTGAAAGTCATCAGCGATGACGGCGTCGAACAACCTTTGGGTGAGCGCGGCGAGTTGTGCATCAAGGGTCCGCAGATCATGAAGGGCTACTGGCAGAAACCTGAAGCCACGGCCGAAGTGCTGGATGCCGACGGCTGGTTCAAGTCCGGTGACATTGCGGTGATCGACCCGGACGGTTTCGTGCGCATCGTTGACCGCAAGAAGGACATGATCATTGTCTCGGGTTTCAACGTGTACCCGAACGAAATCGAAGACGTGGTGATGGCTCACCCGAACGTCGCCAACTGTGCGGTCATCGGTGTGCCTGACGAACGGTCGGGGGAGGCGGTGAAGCTGTTCGTGGTGGCCCGTGAAGCGGGCGTCAGCCTTGAAGAGCTGAAGGCTTACTGCAAGGAGAATTTCACGGCCTACAAAGTACCGAAGCACATCGTGCTGCGTGAGTCGCTGCCGATGACGCCAGTGGGCAAGATCCTGCGGCGGGAGTTGCGTGATATCGCCTGATCGGTGAATGGCCGCGCTTCGCGCGGATCGCGGGCAAGCCACGCTCCCACAGATTCACTGTTGTGCACACACTTTGTGTACGACGCGAACCTTGTGGGAGCGGGCTTGCCCGCGATGCTTTTCGGCGTACGCTAGAGCCCCGAATTCCGTGGCTTTCAGGGCTTTATAGGTTTTTTGCTCTAAAATGACTGCTTGTAAGTCTTGAGTCACAAATGTGACCGTAGAGGCCGCTTTTGGCTCTAGTCGACCCTTTGCAAAGCTGCTACTCTCGGCGCGCTTTGTGACTTCTCGGCCTTCTATCAGCCAGATTCACCAATGACCAAACACCAATAATAATCGCATCAAATGCGGTGCTGAATTCGCGTTGCTGAGGAGTGGGCTTCCATGATCGAAGACTTTTGGAAGGATAAGTACCCAGCTGGGATTGCTGCTGAGATCAATCCAGACGAGTATCCGAATATTCAGGCAGTGTTGAAGCAATCCTGCCAACGCTTCGCCAACAAGCCGGCATTCAGCAACCTGGGCAAGACACTCACCTACGGTGAACTGTACGAATTGTCCGGTGCGTTTGCCGCTTACCTGCAACAGCATACCGATTTGCAGCCAGGCGATCGAATCGCCGTGCAACTGCCCAACGTGTTGCAGTACCCGGTTGCCGTCTTCGGCGCCATCCGCGCCGGGTTGATCGTGGTCAACACCAACCCGCTGTACACCGCGCGGGAGATGGAACACCAATTCAACGACTCCGGTGCCAAGGCCCTGGTCTGCCTGGCCAACATGGCGCACCTGGCGGAAACCGTGGTGCCGAAAACCGGCGTCAAGCACGTGATCGTCACCGAAGTCGCCGACCTGCTGCCGCCGCTCAAGCGCCTGCTGGTCAACAGCGTCATCAAGTACGTGAAGAAGATGGTGCCGGCCTATCACTTGCCAAAAGCCATCAAGTTCAACGACGTGCTGAGCAAAGGCCAGGGCCAGCCAGTGGCGGAAGCCAGTCCGGCCAGCAGCGATGTCGCGGTGCTGCAATACACCGGCGGCACCACCGGCGTGGCCAAGGGCGCAATGCTGACCCACCGCAACCTGGTGGCGAACATGCTGCAGTGCAAGGCGCTGATGGGTTCGAACCTCAATGAAGGTTGCGAGATCCTGATCACGCCGCTGCCGCTGTACCACATCTATGCGTTCACTTTTCACTGCATGGCGATGATGCTGATCGGCAACCACAACATCCTGATCAGTAACCCGCGTGACCTGCCAGCGATGGTCAAGGAGCTGTCGAAGTGGAAGTTCAGCGGCTTCGTCGGTTTGAACACACTGTTCGTGGCCTTGTGCAATAACGAAGGCTTCCGCAAGCTGGATTTCTCCGCGCTGAAAGTCACCTTGTCGGGCGGCATGGCCCTGCAACTGGCCGCGGCCGAACGCTGGAAGGCGGTCACCGGTTGCGCCATCTGCGAAGGCTACGGCATGACCGAAACCAGCCCGGTGGCCACGGTCAACCCGATCCAGAACATCCAGATCGGCACCATCGGCATTCCGGTGCCGTCGACCCTGTGCAAAATCATCAACGATGCCGGTGTCGAACAACCGATGGGCGAAATCGGCGAACTGTGCGTGAAGGGGCCGCAGGTCATGAAGGGTTACTGGCAGCGCCAGGAAGCCACCGATGAAATCCTCGACAGCGAAGGCTGGTTGAAGACCGGTGACATCGCGCTGATCCAGCCTGACGGCTACATGCGCATTGTCGATCGCAAGAAAGACATGATCCTGGTGTCCGGTTTCAACGTGTACCCGAACGAGCTCGAAGACGTGCTGGCGACCCTGCCGGGCGTGCTGCAATGCGCGGCCATCGGTGTGCCGGACGAGAAGTCGGGCGAAGCGATCAAGATTTTCATCGTCGCCAAGCCAGGCGTGACCCTGACCAAGGAGCAGGTGATGGAGCACATGCGCGCCAACGTCACCGGCTACAAGGTCCCGCGCTCCGTGGAGTTCCGCGATGCACTGCCGACCACCAACGTCGGCAAGATCCTGCGTCGTGAATTGCGCGATGAAGAGCTGAAGAAGATCAACGCGAAGAAAGCCACCGCGTAATCAACAAAAAGCCCCGCGGATGCGGGGCTTTTTGTTGAGGCCAATCTTGGGGGCAGGGGGCTTTTGTGGCGAGGGGGCTTGCCCCCGTTCGGCGGCGCAGCCGTCGCAAATCAGATCAACTCGGTGTGTCTGACAAATCTCAGTTGCAGGTTTTGGGGCCGCTTCGCAGCCCAACGGGGGCAAGCCCCCTCGCCACAAAGTTCTGTGAATTATTGGCGAAACGGCGCGAAGTTGACGTTGGTGCCCGCCGGGCGCATGTCTTGCAGGAAGGAGTCCTTGTCGGCGCTCAGTTCCAGGCTCAATGCCGCCTTGCGCTTGCCTTCATTGCGCACCACCAGCCCTTCGAGTTTCTCGCGCAGGAACACGGTCGGCACTTTCAGGTGCAGCAGCTCGTCGGTGGCCGGCGTGTGCATCAGCAGGTGGATCCACTCGTACTGACCGATTGCCAGGCGCGTCACCGGGAGGTCGAACCACCAGATGTTGCGATTACGGTTCAATTCGGCGAAGTGGCAGTTGTTGACGCCAAGCACAGCACCGCCAAGTTCCTGGTTTCTGCGGGCAATGGCCTGCTTTTTATCGAGTTTCATAACATTCCTACGGGATTGGATCTTCAGCGCCATGGCCTGAACGTGTTGCGCATTCTCGGGGGTTGGCCCGCAAACATAAAGCGCAACCTGCACTGAACGATGAAATGTCGTGATGAAAATAAATGAAACTCCCTGCAAAAGCCCCCGGTCAACCTTGTGTAACGACTTTTCCTCCGATTGAAACGTTCACAGGAGAATCACCATGAGCAGCACAACCGATAAAGTCAAAGGCATGGCCAATGAAGCCGCCGGCAACGTCAAGCAAGGGGTGGGCAAGGCCACCGGTAACGACAAAATGCGCGCCGAAGGCGTGATGCAGGAAAAGAAAGGCGAAGCCCAGCAGGCGGTTGGTAAAGCCAAGGATGCACTGAAAAAAGGCATCGACAAGGCGTGATCCGGCCTTTAATAAAGTTAAGAAGCGGCCATCCTCAGATGGCCGTTTTTGTGTCAGCCTGAACTTGAGGGAGGAAAATGTTTCAAAGTCGCGAAACAGGCTGATTTGATGTAGAAAACGGCCCCTGAGTCGCCACGACTTCAACCCAATTCCGTATGCGGCGAATGGAGACGCGAATGATTTTTCCGGACATGAGAGGCATGCCCCTGCACCGTGTGATGATGCGCACGGTCACCGAGTTCATCGCCGACGAGATGTCGACCTATGCCTCGGCGCTGGCCTATCAAATGCTGTTTTCGCTGTTTCCGTTCATCCTGTTCCTGATTGCCCTGATCGGCTTCCTGCACCTGCCGGACTTCTTCTCCTGGCTGCGCCTGCAATCGGAGCTGGTGCTGCCGCCCCAGGCGCTGGAACAGGTCAACCCGGTGATCGACCAGCTTCAGCAGGCCAAGGGTGGTTTGCTCTCGGTGGGTATCGTGATTGCGCTGTATACCGCCTCCGCCGGTGTGCGGCTGATGATGAGCGCGATGAACGCAGCCTACGACGTGGTTGAAGGGCGCCCGCTGTGGAAACGCTTCCCGTTGTCGATCATCTACACCGTCGGCATTGCCGGCATGCTGCTGATCGCCGCCGCGCTGATGGTGCTCGGGCCGCAGGTGATGGGTTGGATCGCTGCGCAAGTCGGCCTTGAGTACTTTATCGTCACGCTCTGGACCCTCTTGCGCTGGCCGGTGATCGTGATTCTGCTGATGGTCGCGGTGGCGCTGATCTACTACGTCATGCCCGACGTCAAACAGGAATTCCGCTTCATCACGCCGGGCTCGGTGCTGGCGGTGGTGGTATGGATCATTGCCTCCCTGGGCTTTGGTTTGTACGTCAAGGAGTTCGCCAACTACAACGCCATGTATGGCAGTATCGGTGCGATCATCGTGCTGTTGCTGTACTTCTACATTTCCGCCGCGGTGCTGCTGCTGGGCGCGGAGATGAACGCAGTGATCGAACACATGTCGCGAGAGGGCAAGGACCCTGGGGAAAAAGTGGCTGGCGAGCATGGTCCCGTCCATGAGGAAAAACACCACGTCTCGGGCCTGGGCCGCGATCACTCAATCAAACCGACCATTGATGAAACCTGATCATGATTCGTGAAATTCTGAAAATGGGCGACGAGCGCCTGCTGCGCATTGCCCCGCCAGTACCGGCCGAGATGTTCGACAGCCCCGAGCTGTGGCAACTGATCGATGACATGTTCCAGACCATGGAGAGTGTGGGGGGCGTTGGCCTGGCGGCGCCGCAGATCGGCGTCGACCTGCAACTGGTGATCTTCGGTTTCGAGCACAGCGAGCGTTATCCGGATGCCGAGGCCGTGCCGCAGACGATCCTGATCAACCCCTTGATCACACCGCTGAGCCCGATCATGGAGGAGGGCTTCGAAGGCTGTTTGTCCGTACCCGGCCTGCGCGGCGCGGTGCAGCGTTACCAGCAGATTCGCTACGAAGGTGTCGACCCCAAGGGCGAGCCCATTGTGCGCGTTGCTTCGGGGTTCCACGCACGGGTGGTGCAACATGAGTGCGACCACCTGATCGGCCGCCTGTACCCGTCGCGCATCACCGACTTCAGCAAGTTCGGCTTCACCGAAGTGATGTTCCCGGACCTGGATCCCAACGCCGACGAATAGACTCGCTGCATACCCTGTGGGAGCGAGCTTGCTCGCGATGGCGGTGTATCAGTCGCCAACAATGTTGACTGACCGGGCCTCATCGCGAGCAAGCTCGCTCCCACATTGGATCTCCAACAGGGTTGAGTAAGTTAAACGCTTGGCTCCAACCCCATCGCAATCATCGGCTTGCTGCGCGCATACCGGCTCAACCGTTCAACCATCGCATAAGGCATCGGCGGATCGAACGTAAACCCGCGTCGCTCATAAAATCCGCGCAAGTCCGGATGGCAGAACAACCACACCGGCAATTCACAATCCTTCACCGCGGCTGCAATCAACCCGGCGGCTATTCCTTGTTCCCGGCACTGTGGATCGACAAACAACCCGGTCAGCCAATGCCCGCCGGACACCGGGCGCAAACACAGTGCGGCCACAATCCCGTCACGCCGGGCCACCCAGAGCTGCGCGTCGCGCACGGCTTTCATTGACGATTGGTGAGCGCGATAGAACTTGTTCATCAATGGCCATAACGGCTCGTCGAGCAGGGTGTAGTGGGTGTCGGGCATGGTCTCGGACTGTCGGTGGGCAAAGCGGCGATTATAAAAGAACACGCGCGCCGGGATAGGTGTATACCTGATCTCACATCCCCATGAGTGGAGTACGCATCATGTCCAAAGGTATGGATTCAAAGAAAGCAGACAAGAAAAAGCCGGCGAAAACCGCTATCGAAAAGCGCGCTGACAAGAAAGCCAAAAAGGTCAATGTGTTCGGGCACTGAGCCTGCGCTGACCGATCGCTCCCGCGCAATGCGGGAGCGATCTTCCTGAAAATAATCTGCAAGATTTCCCATCGCCATTGCACAGAAGGGGACTGGTCCCCGATCCGAGCAATGCCATGCCTCATTATTTCGATGCAGCCCACCGAGAAGAAATCGAAACCTTGCGCCAAGGCCTCACCGCCCGCACGGAGTGGCCGACCTGGTTGCTGTTGATCGGCGTGTACAGCGCGTGGTTCACCCTTGTTCTGGCCAGTGATTCATTGGGCCTGTGGTTGAGCACGTTGTTGCTGATTCCCGTGGTGGTGCTGTGGCTGTCGGTGCAGCACGAACTGCTGCACGGTCATCCGACCCGCTGGCCGCTGTTGAACAAAACCCTCGGCTACGCACCGTTTGCCGTCTGGTATCCCTACACCTTGTATCGCGACAGCCATTTGCTGCATCACCGCGATGAAGACCTGACCATCCCCGGTCGCGATCCGGAAAGCCGTTACCTGAATGCCGAGCAGTGGCAGGGCAGTTCGTTGTTCGAACAAGGCCTGCACTGGTTGAACAAAACCGTGCTCGGGCGCTTTCTGCTCGGTGCGCCAATCGCCTTGCTGACGCTGGCCCGGGAAGAACTGCAACGCCTGAAAAGCGGTGAGCGCCAGGCCTGGTTTATGTGGCTCAGCCACGGCGCCTGGACCCTGTTGATGCTGCTGTTCATCGCGCGCTACAGCGTGTTGCCGGTGTGGCATTACCTGTTCTTGATCAGCGTGCCGGCGCTGTCGATCGCCATGATTCGCTCCTACTATGAGCATCGACCTCACGCGGCGCCGGAGCAACGTACCGTGCTCAATGAAGCGGCGTGGCCGTGGCGCTGGCTGTTCCTGAACCTCAATTTCCACCTGGTGCACCACGACTTGCCGGGGTTGCCCTGGTACGACTTGCCCCGCGCCTATTGGGCCCGCCGCGAGCAATGGCTGGCGCGTAGCGGTGGATTCCTGGTGCAGGGGTATGGGCAGCTGTGGCGTGAATACGGCGTAAAGGCCATCGACAGCCCAAGGCATCCGTTTCACTGATGCATAGATCACCTCCAAACCCTGTGGGAGCGGGCTTGCCCGCGATGGCGATTTCAAATCCAGCACACCTGGTGACTGATCCAACGCTATCGCGGGCAAGCCCGCTCCCACAGGGAACTTCGTTGTATGGAGATACGATGATGACCCAACACATCGCCGAACTGCTGATGTACACCGCCCCCGAACCCATCCACCAGGCCAACGAACGCTGGCTGGCGCGAATCCTCGAGCACCTGGGCGAAACCCGCGGCGATGCCGCAGGCCTGTCACTGATGGAGATGTGGTTGTCGCCGCATTTGCTGCTCACCCAAACCTGCGGCTATCCGCTGATGACGGCCTTGCGCGGCAAGGTCCGGGTGCTGGGGCGACCGCGTTACGAGCTGCCGGACAGCCGCGGCGGCAATCACTGCAGCCTGATCCTGGGACGGGTCGATGATCCGCGACAGACTCTGGCGGATTTTCGCGGCAGTCGAGGCGTGATCAATGGCCATGACTCCAACAGCGGCATGAATTTACTGCGCCACCGATTGGCGCCGATGCAGCGTGACGGGCGTTTTTTTGCCGAGGTCGGCGTCAGCGGCAGTCATCGCGAAAGCCTGCGCTGGTTGCGCGAGGGCCTTGCCGATCTGGCGGCCATCGACAGCGTGACCTTCGCCTGTCTGGCCCGATACGCCGAGGAGGAAGTGACCGGTTTGCGCGTGATTGCTCGCAGTGCATTGAGTCCGACGTTGCCCTACATCACGGCAGCCACCGTCAGCGATCAGCAGGCGGAAGGGCTATTGCAGGCGATGAATCAGGCGTTGTGCGAATTGCCTGACGTCGTCGAAATCCTCGGTTTGCCGCAGGTGCTGCCGGCTAGCGAAAGCGACTATCAGGTTGTGCTCGATTATCAGCTTGAGGCCGAGATGCTGGGATATGGAGATTTGCGATAGGGCGCAAATGTCGAGTCGACAGGTCCATTTTTCGCGGGCAAGCCCGCTCCCACAGGGTTTCGGAGTACCTGTGGGAGCGGGCTTGCCCGCGATGACGAACGGTCAGACGCAAGAGATTTTTAATTCCATAAGTGAATATAAAAATAAGTTTTAAGTATTTTTAATGAATAAGGCTACTTGCTAGGATTCGCCTCACCGGACCACCGGACATTCAGCGACCCCTAACCCAGGAGCCCCTATGTCCGGCGCCGATATTCTTCACCGCAAACACGTGGACGGACTGTTCCGCGCTCACTACCACTGGCTCTGCACACGTCTGCGTCAGTCTCTGAACGATGCCGCCGCTGTCGAAGACATCGCCTGCGAAACCTTCCTGCAGCTGCTCCAGGCGCCTGGCCTGACGGCCATCCGTGAACCCCGTGCCTTGCTCACCACCATCGCCCGGCGCCTGCTCTATCAGCGTTGGCGTCGAGGTGACCTGGAGCGCCAGTACCTTCAGCAACTGCAACAGGCCGAGCCGATCCACGCCGAATCGCCGGAGGAACTGGTTCAACGGTCCCAGACCCTGACCCGTGTGGAGCGCAGTCTTCAGCGGCTGCCCGGCAAAGTGCGCTCGACCTTCCTGCTGTCGCGGATCGACGGCCTGACCTATCCGCAAATTGCCGCTGCGCTGGGCATCTCCCTGCGTTCGGTCAGCGACTACATGACCCGTTCTCAGGCCCTGTGCGACCGGCACAGCGCCAACCAATCCCTGAACCGCCCACTCCAGAACAAGAGGTCCGCATGAGATCGATCAAAACCCTGCTCGGCAGTTCGCTGCTGGCCCTGAGCCTGTTGTCCCACCCGGCATCGGCCACGGAAAAAGCGGCGCCTATCCATTTTGGCGACATCACCTGGGAAAGCGGCAGCCTCATCACCGAAATCCTGCGCCTGATCGTTGAAAAAGGTTACGGCTACCCGACCGACACGCTGCCGGGCAGTACCGTCAGCCTGGAAGCGGCGCTGGCCAAAAACGATATCCAGGTCATCGGTGAAGAGTGGGCAGGACGCAGCCCGGCCTGGGTCAAGGCTGCCGCCGAGGGCAAGGTCTTCGGCCTCGGCGATACGGTCAAAGGCGCCACCGAAGGTTGGTGGGTGCCGGAGTACGTGATCAAGGGCGATCCCGAGCGCGGCATCAAGCCCTTGGCCCCGGAGCTGAAGTCCGTTGCCGACCTGGCGAAGTACAAGGATGTATTCCGCGACCCCGAAGACCCGAGTCGTGGACGCTTCCTCAACAGCCCCACCGGCTGGACCTCGGAAATCGTCAACAGCCAGAAATTCAAGGCTTATGACCTGACCGCCAGCTACGTCAACTTCCGCACCGGTTCCGGCGCAGCGCTGGACGCAGAAGTGGCGTCGTCGATCCGCCGTGGCAAACCGGTGCTGTTCTACTACTGGTCGCCGACGCCACTGTTGGGGCGATTCAAACTGGTGAAGCTCGACGAGCCGCCGTTCGACGCCGAAGCCTGGAAAACCCTGGCCGACGCCAACAACCCGAACCCCAAAGGCACGCGCTCGATGCCGGCGAGCCTGGCCATCGGCGTGTCGGCACCGTTCAAGGCGCAATACCCGGACCTGGTGACGTTCTTCGAAAAGGTCGACCTGCCGATTGATCTGTTGAACCAGACCCTGGGCCAGATGAGTGAAAAACGCCAGAAACCCCGCGAAGTCGCCGAAGCGTTTTTGCGTGAGCAGCCGCAGGTGTGGAAGGGCTGGGTGCCGGGGGAGGTGGCTAGCAAGGTGAGTGCGAGCTTGTAGTTTTGTAATGTCTGGAAAGTAGCCATCGCGAGCAAGCTCGCTCCCACAGGGGAACTGCAGCGGACGCAGTATTTGGGAACCCCAAAATCCTGTGGGAGCGAGCTTGCTCGCGATTCGATTTGAAGTCTTACGCCAGTTCGGCGGTCAACGCCGCTTTAACCGCCGGCCGCTGATCTACCTTGATCGACGAGCAATCCCCCCAACAAGCCGCTGAACCGTTTTTGTCCTCAATGCTGGCCGACTAGTGGCCTTGCAAGCCCAAGCTTGCTGTCTATGATCAGCTGTAATTGGTTATGTCGACCGTGATGGGGCGGTCGACTGGCCGTCAGAGTGCGCAATCAAAGGCACCGACACTTGAACACAGGGAGCTGTCCGCTAAATGGAATTTGATTCGAATCTGTTAGGGCTGGCCCGCATGCGGGCTATCAAGAGAAGGATGTCTTGATGAGCGTGTCGCTGTAAGGACCCTCCGATTGATCATCGTTTATCACCTGACTAGTCCTTCTTTTTGGAGGGGTGCGTGTGCCTGTTCCACGGAACGTAGTGGTGGATGTGAAAGACCTGCAACTTTCATTAATCAAAAAATTGCGCGCAAGGTGATACAACAATGTTCAACCTACATCACAAGGCTGACCTGCTGGAAATCGAACGCTTCAGCTGTGCGCTGACCGAGGCCAACGCCAAGCTGGCGGCGGTCAGTCGTTCGATGGCGATGATTGAATTCACCCCGGACGGCATCATCATCGATGCCAACGAAAACTTTTGCAGTGCCATGGGTTACAGCGCCGAAGACGTGCGTGGCAAGCATCACCGGATCTTTTGTGAAGAGCAGTACTACCGCAGCGACGACTACACCAAACTGTGGCGCGACCTGGCGCGGGGCGAGCCGCTGAGCGGGACCTTTTTGCGCTTGCACAAAAGCGGCCGTGAAATCTGGCTCGAAGCCAGCTACATGCCGGTGCTGGGCCCCGACCGGCAGGTCAAGAGCGTGATCAAGGTCGCTACCGACATCACCGCCCGGATCAACAAGGAACACGAAAACGAAAGCCGACTCGCCGCGATCAGCCGCTCCATGGCCGTGATCGAATTCACGCCCGAAGGCAAGGTCATCAGCGCCAACGACAACTTCCTGAAAACCATGCAGTACTCGCTCAACGAAGTGGTGGGGCAGCATCACAGCCTGTTCTGCCACCGTGCCGAAGCCGAGTCCCAGGGTTACCGCAATTTCTGGGCTTCGCTCAACCGCGGCGAATATCACTCCCATCGTTTCGAGCGCAGGAACAAGCAAGGTCAGACGATATTCCTCGAAGCGTCCTACAACCCTTTGTTCGACGCCAAGGGGCGTTTGTACAAAGTGGTCAAGTTTGCCAGCGACATCACTGCCCAGATGACCACCCTGCAAACCGCCGCCGAATCGGCCCACAGCACCTCGGTGCAAAACGACGTCTGCGCGCGCAAGGGTTCCGAAGTGGTGCAGCAGACGGTGCAGATCATCCAGGACATTTCCCGCGACCTGAACGAAGCGGCACTGAGTATCGATGCCGTGAGCAAACAGTCCGACATCATCGGCACCATCGTGCAGACCATCCGCGGCATTGCCGATCAGACCAACCTGCTGGCACTCAACGCGGCCATTGAAGCGGCGCGGGCCGGTGAGCACGGGCGCGGGTTTGCGGTAGTGGCCGATGAGGTGCGCAGCCTCGCGGCGCGTACCAGCCAGGCGACGCTGGAGATCGTCGAGGTGGTGCGCAAGAACCACGACTTGTCGCTCAGCGCCGTGTCGAGCATGCAATCGAGCCTGAGCCGAACCGGCTTGGGCGTGGAACTGGCGCACGAGGCGGGGGAGGTGATCCTGGAAATCCAGCAGGGCTCACGGCATGTGGTGGATGCGATCAGCCAGTTCAACTCGACGTTGCAACTGAACTAGTCGCGGTAACTACAACTGTAGGAGCCAGCTTGCTGGCGATGGACTCCAGTGCGCCGCGTTTATCCAGGTCACACGCGTTATCGTTAACGACCATCGCGAGCAAGCTCGCTCCTACAGGGGGCCGCAATTGTAGGAGCCAGCCTGTTGGCGATGGACTCAAGCGCGCCGCGTTTATCCAGTTCGCACGCGTTATCGTTGACGACCATCGCGAGCAAGCTCGCTCCTACAGGAGACCGCAATTGTAGGAGCCAGCCTGCTGGCGATGGACTCAAGCGCGCCGCGTTTATCCAGTTCGCACGCGTTATCGTTAACGACCATCGCGAGCAAGCTCGCTCCTACAGGAGACCGCAATTGTAGGAGCCAGCTTGCTGGCGATGGACTCAAGCGCACCGCGTTTATCCAGGTCACACGCGTAATATCGGCAACCTGCGGCCGTTCAAGGCAAGCCGTTGCAGCAATGCTTCAGGAAGCCGGGATGCTGCGCCAGGCGCTTGAAATACTCATCGACGGCGGGGTAATCCGGACGCTCGATCGGGGTCATCAGCCAGCGGTTGACGGACAGGCCGATGACGATGTCGGCCAGAGTAAACCGTGGCCCGGCAACATAGGCCTTGGTGGTCGCGAGTTGATGTTCGAGGATGGCCATCTTCTGGTTCCAGCCACGAATGCCGACCTCGAGGCTATGCGGGTCCTGGAACTCCGGGTCCTTGCGCACCAGTGCCATGAACGGGTATCTCCAGGACGGATTGAGCTCGGTGGCTTGCCAATCCATCCACTGCTCCACCCGGGCGCGGGCGGCCGGTTCGGTAGGCAGTAGCTCGGCATGATGGTGATGGTGTTTGCCCACCAGGTAGCGACAGATGGTATTGGACTCCCATAACACTCCGGCTTCATCGATGATCACCGGCACCTGCGCGTTGGGATTGAACCGGAGGAACTCGGGGCTGTGGGTAGAGGCAAAACCGCTGCCCCAGTCCTCGCGTTCGTAGGTGATGCCCAGTTCCTCGCAGGTCCACAGAACCTTGCGGACGTTGATCGACGAGGCTTTACCCAGGATCTTCAGTGTGTGTTCCATTGAGCTACTCCGTTAGCGAATTGGTGCGCTACGGGAATCTAACAGTGTGCCCGCCAGAGGGCGACATAGGTTGCTCTAAAAGGTTAGTTGAAATCCGCTCGCATGGGCGCCTTGATCGTTCCCATGCTTCGCCTGGTAATGCCTCGACGGAGGCTCTTGATTGGGCTTCAGGCACTTGGCCGAGTCTGGTTGGTCGGCAGCAGGTCGGTCCAGATCGGGGTCGAACAGGCACTGGGAATATGCGGGTCGAGGATCGGTTGTCTGAGTATCCAGCCCTGAAGCTGCCGGTCGATGTACACCGGGGTTGATTCGATGCACTCGCCCTTGGGCGCAACCTTGGCTTGGTCCACTGACACAAACAGTGGTCCGGGCAGGTCAAACACCGTCTGGGAGTGCCTTAAAACACCCGTGTCCTTGCGGGCGAAACAGTTGTTTCTGCGTCCGCTCAGGTCGGTTGTCATGACCCCGGCTTCTTCCAGGTTCGCATGCCAAACGTTCATGACAACGGCTGGTCCCTCGGCTTTCGGGTGCGCGGCGAGGCAGTTTTTGATTGCCGGCATGAAACGAGGATCGTTCAGAAACTGCGTCCAGTCGTTCGGCTCCGAGGCTTGTGCCTGAATCGTTTGGCCGAGCAGGAAGGTCAGCACGCCGGTCAGGAAAATCGCTTTGCGCACAGGAATCTCCGCGAGAAAAAAGTGTGCGGATTCTGCACTCGACTCTCGGGCCGCGCAGGGTAAAAGATGTTTCGAAATACGGTTAAACAGTCCCGGAATGTTGTGTAGGAATGGTCTGAATGTCATCAGCTTCAGAGGCGTTCCGCAGATTACGGTTTCTTGCACCCTTGCCTACAACTACGCCAGAATCCGCCGACTTGTGCGCCTGGTATCCGGACTCTATCGTTCCGTGTCGCTGCAAATTCAGCGATCGGGTTTCGCAGCCCGGGTATCTCTAGACGCATAGCGTCCACCATTCGTGATCACTTCACTTTATGGCGGCTGTGCGTGGGAGACCTTCGGGTCTACCGGGTTCTAGAGTCCCGGTCTGCGACCCGCGTACAGCTGCCACCCTTCGTATCGCAGCGAGACGTGGCAGCTCCATCACTCTAGGAGCATTGCCATGTTCAAACCCACGCCCAACCCCCCCACGCAATCCCAGCCCGATGTTTTCCATCTCACCCGGCATCAATAACGAAACGCTGTTGGCGCACGCCTGCGAGTCACTGGCCTCGGCGAGTGTGATGACCAATGACTTTGCAACGTTTCTGGAAGGCAGCCAGCGCAACACGGCGCTGGCGATCGCACAGATCATCATGCTGGCGGAACTGGCGGTGAATCGCGTGCTGGATAACCTCGATCCGCAGGATTGAACACTGAGCGAAGGTGAGGGGGCTTTTCTGTGGCGAGGGGGCTTGCCCCCGTTGGGTTGCGAAGCGACCCCAAAAACAGACACTGCGGTCATACAGTTAAACCAAGTGAACTGGATCACGACTGCTCCGCAGCCGAACGGGGGCGAGCCCCCTCGCCACAATGTCCCTTGCCTGACCACATTGATGCAGGGGCTTAAGTACTCTCGCGCACCTTCAACTCAAACCCCATGTCCTGCACCGGCCTGGCCACGGTGTTGCCGGCCATCAGTGTCAGCATCTGCTCAGCCGCGCGGCGGCCGATGGCCTCGCGGGGGGTGTTGATGCTGCTCAGGCGCGGGACCATGTGTTCGGACATGGGCAGGTCGTTGAAGCCGAGGATCGCCACTTGCTCGGGGATCTTGATCCCGTGTCGCATCGCTTCGAGCAGCGCGCCCTGGGCCAGGTCGTCGTTGCCGAAGAAGATCGCATCGACATCCGGGTGGCTGGCGATCATCTGCAAGAACAATTCGCCGCCCAGGCCGACCGAGGACGGGCGGGGCGTCAGCACTTCCAGCGCCGGGTCATACAAGCCGGCCTTTTGCAGGGCTTTGCGGAAACCTTCGCCGCGCAGCAAGGTGCGCTGGTCCAGTTGCGCGCCGATGTAGGCCAGGCGTTTGCGACCGCGGGACAGCAAGTGTTCGGCCGCCGTTTCGCCGGCCGCCAGTTGCGAGAAGCCCACGCAATTGAGCCCGGCGGCGCTGTCCAGCTCCATCATGTACACGCAGGGAATGTTGCTGGCTTCGATCATCCGCCGCGAGCTTTCGGTGCGGTCGAACCCGGTCAGCAGCAAGCCGCGTGGCTGATAGGCCATGTAGTTGCGCAGCAGGTTTTCTTCTTCATCGCGTGAGTAGTGGAAGTTGCCGATCAGCACTTCGAAGCCCTTGGGGCGCAAAACCCGATGAATGGCTTCCAGGGTATCGATGAACAGCAAATTGGATAATGAAGGCACCAACACCACCACGGATTGGCTCTGGGCCGAGGCCAGGGCGCGGGCGGCAGGGTTGACGACATAGTTGAGTTCCAGTGCCGCTTTCTGCACCTTTTCCACCAGTTCGGTGGCCACGGTGCTGACGCCACGCAGGGCGCGGGAGGCGGTGATCGGGCTGACGCCGGCCAGTCGGGCAACTTCGTTCAGGGTAGGGCGGCCAGTGGTGCGGGTATTTTTATCGTTCTTGGTTGTGTTCATCGACGGCTTGCCAAACAAAATTCAAGGCACTAAGGTAGCGCTGTCTCGATGCAGCTGCAAATGCGTGAGCGAGGGTTCGCCTGATCCTCGCTTTTTGGTGTTGGGACCTAACCTGCTGCAACCCATAAAATGACAAGAAAGGCGTCGGCAACTTCTGCTTTTGGTCTAGTGTCATAACTGGCAAAGGTAGCGCTGTCTGCGCGCTGAGGTGTTACATGAACCATCCCATCACCGCCCTGGTCATCATGGGCGTTGCCGGTTGCGGCAAGACGTGCGTCAGCGAGGCCCTGTGCCAACTGAGCGGCGCTACGGCCATTGAAGGCGACTCTTTCCACCCTGCCGCCAATATCGAAAAGATGAGCGCGGGGATCCCCCTGAACGATGAAGACCGCGCCGGCTGGCTCGACAGCCTGTGCGATGAACTGCGCCGTGTCGACGCCAAGGGCGAGCGCCCGGTGCTGACCTGTTCGGCGCTCAAACACATCTATCGCGAACGTCTGCGCAGCGCCTTGCCGGGCCTGGGCTTCGTGTTCCTTGAGTTGACCCCCGAGGTAGCCGCCGACCGTGTGTCCCATCGGCCGGGCCACTTCATGCCGTCGACCCTGATCGCCAGCCAGTTCGCCACCCTCGAATCGCCTGTCGGCGAGCCGTTGACCCTGGCGCTGGATGCTTCGACCCATAGCGTCGAGCAACTGGCTGCGCAGGCTCATGCCTGGTGGCAGACGAACGGCCTGAAACAGGCGGTTTGACTGTGCTTGCAAAGACAGCGCTGTCCTCGCGGCTTCTGACTAACCCGCTTTCATAACAACAACAACCAGGAGACACCCCTAATGTTTGGCATGTCCCACGAGACGTTCCTGCTGCTCGATGCAGTGGTCACGGTGATCGGGCTTATCGTCCTGATCACCAAGTTCAAATTGCACCCCTTCCTTGCCCTGATCATCGCCGCAGCCTTCCTCGGGCTGACCTCCGGCATGCCGATCGGCACCATCATCAAGGCGTTCCAGGACGGCTTCGGTGGCGTGCTTGGCTTTGTCGGCATCATCCTCGCGCTGGGCACGATGCTCGGCAAGATGATGGCCGAATCGGGCGGTGCGGATCAGATCGCGCAGACGTTGATCCGCGCCTTCGGCAAGGACAAGGTGCAGTGGGCGATGATGTTCGCGGCGTTCCTGGTCGGTATTCCGCTGTTCTTCGAAATCGGCTTCGTGCTGCTGATCCCGCTGGTGTTCATCGTCGCTCGCCGCACTGGCGTTTCGATCATCAAGATCGGTATCCCGCTGCTGGCGGGTCTGTCCGCGGTACACGGCCTGGTGCCGCCGCACCCGGGGCCGCTGCTGGCCATCGGTGTGTTCGGTGCTGACATCGGCAAGACCATTCTGTACGGCCTGATCGTTGCGCTGCCAACCGCCATCATCGCCGGCCCGATCTTTGGTACGTTCATTGCCAAGCACATCCCTGGTCATCCTAATCAGGAGCTGGTGGATCAACTGGCCCGCGAATCGGATTCTGCCGATCTGCCGAGCTTTGGCATCACGCTGGTGACCGTGCTGCTGCCAGTGTTCCTGATGCTGCTCAAGACCTTTGCCGACGTGGTGCTGCCCGATGGCAACATCTTCCGCGCCTTCATGGACCTGATCGGTCACCCGATTTCGGCGTTGCTGCTGGCCTTGCTGCTGTCGCTGTATACCTTCGGTTACAAGCAGGGCATCGGTTCCAGCCAAATGATGAAATGGCTGGATGCCAGCCTCGCGCCGACCGCCGCGATCATCCTGATCATCGGTGCCGGCGGTGGCTTCAAGCAGATGCTGGTGACCAGCGGCGTGGGTGACGTGATCGGCCACATGGCGGTAAACGCACAGATCTCGCCGATCCTGCTGGCCTGGCTGGTGGCGGCGGTGATTCGTATCGCCACCGGTTCGGCGACTGTGGCGACCATCACTGGCGCGGGCATCGTGGTGCCGGTGGTGGGGATGATTCCGGGCGTGAACCGTGAGCTGCTGGTGCTGGCCACCGGTGCCGGTTCCCTGATCCTGTCCCACGTCAACGACGCCGGTTTCTGGCTGGTCAAGCAGTACTTCAATATGACCGTGGCCGAAACCTTCAAGACCTGGACGGCGATGGAAACCATCCTGTCGGTGGTGGGCCTGGGCTTTATCCTGTTGTTGTCGCTGTTCGTCTAAGCGATTCGACAGACACAAAAAAACCGCAGCGATGCGGTTTTTTTGTGGGTGCTCGATTTCAAGGACCTATACAAGACCCTGTGGGAGCGAGCTTGCTCGCGATAGCGGTGTATCAGTCGCCATTATTATTGACCGATAAGACGCCATCGCGAGCAAGCTCGCTCCCACAGGAGATATGGGTCAGGCGTTGGATTTGGTGACCAAGCCATCCGCCCGGAACATCCCGCGAATCCCGCGTACGGCCTGGCGGATCCGGTCCTGGTTTTCGATCAGGGCAAAGCGCACGTGATCGTCGCCGTACTCGCCAAACCCGACGCCCGGCGAGACACAGACCTTGGCTTCGGCCAGCAGTTTCTTGGCGAACTCCAGCGAACCCAGGTGCGCGTAAGCCTCAGGGATTTTGGCCCAGACGTACATCGACGCTTTCGGGTTTTCCACCATCCAGCCCAGTTCATGCAGGCCCTTGACCAGTACGTTACGGCGCTGCCGATACTGCTCGGCGATGTCGCGCACGCATTGCTGATCGCCTTCCAGGGCAGCAATCGCCGCCACTTGCAACGGGGTGAAGGTGCCGTAGTCGTGGTAGCTCTTGATCCGCGCCAGGGCGTTGACCAGTTCCGGGTTGCCGACCATGAAGCCAATGCGCCAGCCGGCCATGTTGTAGCTCTTGGACAGGGTGAAGAACTCCACCGCAATGTCCTTGGCCCCCGGCACCTGCATGATCGACGGGGCTTTCCAGCCGTCGTAGACGATGTCGGCGTAGGCCAGGTCGTGCACCACCAGCACGTCGTACTGCTTGGCGAGGGCGATGACGCGCTCGAAGAAGTCCAGCTCCACGCACTGGGCGGTCGGGTTGGACGGGAAACCGAGGATCATCATCTTCGGTTTCGGGATCGAGCCGCGAATGGCCCGCTCCAGCTCCGCGAAGAAATCCACGCCCGGCACCAGCGGCACCGACCGCACCTGGGCGCCGGCAATCACGGCACCGTAGATGTGAATCGGGTAGCTCGGGTTGGGCACCAGCACGGTGTCGCCCTGATCCAGGGTGGCCAGCATCAGGTGTGCCAGGCCTTCCTTGGAGCCGATGGTGACAATGGCCTCGCTTTCCGGGTCGATGTCGACCTCGTAGCGGTCCTTGTACCAGTTGGAAATCGCCCGGCGCAGGCGCGGAATGCCCTTGGAGGTGGAGTAGCCGTGGGTGTCTTCGCGCTGGGCCACCGTGACGAGTTTTTCGACGATGTGCGGCGGCGTGGCGCCGTCGGGGTTGCCCATGCTCAAGTCGATGATGTCTTCGCCACGACGACGGGCGGCCATCTTCAGCTCGGCGGTGATGTTGAAAACGTAAGGGGGGAGTCGATCGATGCGCGCAAAGCGGCGCGGCGAACCTTGTTCGGCCATTGTTGCCTCGGATAACGTAAGCGCCCGGAACCGTCCGAGCGACGCTGGTCACTGCGGTGACCTGTGGCGGAATGTAAGGGCAGCTGTGGCAGACTGTCCAGCCTCAAAGTAAACAAATTTTTCCGAAGGATAGGGTTCGATGGAATTTACCAGCGGCTTCTTGCTGAGCCTTTCGCTGTGCCTGGATATCGGCGTGGCCAACATCGCGATGATCACCCTGGCCATGCAGCGCGGCTATTTCCAGGGCTTTGCCCTGGGCCTGGGGACCTGCGTGGGCGATCTGATCTACGCGGTACTGGCGCTGGCCGGCATGACCGTGTTGCTGCAGTACGAAACCGTGCGCTGGGTGTTGTGGATCGGTGGCTCGGCGCTGCTGGTGTATTTCGCGGCGAAGATGATCTATTCGGCGATTTACCACGAAGCGGTGCTGGCGCAATCGGCCGAGGTGGGGCACAACTCCCATCGCAAGGAGTTCTTTCGCGGGATCTTCCTGGCCATGTCGTCGCCTAGCGCGATTCTCTGGTTCGCTGCGGTGGGTGGCACGCTGATCGCCCGTTCCGGCGGCGGTGGCGCCCTCAGCTCCGCGCTGTTTCTCGGCGGTTTTCTCTGCGCGGGGATTCTCTGGTGCGTCGGGCTGTGCTTTGCCGCGAGCCACGGCGGCAAGTTGCTCGGCGACAAGTTGCTGCGTTATTCCTACATGGCATCGGCGGCGATCTTCTGTTATTTCGCGGTCTACGTGATCCTATCGGGTTACAACGAGTTCGTTGGCGCCGGTGCGGTCGAGCCGTTGCACGCACTGTAATTGGGCGAATCGGGTTTGGCTTCTATACTCCCAGCCGAACCCATTTTTATGCGTCAGGAGTCGAGTCATGGATGAGCCAGCACGCGTCGAACTGACGCAACCGCGCTTTGAGCACGGGCACTTCCTGCTGATTGCAGGGCTGGGCGGAACATTCACCCAGCAAACCACCCAGGGCATTCCCGAGCTCTGGGAGAAATTCATCCCGCATCTGGGCCAGATTCCGGGCCAGAAAGGCGAAGTCACCTACGGCGTCTGCTGCAATTTCGACGGCAAGGGCGGCTTCGATTACATCGCCGGGGTCGAGATCAGCAAGCTCGATGACTTGCCGGAAACCTATCGCTGGGTGGAAGTTCAGCCGCAGCTGTACGCGGTGTTCGAGCACAAGGGGCCGCTGGAGACCTTGCCGCAACTGTTTCAGTACATCTTCGGCACCTGGCAGCCGCAGTCGGGGCATGAGGTGTTGGATGCGCCGGAGCTGGAGCGCTACAGCGAAGACTTCAACCCGAAGCTCAATACCGGCAAGCTGGAGATCTGGATACCGATCAAAGCGTGAGAGGGGTGTCGGGAGGCGGATCAGCCGATTCGTCTCTCGATGTCCCACGGCGGCTGATTTATCATCCCCAGCCTTTCCCATGCTGATCCCGAGCCGCCATGAACACCGTCATCCGCAACGTCACCCCCGCCGATCTGGACCGCTGCTTTGCCATCGAAACCCTTGCCTATGAAGGTGACGAAGCCGCGACTCGCGAGAAAATCGCCACCCGCATCGCCACCTGGCCCGAGGGGTTTATCGTTGCTGAAGTGGACGGCGTCGTCGCCGGTTTCATCAACTCCGGTGCGGCGTTTCAGGTGGAAATGTCGGACGAAGCGTTCAAGGAACTGATCGGCCACGACCCGGCCGGGCCGCACGTGGTAATCATGTCGGTGGTGGTGCATCCGGATTTTCAGGGGCAGGGCCTGGCCAAGCTTTTGATGGGCGAATTCATCGAGCGTATGCGTGCGATGGGCAAGGTCAGCATCAACCTGATGTGCAAGGAGCGGCACATTCCGTTGTATGCAGGGTTCGGCTTTGCCTACGTCAAGCCATCGGCGTCGGACCATGGCGGCATGGCCTGGCATGAGATGGTGCTGGAACTCTGACCCGACCTAGATCCTCTGTGGGAGCGAGCTTGCTCGCGATGGCGGCGTAACATTCAACAAAGATGTCGACTGATCATCCGCTATCGCGAGCAAGCTCGCTCCCACAGTGGTTTTGTGGTGTTGGTGGGGGCCGTGTTCAAAACACCAACCCCATCCGCCGCTCGTAGCCGATCCGGCCCTTGTACGCTTCGCCGCTGTCGACAAAGCCGAACCTGGCGTACAGGGCGATGGCAGCTTCGTTATCAGCATCCACCGACAGCTCCAGCCCCCGGATCTCTGGCCAGGCCAGGCGCGCCGCCTCGGGCAGCGCCTGCAGGCAGGCCTTGCCGTAGCCTTTGCCCTGGGCGCGTTGATCGACTTGCAGGGCATGCAGGGTGGCGCTGTGTTCGTCGGCCCAGGCCGGCAACACCGGCGGGCGTTTGAGCAGCAGGAAGGCCACGGGAATGTCTTCGGCCAGCAGGGCAAATCCTTTGACCCCCGGGCCGGGCCTGGACAACAAGGTGTGCAATGCACCGTGGATATCACCGGAGAACTTTATCTGCTCCGGATGTACTTCAATGGCCTCGACCTGTTGGCGCTGCTGCGCATTCAGGCTTTCGTAAGGCACGAGTCGGGCTGTCACGGGAGTGTCCTTTTTCCAACATGAATAGAACCTCGGATTCTAACGATTCTGGCCGTTTGGATTATTTTTATTTCTTCTGTCGATTCGCCGGATCGCCAGACGACTAAGGGTGTCTTCCAATAAAACCACGGAGAACCACCATGAACTCGCAAACCCAGATCCAGAACCTCATCGAGAACTATCGTCAGGCGGTCATGGCCAAGGACATTGAAAAAGTCATGGCCCTGTATGCCGATGACATCGTCTCCTTCGACGCGGTCAAGGCCCTGCAATTCAAAGGCAAGCCGGCGTATCGCGCGCATTGGCAGGCCTGCATGGAAATGTGCCCCGGCCCGCACATCTTCGAATTCCACGAAATCACCATCGAGCCGTCCCAGGAGATTGCGTTCGCTCACTGGCTGGCCCAGTGCGGTGGCACCAACGAGAAGGGCGAAACCCAGGCCTGCTGGATGCGTGTCTCGCAGTGCTATCGACAGGAAGCCGGGCTGTGGCAGATCGTCCACGAACATTGGTCGGCACCGTTCGACATGACCAGCGGCGCGACGCTGTTCGACCTCAAGCCCTGATCGTCGGGAAGCCGAGCCAGAATGCCAGTCAGCGACCATAGTTGATCGTTCGATAAGGAGAGCGTGATGAAGTACTTATGCCTGGTCTACAGCGATGAGCACCTGCTGCATTCGCTGCCGGAAAGCCCGAAGGACGAAGAGTGCATGGCCTATGCCGAGTCGATCCAGGGCAGTGGCCGGATGGTCGCCGCCGAGGCGCTGGAGTCGGTGCAGACCGCCACCACCGTGCGCATGCGCAACGGCAAGATGTCGATCACCGATGGTCCATTCGCTGAAACCAAGGAGCAGCTGGCCGGTTTTTATCTGATTGATGCCAAGGACCTCAACGAAGCCATCCAGGTCGCCGGGAACATTCCGGCGGCCCGGGTCGGCAGTGTCGAAGTGCGCCCCGTTCGGCAGTTGAATCCTTAAGATGCCAGGGCTGCCGGTTCAGGCGCAGGTCGAGCGGGTCTATCGCGAAGAGTCGCGGCGCATTCTTGCGACCCTGATTCGTTTGCTCGGTGATTTCGACCTCGCCGAAGAGGCTTTGCACGAGGCGTTTTTCATCGCCGTCGAACGCTGGCAGCGTGACGGTGTGCCGGACAATCCGCGGGCCTGGCTGGTGTCCGCCGGGCGCTTCAAGGCCATCGATGCCTTGCGCCGGCGCGCCCGTTTTGCCGCGTCGCAGCCCTTGCTGATTGCGCAGCTGGAGGAGCTGGAACAGGCAGACTGGAGTGATGAAGACGTGGAAGACGATCGCCTGCGGCTGATCTTCACTTGCTGCCACCCGGCCCTGGCGGCGGACGCGCAAGTGCCGCTGACGCTGCGGGAAGTCTGCGACCTGACCACGGAAGAAATCGCCCGGGCCTTTCTCTCGGCCCCGGCCACCATCGCCCAGCGCATCGTGCGCGCCAAGGCGAAAATCCGCGACGCGAAAATCCCTTATCAAGTGCCGACGCTGGCGGAGTTGCCCGAGCGCCTGGACAGCGTATTGCGGGTGATCTACCTGGTGTTCAACGAGGGGTACTCGGCGTCCATCGGCGTCGAACTGGTCCGCGAGGAATTGACCCGCGAGGCGATCCGTCTCGGCCGGTTACTGGTGGAATTGTTGCCGGAGCCGGAGGTGATGGGCTTGCTGGCGTTGATGCTGCTGCACGAGTCGCGGCGCCCGGCCAGGACTTCGGCGAGCGGCGAGTTGATTGTGCTCGACGAGCAGGACCGTTCGCTGTGGGACGCCGGGTTGATCGCTGAAGGCTGCGTGCTGATCGAGCACGCGCTGGGTATGGGGCGATTCGGGCCCTATTGCCTGCAAGCGGCCATCGCGGCGGTGCATGCCGAAGCCTCGACGGCGGGGGAAACCGATTGGCCGCAGATTGTCGGCCTGTATGACGTGCTGCTGCGGGCGGTGCCGTCGCCGGTGATCGAGTTGAATCGTGCGGCGGCGATTTCCCAACGCGATGGACCGCAGGCGGGGCTGACGCTGGTCGACGCCATTCTGGCGCGGGGCGAACTGCTGGATTACCACCTGGCGCATTCGGCGCGGGCGGAGTTTTGTCGACAGCTGGGTCGCAAGCAAGAGGCGCGGGCGGCGTGGGAACGGGCGCTGGAGTTGACCCGGCAAGAGCCGGAGCGGCGGTTTATCGAAGCGCGGCTCAAGGCGTTGGAGTGATGTTGAATGTGATGGACTCATCGCTGGCAAGCCAGCTCCCACAGGGGCAGTGGTGCACATAAGTTTTGTGACCGACACAATAACCTGTGGGAGCGGGCTTGCCCGCGATAAGGGCCGAAGGACCTTCACTCCAGCATCTTGCCCAGCAACCAGCTCCCCGCCGGCCCCGGCGGATTGAGCCGCGACCACAACGCATCCACCGACACCGTTTTCGGCCAGCCGCGCACCACCAGTTCCTGCAGGGTGCCGGGCCCGAAGCGCTCCACCAGCCAACGGGGCAACGGCGCCCAGCCGAATCCGCCCTGGGCCATTTCCAGCAGCATCAGATAACTCGGCGCCGACCAGACGCGACCCTTCGCCCGACTTTCATAGGGATTGATGATGGTCGCCAGGCGCAGTTCGCGGTGTTGCTGCAGGACGTCCTGATCGACGTAGTCCAGCCTTGCCAGCGGGTGGGTAGGGGACACGAACAGGGCGATTTCCGTGCGCTCGTCCACCGTCGAACTGACCAGGTCCGGCGGGTAGCTGTCCTGCATTTCGGCGAAGGCAATCTGCGCCCGGCCGCTTTGCACCAGCGACACCAGGTCATCGCATTCGGCGATCAGGCATTCGAGTTCAAGGTCCGGGTAACGCTGCTCGAAGGCACTGAGTGACGCCTCGAAACGGTCCGACTGATAGGTATCGGACAGCGCCACCGTCAGCTTCGCTTCCACCCCTTCGGACAGTTGGCGGGCGCTCATCTCCAGACGACTGCTGGCGGCCAGGATGTCTTCGGCCCGTTGCAGCATGACGCGTCCGGCCGGGGTCAACCCGGGCTTGCGGCTGCTGCGGTCGAACAGCGTCAGGTTGAGGTCGATTTCCAGGCTGGCCACCGCCGCGCTGATGGTCGACTGACTGCGGCCCAGCTTGCGCGCCGCGGCGGAAAACGAGCCTTGGGTCGCGGCTTCGACAAACGCCAGCAACACTTCGTGAGAGGCCATGAACTATCGCCTTGATCGATGGTTATTGGTTATGAAGTATCGGTGTGATGGCAGATCATGGCAACCACAGTCACTCAAGGGAGTTCGGCCATGAGCGCCAACAAATCCATTACTGAACGTATTTTCCAGGCCATCGGCTTCGAACTGCTGGCCATCCTGATCTGTACCCCGCTGCTGGCCTGGATCATGAGGAAACCGATGCTGGAAATGGGCATGGTCACCGTTCTCATCGCCGCCCTGGCCCTGGCCTGGAACGTGGTCTTCAACGGGATGTTCGACCGGGTGCTCAAGCGCCTCGCCATCGCCCACAACGCCTGGGTCCGCGTGGTGCATGCGCTGTTGTTCGAAGGCGGTCTGGTCGCGCTTGGCGTGCCGCTGATTGCCTGGTGGATGGATGTCAGCCTGTGGCAGGCGTTCCTGTTGGATATCGGCGTGTTGCTGTTCTTCCTGCCGTACACCTACGTGTACCACTGGGGGTATGACGTGGTTCGGGAGCGGGTGGTGCTGCGCCAGGTTTACTGAACTGGTTTGAAGCTGGCTTTTTGTGGCGAGGGGGCTTGCCCCCGTTGGAGCGCGAAGCGGTCCCAAGCTTGCGACTGCTTCGCAGCCGAACGGGGCGGTGCGGCGATCCGACAAGCCCCCTCGCCACAGGGATTTTGTTTGGCCTGATGTCTAACAGTAAGCCTTACAAAAACATCCCCCCCGACGCCTCGATGCGCTGGCCATTGATCCACTGGCTGCCCGGCGCCAGCAGCAGCGCAATCGCGGCGCCGATGTCATCCGGCAAACCGGCGCGACCCAGGGCGGTGTTGTTCGCCACCAGGGTGTTCAACCCGGGGTTGTCGCGTACGGCGCCACCGCCGAAATCGGTTTCAATCGCGCCGGGTGCGAGGATATTCACCGCGATGTTGCGCGCCCCGAGTTCCTTGGCCTGGTAGCGGGTCAACACTTCCATCGCGCCTTTCATCGCCGCGTAGGCGCTGTGGCCCGGCAGGCTGAAACGGGTCAGGCCACTGGAAATGTTGATGATGCGCCCGCCGTCATTGAGCAATGGCAACAAGCTCTGCGTGAGGAAAAACGGCCCCTTGAATTGGATGTTCACCAACTGGTCGAACTGTTCGACGGTGGTGTCGACGAAGTTGGCGTGCAGGCCGATCCCGGCGTTGTTCACCAGAAAATCGAAACCCTCGCACTCGAAGTGGCTGTGCAGGACCTTCGCGACTTCGCTGGCGAAGGCGCTGAAGCTTTCACTCCGGGCAACGTCCAGTTGCAGCATGACGGCGCGACCGCCCAGGCTTTCGATCTCGGCCACCAGTGCCTGGGCCTCATCGGCGCGACTGTTGTAGGTGCCGATGATGTCGATGCCTTGGGCGACCAGATGCAGGGCTGCGTTTTTGCCGAGGCCGCGGCTGGCGCCGGTGATCAGTGCGATTTTACGGTTCATGGGACTTCCTCAGGTGCAATGGGCGGTTGATGTGAGGAAGTTTATTTATCCGCGCAGGGGTGATAAACAGAGTGAAACCGGAATCACTGGTCGGATAAGACGAACAATAAAAGAGCGGGCTGATGAACAAGCTGGAACTGTTGCGCACCTTTGTCCGTGTCAGCGAGATGTCGAGTTTCACCCAGGCCGGCGAAAGCCTCGGGCTGCCTCGATCAACGGTGTCCGAGCATGTGCAGGCGCTGGAGGCATTGCTCGGTACCCGGCTGTTGCAACGCACCACGCGCAAGGTCCAGGCAACCCAGGATGGCCTGGTGTTGTATGAGCGCAGCAAGGACCTGCTGTCACACATGGACGAGATCGAGGGCTTGTTTCGCCAGGACGAGGCGTCGCTGGTGGGGCGCATTCGCATCGACCTGCCGAACATTCTCGCCCGTCGCGTGGTCATGCCGCGCCTGCCGGCGTTCATGGCACAGCACCCGCTGCTTGAGCTGGAAATCAGCAGCACCGACCGCCGGGTCGATCTGCTCGCTGAAGGGTTCGATTGCGTGCTGCGCATCGGCGCCCAGCCGGACCAATCGGTGGTGGCGCGACACCTGTGTGACTTCACCATGGTCAATTGCGCCAGCCCTGCGTATCTGCAGCGCTATGGCGTGCCCGAGCGGCTGGAGGATCTGGCACGGCATCGGCTGGTGCACTACGTCGGTGTGCTGGGCGCGCGTTCGGAAGGCTTTGTGTACGTCGACAAGGGGCAGGTGCAGCGACTGCCGATGGCCGGCAGTGTCACGGTCAACAGCACCGATGCCTATGAGGCCGCCTGTCTGGGTGGTTTCGGCCTGATTCAGGCGCCGAGAATGGGCATGCAGCAATACCTGCAAAGCGGCGAACTGGTCGAGGTGTTGTCGCCGTTCAATGCACCGTCCATGGAGGCGTCGCTGCTCTATGCCCGGCAGCGGCATTTGCCGTTGCGGGTGAGGGTGTTCATGGATTGGCTGGGGGACGTGATCCGCTCGGAAACCTGAGACAAGGCTTTTTGTGGGAGCGGGCTTGCTCGCGAAAGCGGTCTGTCTGACACATAGTTGCCGGATGTACCGACGCATTCGCGGGCAAGCCCGCTCCCACAGGGTACTGCGGTGTTCAGAACAGTTGGGTGAACAACCAGTACAAAGGATCACCGTTGACCTGTAGGAGCTGCCGAAGGCTGCGATCTTTTTATCTTAATAATCCTGCTGCTTGCGAAACGCCCAGCGCCCGGCAATCAGGGTAAAGGTCGCGACCAGCGCCACCAGGATCCAGAAACCTTCCGGGTCATCGGCCAGCGGAATGCCGCCGACGTTCATGCCGAAGAAACCGGCAATGATATTGATCGGCAGCGCCAGCACCGTCACCACTGTCAGGGTGAACAGCGTGCGGTTGGTCTGTTCGTTGATGTTGGCGGCGATCTCTTCCTGCAACAGCTTGATCCGCTCCCCCAGCGCCGTGAGGTCGTTGATGATCAGCGCAAACTCCTCGGTGGATTTGCGCAGCTCCTTCACGTCTTCCTTTTGCAGCCATTGTGGCGGCCGGTTGAGCAGGCGCAGCAACGAGCCTGGCTCCAGCGCCAGCAGCCGTTGCAAGCGCACCAGCACCCGGCGATTGGCGCCCAGCTCGGCGCGGTTGGTCGACAGGCGCGAGGACAGCAACTCGTCTTCGATCTGGTCCACGCTCTGGCTGGTCTTGCGCACGATCTGGGTCAGCACTTCACCCTGGTCGCGCAGCAGATGCACCAGCAGCTCCAGCGGGGAGCGAAAGCATTCCCGGGCCTTCACCGACGAGCGCAACTTGTCCACCGAGTGCAGCGGCTGCAGACGGGCGCTGATGATCAGCCGGCTGCGGGCGCACACCCACAAGGTCGAGACATCCGAGGAGACCATGTTGCTGAGGTTGAACACCACGTCGTTGACCACCGCCAGCAACGCGGAGTCGACATGCTCGATGCGCGTCGAGCGCGAGCCTTCGTGCAGCGCCTCGAAAAATTCCTCGGGCAGTTCCATATGGCTTTTCATCCAGCGCTCGCACGCGGCATGGGCCAGGTTCAGGTGCAGCCAGAGAAACTGTTCGTCGCTTTGCGGTTGTTGCAGGTACTGCAAGGCTTGGGCGGAGTTGATTTCCCGACCGGCCTCACCGGGGCGAAAACTGAAACCGTAGAGCAGGCCGAACAGATCCGTGTCGCGATGGCTTTGATCGATGCTGTGGTTCATGAGGACTCGCAAGGGGAGGCGCCTGTCGCGTGTTTTACAGGTTCACTTGAGCGGCATCATCGCAAGCGCGGATGACTTTTTTGTGACGCCAGTAGTGGCGGCAACCCCGTCGGGCTCGCTGGTCAGCTCGTGCGCCTGATCAATCATCCAGACGCAAAAAAGCCGCACGACTTTCAAATTGTGCGGCTTTTGCTGGGTGCATCAGTCGTCTTGTTTGTTCTTCAGGACTTCGCCGGTGGCGGCGTTCAAATCCACGTCCCATTCAACATTGCTGGCGTCACGCAGTTCGACTTCGTACTCGTAGATAGTGGAGTGTTTGTCCAGGTCGCTGTCGGTGATGGTGGCGCCCGGGTGCAGCTTCAACACGATCTGGTTCAACTCTTCCAGCGGCTTGATCTTGCCTTCCTTGACCAGTTGAGGGATCTGGTCGACGGGCACATCTTTAGCCTGGGCCAGACCCGCAGTGAGCATCAGGGTCGCCGCGGTGAACAGAGCAGTCAGGGTCTTCATGGGCTTCTTTCCTTGGTTAAGTCGTTTAAGTGGAATCAGGTTAGTCGTAGCAACTTAATTCATCCTTAAAACCCGCTACCTGTCCTGCATCAACGCCTGTGGGAGCGTGGCTTGCCCGCGATAGCGGAGTGTCAGTCAGCGTTGATGTTGAGGCTGATGGCCTCTTCGCGGGCAAGCCACGCTCCCACAGGTCTGGATCAGTAGCCGTTGTTCTGTAGCACCTGCGCCACACTCGCCGCCGGACGTTTATAGAACTTCAACAACTCACTGGCGCGGTTGGTGAAAATGCCGTCGACGCCGGTGTCCATGACTTTCTGGTAGTCCACCGCATCGTCGATGGTGTAGACGTGCACCAGCAGGCCCTGATCGTGGGTGTACTGGTTCATCCAGGGTTGCACCAGGTCCGAGTAACTCTGGTCGCCACCCTGGGCCAGGGCTGCGGACGGGCCGGTGCCGATGGCGCCCTGGGCCTTGGCGTAGTCGACCCAACGCTGGAATTCGGCTTTGTCCTTCGGTTGTTGTGCGGCGTAGTAAGCGGCCTTGTCCTTGGCGGCGGACTCGGCAAAGGTCACCCTGGACTTGGGCTCGATACTGCCTTCACCGACCCACAACAGCAGGATCTTCGGCACCTTCGGCATTTCCTTTTGCAGCAGTTCGAGACTGCTCTTCTCGAAGGTCTGCAGAACCACCTTGCCGTTGCCCTGGCCTACCGCCAGCGCGCTGTTGGCCGGTTTCGATTCGCTGGGGTTCAGCCAGCCACGGGCCTGGAGTTTTTCCTTGAGGTCGTGTTCGATGCCGGGAAACTGCTTGGGCTCCTTGGTCTCGATGTACAGCCCGGGCTTGTGCAGGGCGTTGCCCTCGGCGATGTCGATGATTTCATCAAGGGTCAGAATCTTCAGGCCGGCGAAGGCAGGACGCGCGCGATCCGGGTAGGCGGTATTGAACCAGCTGCCCGCATCCAGGGTTTTCAGCTCGGCCATGGTGAAGGCATTGGCCGGGCTGTCCTTGCGCTCGGGGAATTTGCTGGCGACGTCGGTCGTGCGTTGCAGGTTGTTGTCGTGCAAGGCGAACAGTACGCCGTCCTTGCTGCGCTGCAGATCCAGTTCCAGGTAATCGGCGCCCAGGTCGCGGGCCGTCTTGTAGGCAGCGGCGGTGGATTCCGGCGCATCGAAAGACGCGCCACGGTGGGCGATCACCGCCGGGTGCGGAATGCCCAGGCGAGTCGCCAGTTCCGTGGGACCGGGTTCGCTGGCGGCCTGTGCCTGGCCGAGGCCCAGCAGCAGGCTCAACAACAGGGTGCTTTTAGTGAAGGTTGCGGGCATGGTCGAGATCCTTTCGCAATGAGTGAGCGCTCCCTTTTAGCAACTCATCTTTGCAGGCGCTATCACGAGACCGACATAAATCTGCCTGAAGCTGATTTTCGTCAGCACTTTTGTGCGCCCGTTTGCAGTACGCTGGGCCCTTCAATTTCCCCGGCAGAGGGAAACGCAGGCCCTGCGTGTAAACCAACGATCACCATTGCGGGGTTTACCATGCGCATCACTTCCCAACTGATCTGCCAGGCGGCCGACCAACTCAAAGGCTTCGTCGGCCTCAACCGCAAGACCGGCCACTACCTCGTGCGCTTCAGCGAAGACTCGTTCGGCATGGACGTGGCGGATGACGGCATCATCCCGACCAGCGAGTTCGTCTGGGGCGCAGGGCCCGGGCAGGCCATGACGCTCAAGCGCGAATTGATCCAGTTGTTGCTGGACCAGAACATCGATGACCGGATCAACATCACCGAGCCATTGCGGGTGTACATGAACCGGGGGGAAGTGCCGGAGATATCGGCGGTTCGCAGTCTGGTTCGGGGTTGAGTTTTTGTGGTGACTGTTCTGGCCTCTTCGCGGGCAAGCCCGCTCCCACAGGTTGCCATCAATCCCTGTGGGAGCGGGCTTGCCCGCGAAGACGGCCTCAAGAACACCGCATCATTTACAGACTGAACCCGTAGGCCCGCTCAACCCGACACACCCGCGTATGACACCGCGCATACCAGGTCGAACGCCCACGCTCGCGAATCGCCGTATGCTCCGGATGCTGCTTCCACGCCAGAATCGCCGCCTCACTGGCCCAATACGACACGGTTATTCCCAACCCATCCTCACCCCGAGCCGATTCCACCCCGAGAAACCCCGGCTGTTCACGGGCCAGTTCCAGCATCCTTGCGGCCGCTTCGGCATAACCCTGATCGCCCTCGGTGCGCACCGAGGTGAAGATCACCGCGTAGTAAGGCGCCGTTGGCGTATCGGCGATCATGACGAGCGTCCCGCACAGGCTTCGACAAAGGCGCCAACCAGCGGCGGCAAGACGCCCCCGAGTGCCGCCCGCTCGGGCTGAAACAAGGTCGCGACAAAGAACGGATGGCCGCTGAGTTCGACCGCGCGCAGTCCCTGTTGCGAATCGTGGCCGACGGCGTGCAGCTCGCGCCTGAGCAGCTCCCCTTCGAACTGCGGATTCACCCCATAGCGACAGCGATAGCCTTCACGAATCTCGGCGCTTTCGTACGCCTGTGCGATCAACGAGCCTTCAACCAGATGAATGGAATCGACGGCCTCGACCAGCGCACACGACAGTGGCGTCAGCAGCGCCCGTGCTGCATCGGGCGCCGTCTCGCCGTGTTCGGCATCCGACCAGCCCAGCACATTGCGCGCATATTCCAGCACCGCGTGTTGAAAACCGCCGCAGGTGCCGAGGAACGGCCGCCGTTGTTCGCGGGCAAAACGGATCGCCAGCAATGCACCGTCCATGTTGCGATACGGGCTGGCCGGTACGCACCAGAAGCCATCGAACGGGTGCAGCGGTGTCCCGGCGTGGATTTCATCGGTGGCCAGCCATTGCCATTGCACCTTCAGGCCGCTGTGTTCAGCGGCCATTTCAAGGGCTACGGGAATGGCCTGGTGGGCGGTGACTTGCGGGTCGTAGTCGCCGATCAGGGCGATGCGAATCGTACGGTTTTCCATGAGGGGCCTCTGCACTTGTTGATTCCTGAGGCCCACTATAGATTGGCGTTCACGCACTCAATATTGGCGTTTTCCCAAGTGATCAATGCAGCGACGCACTATCGACTGGACTACCCGGACCTGGCCCTGATCCTCGCATTGGTGCGCGGCAGCTCTCTGGCCCGGGCCGCGCAGCTGTTGAAGGTGGACGTCTCGACGGTGTTTCGAGCGGTGCGCCGGCTGGAGGCTGCGCTGGGTCAGCAATTGTTCGAAAAAAGCCGCGCCGGTTACCTGCCCACCACCCTGGCGCAGTCACTGGCCGAGCAGGCCGAGCGCGCTGAACAGGCGTTGGAGGCGGCGCGCATCGGTGTGGAGCAGGGCGGTGAAGTGATCAGCGGCATCGTGCGCCTGACCTGTACCGATTCGGTCCTGCAAGGTTTGCTGTTGCCGGCGCTGGCGCAGTTCATGCCGAACTATCCGGCCCTGACGCTCGAGCTCAGTACGTCCAATGACTTTGCCAACCTCAGCCGCCGGGATGCCGATATCGCCCTGCGCCTGACCCGTACGCCACCGGAGCACCTGGTAGGACGGCGACTGGCGGACATTGCCTACCGCGTGTGTGGCAGCGAGCGATACCTGCAATCGGTCAACACCACAGACCTGGCCTCATTGACCTGGATCGCCCCGGATGACTTCCTGCCGGATCACCCTACCGTTACCTGGCGTCGCCAGGCCTTGCCGGGCGTAACGCCGGGTTACCGTTGCAACAGCATGCTGTCGGTTACCGAGCTGGTCAGGGCGGGGCTGGGTGTCGCGGCGTTGCCGGACTTCTTGATCGGCGAGGGACTGCGCCCGCTGGGCGAGCCCTTGCACGGTTACGACACCGCGCTGTGGCTGCTGACCCGTCCCGACTGCCGAGCCTTGCGCTCGGTGGTCACCTTGTTCGATGAGCTGGGGCGGGCGCTGAAACTGCCGTGAAACCGTTCAGGCCTGTGGTTCATCCTTGCGCACGAAGTGTTGATGCATTTCCGACGTCAGGTTTTCGATGCGCTCGGTGAGGGCCTTGGTCATCTCCGTGAGGCGGGTGTTCTGCTCGAGCAGTTCCAGCAGTTGCGCGGAGTTTTTCGCGGCTTCTGCCTGCCGCTCACTGTTGGCGGTCGCCAGCGCTTCGCGGTGCTGCGCATCGGCATCGGATTGGGCCTTGTCCCGCGCGGCCTGACGCGTCTGGGCCAACAGAATCAAAGGCGCGGCATAGGCCGATTGCAGGCTGAACGCCAGGTTGAGCAGGATGAACGGGTACGCATCGAAGTGGGTGACACCGAACAGGTTGAGGCACACCCAGATCACCACGATCAGCGTTTGGGCGCCGAGAAAGGTCGGGGTACCGAAGAACCGCGCAAAGGCTTCGGCGCGCAGGGCAAACTTGTCATTGCCAAAGGTCGGCGCCAGATGGGCGTGATGGCGATGGAAACGCAGGTGATCGACGGGGGCGGCGGTGGCGTTGTCTGTTGGCGTGGTGTTCATGGTGCTCTCTGCCTGGCGCTGGGACTGAGGCTCACTATAGCCCTGGCGTCATTCGAGCAGCGTAATCGCCAAGCTATCGCATCATGCTTTCGACGTTTCCAGGCTGGTGTTGTTTGTGTTGACACTGACCTTGTTGCGTCCGGTGTTTTTCGCGGTGTACAGGGCTTTGTCCGCGTCATCGAGCCAGGCCGTTGCATCGGTAAACGACGGTTGGTAGGCCGCCAGACCGATACTCAGGCTGACCCGCAGTCCGGGCACTTCCCCATGCCGATAGTCTTGCAACACGCTGCGCAAACGCTCCATCACGTCCACGGCCTGATTCAGCGGCATGTTGGGCAGAATCACGCAAAACTCATCACCGCCATAGCGGCCGGCCAGGTCGCTTTCGCGCAGGTTGCACTTGAGCTCGACGCTCAACTGGCGCAGCACCGAGTCACCGATGAGATGACCGTAGGTGTCATTGATGGTCTTGAAATGGTCGATGTCGATCAGTGCAATGACGGCCTGCTCATGACGCTGGCTGCACTCGCGAAACTTCAGTTGCAGCAAGTCCTTCCAGGCACCGTGGTTGAGCAATCCGGTCAAGCTGTCGGTGCGGCTCAGGGCGCTCAGGGTACGTTTATGTTCTGAAAGCTTGATCGCCAACCGGTAGCAGACCATGCCCAGCGCCAAGGGGTAGAGCGACAGCATCGGCAAGCAGGCCCACACCTGCAATTGCGTGGTCGACAGGGTGAATGCCGCGCCGAACAGCGACCAGGCAATCAGCACGCCCGCCGCTTGGCTCAGGCTACCCAACAGGAAAATCCGTTGGCCGCCGGCGGCGACATTGTTCATCGCCATCATCGCCAGAATGGTCACGGTGCAAAGCGGATTGAACTGGAACGTCGCGACCCAAAAACCACCGCACAACGAATCGTAAAGCAGATTGCGGCGTTCGGCCTTGTAGGGAAAGGCCGAGCGGCTCGACAGTTGATAAGCGAGATGCGGCCAGACAAAACCATTGAACGCCAACAAAACCCAGACCCACACCGGCAAGTGCAACGGATACAGGGCAGCGGCCACACTCAGACTGCCGATGCCCAAGCCAATGGTTCGAGGCATGTAGATGCGTCTGGCAAATGACAAACCCTTGCCGTGTTGTCTATCCATGATTTCCTGCACCAGATTCATTCTGAAACACTTTACTGCATGGGGGGCGGAATTACCGTTCATCGGTAAAAGCAGCACACATTGTCATTTATTCCAGCCGGAATAATCAGTGTCCTTCGAAGCCATTTAATGTAGGCAAGTGCTGAAACGGCTGGACTAGAGCTGGTAATAGCCCAGGAACATGTCCAGAGCGGAATCCGCCACCGTGTTTTGCTCCTCGGCTGACAAGCCGGGTTGGCCCATGGAAATCTGCGGCCAGAATGCAAAAGACTTGAGCAGGCCATGGATCTGTTGCGCGGCGAACTCGGGCGCCACGGCTTTCAATCGGCCATCCGCCTGTGCGGCACGAATCCATACCGTCAGCCCTTCTTCGCGTTCGCCCATTCGCGCCACCATATCCTGCGCCCGCTCCGGGGAATGGATCGTCGCCGCGATCGCCACCCGGGCCAGATCGAGAAAATTGTCATCGCCCAACATTTGCAGCTTGGCCATCAGCAACACGCGCAATTGGTCGCGCAACGGCAGGTTGGGACGGTAGGCCGTTTCCTGTTCTGCCGTCACCCGGATCCATAACTGATTGAGGATCTCGGCGAACAACTCTTCCTTGCTGGGAAAGTGGTTGTACACCGTGCGCTTCGACACACCGGCAGTGGCCGCAATCTTGTCCATGCTGGTGATCTCGAAACCGTTGTCACGGAACTCGATGATCGCGGCTTGAATGATCGCTTGGCGTTTTCGGTCGGTGAGGCGCTGTGGAGCTGTCATAAGTACGCTTCGGCAGGAAGAAAAGGGGAATTACACTCAGCAGTTTACTTGTCATCGACTTTGATGCAACCTAGAAACTACACTGTGCAGTGTAATGTTTTGTTAATCCTGCCCGGTAAAAAATAGAAAGTCCGGCTGATGCGTGCGTGCCTTGGCCCTTTATCGTCCCAAAACGGAGAATCGCGTCAAACGCGGTTTTTCTGGAGTCATTCAGTCATGGCCAATTCAAACTCCCCGGCGGACAACGCCTCCACACCTGAAGCGTCCCGACAGGCTCAAGGCCAATACCAGAACTTCACGCCGGTTCAACCTTTAAGCTTTGGCAAAACCATGGGCATCCTGTGGAACGCGCTGTTCCACAAACCGCAAAACACCCGCCCGAGCGCCCCCGTCCCGGTGCAAGCCCTGACGCAAGCCGCGCTGATTGCAGCGCCCAACCACAGTGTCTATCGCCTGGGCCACTCCACGGTGCTGCTCAAGCTGCGCGACAAATTCTGGATCACCGACCCGGTCTTCGCCGAGCGCGCCTCGCCCGTGCAATGGGCCGGCCCCAAGCGTTTCCACCAGCCACCGATCAGCCTGGAGGCATTGCCGCCGATCGAAGCGGTGATCCTGTCCCACGACCACTACGACCACCTGGATCATGCGGCTGTGTTGAAACTTGCGGACAAGACCAAACATTTCCTGGCCCCGCTGGGCGTAGGCGACACCCTGATCAAGTGGGGCATCGACCCCAGCAAAGTCCGCCAACTGGATTGGTGGCAAGGCACGGAAGTCGATGGCATCCGGTTCATCGCCACCCCGTCGCAACACTTCTCCGGCCGTGGCCTGTTCGACAGCAACAGCACCCTCTGGGCCTCGTGGGTGATGATCGACGCTGACACGCGCATTTTCTTCAGCGGCGACAGCGGCTACTTCGACGGCTTCAAACGCATCGGCGAACAGTACGGCCCATTCGACCTGACCCTGATGGAAACCGGCGCCTACAACGTCGACTGGCCGCACGTGCACATGCAACCCGAACAAACCCTGCAAGCCCACCTCGACCTCAAGGGCCGCTGGCTACTGCCGATCCACAACGGCACCTTCGACCTGTCGATGCACGCCTGGTACGAACCCTTTGACCGCATCCTGGCCCTGGCCTGGGAACGCAATGTATCGATCACCACTCCGCAGATGGGAGAGGCGTTCAATCTGATGCATCCGCAGCGTGGTGGTGCGTGGTGGCTGGCGGTGGAAGGGGAGAGTGAGCAAGTGGTGGTGCAGAACGCCCTGTAGGAGCGAGCCTGCTCGCGATGGACTCAAGGACACCGCGTTTATCCAGGATTTGCGCGTTATCGTTAACGTCCATCGCGAGCAGGCTCGCTCCTACAGGGGGCCATTTATCGTCAATCGATGAATTGGCTCACTCCACCATCGCAAAATCCGCCCGCCCGACCGGATTTGGCGTCGACCCTTTCACATTCATTCCTCGACCCGGCGCAAACCCGGGGAAGAACACCAACCCTTCCGATTCGAACCGATAGGCCAGCACCAGGCGCGTGACATCCAGTACTTCCTGGCGTGCCTCGAAGCGTTGAATGGCCTCCACCGAGACTCGGGATTCGCGCGACAGCTCTTCCACACTCCAGCCCAGCATCGCTCGGGCCTGGGCGCAGTGGGCCGGGGTGAATTGGAAGAGGGCGATACGTTCCAGGGTGATTTTCATCGCTTGAGAGGCCATGGTGTTCTCCGGGCTCGAGAGTGTTGGTCAAAATATACTGTGTTTTTGTACAGTTGTTTTGAGCCCGGATCAAACGCAATTTTTGATTATTCTTTTCAGGCAGACGAACGGCACTGCACTTATTTGTCCGCCAACCCCGGCGCCTCCCGCACGATAAAGTGATCCAGATTCTCGATGTTGGCGCTAAACACCC
The DNA here is from genome assembly GCF_052112305.1 of Pseudomonas sp. QLc11A. Lineage (NCBI taxonomy): Bacteria > Pseudomonadati > Pseudomonadota > Gammaproteobacteria > Pseudomonadales > Pseudomonadaceae > Pseudomonas > Pseudomonas sp. QLc11A. The sequence continues at coordinate 424,407 of NZ_JAVAJJ010000001.1, forward strand.
CGAACGTCTGCTCGGGGTTTTTCTTGCTCGGCACCTGCTTCAGCTCCGGCGTCACGCCATAAAAGAAGCAGTACAACTCACGCCCGCTCTCGATGGCGTGCTTGATCTCCTCGAGGAACGCCTTGCGCTTGCGGTAGCTGTCGATGAGTTTTTTGCTCAGGTAGACATTGACCGAGTAAGGCCTCTTTTCGAACCAGACCTTCTTCTCGAAATCGATGCGAAAACTCTGGGTGTAGTCCTTGATCTCCTTGACCTTGCCCCAGTAAATCAGCCCCTTGTTGTCCTGCAGGTATTCGATCTTCTTGAAAAACGAGCCATAAGGCGCGGTGTGCTCGCCGATCTTCAGCGGCACGCGCTTGAGCAAATCCTTGTCGTCGAAGTTCGATACGAAACACTCCACCGGGTGGGCGAAGACGCTGGTCTTGTCCGGGGCCGACTCTTTGCCCGGTTGTTCGATATTACTAGCCCCCTTAGGCGCCACTGGCTCATCCCGAACCACATCAGCAATCACCTCCGGGCTGGACGGCTTACGCACATACTCACGTCGAGTCAGTAACAATTCCGACGGGAAATTTTCCTCGCGGCTGTCATCCGTTTCCGCCTCTTCCACACCCGACGCCGGCGCCTTCAAGCTGACATAAGGGCAGCCCTCGACATGCCGCGTACTCGGCAAGTTCTTGAAGTGCGGCGTGCGCACGTAATTCACATTCTTGGCGTTGAACGTGCCCAGCTCATTGGCCGCATCGAACGCCAGGCGACAGGCATCGTTGGGGCACTGGAAGTGTTCCCTGGCGGAGTCGAAATCCATCGTCTCGTCGAAATTCAGATCCCGAACGTCGTAGATCGACAACTTGTCGTTGAGGCTGAGGCAGTAGGCGAGGTCGAATTTCATGTCGGCTTCCAGGTCCTTTAGGTGAACAGCTTCCAGTGATGGCGCATTCGAAGCAATAGCTACACTGAGATCACTTCGATATCGCCGAGTCTGTCCATTAGTGAGGGCGATTCATGAGCCATCCAGATACTTCGCCCTCTCACCCGGAACCGGGCCGCATAGCCCGCCGGGACGAACAGACCGGTTGGCGTCGCTGGCTGCCGGGATTGGGCGTGCTGCGCGAATACCAATGGGCGTGGTTGCGTTACGACATCGTGGCCGGCCTGGTGCTGACCACGATGCTGGTGCCCGTCGGTATCGCCTACGCGGTGGCATCGGGCGTGCCCGGCATTTATGGCCTCTACGCGACCATCGTTCCGCTGCTGTTTTATGCCCTGTTCGGCCCCAGCCGGATCCTGGTGATGGGGCCGGACTCCTCCCTGGTGGCCGTCATCCTGGCCGTCATCATTCCACTCTCCGGCGGCGATCCGCAGCGTGCCGTTGCCCTGGCGGGGATGATGGCGATCGTCTCGGGAGCGGTGTGCATCCTGGCCGGTATGGCGCGCCTGGGTTTTATCACCGAGCTGCTGTCCAAACCGATCCGCTACGGCTACATGAACGGCATCGCACTGACCGTATTGATCAGCCAGTTGCCCAAGCTCTTCGGCTTTTCCATTGAGTCCGACGGCCCATTGAGAAACATAGGGGCCATCGCCTCGGCGCTGATGGAGGGAAAGGTCAACTGGGCCGCCTTCACGGTAGGCGGGCTCACCCTGGCGGTGATCCTGCTGCTCAAAAGATGGCCGCGACTGCCGGGCATCCTGATCGCCGTGGTCGGCGCGACGGTCGCCGTGGGAGTCCTCGACCTGGCGACACGTGCCGGTGTGTCGGTCCTCGGTTCGCTCCCCCAAGGCTTGCCCGGATTCGCCATCCCCTGGATCACCACCGCCGACATCGTCCCGGTGGTGATCGGCGGGTGCGCCGTCGCATTGGTCTCGTTCGCCGACACCAGCGTGCTCTCCCGTGTCTATGCGGCGCGGACCCGAACCTACGTCAACCCGAACCAGGAAATGGTCGGCCTCGGCATCGCCAACCTGGCGGCCGGACTTTTCCAGGGCTTCCCGATCAGCAGCAGCTCGTCACGCACACCCGTGGCCGAAGCCGCCGGCGCCAAAACCCAAATGACCGGCGTCGTCGGCGCACTCGCGGTTGCCTTGCTGCTGGTGATGGCACCGGACCTGCTGCAACATCTACCGTCCAGCGCCCTGGCGGCCGTCGTGATCGCCTCGGCCATCGGCCTGATCGAAATCACCGACCTGTGCCGGATCTATCGCATCCAGCGCTGGGAATGCTGGCTATCGATTGTCTGCACCGTCGGCGTGGCCGTGTTCGGCGCGATCGAAGGCATCGGCCTGGCCATCGTGATCGCGATCATCGAATTCCTCTGGGACGCCTGGCGCCCGTACTCCGCCGTATTGGGCCGCGCCGACGGGGTCAAGGGCTACCACGACATCAAACGCTACCCCGACGCACACCTGATCCCCGGCCTGGTCCTGTTCCGCTGGGATGCGCCCTTGTTCTTCGCCAACGCCGAACTGTTCAGCGACCGCGTGCTCGACGCCGTCGCGGCATCGCCCACACCCGTGCGCTGGCTGGTGGTCGCCGCAGAACCGGTCACCAGCGTCGACGTGACATCCGCCGACATGCTCGCCGAACTGGACGACACCCTGCACGCGGCGGGAATCGAGTTGTGCTTTGCCGAGATGAAGGACCCGGTGAAGGACAAGCTGAAGCGGTTTGGGTTGTTTGCAAGATTGGGGGAGACGGCGTTTTTTCCTACGATTGGGACGGCGGTGGATAGTTATGTGGCGAATTATCGGGTGGGTTATGTCGAGGGGGATGAAGGAGGGAAGGTAGGGCGTTGAGTGGGGGCTGGCAGTTCTCACACCGATTTGGCAGACAGACACCTTACTGTGGCGAGGGAGCTTGCTCCCGCTGGGCTGCGAAGCGGCCCCAAACTCAGCAAACGCGGTCAATCAGACAGAGCACCTAATTCGCTGGGCGACTGTTTCTAAACCCGCCGCAGATCCCTTGTGGGGCGAGCCTGCTCGAGATTCTCAACGTCAACTCAGCACCCAAGCCAAGCATCCCACCTTGTGGCGAGGGGGCTTGCCCCCGTTGGGCTGCGAAGCTGCCCTAAAACCAGCCAGCGCGGAGCATCAGATAAACACGAATTGTGCGGCCAACGATTTGAGTGCAAAACTAAAAATCCGCCGCCTGTAATTCAGGCAGCGGAATTTTGTAAGGGCAAACAATCAGTATCCACGCATAACCCGTGACGCCTTCCGCCACCAGGACTCACGTCGATTGAAAGGATCATCCGCCAACATACACGGCATATCCCGCAACCGAATCCACGGCTCATCCTGCCAATGCAACATACAAAGCGACATCTTCGGCCAGTCCAGCACGCTCAAAGTCGGGCGCTCCACTGCTCGTGAAGGACGGGCATCACGTAACGCAGCCACCACCTGATGCGTCAGCCACTCTCGCAGCAATCGATTCTCAGGGCAGTAGTGATAAATCAACAACGCATACACACCTGACTCGCTCACCATCAAACGCTCTTTAGCGGCGCCATAGAGATCAACGAGCATCAATCGCCTCTGATCCGCATCGAGCTTGCGCGTCACGCGCTCATCAAGGTGTTTACCCATAAGTCGCCCGAGATCATGCGCGCAGAACCAGGCCTGGTTCTCCAAAAGAAGGGCATGCAAGTGAACGTTGTGACGAGTGAACTGGGTGGGTTTGAGCGATTCAGGCATGGCGGGCCTCCAGGAGTGGAAGCGCATGGTTGGATCTGTGGGGACGGCGATTCACCTTCATCGTGAAGGTCGGATAGTCAGGCATTTCCTTTACCTCTGGCTGCTTTCTTAGGGCATTCGTTAAGGGTGTCGGGAGCTAAGAAACCCACCAGAGACGGGCCGGACATATTCCCCTTTCGGGTCTTGTATTCGCCCACTCCCGACATAACGGGGATTTTCTCGCAGGCGTAGAGAAACCGCAGACGAAAAAAAGCCGCATGACTGTCGGGTGCGGAGGACCGCTCTGGTTGAGGCGTTTCTTAGGCGCCGAATCGAAAGCCTAGAGTCTCAGTGCCGCAGGGTCAACCTTTCAAAATCGGTCATGATTTTTCAACCGGAAATATCTAGGGCTTAAGCACTCAAACCAAATATCTTCTGGATTTCAGTGCGTAGGAGCTCTCTGTTCTTGGTGTGGCATTCCCAAATGATCGCCACTCTCCATCCCCGCGTGTGTAGCGCCTGCAGTGCATCAGCATCTCGTTCCACGTTCTTCTCCAGTTTTGGCAGCCAAAAGTCCAACCTACTCTTGGGCGTATACGCATATTTGCAGCCAGGATGTCTGTGCCAAAAGCAGCCATGGACGAATATGCATAGTCGGTGTTTAGGGAACACCAAGTCAGGTTTTCCCGGCAGATCCTTCCTATGCAGACGATAGCGAAACCCCATTTCATGGCACACCGATCGCACGACCATTTCAGGCTGCGTGTTTTTTCCCTTGATCATGGACATGATCTTGGAGCGGTGTTCTGGTGTAATTCTGTCAGCACACATTCAGTTTTCCTCTCGATCCAATTGAAAGCCTTGGCCGCGAATCTCGGAAAAACATGCAAATTCCGCAGTCTGCTGGTTAAGACCGCCTCACGACATTACTTATTTTTCACTCGAAACCTAGAGCTATGTCGCCCGGCGTGGTGAGGGAGGTTGTGTTTTTTCGAAGAAACTCAGCGCTATATGTAAAGGTTGTTGCTATAGGTATAGCTGCTTATCTTTTTTGTTTGGCGCGCTGCCTTTTTTGGACTCGTTCACTGAAGGGCTGGCCATTTCATCGGACGGACAATCACTTGTCTAAACTGATCGTTTACCCAAATTGGTTATCCAGATAAAGTGTAGTGGCTTGTTGCCATATAGCCCCATCGTATGGGCTGAGGAGAGAGAGTTGAGGATTTCGAATCCACCTCAGGCAAAGGATCTGATGGCGACCGCGCGAAGTTTTGGCAATTACGATCTAGCGGCAGCTCTTGCCGACCTGATCGATAACAGTATCAAGGCCAAAGCCTCTCGGGTGGATATCACGTTTGAGCCTGAGGATAGTGATGTTGTAGTCAGGATCCGCGATGACGGGACTGGTATGGACTTTGAGACGCTGGTGATCGCCATGCGTCCTGCAAGTGCCAATCCACAGGATGCACGGGAGTCTGATGATCTTGGGCGATTCGGCTGGGGACTGAAATCAGCTTCTCTGTCTCAGGCTAGGGTGCTTACAGTGGTTACCTGGTGTGGCGGGATCATCAATGCCGCGCGATGGGATATTGACAACATTGATGATTGGAGTATGGAGGTTTTAGAAGGTACTGAAGCAAAAAGTCTCTTAGCTAAACCCCAAGCGTCAAAATCAGGTACGGAAGTAATATGGACACGCTCCGATCGTGTGCTTGATAGGGAGGTTGGTCTCAGTTTCGATGATTCACTTACTTTTGCCATTGCACATGCCAGCCAGCGGCTGTCTCTAGTATTTCACCGCTATCTAGCAGGAGAGACTGATCGGCGCTTGACCATTTCAGTTAACGGTCGGCGGCTACGTCCAATCGATCCGTTCATGACTGCCCACAATGCGACGCAAACTTTGGATGCTGAGGTCATCAAGACCGCAAACGGATCTGTTATCAGCATTCAACCGTATGTTTTACCTCATTTCTCGAAGCTGACTGTTGAGGAGCAGGAGCGACTCGGCGGACCTGAGGGAATGGTTCGTAATCAGGGGTTCTACGTGTATAGAAACAAACGCCTGATTATTTTCGGCACTTGGTTTCGGTTGGTTCCACACGGTGAACTCTCTCAGTTGACTAGGGTCAGGGTAGACCTTCCCAACACAGTTGATACTGAGTGGCGAATCACTTTAGATAAATCTGACGCCCAACTTCCAGAAGCTCTCAAGCGTCGTCTCCAAGAGGTTGTCAAGCGGTTTAACCGGCGATCATTCTCGGTACACCGCAAGAAAGGAGTTTCGCTTGACCTGCCCGAAGTTCAATCTGTTTGGCTCAGATATGTCAAGAATGGCCAAATCCGCTATCGAGTAAATCGAGATCACCCGATGGTGGCGAGTCTGCTGGATATGGATTCTCTGTTCGGCAAAGCAGACGCTGTGCTTCGATTGCTAGAGTCCTACTTTCCGATGGATAAATTTCTTGCCGACGCGAACGAGGCTCGTGTCAATCAATGCCCAACATCCACTGAGGAGTTTGAGTCCCTTGTCCATCAGTGTGTGCTCAATTTTCTTCAGGGTAGCGATGGAGAGTTCGAGGTTGATGAGTTTCTTAAGTTCTTAAGGGATGTAGAGCCCTTCTCCAGTCAATGGACATACACTGAAAGCTATGTCCGAAAGAATACTGCCAAAAAGTGGGGAATGAAAAATGGACTTTGATGCTGCTCTTAGTTTCCTCCGTATGGAGATCGATAAGATTGTGAGGGGACGATTTCCTGTTCCTCAGGGTTTTCTCGAAAAACACGTTAAAGAAAACTCTGGTATTTCAAAAATTCTTGAAGATGAGTTTGCTGGGCGACTAATTCGACACCTTGAAACCTTTTATGGAACTAACCAAGGTGAAGGTCACGTTCTGAAAACCGATTTCGAGGAGTGGTACCCGAAACGCAAAGGAGAGATTAATTTTTACTTCTGGCGTCGGCTGCAGAAATACTGGTTGGATCATTCAGTCCTTCCTGTACAGGTTGTTGGGTCAGTAGACAACGTAACAGACGAGATAGTTGGCTATCTGGGGAATCCTCAAGAAACCAAATCGTGGCGTCGTCGTGGTCTCGTGATGGGGCATGTTCAGTCTGGCAAGACAACCAACTACTCGGCGCTCATTGCCAAGGCAGCTGATGCTGGTTACCGCGTCATTATTGTTCTCGCGGGCTTGACTAACTCGCTGAGGTATCAAACTCAGGTGCGGCTCGATCAGACCTTCGTTGGCAAGTCCTCCCTTGGAGATTCAGTGGCGTCGGTGATTTATCCTGTCTCTTATGTCTTCAAAGGAATCGAAGGTGAAAGCTCGGACATTCGCCATCCATATTGCGGAACCACACAGGCTTCCGATTTCAACGTTGGAAAGGCAACCGGGATAGTTGCTGCGGAAGGAAACTTTGCTGACCCGATACTCTTCGTGACGAAAAAACATGACAAAGTTTTGGAACAGCTTGCTGAGTGGTTGAAAGGACTTCGAGAAGGTGGTCAGCTCGAAGGGCCAATGCTGTTGATTGACGATGAGGCCGATAACGCCTCCATTAATACCGCAAAGGATCCTAACGCTACTACAAGAATTAACTCCCGTATCCGTGAGCTCTTGGACTGCTCACGACGTTCGTCGTACGTGGGATATACAGCAACACCTTTTGCAAATATCTTCATTGATCCGGACACAAATGATGAGATGCTCAAAAATGACCTCTTTCCTGAGCACTTCATCAAGTCATTGGAGCCACCGGATAACTATATCGGAGCAGATAAACTTTTTTCCGAAAAAGGTGAATTTTACGATACCTGTGTGAGATCGATTCCTGACGACTATCAGGACCTTCTACCGATTAAGCATAAGTCGGGAGATCTAGTAAAAGAACTGCCACCAAGTCTCAAAAATGCAGTTTTCGAATATGCACTGTTCAGGTGCCTACGAACGCTTGCCGGTGAAGGAGACCGTCATTCCTCCATGCTTGTGAACGTCAGCAGGTTCAACGCCATTCAGAAACAGGTTCACGACGAAATTTATCGCCTGCTTCAAGAGTTGAAAGCTACTGTCGAGGTATGGGCGATGAGTCCAACTTGGGAGCGATCTGAGGTTCTAAGTCAATTATACGCAGTTTGGCTGAAAGAATACGAAATGTGTTCCGAGTTCTCTTGGGGGGAGGTGAGAGAAGTACTGCAGCGGGCTATTTCGTCGATTGAGGTTCGCCTAGTTAACATGCGTGGGGGCGGATTGGACTACTCCAAAGCACCTGAGTCGGGACTGCATCTTATCGCTGTAGGGGGGTTGGCACTTTCACGCGGACTTACCCTTGAGGGGCTTGCGGTTTCATATGTGCTTCGAAATGTCGGGGCTGCCGATACTCTTCTCCAGATGGGTCGATGGTTTGGTTACCGTCCCGAATACGAGAAACTCTGCCGAGTTCATGCAACCAAGGATATGCTCGGAGACTTCCGGGAGGTTAGTGACTCGGTTGAGGAGCTGCGAGACGACCTTGTTCGAATGGAAAGAATGGGGCTCACCCCTGATCAGTTTGGTCTCAAGGTTCGTCAGAGCCCGACAGGTATCGCCATCACGGCGGCGAACAAAATGAGAGCAGCAAAACCCCTTCTGATTGCCTTGGATTTATCGGGTCGTCATCTACAGGCATATGAGCTATTCAACAATGGGGAAATAAACCGCAAGCATGTTGATGCGGTCAGCTCCTTTGTGGGGACTCTAAATTCGGATTTCTCTGACAAGCGTGTGGACGATAAGTCAGCGTTTGTCTGGTCAGGCATCAGTGTTTCCGTAGTGAAAGAATTGCTTCGGAAGTTCAAATTACCTCAGCTGGAGTTCGCCCTGGGTAACGAAGAGAGGAGTTTGGCATTGGACTACATTTCTGATCGAGCAGCTGGTGAACTCGCCACGTGGGATATTGCAATTCCCTTCAGAAGAAAAGGTTCGTTCAAGTTTCCACTGGCAATTGAGGGGGCAGATAGTGTTTTTTGCCGTGAACGTCACTCAGGCATTCCTAAGTCGGATGACCCTGATGTCGTAAAAATCACTGAGAAAAACGTTGTTGCTGATGCGGCGCCCAATGACCTCATGTATGGCGAGCGCGGGGATCTGCTGGAAAAGCGAATCAAGGAGGTCGAAGCGGAGGATCCGAAAATTAGTGCGGAGAAGTCATGCTTACTTTCAAGGGAGAGACCTCTGCTTGTAATCCACTTGGTCGACTTTAAGTTTGACCTAGAGCGAGCGGGTGACAAAGAACTCAAATTTCAAGATGGCTTGCCAATTGTCACGTTGAGCTTGGCCTTCCCCAGTACCCAGGTTCCACCGAAACCACGCGAATATGCTATTTCCGTGCGAATGGCTCAGTTGTTGAAACAACAACTAGAAGAGACCCAGACCGATGAGGAGCTATTCGATGAATAGTGACTTCAGCGGCAAATGGGATGAAATTTCAGGGCGTGGCCACAGCGCAGGACGCTTTCGAGTCTGTCCTGATCACCTGATTGATCTGTTTATCGGGTTTTCGGTTGCGGGTGAGCGAGAGTTCACGCTCGAGTCTTCTACAGTTAGCTTCGATGCGGATGAGATCCCCGCATTCGAGAACATTGTCGTCCATCAGGCAGATGACAAGGAGGTTCATAGCCTGACTTTGCGATTAACAGATCGTGGGCTAACCGACCTCTTCTCGAGCATCTGTTGGGATCTTGCAGAAGCATCCTCTGTGGCGGAAACTCAAAAAGGTGCGATCCAAATATTCGGGGTGAGGTTGAGCCGTTGGGCTGAGTTACTGCGTCGTCGACGAACTAGCGAACTCTCATTCAATGAGAGATTGGGGCTTCTTGGAGAGCTGAGCATGTTGGTTTGGGCTATCGATGAGTGTGGTGTCGATGCCCCATTGGCTGTCCGAGGATGGCGCGGGCCAGACGGCGATACAAACGATATTGGCTTGAATAATGTGCGTATTGAGGTGAAGGCGCAACTTTCAACTCAGCGTCAAACACTGAAAATTTCGTCACTGGATCAGTTGAACTGGGATGCCCGCAGTCTATTTATCGCGGTCAATCGATTCTGCCCTTCAGATGAAGGTTTGAGTCTGGAGTCCTTGTCTTCTACCATTTTCTCTAGGCTTGAAACCAACAAAGCTGGGCTCATGGAGTTCCAGTGTAAGTTAATCGTTGCGGGCTACGATTCTGATGCCGGTTATGTCGGCGAGACATTTAATCTGGAAAAGTTGAGTGTCTATCGGGTTGATGAGAATTTCCCGCGGCTAGTACCAAGTAACGTCCCACTAGGGATTACCAAGGTCCGCTATGAAATCGCATGTGAAACGATAAAAGACTTTCTGGTAGCTCCTTCGGAGCTGGAGGTTCAGCTCAATGGTTGATCTTCAGGAGGAATACTCGAATTTGCTTGAAGAGGTTCGCATCGGGAGTATCGCGGATCACGAACTCCAGATTACGGAGTTTTTCCGAATCTTTTCAGCGCTTGCAGCAGAGAACGGCGATACACCGGATATGGATTACTGTCCGATTCTCAGAGAAGGTCAGGGCGGCTATCGAATTGACGGATACGCACTGGATATGCTGGAAGGGGACTCCAGTGAATCCGGCGATCTCTATTTGGCGGTCAGTGATTACCGACAGGATGATGATCTGCCTGGAGTCAATAGTCGAGACATAGATCGTGCTATAGATGGTGTTGAGCGATTCTTCAAGGTCGCAACGAGTCGAAAGTTTCTTGAGAGCTTGGAAGAGGCCAGTCCGGCCTATCAACTCGCTGTTCTGATTCAGCAATACAGCACTAGGATCAGGCGACTTCGGGTGATTTTGTTCACCAATGGCCATCTGCGGGTTCGTAAGAGCATCTTCGAAACGAGAGATCTCGACGGTGTGACCATGCATATTAACGTCCTCGACCTTGAGCGCTACTCGAGGATTTCCTCGACTGGTGGTGAACCAGTCGAGGTCGATTTTGATGAGGATTTTGATGGTGCTATCGAATGCCTGCCAGCCTCGGTTGGGGCGGATAGCTATCAGAGCTTTCTCTTTGCAATCCCTGGTTCAGTATTGGCTGAGGTCTTCGCAGCATTCGGTAACCGTTTGCTCGAGCAGAATGTCAGAACCTACCTGCAAGCAAAGACCGGCGTCAACAAAGGCATCCTGCGTACCATTGCGGAGGAGCCAGGGATGTTCTTCGCCTACAATAACGGTGTCACCGCTACAGCATCTTCTGTTCAGACTCGAAGGTTTGCAAATGGTGCGTTGGCCATTTCCCACATCAAAGACTTCCAGATTGTGAATGGGGGGCAAACCACTGCTTCGCTGCTCTATGCTCGCGATGGTCTAGGTAGGAAGCTTGATCACGTATACGTCCAAGTAAAACTGTCCGTAGTCGACGAGATTCGTCTGGCTGATGTTGTTCCACGAATTTCTGAGTACGCAAACACACAAAACAAGGTTTCGCTGGCCGATCTTGCCTCCAACAGTCCGGTACAGATTCGAATTGAGCGCTTCTCCAAAGAGGTTTCCGTGCCGCAGAAAGCGGGCGAGCTTCACAGCAGCAAGTGGTTCTATGAGCGAGCGAGAGGTCAATACAAGAATCTCTTTTCCTACAAAACTTCGTCTGAGCGTAAAAAGTTAGAGCTGATGTATCCGAAGACAAGGCTTGTAACAAAGACTGATCTTGCTAAATACGAGTTGTCTTTTGAAGGACGTCCCCATCACGTCAGTGAAGGCGCCCAGAAATGTTTCAACCGCTACACAATATCTGTGCTATCGAAGCTTGGAGATGGAGCCTCGCTCAGTGAAACCTGGTTCCGCCGAGCCATGGCTAAAGCACTGCTATTCATCGATCTAGATGAAGCAGTTCAGAGGTCGTCGTGGTACCAAACTGACAGAGGCTACAAGGCTCAGATTGTCACGTACGCTATCGCAGCCTGCGCAGATGGATTCCGAGAAAAAGGTCAGCAGATCGACTTGGATCGGATATGGCGAGAGCAAAGCGTTCCGGCACCGTTGCTTGGCTCGATGCTCGAAGTGGCCCGCTCGGTGGCGGGCATCCTAAGATCCCCCCCGGACAACGTCAGGAATATATCGGAATTCGCCAAACGGGATTTCTGTTGGGAGCAGCATATAAAGGGTAGGGTCGGCGTGCCGAGCGAAATGACTCTCCAGTTCGGTGTTTCCGTTGGGGACTACAGCGACGAAACACGACAAGGCAGTCGTGAAGCATCTAGGAATCTTGAGGTCGACTTCGACGTTAGGTTGTTTGGCCTAGTGCCCCGAGCGAACGACATAATCGTTCAGGCTAAAGCGAACGGGGTTGCATCTCCTAAGAATATGAGCGCCTTGAATAAGATTGCTTCCGGTCGCCTGAACCTATCCAAGGGTGAGAAGACGGCATTAAAGTACCTGTTGGAGCGACTGGAGATCGAAAGCTGAGTGAAACCGATTAATTTAGGCCATCGTGAGCTGATTGCTTGGGCGACTCGATCGGAAAAGCCGGGCCAAAATACGTGTTTTTGATTACAATCCGGGATTATTTTCAGAATTTGCTTCATCTCTGCTTCCGGCATGCGTATCCCGCACTACCAGAGTTCGACTACTCGCCTGCCTTGCTTGAGCAGCTCGTCTCGGTTCCTGAGGTCATGCTTCACATTCTGGTTGAATTTGGTTTGCCTGCTTGGGGGGGGGCTTTGCTAGAAGCAACCATGAGCGAAGATGCATGCCCGGTGACGAGCTAACACTTACTCGGGTTTGCTTGGAAGATTTCATTGGTGCAATCGATACCTGAAGGCATGCCGATGCAGCAAACGCCGGATTTTGATTTCTGGGGATGAGTTGCTATCACTAATGCTCGCCATCATGCGAGCCCCGACTTCTTTGCTGACTATGTCCATGAATGATTTCCAGATAAATCTGAATCTTCCAGAAGATGTGACCCCTGAGCCTATCGGATTTCTCAATAAGCCGATCCAGGTCGTAGATCTCTTTGCTGGCCCCGGAGGACTTGGCGAGGGTTTTACGTCGTCCGGCGAGGGTAATCGCTTCGAAATTGTCATTTCTGCTGAAAAAGACCCAAAGGCATGGCAAACCCTTCGGTTACGAGCGTTCTATCGGTTGCTCAAAAAGCGAAGACCAGATCTGCTTTTCGAGTACTACAATTTTTGCAATGATCCAAAAGCCCCTGACACTTTTAAGCCATCTGTTGATACGGAGGACTTGTGGGGCCTGGCGGGAGAGGAGGCTCAATGCATCACTCTGGGGAGTGGCGAAGGTAATACAACTCTAGATGACGTTCTGGACGACAAACTGAAGGATAAGCGACCATGGGTGCTTATCGGTGGACCTCCATGTCAGGCATATTCTATTGTTGGGCGTGCGCGGAACCAGTCCAAGGTTGATTACAAGGCAGAGGAAGACCACCGACATTTCCTATACAAGGAATACCTGCGAATCATTCGGGAGAGGCAGCCCACAATGTTCGTCATGGAAAATGTAAAGGGAATTCTCTCTTCCAAGGTGAACAATGAGCGGATATTTTCGAACATTTTGAAGGACCTATCGGACCCTGGCCAAGCTCTTCACCTAGAGGGAGCGGGCAAACAGTACCGTATCTACTCTCTGGTAACTGGCAGTTCTTTCGGTCCTGGTGAGGATGTGGAAAAGATTGATCCAAAAGCCTTTATCATTAGGGCGGAGGATTATGGTATTCCCCAAGCAAGGCATCGGGTAATCCTTTTAGGTATTGCTACAGATAGTCTCCCAGCATCGAATGATTGGGTAAAGCTGGCTTCTGAGAAATGCAAAGAGTCAAGAGTTTCAGTAGGTCAAGTGCTAAATAACCTGCCTAGACTTCGCAGTGGCCTTTCAAAAACCGAGGACAGCCAAGCAGGCTGGATTGATGTTGTTACAGAACAGCTGGATCATCTTCAAAGCCACACCAATCCTATCAACGTAGAGCTATGGTCCGGGTTTCAAGATCTGTCTAGAGCCTTTGAGGGACCAGAAGTGCCGGTGAGCCCTGGCGGGAAAAGGGTAAAAAGAAAGGATACGAAGGATGATGGCTCGACCAATAGTTCGAGCTTGGACGAATGGTATTTAGACGAAAAATTAGACTATTGGTTAAATCATGAGTCTCGTGGGCATATGCCGACGGATCTACGTAGATACCTATTTGCTGCTGTGTATGCAAAGCTTCATGGTTCTTCGCCTAAAGGGCATGAGGGGTTTTTCCTAAAAGGGCTGGCACCCGACCATAAGAACTGGGAAACAGGAAAGTTTAGCGATCGATTTAGAGTTCAGGTTGAAGATAGGTGCGCCACAACTATTACAAGTCATATTTCCAAAGACGGACACTATTTTATCCATTACGATCCAACTCAATGCCGGAGTTTGTCTGTTAGAGAAGCCGCCCGTATTCAAACATTTCCAGATAACTATTTCTTCCAAGGCAGCAGAACCGACCAGTTCCACCAAGTTGGAAACGCAGTGCCCCCATTACTGGCGTCGAAGATCTCGAAAGTGGTGTTTGGTATCCTGTTCGACAAGGTAAGGGATTACGACCAACGCTTTGCTGAAGAGGCGAAGGGTGAAGAGAGCTACGCCTAAGCTTGCTTGAATATTAGCTGTTGAAACTAAAAAGCCCCGATTAGATCGGGGCTTTTTAGTTCTGCTATTTAAATGCGATTAGCGAGTCGCTAATAAACCCAGAATCAATCCCAGCTCAAAGCCCCACCAGTCTGATACTCAATAACCCGAGTCTCAAAGAAGTTCTTCTCTTTCTTCAAGTCCATAATCTCGCTCATCCAAGGGAACGGGTTAGTCGTCCCTGGATACTCTTCCTTCAAACCAATCTGGCTCAAACGACGGTTAGCGATGAACTTCAGGTAGTCCTCCATCATCGCTGCATTCATGCCCAATACCCCACGAGGCATGGTGTCACGCGCGTATTCGATCTCCAGCTGAGTGCCCTGCAGAATCATCTGCGAAGCTTCTTCCTTCATTTCAGCATCCCACAAATGCGGGTTTTCGATTTTGATCTGGTTGATCACGTCGATGCCGAAGTTCAGGTGCATGGATTCGTCGCGCAGGATGTACTGGAACTGCTCGGCGACGCCGGTCATTTTGTTGCGGCGGCCCATGGAGAGGATCTGGGTGAAGCCGCAGTAGAAGAAGATGCCTTCCAGGACGCAGTAGTAGGCGATCAGGTTGCGCAGCAGTTCTTTGTCGGTTTCGACGGTGCCGGTTTCGAACTTCGGATCGGAGATCGAGCGGGTGTATTTCAGGCCCCAGGTGGCTTTTTTCGCGACCGACGGGATCTCGTGGTACATGTTGAAGATTTCGCCTTCATCCATGGCCAGCGATTCGATGCAGTACTGGTAGGCGTGGGTGTGGATCGCTTCTTCGAAGGCCTGGCGCAGGATGTACTGGCGGCATTCCGGGTTGGTGATCAGGCGGTACACGGCCAGGACCAAGTTGTTGGCAACCAGGGAGTCGGCGGTGGAGAAGAAGCCGAGGTTGCGCATCACGATGCGGCGCTCGTCGTCGGTCAGGCCTTCCGGGTTTTTCCAGAGGGCGATGTCGGCGGTCATGTTGACTTCTTGCGGCATCCAGTGGTTTGCGCAGCCGTCCAGGTACTTCTGCCAGGCCCAGTCGTACTTGAATGGCACGAGTTGGTTGAGGTCGGCGCGGCAGTTGATCATGCGTTTTTCGTCAACGGCGACACGGGCGGAGGCGCCTTCGAGTTCGGCGAGGCCTTCGGCGACGTCGAGGGAATCCAGGGCGGCTTTGGCGCGGGCAACGGCGGCGGAGTCAGCGGCGGTCACGGCACGGGCTTCCAGGGCGGCGGCACCGCCGGCGCTGTCGAGACGGTCCATGTTGGCTTCGGTGGCGTGGCCAGCGTTGGCGCTCTTGACTGCTACTTCCGTGTCTTCTTTGTCGAATTCGTCCCAGCTCAGCATGACGTGTCGTCTCCTGCGTGAGGGCCAGAGTGCCCGTGTGAAAATGGATAGGTTGGTTTTTCACACGGCCTTACTGGCCGCGTTGGATCTAAAGGAATCGTTTTTTGCAGCAGCTATACGCAGGCATCAAACAGAATTTTGTACGGGGTTCCGAGAGCCACTGATGGGCGCAGCAAGCGGCAAGCGCCTGTGCGGGGCTTCAGACTGGCTTTTCATCCCTGTAAGGGGATATTGCAGGCCCGTTTAAGGCCGCATTATAGGGAAGTTTTGCGTGCTGTGGTGCGGCGAAATGGCTCACGGATCGGTCGACGGGGGCCGTATTTCGGTCGGAGCGAGGGTTTACAGGGCTTTGAACGGTTTTGGTGGGGGAAGATTTTTTTTCTTAATTTTTTGCCCCGGGAATTTTTTGTACAAGAAATAACCAAAAAAGGTTTTTTTCACTACATCTTGTGTTTCTGTGGGGTTTTCTCAGGCTCCAGACACAACTAAGCCCGACCGAAGCCGGGCTGTGAAGTCACGCGGGTGGATCAGCTCAGGCGACCTGCACCGACGTGATCGGCGCCATCGGCGGCGAGGCGGGCGGCGCCCGTGTGGTCAGCGCCGTCGGAGGCCAGTTTGCCGGCGCCTACATGGTCTGCGCCATCGGCGGCGAGGCGGGCTGAACCGGTGTGGTCGTAACCGTCGGAAGCGACAGCCGCTTCAGTGGTGTAGGCGGCCGAGCCGGTGCGGTCGTAACCATCGGCGGCGAAGGTGTTGGCAGCCAGGACGGAGAGGGTCAGGGCGAGGATCAGTTGGGTTTTCATGGTCAGTGCTCCGGATTCGTGGGCGTTGTTTGTCTTGGGTTGAATTGGATACTACGCCGATTAATTTGATTAAAAAGCGCAAATAAATGCTTAAAACAATCGAATTAATCGATTATTAAGGTTCGGCGCTTCATCTGCCTGATCGCGGCGGGTGGGTCGAACCTTATTGGGGGGAGGTGTGAAGCAGGGATCAGCCGTTAGAGCAACCGTTGCCCATCGCGCTGTAACGCAGGATATGCCGTTGACCGTTGGAATCTTCGTATTCCATTTTCATGGGGACAACTTCACAAACATTCGGTGCTTCGCTCATCGAGATCACTTTGGCGATGTCCAGATTCA
Source organism: Pseudomonas sp. QLc11A (assembly GCF_052112305.1). Classification (NCBI taxonomy): domain Bacteria; kingdom Pseudomonadati; phylum Pseudomonadota; class Gammaproteobacteria; order Pseudomonadales; family Pseudomonadaceae; genus Pseudomonas; species Pseudomonas sp. QLc11A. The sequence goes on from NZ_JAVAJJ010000001.1 coordinate 441,200, forward strand.
TCGAGTAAGTGTATTCCTCAACGGGCGGTTGTTGCTGCGCGACATCAGTCGGCACCTCGCTTGCCATGGCGGTTGCGCACACGCTGCCGAGGGCCAGAACCAATAAAGCTTTCATTTAAGTTTTACCTTTCTAGGGTCGAGTGGGGGCACGCAATCCTTTTGAGATTGCGTGTGGAGCTTCAGTACCTGGGTGTTTGATTAACTGCCTTCGTGGGGGCTGTAACTTGGTTAATCAGGTTGCCTTGTTGGCGTGGCAGATTTTAGGGGGGCTGGATACGTTCATATAGACGTGGTTTTGATAAACACCTTTGACAGATCCTGTAACAATCCCTGAATAGCCTGTTCTTTTGTAGGAGCGAGCCTGCTCGCGATGAGCCAGGGAGCACCGCGGGGTGTCAGATTGGGCGCGTTATCGTTGACGACCATCGCGAGCGAGCTCGCTCCTACAGGTACCGCTTTTGTAGGAGCGAGCCTGCTCGCGATGAGCCAGGGAGCACCGCGGGGTGTCAGATTGGGCGCGTTATCGTTGACGACCATCGCGAGCAGGCTCGCTCCTACAGGTACCGCTTTTGTAGGAGCGAGCCTGCTCGCGATGAGCCAGGGAGCACCGCGGGGTGTCAGATTGGGCGCGTTATCGTTGACGACCATCGCGAGCTCGCTCCTACAGGTACCGCTTTTGTAGGAGCGAGCTTGCTCGCGATGAGCCAGAGAGCTCCGCGGGGTGCCAGATTGGGCGCGTTATCGTTGACGACCATCGCGAGCAGGCTCGCTCCTACAGGTACCGCTTTGTAGGAGCGAGCTTGCTCGCGATGAGCCAGAGAACACCTCGGGGTGTCAGATTGGGCGCGTTATCGTTGACGACCATCGCGAGCAGGCTCGCTCCCACAGGTGCCGCGGTGGTATTGGGGTTGACGGGTATTCACGACATTTTGTGTGGGCTTGTTACTACCATCGTCGAATGGTTCTATAGGCCCGGCCCGGCTACAACAGGGTCATACAAAAACAACTATTCCACCGAGGTAAGAAAGATGAGTGCGGCTTCCCTGTATCCCGTTCGTCCCGAGGTTCTGGCCAATACCCTGACCGACGAGGCGACCTACAAGGCCATGTACCAGCAGTCGGTCGTCAACCCGGACGGCTTCTGGCGCGAGCAAGCCAAGCGCCTCGACTGGATCAAGCCGTTCACCACGGTGAAGCAGACCTCCTTCGACGATCACCATGTCGACATCAAGTGGTTCGCCGACGGCACCCTGAACGTTTCCTACAACTGCCTCGACCGTCATCTGGCCGAGCGCGGCGACCAGGTCGCGATCATCTGGGAAGGCGATGACCCTGCCGAAAGCCGCAACATCACCTACCGCGAGCTGCACGAGCAGGTCTGCAAGTTCGCCAACGCCCTGCGCGGCCAGGACGTGCACCGCGGCGACGTGGTGACGATCTACATGCCGATGATCCCCGAAGCCGTGGTCGCCATGCTGGCCTGCACCCGGATCGGCGCGATCCACTCGGTGGTGTTCGGCGGGTTCTCGCCGGAAGCCCTGGCCGGTCGCATCATCGACTGCCGCTCGAAGGTGGTGATCACCGCCGACGAAGGCATTCGTGCCGGCAAGAAGATCCCGCTCAAGGCCAACGTCGACGACGCCCTGACCAACCCGGAAACCAGCAGCATCCAGAAAGTCATCGTGTGCAAGCGCACCGGTGGCGAGATCAAGTGGAACCAGCACCGCGACATCTGGTTTGAGGACCTGATGAAAGTGGCCGGCACCGTGTGCGCGCCAAAAGAGATGGGTGCCGAAGAAGCGCTGTTCATCCTCTACACCTCGGGCTCCACCGGCAAGCCGAAGGGCGTGCAGCACACCACCGGCGGCTACCTGCTGTACGCCGCCATGACCCACGAGCGCGTGTTCGACTACCGTCCGGGCGAAATCTACTGGTGCACCGCCGACGTCGGCTGGGTCACCGGCCACAGCTACATCGTCTACGGCCCGCTGGCCAACGGCGCGACCACCCTGCTGTTCGAAGGCGTGCCGAACTACCCGGACATCACCCGGGTGGCGAAGATCGTCGACAAACACAAGGTCAACATCCTTTACACGGCGCCGACCGCGATCCGCGCCATGATGGCCTCGGGCACCGCCGCTGTTGAAGGCGCCGATGGCAGCAGCCTGCGCCTGTTGGGTTCGGTGGGCGAGCCGATCAACCCGGAAGCCTGGGACTGGTACTACAAGAACGTCGGCAAGTCCCGCTGCCCGATCGTCGACACCTGGTGGCAGACCGAAACCGGCGGCAACATGATGAGCCCGCTGCCGGGCGCTCATGCCCTCAAGCCGGGCTCGGCGGCGCGTCCGTTCTTCGGCGTGGTACCGGCCCTGGTGGACAACCTGGGCAACATCATCGAAGGCGAGGCCGAGGGCAACCTGGTGATTCTCGATTCGTGGCCGGGCCAGGCGCGTACGCTGTTTGGCGACCATGATCGCTTCGTCGACACCTACTTCAAGACCTTCCGCGGCATGTACTTCACCGGTGACGGCGCCCGTCGCGATGCCGATGGCTATTACTGGATCACCGGTCGCGTGGACGACGTGCTCAACGTTTCGGGCCACCGCATGGGCACCGCCGAGATCGAAAGCGCGATGGTCGCGCACCCGAAAGTCGCCGAAGCGGCGGTGGTCGGTGTACCGCACGACATCAAGGGACAGGGCATTTATGTCTACGTCACCCTGAAAAACGGCGAGGAGCCGAACGAGCAACTGCGCCTGGAACTGAAGAACTGGGTGCGCAAGGAGATCGGGCCGATTGCTTCGCCGGATGTGATTCAGTGGGCACCGGGGCTGCCGAAGACCCGTTCGGGCAAGATCATGCGGCGGATTCTGCGCAAGATTGCTACGGCTGAATATGATGGGTTGGGGGATATTTCCACCCTGGCGGATCCGAGTGTGGTGCAGCATTTGATTGATACGCACAAGACGATGAATGTCGCGTAAGCGGCTTCTGAGTCACTGAAGCCCCACCTGGCGTTGCGCCGGGTGGGGCTTTTTTATTCTCTGGTTTTTGTGTTGGGCGGGCTGGCCCCATCGCGAGCAAGCTCGCTCCCACAGGTTTTTGCGGTGTGGCTCAGGTCGTGTGTACACCACGAATCCCTGTGGGAGCGAGCTTGCTCGCGATAGCGGTTTGGCAGGCGCTACAGCAACATCTACCAATAAATATCGGTTTCCTCTGTCGGCGTTTTCCTACTGTTACCCGAGATCTTTCAGGTTACTGAATGTGTAACCGCGTCGGATCAATGCGGGGCATTGGGAAACGCAAGGCCCCACATCGGGGGCTAAAAACCACCGCTGAAAAATAAGCCCCCACGCTGCGCTTGCCGGATTAGAAGGGTTTGCCAATAATAGGCCCGCAATTTGCAATATAGATCGGTTCCATGTCTTTTGCTCTTGCATGATTTCGCAGGGCTGTCAATGCGCTAAAACGACTTTCTCGGTGCTTCTGTAATTAGTTGTCGCATTGAAGAAATATCGGCCTCGGGCCTGTCGTTAGAATGCCGATCACTCGCTCGTCGTTGCTCGTGTTGAAATTTCGCACGCGCAATGTAGGACGCAGCACTGCTTTCCGGTTCCACTCATTCGCATATTGGGCTGTCGCTCACTCTGCCGTTTTTGCCCTTTACCGATGGAGTCCCAAGATGAAGAAACTCGTGCTGCTTGGCGCCCTGGCACTGTCCGTGCTGTCGCTGCCATCCTTCGCCGATGAAAAGCCTCTGAAAATTGGTATCGAAGCGGCTTACCCTCCGTTCGCTTCCAAAGCACCGGACGGCAGCATCGTTGGTTTCGACTACGACATCGGCAACGCCTTGTGTGAAGAGATGAAGGTCAAGTGCGTGTGGGTCGAGCAAGAGTTCGACGGCCTGATCCCGGCACTGAAAGTGCGCAAGATCGACGCGATCCTGTCGTCCATGTCGATCACTGAAGATCGCAAGAAGTCCGTGGACTTCACCAACAAGTACTACAACACCCCGGCTCGCCTGGTCATGAAGGCCGGCACCCAGGTCAGCGAAGGCCTGACTGAGCTCAAGGGCAAGAACATCGGCGTACAGCGTGGTTCGATCCACGAGCGTTTCGCCCGCGAAGTCCTGGCCCCGCTGGGCGCCGAGATCAAGCCATACGGCTCGCAGAACGAAATTTACCTCGACGTGGCCGCCGGCCGCCTCGACGGCACCGTGGCAGACGCTACGCTTCTGGATGACGGTTTCCTGAAAACCGACGCCGGTAAAGGTTTCGCCTTCGTCGGCCCTGCGTTCACCGACGTCAAATACTTCGGCGACGGCGTAGGCATCGCGGTTCGCAAGGGCGACAAGGCTGAGCTGGACAAGCTCAACGCCGCCATCGCCGCCATTCGCGAGAACGGCAAGTACAAGCAAATCCAGGACAAGTACTTCGCCTTCGATATCTACGGCAAGTAACACGCCCCGGCGACAAGTCCGAAATGGCGCAAGCAGCAGGATCTCTGAGGTTTGCGCCATTTTTTCATCCCAACTTTCGAGGACCTGAATCATGTTGAAAGGCTACGGGGCTGTCATCCTCGATGGCGCTTGGCTGACGCTTCAGCTCGCCTTGTCGTCCATGGCCCTGGCCATCGTTCTGGGCCTGATCGGCGTGGCACTGCGTCTGTCGCCGGTGCGCTGGCTGGCCTGGCTGGGCGACCTGTATTCCACGGTGATCCGCGGTATTCCCGACCTGGTGCTGATCCTGCTGATTTTCTACGGCGGCCAGGACCTGCTCAACCGCGTCGCACCGCTGCTCGGTTTTGACGAGTACATCGACCTGAATCCGTTGGCCGCCGGTATCGGCACCCTGGGCTTCATCTTCGGTGCGTACCTGTCGGAAACCTTCCGGGGTGCGTTCATGGCGATCCCCAAGGGTCAGGCCGAAGCCGGCATGGCGTACGGCATGAGCAGTTTCCAGGTGTTCTTCCGGGTGTTGGTGCCACAGATGATTCGCCTGGCGATTCCGGGCTTCACCAACAACTGGCTGGTATTGACCAAGGCGACCGCGCTGATTTCGGTGGTCGGCCTGCAGGACATGATGTTCAAGGCCAAGCAGGCGGCCGATGCCACCCGCGAGCCTTTCACCTTCTTCCTCGCAGTGGCGGCGATGTACCTGGTGATCACCAGTGTGTCGTTGCTGGCATTGCGTCACCTTGAGAAGCGCTACTCGGTAGGCGTAAGGGCGGCTGATCTATGATCTTCGACTACAACGTCATTTGGGAGGCCTTGCCGCTGTACTTCGGCGGCCTGGTGACCACCCTCAAACTGCTCGCGCTGTCGCTGTTCTTCGGCTTGCTGTGCGCATTGCCGCTGGGCCTGATGCGCGTCTCGAAGAACTCGGTGGTCAACATGTCCGCCTGGCTCTATACCTACGTGATCCGCGGCACGCCGATGCTGGTGCAGCTGTTTCTGATCTACTACGGGCTGGCGCAGTTCGAAGCGGTGCGTGAGAGCTTCCTCTGGCCGTGGCTGTCCAGCGCAACCTTCTGTGCCTGCCTGGCATTCGCGATCAACACCAGCGCCTACACCGCCGAGATCATCGCCGGCAGCCTGCGGGCCACGCCGAACGGCGAGATCGAAGCGGCCAAGGCCATGGGCATGTCGCGGTTCAAGATGTACAAGCGCATCCTGCTGCCGTCGGCCCTGCGCCGGGCGCTGCCGCAGTACAGCAACGAAGTGATCATGATGCTGCAGACCACCAGTCTGGCGTCCATCGTGACCCTGATCGACATCACCGGTGCCGCGCGCACGGTCAACGCCCAGTTCTACCTGCCGTTCGAGGCGTACATCACCGCCGGCGTGTTCTACCTGTGCCTGACCTTCATCCTGGTGAAACTGTTCAAGATGGCCGAGCGCCGCTGGCTGGGCTACCTGGCCCCGCGGAAGCACTGATATGGAACGCATCGATCATGCTTTGCCGTGGAGCCACCTGGGCAGCGAACGCCGGATTTCGGTGTTCCGCTTCGGGAGTGGCGAGCGCAAGGCGTATATCCAGGCCAGCCTGCATGCCGATGAGCTGCCGGGCATGCGTACGGCGTTCGAGCTGAAAAAGCGTCTGGCCGAACTCGAAGCCCAGGGCTTGCTCAATGGTGTGGTCGAACTGGTGCCGGTGGCTAATCCACTGGGGCTGGGTCAACTGCTTCAGGGCAATCATCAAGGGCGTTTCGAGGCGGGCAGCGGCAAGAACTTCAACCGCGATTTCGTCGAGTTGAGCGCACCTGTGGCGGCTGCACTGGCAGAAAGCCTGGGTGACGATCCGCACGCCAACATTCGCCTGATCCGTCAGGCGATGGTCGATCATCTGACCGCTTTGCCAGAGGCGAGCAGCCAGTTGCAAGGCATGCAGCGCGTTCTGCTCAGTCACGCCTGCACCGCCGATGTGGTGCTGGACCTGCATTGCGACGCCGAAGCGGCACTGCACATGTACGCCTTGCCGCAGCACTGGCCGCAGTGGCGTTCGCTGGCTGCGCACCTGAATGTGCGGGTCGGTTTGCTGGCGGAAGATTCCGGCGGCAGTTCGTTCGACGAAGCCTGTTCGTTGCCGTGGTTGCGCCTGTCGCGTCTGTTCCCGCAGGCGCAAATTCCGCTGGCCTGCCTGGCGACTACCATTGAATTGGGTGGTCAGGCCGACACCGGGCGCGCCGAAGCAGAGGCTTACGCCGAAGGCATTCTGGCGTTCCTCGCCGAGCAAGGATTGATCAGTGGCGAATGGCCGAAGCCTGCGCAAGACCCTTGCGAAGGCATGCCGTTCGAAGGCACTGAGTTGTTGTTGGCACCACACCCCGGTGTGGTGAGTTTCCTGCGTAAGCCCGGTGAGTGGGTTGATGCGGGCGACGAGATTTTTGAAGTGATCGATCCGTTGGCGGATCGGGTCAGCACGGTGTGTGCTGGTACGTCCGGGGTGCTGTTTGCCATTGAACGGCTGCGTTATGCCCAACCCGGTTTCTGGCTGGCCAAGGTGGCGGGGCGCGAAGCGCTGCGTCACGGGCGCTTGCTCAACGACTGACTGACTGTTTTTGTGAGAACCGACCGCATGTACAAACTTGAAGTCCAAGACCTGCATAAACGCTATGGCAGTCACGAAGTGCTCAAGGGCGTGTCCCTGAAAGCGGCAGCCGGCGATGTGATCAGCATCATCGGCTCCAGTGGCTCCGGCAAAAGTACCTTCCTGCGCTGCATCAACCTGCTGGAGCAGCCGCACGCGGGCAAGATCCTGCTCAACAACGAAGAGTTGAAGCTGGTGGCGAACAAGGACGGCGCGTTGAAAGCCGCCGACCCGAAACAGCTGCAACGCATGCGTTCGCGCCTGTCGATGGTGTTCCAGCATTTCAACCTGTGGTCGCACATGACCGCGCTGGAAAACATCATGGAAGCGCCGGTGCACGTGCTCGGCGTGTCCAAGGCCGAAGCTCGGGAAAAAGCCGAACACTACCTGAACAAGGTCGGCGTGGCCCATCGCAAAGACGCTTACCCGGGCCACATGTCCGGCGGCGAGCAGCAGCGCGTGGCGATTGCCCGTGCACTGGCGATGGAACCTGAGGTGATGCTGTTCGACGAGCCGACCTCGGCCCTCGACCCGGAGCTGGTGGGCGACGTGTTGAAAGTCATGCAGGCCCTGGCCCAGGAAGGCCGGACCATGGTGGTGGTGACCCACGAAATGGGCTTCGCCCGTGAAGTGTCGAACCAGCTGGTGTTCCTGCACAAAGGTGTGGTCGAAGAAAGCGGCAACCCGCGCGAAGTGCTGGTGAATCCGCAATCGGAGCGTTTGCAGCAATTCCTCTCGGGCAGCCTGAAGTAATCAGGGCTGCCGTTGTGCACCGGGATAGTGCATGCTTCGCAACCTAAAGGCCAGTCCCGATCCCTTGTGGGAGCTGGCTTGCCAGCGATAGCGGTGGGTCAGTTTGCATCTTTGGCACAGAGATACCGCCATCGCTGGCAAGCCAGCTCCCACAGTTTGATCTCTGTTGGTTTCGAGATTTGCGTTCATTTACGGGCTAGCATTGGCCCATGCCTTCATCACTGTTCTTCGTTTCGGATTGCCCGCCATGACTGCCCATCGAATTGGTTTCCTGATTTGGCCCAGCACTAAAGCACTGACGCTTGCGCTGGCTGAGGAGGCCTTGCGTGTTGCCCAGCGTGTGCATCCGGACGTGGTTTACGAGCTGTCGTTCCTGCAGGCCGAAGCCATTACAGAAGCCGCGGCCGACAGCGCCTGGCAATTGCCGGGTGAGGCATGGACCGGCAAGCTGGAAAACTTCCAGAAACTGTTCCTGCTCGCTGACGAGCCACCGACCGCACTGGCGCCGGCACTCAGCAGTGCGCTCAAACAGCTGGTGCGCTCCGGTTGTGTGATCGGCGGTCTGTCGGCCGGTGTTTACCCGTTGGCGCAACTCGGTTTGCTCGACGGTTATCGCGCGGCCGTGCATTGGCGCTGGCAGGACGATTTCGCCGAACGTTTCCCCAAGGTCATCGCCACCAGTCACCTGTTCGACTGGGATCGCGATCGCCTGACCGCGTGCGGCGGCATGTCGGTGCTCGACTTGCTGCTGGCCGTGTTGGCTCGCGACCATGGTGCGGAGCTGGCGGGTGCCGTATCCGAAGAACTGGTGGTCGAGCGCATCCGCGAGGGCGGCGAGCGCCAGCGTATCCCGTTGCAGAACCGTCTCGGCTCCAGCCATCCGAAGCTCACGCAAGCCGTGTTGCTGATGGAGGCCAACATCGAAGAGCCGCTGACCACCGACGAAATCGCCCAGCACGTGTGCGTGTCCCGTCGGCAGCTGGAGCGGATCTTCAAGCAATACCTCAATCGTGTGCCGAGCCAGTACTACCTGGAACTGCGCCTGAACAAGGCCCGGCAGATGTTGATGCAAACCAGCAAGTCGATCATTCAGATCGGCCTGTCCTGTGGCTTCTCCTCGGGGCCGCACTTCTCCAGCGCCTATCGCAACTTCTTCGGTGCCACGCCGCGGGAAGATCGCAACCAGCGGCGCAGCAGCAGCCCGTTCGAGTTGTCATCGGTGCCGCCGGAACGCGGGTAGCCAGTACTCAGTCTTCAATGTCGGTGTCGGGCGCCCCATCCACTGGCTCCGGCATGTCGGCTATCTCGTCGATACCCAGATCATTCTCGGTTGCGCGAAAGTACGCAGCGATGCGTTGCAAGCTTTGCGCATTGAACGGGTTGCCGCTGAAGTCAAAGCTTTCTCCGACACCCGGGTCCACCTCCATGAGTTCGGGCGGCATCTCGGTAATGGCGTTGAAGCTCAGGTCGACGTCGGTCCAGGTCGTGATGCTCAGCACTCCCTTGGGAATTTCAGTGATGCCCGTGTGGCTCAAGTCCAGTGAGGATATTTCTGTCATATGGCTAAGGTCAGGGCTTGGGCCGAGTGGATTGTCCCGCAGGCTCAAGTAGTCAAGGTGCTCCATGCCCGCCAGGGCCTCTACGGTTTCCGGAGTCAGGGTAATGCCACACTCCGACAAGCTCAGCACCGACAACCTGCCCATTCTGAAGATGGCTTCGGGAAGATTGCCCAGGTGGTATCCCCGTATGGTCAGGGTGTCCAGGTTGGCAAAACTGTCCAGGAACCGGCCAAGTCCAGGTGCAATGCCATGGGTGGTCGTCAGGTACATTTCGGGCACATGACTGAAGTCGGCTGACAGCGTCGGCAGGTCACCCAAGATTGGCAGGTGTGAGACGAATCCGTACTCACCCACGGTAATGCTTTCGATGGGGATCTGGCGCCAGCAGCGTTCCAGGTTTTGCTTGAATTCGTCTCTTTTGACATGCTCGGCAAACATCTCGTCGGCCGTCAGCGGGGCGCCAGTATCGGAATGAGTGTCGGGCACATCGGCCGTCCACCGGCTCAGCTCGGTACCGAGTCGGGTGAGTTCGAGCTCGCGACGGGTCAGGTCAGCTCGACCCTCTGCGAGGGTGCCGGGTAAGCGATAGACGAAGTCGCTGGCCTCTTCGTTGTCCAGACTTGGGTAGAGGGCTTTGACGCGATCGATATCGACCTGTTCGGCATGGACTCCAAAGTCCTTTTCGGTTCGCTGATAGTGACGCTTGATGTGTTCCCGGGTGGTCGGGGACAGAGGGTTGTTGCCAAAATCAAATCCCTCGCTGATGTCGCCGGGCAGATCGAAGAGGGCGGTGGGCAATTCGGTGATCTGGTTGTCATTCAAAATGGCGGTTCGAATGCTCGGGTGATTCACCAGGCCGTCGGGAATGCGGGTAATTGCGGTACCGGAAAGATCGACGTAGGTCAGCTTCGGCATGTTTTCCAGGGAAGGGCACAGACCGAGCGGGTTTTTGTACAGGTCGAGCGCAGTCAATTGATTCAGGGCAGACAGGGTGGCGCGACTCTGCTCTGTGAGGGTCACGGCGCAGTCGCTGAGGATGAGTGCGTCGAGTTGGGGCCATTGGGCAATGGCGTCCGGCAACTGTCCCAGTTCGAAGTTGCGTAGCGCCAGGCGGTTGAGACTGGAAAATCCCTTCAAAAAATCATTCACGCCCTGGGGGGCACGATGACCTTCAAGCGTCACGCTGCGCACCTGAGGGAAATCGACGTTCAATTTTGGCAGCTCGCCAACAACCGGCTGGGAGAATTCAAAGGAAACCGGTACGCCACGGGTGCTGTCGTAGGTGGCCTGACGCCGCCAGCAGTCGAGCAATCTGGCTATCATTTGTCGGCGTGCATACCGTTGACTGGCGAGCTGCTCGACGCTCAAGCGGATTTGCGTGCCCGGAACATGCAGCGGGATCTCGTCGCACCAGGTGCTCAATTGCTCAAACAATTGCGCGTGTTGATAAAACAGGCGCTGGAGTTCTGCGCGCGGTCCGCCGGGATTGGCTTGCAAACGTGCGGCAAAGGCTTGCAGTTCCTCTGCGCTCAGATGGGGAAACAGCCGATAAATGTGGCTTTGTAATGAAGGGGTATTGGCCGGCATCCAGCGATAACCATCGCCCCCGCCCAGCAAGCGCATCACCGCCGGATCGTAGGCAGGTTTGAGATTCGGCCGTTGCGCCAGCAGCGCACGCAATGTTTCACGAGTGAGCGCGTGGGTGCGAATCAGCTGCTTGAGCCTTTCGCCCTCACCGATGTTGAGGTTGAGGGCGATTCGCTCGCTGTCGGGCAGTGCCTGTAAAAAGCTGGAATAGAGGGAGTCAGTGCTACTGAGCTGTTCACCGGTTTCATCGTAGGCCTGATACGCCCCTTCATCGGTCAACACCAGCACCTTGCGCAAGGGCGCGTCCGGCTCGCCAATACTGTCGATCAGCGGCCCATTGTGGGTGTATTGGCGGATTTCCAGGCGCAGTTGTCCCGACCAGCCAGGCAAGCGTTCCAGGGTGTGTAACGCCAGGCGATCGGTGTCGAGATGGTTGCGCGTCGAGTACAGGTAGAGCCCTTCATAAGCGCGAGTGACGCGCACCTGCAGGCCGGCCTCCTGTGCCAGTTCCGTGAGGCGTTTGGACAATGTTCCACGCTCCAGTTGCTCGCGTTCCGCGGCACTGGCGCTGTCGAGCAGTGCTTCGGCGAGGCTGGTTGGCAAACCGGGTTCGCTGTCGATAATGCGCTGGACCAAGGGGCGCGCACCTTGTTCGATTTTGCGGTAGCGCTGGCTGAAGAGGGTTTCCCGTTTGTCGGCGGCAAGCGTTGTCAGGTAGCGGCGCACTGAGCGCGCGTCGGTGTTGCCGAGGTGTTGCAACAGGGTGTTGATCAGGTCGCCATCGTCCAGTTGCGCCAGGTTGATCTGCACCACGACCTGGTTGCCCATGCCGCGCTCCCAGAGGGCTTCTCCTGTTGCATCGACCAGTCGCAGCCCCTTGTCCGCTGGCCAGTTACCGTAGTCGCAGAGCAGTTCCAGTTGCATCAGCGGATCAGCCTTCAGGTAATCGTCCGCACGATTGCTGCCGATTTGATCAATGAAGATCTGCAGGTCCTGATCAATCTTGAAGCGTTTGAGGGTGTCGGCCAGCAGCGGCGGTAGTTGTTCGGCGTCGACATGCATCTTGCGCAAGGCGTTTTCGTGGCAGCCGCTGATGCTGAGGATGCGCTCGCGTTCGCTCGCGGAAAAACGCTGCATGTCCGGACCGATACGCCGCAGCAGGGTGGCCTGGTCCCAGGTCAGTGGCTGCTCGAGTTCGGTGTGCCAGGCGCCTTTTCCGTTGTGCCTCAGGGTGGGTTGGTAAGCTTCGGGACGCGTGGGGTGCTGGATGCGATGGCGTCCGGTCGACGGATCTTCGACCACGGAGTATTGGCTGTCGTCTAGTGTCAGCAGGGTTTTGCCTTGATGGGTGTGCAGTCCCATCGAGTCGGGTTTCGCGTCGTTGGGGATCGTGACGGTTTGTTCGTAAGGCGTCAGGTCGGGCTGCCAATAGCGGGGTTCGCCATTGGGGCGTTTCACGGCGTTGAAGCGGTCGATGAATTGCACGACTTCCCGAGGCAGGACCGCGCGAAATTCGCTGACGGCGATCATGCCACCTGCCGCGAAAGTGCCCAATTGCACTGCAGATTCAACCATCCCCATGAAATGCTCGAAGGCTTCGTTGGTCAGGCCCTCTGCCCAGTCGACAACACCTTCGAAGGTGTCATCCAGCAGTTGATAGGCCGTGTAAGCCAGCATCAGCTCGCCAAGGAACGGGACGAACGGCAACGCAATGAAGGCTGCGATGTTCAGCAGCGCCGAGGCGATTTCCGTGAAGGAGTCCCATAACGCCCATCGGGCCTTGCGGTCGACCGTGGCCGTCGACACTGCGATCACGCGCGCGTCATTGAGAATCTTGTCGAGTTTGCGTTGATAGAGATGAACCCACAGGTCGCCTCTGATCGGCGTTACTGCCATTTGCAGGTCGGGACGCTGGTTGGGGGTTTCTCTCCAGGTCGGCCGTGGATCGCCGGGTGGGACCGGTTGCCAGGTGATGGGATCGAGGCGGTTGTTCAGCTCGGCGAAGAAGTAGCCGCGGTCTTCATGATTGATAAAACGACTGAAAAACTGTTGATAGTCGGGCGCCCGCAGGCGCTGGCTCAGCTCCTCGGCGAATGCCGCCGATGAGGGGTATTGCTTGATGGGATGTTCAGGGTCGTCAGGAATGTAGGCCACCACCCGGACCTCTTCGCGGGCGCGCTCCAGTCCCGGGGCGAACAGCACGATGCCGGTCAGGCGGGCATTCATGATCGTCAGGTCATGGCATCGCCAGGATTGGCCGTGTGCATCGGAGAGCAGGCGAAGGAGCGGCTGATGAACGTCGCTGGTCAGCAGGTTTTGCATCTGCGCCATCTGCAGGGCGACGGTCAGTGCGGTTTTTTGGCTTTCGCGAATTTTCGGTTGCAGGATCGCCGCAGCCACCGGGTTGCTGATGCCAAGGTTGTCGGCCAGGTAACTTTTATAGCGCTCGCCAATGTCGAGTTCGCGGCACAGTTGGGTGAACGCCGTGATGGGCATCGTCGCCAGAATCTGTGGCAGGGTGCTGAAGTGCCCGGTGGAAGAGGGCGCAGTGATGTAAGTCGAGGCGGGCTCAAAGGCGTCGGCCTCAGTTTCTGCGCTTTCGAAGTTGTGCAGCGCGGCGTCCAGCAACGACACGGTCCAGGTGCGTGCGGCTCCGGACTTCAGGCGCAACCAGGGTATGTGCGCGGGAATGTAAAGGCGCAGAAAGATTTTACTGACGTCCGCTTCCAGGCCGAATCGTGTCTTGAGTGCGCCCTTGAGCATGGGTTCGGCGAAGGCTGCAGGGTCCAGCAGATTCGCCAGGGCCTGATCGACCCGGTTCTGGCTCACCGTCTGCAGGGTAATGAGTCGGTCAAGTTCGACGCGCTGAGCGTCAGATACATCCCTGAGGGGGGTGGGCAACACTGGCTTGATGTTGCGCAGCGCTTCACGCCGTTTTGGCGTGGTTTGGCGAAGCCAGGGTGGAATGACGTTCATCAGATGCTGGTAATGCGCGTCGGGCCTGAAAGTCTCAGGGATGTCGGGATTTTCGGTATTCATCGGGATAGGTCCACCATTGCGGTTGATAGACCGTCAGGAAAACCCGTAATCGAAGTCGACGCGCGGTACATATCTACCGCATTCATGGAATCGGCATGGGTTACGACACAGCGACCTGCCGCAAACGTCCGCCGCCAGTTAAACTGCGCCTTTGCGACCCTATATGTCGCATTGCCGTAAACCCGGGAAAATCCGGGGTTTGCGCTATAAGAAGTTGTCGCTTGGCGGCAAGGCCGGGCTGAAAACTGTCCTTACAATCCTCACCAAGCTCGCCAGTTTCAGGCGAGTGTTTTCTCTTCAGGAGACTCCGATGTCCGTTGAGCACGCTGCGGTACAACGCGCCGATTTCGATCAGGTAATGGTTCCCAACTATGCGCCTGCCGCATTCATTCCTGTGCGTGGCGCCGGTTCCCGCGTCTGGGACCAGTCCGGTCGCGAGCTGATCGACTTCGCCGGCGGGATTGCCGTTAACGTATTGGGTCACGCGCATCCGGCGCTGGTCGGTGCCTTGACCGAACAGGCGAACAAGCTGTGGCACGTGTCCAACGTGTTCACCAATGAGCCGGCCCTGCGCCTGGCGCACAAGCTGGTCGACGCCACCTTTGCCGACCGCGCCTTCTTCTGCAACTCCGGCGCCGAAGCCAACGAGGCCGCCTTCAAGCTGGCCCGTCGTGTCGGTTTCGACCGTTTCGGCAGCGAGAAGTACGAGATCATCGCCGCGCTCAACAGCTTCCACGGCCGTACCCTGTTCACCGTGAACGTCGGTGGCCAGTCGAAGTACTCCGATGGCTTCGGTCCGAAGATCACCGGCATCACCCACGTGCCGTACAACGATCTGGCCGCGCTGAAAGCCGCCATTTCCGACAAGACTTGCGCTGTGGTGCTGGAGCCGATTCAGGGCGAAAGCGGTGTCATCCCGGCTGAACTCGAATACCTGCAAGGTGCCCGCGAACTGTGCACCGCGCACAACGCATTGCTGATCTTCGACGAAGTGCAAACCGGCATGGGCCGCACCGGCCATCTGTTCGCCTACCAGCATTACGGCGTGACTCCGGACATCCTGACCAGCGCCAAGAGCCTGGGCGGTGGTTTCCCGATCGCCGCCATGCTGACCACTGAAGACCTGGCCAAGCACCTGGTCGTCGGCACCCACGGCACCACCTACGGCGGCAACCCGCTGGCGTGTGCGGTCGCGGAAGCTGTGATCGACGTGATCAACACCCCTGAAGTGCTGGCTGGCGTCAACGCCAAGCACGACAAGTTCAAGGCGCGCCTTGAGCAGATCGGCGAAAAATACGGCCTGTTCACCAAGGTCCGTGGCATGGGCCTGTTGATTGGTTGCGTGTTGACCGATGCGTGGAAAGGCAAGGCCAAGGACATCTTCAACGCCGCTGAAAAAGAAGGCCTGATGGTCCTGCAAGCCGGCCCGGACGTGGTGCGTTTCGCGCCAAGCCTGGTGGTGGAAGACGCCGATATCGATGCCGGCCTGGACCGCTTCGAACGTGCCGCGGCAAAACTGACGCAAGCCTGATAGACCCTTTGACGCCTGACCGTTCAGGCGTCGAACCCAATTTTATATGCCGGGCACATTCCCTGTGGGAGCGGGCTTGCCCGCGATGAGGGCCTGACAGCCGACTTCATTGTTATCTGACAGGACGCCATCGCGGGCAAGCCCGCTCCCACAGGATTCGGGCATGTTTTCTATAGATACCTTAAGAGAAAAGGAGTGACACCATGCTGGTGATGCGCCCCGCGCAAATGGCTGATCTGGGCGAGGTACAGCGTCTGGCTGCGGACAGTCCGATTGGTGTCACTTCCTTGCCGGATGACGTTGAGCGCCTGAGCGACAAGATCGCGGCAAGCGAAGCCTCGTTCGCCGCCGAAGTGAGCTTCAACGGTGAGGAAAGCTATTTCTTCGTCCTCGAAGACAGTGCCACCGGCAAGCTGGTCGGTTGCTCGGCCATCGTGGCATCGGCCGGTTACTCCGAGCCGTTCTACAGCTTTCGCAACGAAACCTTCGTCCACGCTTCACGCGAGCTGAAGATTCACAACAAGATCCACGTGCTCTCCCAGTGCCACGACCTGACCGGCAACAGCTTGCTGACCAGTTTCTACGTGCAGCGCGATCTGGTGGGTTCGCCGTGGTCGGAACTCAACTCCCGTGGCCGCTTGCTGTTCGTGGCCAGCCATCCGGAGCGTTTTGCCGATTCCGTGGTGACCGAGATCGTCGGTTACAGCGATGAAAACGGCGACTCGCCATTCTGGGATGCCATCGGGCGCAACTTTTTCGACCTCAATTACGCTGAAGCCGAGCGTTTGTGCGGCCTCAAGAGCCGTACGTTCCTCGCCGAACTGATGCCGCATTACCCGATCTACGTGCCCCTGCTGCCGGACTCCGCGCAAGAGGCGATGGGCCAGGTGCACCCGCGGGCGCAGATCACCTTCGACATCCTGATGCGCGAAGGCTTCGAGACCGATCACTACATCGACATTTTCGACGGCGGCCCGACCCTGCATGCCCGCGTTTCGGGGATCCGTTCGATCGCCCAGAGCCGCGTGGTGCCGGTGAAGATCGGCGAGCCGGTCAAAGGTGTCGGTCGTCAGTACCTGGTGGCCAACGCCCAGTTGCAGGACTACCGCGCAGTCATGCTCGAGCTTGACTACGCACCGGGTAAACCGGTGACCCTGGACCTGGAAGCGGCCGAAGCCCTGGGCGTCGGCGAAGGTGCCAGCGTGCGCCTGGTGGCGGTTTAACGCCTGCTGCTATGCCTATAAAGAGTGAATGCTTAGTAAAGCAGCGAGTTTCACGGGTGGCGCGAGCCGCCCGTTTGAGGAGATAGCATGATCGTTCGTCCCGTACGCAGCAGCGATTTACCCGCTCTGATCGACCTGGCCCGCAGCACCGGCACCGGCCTGACCACCTTGCCGGCCAACGAAGAACGTCTGGCCCATCGGGTCGGCTGGGCCGAGAAGACCTTTCGCGGCGAAGCCGGGCGGGGCGACGCGGACTACCTGTTCGTGCTCGAAGACGACGACGGTCGCGTGGTGGGCATTTCCGCCATTGCCGGCGCCGTCGGTCTGCGTGAGCCCTGGTACAACTTCCGGGTCGGTCTGACGGTCAGCGCTTCCCAAGAGCTGAACATCTATCGCGAAATCCCGACGCTGTTCCTGGCCAACGACCTGACCGGCAATTCCGAGCTGTGCTCGTTGTTCCTGCACGCCGATTACCGCAGTGGCCTCAACGGCCGCATGCTGTCCAAGGCGCGGATGCTGTTCATCGCCGAATTCCCGCAACTGTTCGGCAACAAGATCATCGCCGAAATGCGCGGTGTATCCGACGAAGCCGGGCGTTCGCCGTTCTGGGAAAGCCTGGGGCGTCACTTCTTCAAGATGGAGTTCAGCCAGGCTGATTACCTGACCGGCGTGGGCAACAAGGCGTTCATCGCCGAACTGATGCCGAAATTCCCGTTGTACACCTGCTTCCTGTCGCCGGATGCGCGTAACGTGATCGGTCAGGTTCACCCGGACACCGAACCGGCGCTGGCGATGCTCAAGAGCGAAGGTTTCAGCTACCAGGGCTACGTCGACATTTTCGACGCAGGCCCGGCCATCGAATGCGAAACCGGCAAGATCCGTGCGGTACGCGACAGCCAGGCGCTGGTACTGGCCGTCGGCACGCCGGGTGACGACGCCACGCCATTCATCATTCACAACCGCAAGCGCGAAGACTGCCGCATCACTGCTGCGCCGGCACGTCTGGCCGCCGGCACCCTGGTGGTCGATCAGCAGACCGCCAAACGTCTTCAACTCAACGCTGGCGATCAAGTGCGCGCCGTGGCGTTGTCCGCAGCTCGGGAGTCGAAATAATGAAGTCGCTTTACATCGCAGGTGAATGGCTGGCAGGTCAGGGCGAAGCCTTCGAATCGCTGAACCCGGTGACCCAGCAGGTGCTGTGGTCCGGCGTCGGTGCCACCGTCGCTCAGGTCGAGTCGGCTGTGCAGGCGGCGCGTCAGGCGTTCCCGGGCTGGGCGCGGCGTACCCTGGAAGAGCGTATCTCGGTGCTGGAAGCCTTTGCTGCCGCGCTGAAGAATCATGCGGACGAACTGGCCCGCACCATCGGCGAGGAAACCGGCAAGCCACTGTGGGAAGCGGCGACCGAAGTCACCAGCATGGTCAACAAGATCGCCATCTCGGTGCAGAGCTACCGCGAGCGTACCGGCGAGAAGAGCGGCCCGCTGGGCGACGCCACCGCTGTGCTGCGCCACAAGCCTCACGGTGTCGTCGCGGTATTTGGCCCTTACAACTTCCCGGGCCACTTGCCGAACGGCCACATCGTGCCGGCACTGCTGGCCGGTAACAGCGTGCTGTTCAAGCCCAGCGAGCTGACACCGAAAGTGGCCGAACTGACGGTCAAGTGCTGGATCGAAGCCGGTCTGCCGGCGGGCGTGTTGAACCTGCTGCAAGGCGCTCGCGAAACCGGTATCGCCCTGGCGGCGAACCCGGGTATCGACGGTCTGTTCTTCACCGGTTCCAGCCGTACCGGCAATCACCTGCACCAGCAATTCGCCGGTCGTCCGGACAAGATCCTCGCGCTGGAGATGGGCGGTAACAACCCACTGGTGGTCGATCAGGTCGCCGACCTCGATGCCGCCGTGTACACCATCATTCAGTCGGCGTTCATCTCCGCCGGCCAGCGTTGCACCTGTGCCCGCCGCTTGCTGGTGCCGCAGGGCGCCTGGGGCGACTCGCTGCTGGCGCGCCTGGTGGCCGTCAGCGCGACTATTGAAGTCGGTGCCTTTGATCAACAGCCGGCACCGTTCATGGGCTCGGTGGTTTCCCTCGGTGCGGCAAAAGCGCTGATGGATGCCCAGCAACACCTGTTGGCCAATGGCGCCGTGGCGCTGCTGGAAATGACCCAGCCTCAGGCTCAATCAGCCTTGCTGACCCCTGGCATCCTGGATGTGACCGCCGTCGCCGATCGTCCTGACGAAGAGCTGTTCGGCCCGTTGCTGCAAGTGATCCGCTACGCTGATTTTGAAGCAGCGATCGCTGAAGCCAACGACACCGCGTACGGCTTGGCCGCCGGTCTGCTGTCGGACTCCGAAGCGCGTTACCAGCAATTCTGGCTGGAAAGCCGTGCCGGTATCGTCAACTGGAACAAGCAACTGACCGGTGCCGCGAGCAGCGCACCATTCGGCGGCGTCGGCGCCTCGGGCAACCATCGCGCCAGTGCCTACTACGCGGCGGATTATTGCGCGTACCCGGTGGCCTCGCTGGAAACGCCGAACCTGGTGATGCCTGCTGCTCTTACGCCTGGCGTGAAAATGGCGTAGCGCCCATTCGCGGGCAAGCCCGCTCCCACAGTGGTTGAGTGGAACACAAGATGTGTGAACACCACCGAACCTGTGGGAGCGGGCTTGCCCGCGAAGGCCGCGCCGCGGTCACCCTGAATAGTTACTGAAGCCTATAACAACAGATTCTCGTGGAGCCTCGCTGATGAAATCCTATGAAGTCAATTTTGACGGTCTAGTGGGGCCGACCCATAACTACGGCGGCCTGTCCTACGGCAACGTCGCGTCCCAGAGCAACAGCCAGCAGTCTTCCAACCCCAAGGAAGCGGCGCTGCAAGGCCTGGCGAAGATGAAAGCGCTGATGGAAATGGGTTTCCAGCAAGGCGTGCTGGCACCGCAGGAGCGCCCGGATGTGGCCGCGCTGCGTCGCCTGGGCTTTGGCGGCACCGACGCTCAAGTGATCGAACGCGCTGCCAAAGACGCGATGCCGCTGCTGGTAGCCAGTTGCTCGGCCTCGAGCATGTGGGTGGCCAACGCCGCCACCGTCAGCCCCAGCGCTGACACCGCTGACGGCCGTGTGCATTTCACCGCTGCCAACCTCAACTGCAAATATCACCGCAGCATCGAACACCCGACCACCAGCCGCGTGCTGGGTGCGATGTTCGCTGACCAGAAACACTTCGCCCACCATGCCGCCTTGCCGGCCGTGGCGCAGTTCGGTGACGAAGGTGCGGCCAACCACACGCGTTTCTGCCGTGAATACGGCGAAGCCGGTGTCGAGTTCTTCGTGTTCGGCCGCAGCGCGTTCGACACCCGCTACCCGGCTCCGCAGAAGTACCCGGCGCGCCAGACCCTCGAAGCGTCCCAGGCGGTTGCCCGTCTGCACGGCTTGAGCGATGACGGCGTGGTCTACGCCCAGCAGAACCCGTCAGTGATCGATCAGGGCGTGTTCCACAACGACGTGATCGCCGTGGGTAATGGCGAGGTGCTGTTCTATCACGAGGACGCGTTCCTCGAGACCGAGAAGATGCTCGCTGAATTGCAGAGCAAACTCGCCAAGGCCGGTGGGAAATTTCAGTCGATCTGCGTACCGCGTTCCGCAGTAAGTGTGGAAGATGCCGTTCGTTCCTACCTGTTCAATAGCCAACTGCTGTCGCGTCCTGACGGCTCCATGCTGTTGATCGTGCCGGAAGAATGCCGTGGCAACGAGCGTGTCTGGCAATACTTGCAGGGTTTGACCAGCTCCGGCGGCCTGATCCGCGAAGTGAAAGTCTTCGATCTCAAGCAGAGCATGCAGAACGGCGGTGGCCCGGCTTGCCTGCGGTTGCGCGTCGCACTCAACGAAACCGAACTGGCGGCCGTCAACCCAGGGGTTATCATGACGGCACCGTTGTACGGCACACTGACCGAATGGGTCGAGAAGCACTACCGCGACCGCATGACCGAAAACGATCTGGCGGACCCGCAATTGCTGCTTGAGTGCCGGACGGCACTGGATGAACTGACGCAAATCCTTAAACTGGGCGCGGTTTATCCATTCCAGATCAATTGATCGACGACGCGCTGCCCCGGATGGCAGCGCGTCGCTTCATCTCAAACGAGAGCGTAAACACATGAGCGATACCCTGCAGCTGATCCTTGAAGACACCGACGGCACGCAACTGGAGACGTCCTGCACCCGCGTCGCGGTCCTGTGGCAAGGCAAAGAGCTGTGGATCCAGCAGGACGGCCGTGGCCAGTTGCTGATCGGCGTGGACGTCGAAGAAGGCGATGCCGAATACGCCAACCTGCTGCTGCGCCCATTGGCGACTAATCTGGTAAGTCTGCAACTGGAGATGGAACCTGCCGACCTCACCGACGAGGACCATGTTCACGGCCCGGACTGCAACCACGATCACTAAGGAAACCGCTCTATGCTCGCCCTCGGCAAACTGCTTGAACTGACCCTCGCCGGCCGCGAACCGGCGGAGAAGACTCAACTGACTGTCGAAGGCGTGCGCATGCGCTGGTTGAGCGAAGGTGCGCTGGAAGTCCGGCCACCGCAAGCGCGTGACAATGGCCAGGACCTGCTGCTGTCGGCGGGGATCCACGGCAACGAAACAGCGCCGATCGAGTTGCTCGATCGTCTGTTGCACGACATTGCCCGCGGCGATCTGAAGCCGCGCGCACGTATTCTGTTCCTGTTCGGCAACCCCGAAGCGATTCGCAAAGGCGAGCGCTTTGTCGAGCAGGACGTCAATCGGCTGTTCAACGGCCGTCACGAACAAAGCAGCGGTTCCGAAGCCCTGCGTGCCTGTGAGCTGGAGCGTTTGGCGGCCAGCTTCTTCAGCCTGCCGGACCGTCAGCGCTTGCACTACGACCTGCACACGGCGATTCGTGGCTCGAAAATCGAGCAGTTCGCCTTGTACCCGTGGAAAGAAGACCGCCAGCATTCGCGTCAGGAGCTGGCGCGCCTGCGTGCCGCCGGTATGGAAGCGGTGTTGCTGCAGAACAAACCGTCCATCGTGTTCAGCGCCTACACCTACGACAAGCTCGGTGCCGAGGCCTTCACCCTGGAATTGGGCAAGGCGCGGCCGTTCGGGCAGAACGCCGGGGTCAACGTCTCGCTGCTGGAGGCGCGCCTCAAGCAGATCATCGAAGGCACCGAGCCGGAACTGACTGAAGCGGCACTGGACGGTTTGCAGCTGTACAGCGTGGCGCGGGAAATTATCAAGCACAGCGATAGCTTTCGCCTGAACCTGCCGGCGGACGTTGAGAACTTCTCGGAGCTGGAAGTGGGTTACCTGCTGGCGGAAGACATTGCCAACACCCGCTGGATCATCGAGGAAGAGGGCGCCCGGATCATCTTCCCGAACCCCAGGGTGAAGAATGGTTTGCGTGCCGGCATCCTGGTCGTGCCGACCTCCGACGAAAACCTGGCCTGACCCGACCTGGATCCCTGTAGGAGCGAGCTTGCTCGCGATGAATCCGAAAACGCCGCGGAGTGCCAGGCTTCCCGCGTTATCGTTGACGACCATCGCGAGCAAGCTCGCTCCTACAGGGGATTACGGGGTTAGACAGCTACTGCACGTGGCTCGCTACGACGCAGGCTACGGATCTTGTGCAACGTATCTGCACAGGTCTTCGCCGCTTCCTGGCCTTTATGCACGAAATGCTCGAAGAAGAACTTCTGGTGCTCTTCGCCGGCATGGAAGTGGTGCGGGGTCAGGGATACCGAGAACACCGGCACTTCGGTTTCCAGTTGAACCTGCATCAGGCCGCTGACCACCGACTGTGCGACGAACTCGTGACGGTAGATCCCGCCGTCCACCACCAGGGCGGCCGCGACGATGCCGGCATAACGACCGGTCTTGGCCAGCAACTTGGCGTGCAGGGGCATTTCGAAGGCACCGCCGACTTCGAAGAAGTCGATGTCGGATTCCTGATAACCCTGGGCAATCATTTCGGCGAGGAAACCTTTACGGCTCTGATCGACGATTTCCTTGTGCCAGCAGGCCTGGATGAACGCAACGCGCTCGCCGTGATGGTGTTTGCTTTTGCTGTCAATTGCGGTGGGTTGCATGTTCTGACTCCTGTTTGTGTGAAAAACAGGGCGTTATGAATCGAAGGGGATCTGAGGGTACGCACGCTCGCACGAATGCCGGCGGAAGGCCCTCTGGTGTCAATCCCGTTCTCTCTTCATCCGGACTATGACCGTCGGCCCCGGGATCACACCGGGTCTGCTGACCTTGCTGTCAGGCACCGCCGAAGCCGTGCTGCCATCAAGCGCTCGCGGGCTATGCGCATTGCGCGCAATTACCGCCGGTGGGGAGTTGCACCCCGCCCTGAGAACGTTTTTGCCGCCGGAATGTTTGGCGGCGCAGCGTTTTTATCACATATTTGCGATATGCGCATGGCCAATACCGGTCAGTCAAGGTGTGGAACCTGTGGGAGCGGGCTTGCTCGCGAAGACGGTTTAACATCCAGCGCAAATGTCGACTGTCAGTCCTCCTTCGCGAGCAAGCCCGCTCCCACATGGGCGCAATTCGTCTTTTACTCCTTCAAGGGTTGATTAATCGTCGCCATGCCCGCAGTAATTCTTTCCTGAAAGGGATTTCCCCTGCTTACCGAGGCCAGATTCATGAGCGTTATCGATCTTCGCAGCGACACCGTCACCCAACCCTGCGCCGGCATGCTGGATGCGATGACCAAAGCCGCCACCGGCGACGACGTGTATGGCGAAGATCCGACGGTCAATCAGCTGGAGGCCGAACTGGCCAGGCGCCTGGGGTTTGCCGCGGCGCTGTTCGTGCCGACCGGGACCATGAGCAATCTGCTGGGGTTGATGGCCCACTGCGAGCGCGGTGACGAGTACATCGTCGGCCAGCAGGCCCACACCTATAAGTACGAAGGTGGCGGCGCAGCGGTGCTCGGCTCGATCCAGCCGCAGCCGCTGGAGGTGCAGGCCGATGGTTCGCTGGACCTGGCACAGGTCGCGGCGGCGATCAAACCGGACGACTTCCACTTCGCCCGCACCCGCTTGCTGGCGCTGGAAAACACCATGCAAGGCAAGGTCCTGCCGCTGGAATACCTGGCCCGGGCCCGCAGTTTTACCCGTGAGCAGGGTTTGCAACTGCACCTGGACGGCGCACGCCTGTACAACGCAGCAGTGAAGCTGGGTGTGGATGCCCGGGAAATCACCCGGTATTTCGATTCGGTCTCGGTGTGCCTGTCCAAAGGGCTGGGCGCCCCGGTCGGTTCGGTGTTGTGCGGCTCGGTCGAGCTGATCGGCAAGGCCCGGCGCCTGCGCAAGATGGTCGGTGGTGGCATGCGTCAGGCCGGTATTCTCGCGGCGGCCGGCCTGTATGCGCTGGATCACAACGTTCAGCGCCTGGCCGATGACCATGCCAACGCGCAAGTGCTGGCCGAAGGCCTGCGTGCGGCGGGCTTTGAGGTCGAGCCGGTGCAGACCAATATGGTATATGTGCAAATGGGCGACCAGGCCGAAGCGCTCAAGGCCTTTGCCGTTGAGCGCGGGATCAAGCTCAGTGCGGCCGCGCGTCTGCGTATGGTCACGCACATGGACGTCAGCCGTGGGCAAATCGAGCAAGTCGTCGCGACATTCGTCGACTTTTCGCGCAAGTGATAGCGTTAGCGCTCCAATTGACTGTTTCTATCGTATAAACACGCTGTACCCCGCGCGCAGGGCCGATATAATGCGGCCCTTTGCCGTCGCTTCGTCTGTTGACGTTTCGAACAGGCCTTTGGCCGCAGCCTCCGTGGAAGAACCTAATGAAAAGCGCAGAAATCCGTGAAGCCTTCCTTCGCTTCTTCGAAGAGCAAGGCCACACCCGTGTAGCCTCCAGCTCTTTGATTCCGGGCAACGACCCAACCCTGCTGTTCACCAACGCGGGGATGAACCAGTTCAAGGACTGCTTCCTGGGCCAGGAAAAACGCGCGTACACCCGCGCGGTCAGCAGCCAGAAATGCGTGCGCGCCGGCGGCAAGCACAACGACCTGGAAAACGTCGGTTATACCGCTCGTCACCACACCTTCTTCGAAATGCTGGGTAACTTCAGCTTTGGCGATTATTTCAAGCGTGATGCCATCAGCTACGCCTGGAACTTCCTGACTTCCGACAAGTGGCTGAACCTGCCGAAGGAAAAGCTCTGGGTTACTGTCTACGCCAGCGATGACGAGGCGTACGACATCTGGACCAAGGAAATCGGCGTTCCGGCCGAGCGCATGGTGCGCATCGGCGACAACAAAGGCGCGCCGTACGCTTCCGACAACTTCTGGACCATGGGCGATACCGGCCCGTGCGGTCCTTGCACCGAGATTTTCTACGATCACGGCGCCGACATCTGGGGCGGCCCACCGGGCTCGCCGGAAGAAGACGGTGACCGTTACATCGAGATCTGGAACAACGTGTTCATGCAGTTCAACCGCACCGCCGATGGCGTGTTGCACCCGCTGCCAGCGCCGTCGGTGGACACCGGCATGGGCCTGGAGCGGATCAGTGCCGTGCTGCAGCACGTTCACTCGAACTATGAAATCGACCTGTTCCAGAGCCTGCTGAGCGCGTCGGCCAAGGCCATCGGCTGCACCAACGACGCCCAGGCTTCGCTGAAAGTCGTGGCTGACCACATCCGTTCCTGCGGTTTCCTGATCGCCGACGGCGTGCTGCCGTCCAACGAAGGTCGCGGCTACGTGCTGCGCCGGATCATCCGTCGCGCCTGCCGTCACGGTAACAAGCTGGGCGCCAAGGGCAGCTTCTTCTACCAGATCGTCGCGGCCCTGGTCGCCGAGATGGGCGAGGCCTTCCCTGAGCTGAAATCCCAGCAGGCGCACATCGAGCGCGTGCTGAAGGCCGAAGAAGAGCAATTCGCCAAGACCCTGGAGCAGGGCCTGAAGATCCTCGAGCAGGACCTGGCTGAACTCAAAGGCGACGTGGTGCCGGGCGACGTGGTGTTCAAACTCTACGACACCTACGGTTTCCCGATGGACCTGACCGGCGACATCGCTCGCGAGCGCAGCCTGACCATCGACGAAGAAGGTTTCGAGCGTGAAATGGAAGCCCAGCGCGTCCGTGCCCGTTCCGCCAGTTCCTTCGGCATGGACTACAACAGCCTGGTCAAGGTCGATGTGGACACCGAGTTCACCGGTTACACCGCTCACAGCGGTTCCGCCAAAATTGTTGCTCTCTATAAGGACGGGCAATCGGTTGACGTGCTGAGCGAAGGCGAAGAGGGCGTGATCGTCCTCGATCAGACGCCGTTCTATGCGGAGTCCGGTGGCCAGATCGGTGATTGCGGCTTCCTGCAGGCCGGTGCTGCGCGTTTCGACGTGCGCGACACCACCAAGACCGGTGGTGCGTTCCTGCACCACGGCGTGCTGGACTCGGGCAGCCTGATCGTAGGTACTCCGGTGGAGACTCATGTCGACGCCGAAGTGCGTCACGCGACTTCGCTGAACCACTCGGCGACTCACTTGCTGCACGCCGCATTGCGCCAGGTACTGGGCGACCACGTCCAGCAGAAAGGTTCGTTGGTCGACAGTCAGCGCCTGCGCTTTGACTTCAGCCACTTTGAAGCGATCAAGCCTGAGCAACTGAAAGCGCTGGAAGAGATCGTCAACGCCGAGATTCGCAAGAATTCCGAGGTTGAAACCGAAGAAACCGATATCGAAACCGCCAAGCAGAAAGGCGCCATGGCGCTGTTCGGCGAGAAGTACGGCGATAGCGTGCGCGTACTGAGCATGGGCGATTTCTCCGTCGAGCTGTGCGGCGGTATCCACGCCAACCGTACCGGCGACATCGGCCTGCTGAAAATCATCAGCGAAGGCGGTGTGGCATCGGGTGTGCGTCGTATTGAAGCCGTCACAGGTGCTGCGGCACTGGCTTACTTGAACGCGGCGGAAGAACAACTCAAGGAAGCGGCGAGCCTGGTCAAGGGCAGCCGCGACAACCTGATCGACAAGCTGTCGGCTGTGCTGGAGCGCAACCGCCTGCTGGAGAAGCAACTCGAGCAGTTGCAAGCCAAGGCTGCCAGTGCCGCGGGCGACGATCTGTCGGCCCAGGCGCAGGACGTCAAGGGTGTGAAAGTGCTGGCCGTGCGTCTGGACGGTCAGGATGGCAAGGCGCTGCTGGCGCTGGTCGATCAACTGAAAAACAAACTCGGCCGCGCAGTGATCCTGCTCGGCAGTGTCCATGAGGAAAAGGTCGTTCTGGTTGCAGGCGTAACCAAAGACCTGACTGGCCAACTCAAAGCCGGTGATTTGATGAAGCAAGCCGCTGCGGCAGTGGGCGGGAAGGGCGGTGGTCGTCCAGACATGGCGCAAGGCGGCGGTACCGACGCTGGCGCACTGGATGCAGCACTGGCGCTGACCGTTCCGTTTGTAGAGCAGGGTCTATAAGGCAGTGTTTGCGGCTCGTAGTCTAGTGGCGGGCCGCAACGCTGTTTGAGTGATTATTTGGGCGCCCTTCATGGGCAGAGGCGGCTTTGAAATGGCTTTGATCGTACAGAAATTTGGAGGCACCTCGGTCGGCACTGTCGAGAGAATCGAGCAGGTCGCCGACAAGGTTAAGAAATTCCGCGATGCCGGCGATGACCTGGTGGTTGTGCTGTCTGCAATGAGCGGCGAAACCAACCGTCTGATCGATCTGGCCAAGCAAATCAGTGGCGACGGCCAACCGGTTCCGCGCGAGCTGGACGTGATCGTCTCCACCGGTGAGCAGGTGACGATTGCCCTGTTGGCCATGGCGCTGATCAAGCGCGGCGTGCCGGCGGTGTCGTACACCGGCAACCAGGTGCGGATTCTGACGGATAGCGCGCACAATAAAGCGCGTATCTTGCAGATTGATGACCAGAAGATTCGCGGTGACCTGAAGGCAGGTCGTGTGGTGGTTGTCGCCGGTTTCCAGGGCGTCGACGAGCACGGCAACATCACCACCCTCGGTCGTGGCGGTTCCGACACCACCGGCGTGGCGCTGGCGGCGGCCCTGAAGGCTGACGAATGCCAGATCTACACCGACGTCGACGGCGTCTACACCACCGACCCGCGTGTGGTGTCCGTGGCCCAGCGCCTGGACAAGATCACCTTCGAAGAGATGCTGGAAATGGCCAGCCTCGGTTCCAAGGTGTTGCAGATCCGCGCGGTCGAGTTCGCCGGCAAGTACAACGTTCCGCTGCGCGTACTGCACAGCTTCAAGGAGGGTCCGGGCACCCTCATTACTATTGATGAAGAGGAAACCATGGAACAGCCGATCATTTCCGGTATCGCTTTCAACCGCGATGAAGCCAAGCTGACCATCCGTGGCGTGCCAGACATCCCGGGCGTTGCCTTCAAGATTCTCGGCCCGATCAGTGCCGCGAACATCGAAGTCGACATGATCGTGCAGAACGTCGCGCACGATAACACCACCGACTTCACCTTCACCGTGCACCGTAACGACTACCAGGCGGCGCAAGCCGTGCTGGAAAAAACCGCTGGCGAGCTGGGTGCCCGTGAAGTCGTGGGCGACACCAAGATTGCCAAGGTCTCGATCGTCGGCGTCGGCATGCGTTCTCACGCAGGCGTGGCCAGCCGCATGTTCGAATCCCTGGCCAAGGAAAGCATCAACATCCAGATGATCTCGACCTCGGAAATCAAAGTCTCCGTAGTGATCGAAGAGAAGTACCTGGAGCTGGCTGTGCGCGCTCTGCACACGGCTTTCGAACTGGACGCACCGGCCCGCCAGGGCGAGTGATGCGTTTGCCAAAAGGCGCGGTCTGACCGCGCCTTTTGTTTTTTTGAATGGCGTGCCCCCCCGAGCCTGTTCTTTTGCTCGCGCTAGTCAATACTCAGGCATGTAGGGCTGCGACCGCTCCGGTTGTGGGTCGAGTGCCTTTTTTTTGCAGACTGTTGTCCCTGAAATGAAATGCGTGAGGAGAAAGGTATGCTGATTCTGACTCGTCGGTGTGCAGAAAGCCTGATTATCGGTGATGGCGAAATCACCGTGACCGTACTCGGCGTCAAAGGAAATCAAGTGCGCATCGGTGTTAATGCCCCCAAAGAGGTAGCTGTTCACCGGGAAGAAATTTACCTGCGTATCAAGAAAGAGAAGGACGAAGAACCAAGCCATTAATTTTTATCGTTTTTTATGTTTGCAAACGGGGAAGAAGCTGGTTAATATACGCCCCGTGTTGCGGAGAGCTGGCCGAGTGGCCGAAGGCGCTCCCCTGCTAAGGGAGTACACCTCAAAAGGGTGTCGGGGGTTCGAATCCCCCGTTCTCCGCCATTATTTGCGTAGTACGTTGTAATCTGGCTTTTTCGGTAAGTTGTTGAAATTACTAGAAAAAGTGTTTGACATAGAGATTAGACGGCCTATAATGCGCGGCAACAAATGCACTCGTAGCTCAGCTGGATAGAGTACTCGGCTACGAACCGAGCGGTCACAGGTTCGAATCCTGTCGAGTGCACCATTTAAGAGTCATCTGCAGTAATGTGAATGACTTGGCTTCAACCAGTTGTGATCTGGTCTAAAAACACAAATTGCACTCGTAGCTCAGCTGGATAGAGTACTCGGCTACGAACCGAGCGGTCACAGGTTCGAATCCTGTCGAGTGCACCATACAACAAAAAGCCCGCATTTTATGCGGGCTTTTTGCCGTCCGGGATTTGGCTTTTCCCTTCTTGCATCCCTTCCCGTCGAACGCCACGCGTGCCTGACGTCTTGCTGGCTCTTGCCGGTTGAAGATCGCCTCTGCGTGCTCCCGGGCGTCCTGCGTGACATTCCTTTTCAAGGCAAGCGACTACAATTTTCGAAGTGGCGTGTGTTTTCTTTTCAGAATGCGTCGTCGCACTTTCACTGGTCAGGACGATGCTCAGGTTTGTTGTGCAAGCGCTTGTTTCAGCCAAGATTTTTTAACGTTTAAAACCGTCAGGCGGTGTATCATTGCGCCCGTCAGCCCCGCCGGGGCTTGTGGAATACCTCCATGGACTTACCCAGTAGTTACTCAGTACCCCGTTTTACCAATCATGAATTGACTGATTGATCCTTCCGGCGTGCCCCGCTGCTGGGAGTGGAGTTCGCCTATGTCCGAAGTTGAAGTAAAGAAAACGCAGGAAAGCTTGCAGGATCGCCTGGCTCAGGTGGTTGAGTTGCTGCAGCGCCAGCGAGTGGTAGAAGACCTGACTCACCGCCAGGAAGGCCCGCATCATGACCGGGTCGAGAACCTGGTC
This sequence comes from Pseudomonas sp. QLc11A, assembly GCF_052112305.1. Lineage (NCBI taxonomy): Bacteria > Pseudomonadati > Pseudomonadota > Gammaproteobacteria > Pseudomonadales > Pseudomonadaceae > Pseudomonas > Pseudomonas sp. QLc11A. The sequence goes on from NZ_JAVAJJ010000001.1 coordinate 471,218, forward strand.
CACCGGCAGAACCTCGTCGAGTTGCAACGCAAGCTCGATGACCTGCACTCCGCCGACGTCGCCTATATCCTTGAAGCCTTGCCGCTGGACGATCGTCTGACGCTCTGGCAATTGGTCAAGGCCGATCGCGACGGCGACATCCTGCTTGAAGTATCCGACTCGGTCCGTGAATCGCTGATCGCCGACATGGACGATCACGAGCTCCTGGCAGCCGCCAAGGACATGGATGCCGACGAACTCGCTGACCTGGCCTCCGAGCTGCCGCGAGACGTCGTCCATGAGCTCATGGAGACCCTCGACCAGCAACAACGCGAGCGTGTGCGTTCGGCGCTGTCCTACGACGAGGAGCAGGTCGGTGCGCTGATGGACTTCGAGATGGTGACCATCCGCGAGGATGTCAGCCTTGAAGTGGTCTTGCGTTATCTGCGTCGTCTGAAAGAGCTGCCGGGCCACACCGACAAGCTGTTCGTGGTCGATTACGACGGCGTCCTCAAGGGCGTGTTGCCGATCAAGCGTTTGCTGGTCAACGATCCGGACAAACAGGTTTCCGAGGTGATGGCCAGCGATCCGGTGAGTTTTCACCCGGACGAAGACGCCTACGATGCCGCCCAGGCGTTCGAGCGTTACGACTTGATCTCGGCGCCCGTGGTCGACAAGAACGGCAAGCTGATCGGTCGTCTGACCATCGATGAAATGGTCGACCTGATCCGTGAAGAGAGCGAAAGCGAAGTTCTCAACATGGCGGGTCTGCGTGAAGAGGAAGACATTTTTGCGTCGGTCTGGAAATCCCTGCGTAACCGCTGGGCCTGGCTGGCGATCAACCTGATTACCGCGTTCGTGGCTTCCCGGGTCATCGGTTTGTTCGAGGGTTCGATCGAGAAGCTCGTGGCGCTGGCGGCGTTGATGCCGATCGTGGCTGGCATCGGTGGTAACTCGGGCAACCAGACCATCACCATGATTGTTCGGGCCATGGCGCTGGACCAGGTGAGCACCGGCAATACCTCGCGCCTGATGCGCAAAGAGTTGGCAGTCGCCTTGATCAACGGTGTGATATGGGGCGGGGTGATCGGTGTGGTCGCCTATCTGCTGTATGGCAGCTGGTCGCTCGGGGTGGTGATGACCGCCGCGATGACGCTCAACCTGTTGCTGGCGGCATTGATGGGGGTCTTGATTCCGATGACCCTGGCGAAGATGGGCCGCGATCCAGCGATGGGTGCCAGTGTGATGATTACGGCCATGACCGACAGCGGAGGCTTTTTCATCTTCCTCGGGTTGGCGACAATTTTCCTGCTCTGATGCCCGGCTCACTGAAAACCCGCCTTCTCAGATTGTGTGAAAACCTAGCAATCTGCGCGGCACTCAAAGAAAATGCTTCGTATCGAAAGATACGGAGCATTTTTCGTTATGGCCTACATCCAAGGACAATCGCGCAGTCAGACCAGCCTGTTCCCGGTCTCGCTGGAAGAGTTGATCCCCGAGGATCACCTCGTTCGCGTTTTCGATCTTTACGTCGCCAAGCTGGATCTGGCCCGACTGGGCTTTGATAAAGCACTTCCCAAAAGCACCGGCCGTCCCTCTTACCATCCAGCGGATCAGCTCAAACTCTACCTCTTCTGGCGGGTTTTTTGTGCCCGGGTTTCAGGCAAAAAAGTTCTTCACGCAAGCCCGGGAAGCTGTAGGAGCCAGCCTGCTGGCGATGGACTCAAGTGCGCCGCGTTTATCCGGTTCACCCGCGTTATCGTTACCAGCATAAGGGGCTCGTGCCCACGCTCAAACCAGTGAAATAACCAAAAAAAAAGCCAGCGATCAGGCTGGCTTGAGCTTTCTGGCTGAATCAGGACGCGTCGGCGGCCATCTCAGCGTCATGAGCGATCAGCGAAACCAGGGCGTTCTGCTGTCGATGGGAGAGTTGACGGAAGCGCTGCAACAGCTCCCGTTCGTGCAAGGAAAGCTCCGGGCTGTCCAGGCGCATGCTCAACTCTTCTCCCAGTGCGCCTTCCTGAATGAGACTCTGCTCAAGGCGCGCAATGATTTCGGAGTTCATGCTGCGATGATGATTGCGAGCCACCTCGGCAATGCGTTCACGCATTCCGTCTGGCAGACGTACGACGAACTTGTCAGCCGTACGGCTGGAATAAATTGCCTGTTTCAATGGGCGCATATATTTAACCGGTTAGTTCAGGGGAGCGGTTTTCGGGATTGGCCGCAGGATGTCTGATAGGACAAGCTCTCTGACCAAATGTTCAACCTGAATTGATAGAGGCGCGCATCATGCCTCAAATAAGCCATATCCTTGGCGTCAATTCTGTGACAAATATTGAACTGGATAAAGGCGTTATGCCAGCACCAATTATCAGAAATGCGCACTGGTTTGAAAAGTTTGACCGGGCCGTTTCGCTTTGCGTTTTCTCCGACCGACGAAAGGTCTCTGGCGAGAGGAAAAAGCGGACTCGATCCCTGTTTCCCTACCCTACAGAATAGTGGCAAATGGCCGATTTACTAGGAGAGGTGGTATTGAGCGGCTGAATTCAGGATGGATGGCAGGCCCTTGCGCCGAATCTGCCAAGTCAGGGTCAGCGCAATACCGGATCAAACTTGATCTTGCGTCCGGCAATCAATGCAAGCACGAACAGAGCGGTGAATACGCCACAGGCGATCAGGGGGAGGGTGACGACCATGTCCTGGGTCAATGACAGATGAAAAATGCCGCTCAACAAGGCGAGGATTAAGAAACTCGCGGCTGATCTGGACATGCGGTGCTCCTGGTGGGGGATTCAAAATACCAAACGTTCAGCAGGCGGGTTCGGCGCCGTGATGTTTTCCTGGCTGACAAAGCCGTGCTGGTCGCTTATCGCTGCCAGTTGCGGAGCCTTCTGCAACTGAAGGTAATGCGGCATGCGTTGGGCAACCTGCGTAGCGCTGCTCTCGGGAAAAAAATGAAATCCCGATAAAACTGCCAGTGCGATTGCATTCAAGAGTAAAAGGGCGCAATTCATGGCGCGGACCTCGGTTGTTCTGTGAGAACAGCAGAAGCAGCTCGCATGCCAGAGTTTATCGACAATTAAATTCTTTAAAAACAATGAATTAAGTTATTTTTGGTAAAGCTCCATATTGCATTTTGCAATGATGGCTTTTTGCAGTGATGCAATTTGCACGGTAAACAAGTCCGCGCCCGGCCGAGGCGTCTGCCTACACTTAAAAAGCCTACGGACGACATGACAAAAGCCAGCCCGGCCGTTAACATGCACGCCGTCCATCGCACCGCGTTTCTTCGCGGCCGACTTGTGTCTCAGTAGCTCAATTGGATAGAGCATCCCCCTCCTAAGGGGAAGGTTGGCAGTTCGAACCTGCCCTGGGACACCATATTCTGCAGCTCCCCGCCTGTTCCAACACCTCCTTTTCACGACTTGTAGATAAAACTCGACAAATACAGGTGCTCAGGGTTTATCGAAGCCATCAACCCTGCCTTCGCGACTTTCCTTCTCCTCTCCCTCGTAGTCTGAATCTCCCATTCCGTCTGGGAGTATCCGCCGATGTGCGGCCTGTAGTGCTTGTTCATAGTTGAGACCTGTAGATCAGAAAATGGTCCAAGGTCGATCTCCGATGACTGGACCCCCGCTCAGGAGAAAGTCATGGCTATGCGCAAGAAAACCTCATCGCCAACGAATGATCTGGCCAGTAACGCCGGTGACCATCCTTCACCCGTCAACCACGACTGGACTTTTACCTACATTCCGACCGTCACCACCAACCTTAAAGACTACGCACCGGGCAGCACTGCCATCATTACTGCCAGCGGTTTCGCTGCCGGCAGTACTGTGACGCTCGAAGTGGACCACGCCGTCGGTGCTGGCGCGGATGGCGTGTGGGGTACGTCCGACGATGTACTCGATACCAATACCGGCGCGGGTCACGAGCCCTGGTCCGTGACCGACGGCGGTGCCAGCGATCTCGACGGCCAGGTCAACGGCAGCGTCACCACCTCCTGGTACGTGAATCCCGACGACTCGGCGGGCGCGACGTTTCTGCTCACCGCGGCCTCTGCAGGCGTCGATGGAGTCGTCGGCACCGGTGACGACGCGGTGGCGACAACTTCGTTTACGGACAGCGTTTTGGGCGTTGTGGCGACTGGCGAGGACGTGACACTGGATGAAACGGCCGGGTTGCAGAACGCCACTGCCACGCCAATTCTTGCGGGGGACGCTGACGACAACGACATTCTGGTGGCGTCCCTGCCTTCGGCCTTCACTACCCGTTTAGCCGCACTGGGGGCAGGTACCGCCACGGGCGCGGCCTTGAGTGGCTATACCGGTGCCGTGGGCAACACGGGCAGCAATGCATTCACCATCACCGCTGACCCCGGAGCAACCATTACCGATATCAGCTTCGTCGGCAGCTCCGGTGCACCGCTCAATGGCGTGGACAGCGGACTGGATACCCTCGATGGCACCAGCATCCTTCTCTATACGGATACGAACAACAACATCGTCGTGGGCCGAGCCGGGAGCGCAACCGGCGCGATCGTGTTCGCTGCCTATATAGAAGAAACCGGATCGCCGGTCACGGGCGGCAAGATCTGGACCGTGGAGTACCAACCGCTCAAACATCCCGACATGACGAATGCCGATGATTCGCTCAATCTGACGGATAAGGTTTTCATCGGAGCCAGCCAGGATCTGGAATTCAGCCTGGCCAATGCGCCCTCCGGTCAGAACCTCTTTCTGATGTTCACGAAGGCGAATCCGAACGTTGTCGATGTCGGTGGTGTGTTGCGGATCACCGATCCCACCATCATCGCCACCGGCAAGAACCCGGCAGACCAGTCAAGCGGTTTCAATATAACGACTGGCGACACGATCAATACCAGCCAGGCGGGGGGGCCGACCACCTTCGGCACCAACAATCAGATGATTGTGGAGCAAGAGGGCATCCGCTTTTCGTTCGTCACGGGTGCCAGGCAGAATGTGACCATTCCCAACCTGGACCAGAACGAAGCCGATCTTGAAGCCAACGTCGACTTTACCGACGTCTTCAATGCGAAGTCGGCCAGTTTCGATGTCGTGCAGTTGCAAAGCGGCAAGAGTGCCGTGGTAAGGGTCAGCGCATTCAGCACTGCTGCTGAACCTGGCGCGAATTTCATCAATGGATATGTGGGTGATATGTCGATTGCCATCACCAATGTTCGCGTCTTCAACAGTGCCGGGCAGGTGATCGAGAACTCAAACGGCTCGGTGAATGATCCGGCCATCACCATCAGCTTTGCAGCGGGGGTTGCAACAATCACCGGCGTTAAAGCCGGCTACCAGATTGAATACACCACGACGTCGGACCACAACCGCGTGCTCGTCGAGAACGGGGCGGCCGTCAATGCCAAGGGCAATGAGCACGCCGATTTTGATATCGGTGGTTTCACGCTGGTCCAGGCCTCTATTTCGAAAGCCGAAATCGGTTCCAAGATCATCTTCGACGACGACGGACCGAGCATCACCACCACCGGCACGGAGCCGACGCTGACAGTGGACGAGACGCTACTGACGACCGACGCCACCCAGAGCTATGCCGCCAACTTCAACTCGGCGTTTGGCGCTGATGGGGCCGGGACATTGACCTATGCGTTGGGCGTGGTGGCGGGAGCCTCCGGGCTGACGGACACGGCCTCGGGCGAGGCGGTCAACCTGTCGCTCAACGGCACCGTAGTGGAAGGTCGCACGGCCACGGGCAACCTGCTGGTGTTCACAGTCAGTGTCGCCGCCAATGGCAGCGTCACGCTCGACCAGCTGCGCGCCGTGGTGCATCCCGACCCAACCAATCCCGATGACTCGACAAGCCTGACCTCGGACAACCTGGTGACGCTGACCGCGACCAAGACCGATAGGGACGGCGACAGCGCCCAGGCGACCCTCAACATCGGGCAGAACCTGGTGTTCAAGGACGACGGACCCAGCATCACCACCACCGGCGCGGAGCCAACGCTGACAGTGGACGAGACGCTACTGACGACCGATGCCACCCAGAGCTTCGCCGCCAACTTCAACTCGGAATTTGGCGCCGATGGGGCGGGCACCCTGACCTATGCGCTGGGCGTGGTGGCGGGGGCTTCCGGGCTGACGGACACGGCCTCGGGCCAGGCGGTCAACCTGTCACTCAATGGCACCGTAGTCGAAGGCCGCACGGCCACGGGCAACCAGCTGGTGTTCACCGTCAGTGTCGCCGCCGATGGCAGCGTCACGCTCGACCAGCTCCGCGCCATGGTGCATCCCGACCCAACCAATCCGGATGATTCGACGAGCCTGACCTCGGACAACCTGGTGACGCTGACCGCGACCAAGACCGATAGGGACGGCGACAGCGCCCAGGCGACGCTGAACATCGGGCAGAACCTGGTGTTCAAGGACGACGGACCCAGCATCACCACCACCGGCGCGGAGCCAACGCTGACGGTGGACGAGACGCTACTGACGACCGACGCCACCCAGAGCTTCGCCGCCAACTTCAACTCGGAATTTGGCGCCGATGGGGCGGGCACCCTGACCTATGCGCTGGGCGTGGTGGCGGGGGCTTCCGGGCTGACGGACACGGCCTCGGGCGAGACGGTCAACCTGTCACTCAATGGCACCGTAGTGGAAGGCCGCACGGCCACGGGCAACCAGCTGGTGTTTACCGTCAGTGTGGCCGCCGATGGCAGCGTCACGCTCGACCAGCTCCGGGCCGTGGTCCATCCGGACCCAACCAATCCCGATGATTCGACGAGCCTGGCCTCGGACAACCTGGTAACGCTGACCGCGACCAAGACCGACGGGGATGGCGACAGCGCCCAGGCGACCCTCAACATCGGGCAGAACCTGGTGTTCAAGGACGACGGACCCAGCATCAGCACCATCGGCACTGGGCCGACGCTGACAGTGGACGAGACGCTGTTGGCGACCGACGCCACCCAGAGCTATGCCGCCAACTTCAACTCGGCGTTTGGCGCCGACGATGCCGGCACCCTGACCTATGCGCTGGGCGTGGTGGCGGGAGCCTCCGGGCTGACGGACACGGCCTCGGGCGAGACGGTCAACCTGTCACTCAACGGCACCGTAGTGGAAGGCCGCACGGCCACGGGCAACCAGCTGGTGTTCACCGTCAGTGTGGCCGCCGATGGCAGCGTCACGCTCGACCAGCTCCGGGCCGTGGTCCATCCGGACCCAACCAATCCCGATGATTCGACGAGCCTGGCCTCGGACAACCTGGTAACGCTGACCGCGACCAAGACCGACGGGGATGGCGACAGCGCCCAGGCGACCCTCAACATCGGGCAGAACCTGGTGTTCAAGGACGACGGACCCAGCATCAGCACCATCGGCACGGGGCCGACGCTGACAGTGGACGAGACGCTGTTGGCGACAGACGCCACCCAGAGCTATGCCGCCAACTTCAACTCGGCGTTTGGCGCCGACGATGCCGGCACCCTGACCTATGCGCTGGGCGTGGTGGCGGGAGCCTCCGGGCTGACGGACACGGCCTCGGGCGAGACGGTCAACCTGTCACTCAACGGCACCGTAGTGGAAGGCCGCACGGCCACGGGCAACCAGCTGGTGTTCACCGTCAGTGTCGCCGCCGATGGCAGCGTCACGCTCGACCAGCTCCGGGCCGTGGTGCATTCCGACCCAAGCAATCCGGATGATTCGACGAGCCTGACCTCGGACAACCTGGTGACGCTGACCGCGACCAAGACCGACGGGGATGGCGACAGCGCTCAGGCGACCCTCAACATCGGGCAGAACCTGGTGTTCAAGGACGACGGACCCAGCATCAGCACCACCGGTGCGGAGCCGACGCTGACAGTGGACGAGACGCTACTGGGGATCGATGCCACCCAGAGCTTCGCCGCCAACTTCAACTCGGCGTTTGGCGCCGACGATGCCGGCACCCTGACCTATGCGTTGGGCGTGGTGGCGGGAGCCTCCGGGCTGACGGACACGGCCTCGGGCGAGGCGGTCAACCTGTCACTCAACGGCACCGTAGTGGAAGGTCGCACGGCCACGGGCAACCAGCTGGTGTTCACCGTCAGTGTCGCCGCTGATGGCAGCGTCACGCTCGACCAGCTGCGCGCCGTGGTGCATCCCGACCCAACCAATCCCGATGATTCGACGAGCCTGACTTCGGACAACCTGGTGACGCTGACCGCGACCATAACCGACAAGGAGGGCGACAGCGCCCAGGCGACGCTGAACATCGGGCAGAACCTGGTGTTCAAGGATGACGGACCGAGCATCAGCACCACCGGCGCGGAGCCGACGCTGACGGTGGACGAGACGCTACTGACGATCGACGCCACCCAGAGCTTCGCCGCCAACTTCAACTCGGAATTTGGCGCCGATGGGGCGGGCACCCTGACCTATGCGCTGGGCGTGGTGGCGGGGGCTTCCGGGCTGACGGACACGGCCTCGGGCCAGGCGGTGAACCTGTCGCTCAATGGCACTGTGGTCGAAGGCCGCACGGCCACGAGCAACCAGCTGGTGTTCACCGTCAGTGTCGCCGCCAATGGCAGCGTCACGCTCGACCAACTGCGCGCCGTGGTGCATTCCGACCCAAACAATCCGGATGATTCGAGGACGTTGACCGCGGACAACCTGGTGACGCTGACGGCGATCAAGACCGACGGGGACGGCGACAGCGCCCAGGCGACGCTGAACATCGGGCAGAATCTGGTGTTCAAGGACGACGGGCCGGCACTCAGTTTCGGCAACCTGATCGGGACCGGTAGCGTCCTGGCGCAATCCGGGTTCTGGAATATGGCGACTGGAGCCGACGGGCTGGGGGCGGCCGGTCTGGATATTTCGTTGGTCAATAACCAGTTCACCCTCGTCAGGCCAGACAACACGACCACGACCGGGACCGGCACGCTCACCGAGCTGGCGCAGTCACCGGATGTCAATGGCGCGTACCAGTTCGCGGGAACCTTGACCGGTGATTTCGACAACAACGTTGCAACGGCCAATACCACCGTCGACTACACGTTGACTGCCTATGCCGATGGTCGCTATGCACTGGATCTGGTGCAGGGCTTCAGTTCGACCATCGTGCTCAGCAGTGCCGACGGCTCGCTCGCTGCCGGCGGCCCGGACTCGGTGCGCACATTGTTGATTCCTGAGACGAGTAACCCGGCTATTCCTTCGACATCCGAGGAGATCGTGTTCTTTTCCGCGAAGGCGCTTGCGTCGACCGCGGACATTCTGACCGGCATCGGGCTCGGAGCACCCGACCCTACCGAAGCCACGCTGCAGACCAACCCCCTGCCGTCGTACATAGACCCGGCGGCGATGAACGTCAGCACGTCCGGCATCGGCGTCGGCAACAACGTTTTCCAGGGAGACAACCTGGCGGCAATCAGCGCCGCCGATGAAAGTTTCGTCATCAATCCAGAGAGCCTGCTGACGGGAATGAAGGTCTTCATCGACAACTCCGTGGCGGGCTACAACACGGCGACCGAGGACCTGTATTACAGGATCTACTACGCCGATGGCACGAATTCGAGCCTCGTCGAGGTGAACACCCTGACGCCGGAAGCGGGCGGGCAGGTGTCTTTCCTCGTGCAGAAGGAGGGCACGACACTGATCGACGCTGTCCAGCTGACGATGGGCCGGGGCGACGTCAAGATCCCGGTAATCCAGTTCATTCAGCAGAGCGAGAGTCTGGCCAGCGATGTCCAGCTGGCGTTCAGCGCGACGCTGACGGACAAGGATGGGGACTCGGCGACGAGTACGTTTGCCGCCAACCTGTTCGCCAACGACCCGGCCAACGCTACCTTTGACTTCTCGCTGGTTGGCACAATCGGTCAGCAGGATGCGTTCAACATCGACCTGTCAGTCAATGAGAACCTGTACCAGGTCAGCGGCTTCGATGTGGGCTCAGGCACGCAAGACAAGCTGGTGCTCAACGGAGACCCGAACGCTGTTGTTCAATCGATCAACAACACCGGCGCAGACAGCGTCGTGACGGTTGCCGAGACGGGCGGACAAACAACGACCATCACCTTGGTCGGGGTCGATGTTCAGAGTACCGACATCTTTTTTGGCAGCGCCTGAGGCTTTGCGCGCATGAATAGATGCGAGGGTGGTGCAGGAAACCACTCTCGCATTCTTTTTGCAGTTTTGATGCGAGATGCCCATGATCCCATGCGCTGCGAACTGCCGGGCAGCACAAGGCTTGAAGAGCGCGGAGGGTAGGTGCAGGTGGGCGAGGCAGGATTTACCGAGATCGACATCAGTCTTGCGGGGGCACTCTGTTCCGGGCCAGCGACAAGGAGGGTGGAACAGTGACGGCCAGGCCCCTGAAAGTGAGGGGCAGACCGCCTTGTATCGACCTGAAATTCAATCCAGTTCCACCCAGGCGGACTCGGTCGGTGCTTCGTTGGTGAGCCCGTGTTTCAGCGCGTACATCAGCAAGTCGATGCGGTTGATCAGGTCAAGCTTTTGATAGATGTTGCTGAGGTGGTTGTGCACGGTGTGCTCGCTGATCCCCAGGCGCCCGGCGATGCTTACATATTTGGCGGACGGTTCGCCTACGATGGCGCGAATCAGTTCTCTCTCGCGCAACGTCAACCGCGCCTGTTTTGCCCGCTCCAGATTGCATTTCATGGGGATATGTCCGTTCGCGGCATAGCCGGAAAGGCCGCCGGCCCAGGCTCTATCCATTGCGCAGTCGCTATGGTGGACCTTGAGGATGGCCTGGATAATCGATTCCGTCGGGTCTTCCGCCAGCACGATGCCGCGAGCGCCAGCCTCTATCGCCTGGGCAGCGGGGACGACTTCGTACAGGCCCTTGAGCAGCAGCACTTTCATTTCGGCGCTACGGGTGAGGCCTGCGACGACATCCAGAGGATTCAGCGCATCCGGAAAGAAACTGAAAAAAATGACATCGGGCCGCAACTGATCGGCAAGATCCAGCGCCTGGGTATAGGTGGTGGCCTGTCCTGTCACTTCCATTCGGGGCTTTCTGGCATTGATCAAGTCGTGAAGGCCCATGAGTACGAGGGGGCGACAATCGATCAACATCACGCCAATGGGCTCTTTTGGGTCGGTCATCATCTTCCTGAGCCCCTTGAAAAGCCCATGATGGCTTCCACCGGCAGGCGGCGCGAACGTTTCCAGAAGGCAGCCAAAGCCCGGGAGAGCAGATAAATACGAGTAATTATCAGTGGTTTACGCATGATGATTTGCTCCCTCCCGCCTCTCAACTGATTCTAGGTCAACCCGGAGCGCTACCGGCCCACCCGTCCGTCAGTCCTCGATCCAGGTCCGGTGCGGCCAGGCCTGTCCGATGCTCTCGAGAAGGGGAGTAACCCTCGAAAATCAAGGTATTAGGCCCGCCATAGATGGCCAATTGCCAAGGTCGGATCCACATCATGGTCGTCAATTAATCGACGAGTGGCGATAACTTAGGAGCGCTAATATCGGACTGGTCAATTTATCGGCGAAATCTGCCTGGCCCGCCACTGGCAATTGCTGGAGTTCATGCATTGCTGGTGTTCCTGTTTCAGCACTTTTTTGTGCGCGACGTCTCGTTTTCAGAAATGCCTTCACCTGTTCAGAGTGAGCGTTGGGGGAGGTTCTCAAGGGAATGCCATGGCTGGCCGATAACCCGGACAGTTACGAGCTTCTTCATCTGTGGCGGTCAGTGCATGTGCTGATTGGCGATGAGAAGCTGTTTGATGGCTAAGGGCTACCAGCTATCATCTGCGCGCCAAATCAAGGGCTGCGAAGCTGAGTCCGTCCGTGTATTTGCCTTTGGGTTCTTCTTCTTAAATTGCCTGGAAATCTTCGATGCTGTCGTATCACCAAAAGCGTTTTCTGATCGTCGATGATTTCTCGGACTTCCGCAGTTCGGTTCGCTCGATGCTGCGCGAACTGGGTGTCAAGGAAGTGGACACTGCCGATACCGGCGAACAGGCGCTGAAAATGTGTTCGCAGAAGCAGTACGACTTCATCCTGCAGGACTTTCACCTGGGCGACGGCAAGAAGAACGGCCAGCAGGTGCTCGAAGACCTGATGGAAGAAAAGTTGATCAGCCATGAAGCGGTGTTCGTGATGGTCACCGCCGAAACCAGCCAAGCCATGGTGCTCAGTGCGTTGGAGCATGAGCCCGATGCCTACCTGACCAAGCCGTTCAACCGTTCCAGCCTGGCCCAGCGCCTGGAGCGCCTGGAGCAGCGCAAGGCTTTGCTCAAGCCAATCCTGCAGGCCCTCGATCGGGGCAAGCCGATGGAGGTGCTCAACGCCTGCATCGGCCTGTGCAAGCAAGACATCCGCTATTCGCCACTGTGCCTGCGCTATCGCGCCGATGCCTTGCGCGACCTCAATCAGAATGAAGCGCTGGAGCGGTTGTACGACGGCATCATCGCCGACCGTCCGTTGCCATGGGCATTTGCCGGGCTGGGCAAGTTGCTGTTCAAGCGCGGTCAGGTCGGGCAGGCCAAAGGTATCTACGAAAAAGCCCTGAAAGTGTTCCCGATGATGCCGTCGCTGTATGACGGCATGGCTGACGTGCTGGTCGCCGAAGGGGATACCAAGGGGGCGCAGCGCGTTCTCGAAGAAGCGATTCGCCTGTCGCCGCTGGCGGTGCGCCGGCAAGCGTTGCTGGGCAAGCTGGCTATGACCAACGAGGACTTCGATACCGCTTCCAGAGCCTATCGTCAGGCGGTAGCCCAAGGCGCACAGTCACGTTTCAAGGACCCTGAAAGTAACCTCGGCCTGGCTCACGCCTTGATCAGCAAGGGCCGCGACAGGGGGCTGGATACCCGCACCCGGCTGGAAATCAATACCACGCTGAGCGCAGTGGCCAAGGACAACCCTGGCGACCCTGGCCTGCAAATTCGTGCGCGCTTGATGAAGGCCACCAGTCTGCTGATCAACGATGCGGAAACGGCCGACAAGCTCACCGAGCAGGCCCTGTTGCGCCTCGATGGCATGGAGCAGTTCATGAGCGCCGAAGCGGCGTTGCTGGTGGCCAAACAACTGAAAATGCTCGGGCAGTCCGAGGCCGGCACCGCGATGCTGAAAAACTGCGTGGAAATCTACGGCGACGATCCGGCGGTCATGAAGGACATCGCCAAGCAGACCGACGACCCGAGCATCCTCAATTCCGGCAACGCCGCCGCTGAACTCAACCGTCAGGGCGTGCGCGTCTACAAGACCGGCAATCTGGTGGAGGCCCGACAGGTCTTTCGCAAAGCCCTGGCGATGCAACCGAAGAACATCAGTATCGCCCTGAACCTGGCGCAGTCGCTGTTGCACGGCACCGATACCAGCGTTGCTTCGGCGGAGCTGGAGGAATGCCGGACCTGCCTGAAAATGGTCGGCCTGATGCCCGACTCCGACGCGCGTTTTCCACGTTACCAAAAGCTCAAAAGCAAGGCGTTTGGCCAATGAACGAACATGAACAGGCACTGGATTTCTCCACGGTGATCGCCTCCACCGTGCACGACATGAAGAACTCGCTGGCCATGCTGATGCAGGCCCACAGCCAGTGGCTGGCGCGATTGCCGGAATCGGCGCAGCAGACGCCGGAGCAGGGCGTGATCGACTTCGAGTTCGCCCACCTCAACGGCATGCTGGTGCAGTTGCTGGGGCTGTATAAGCTCGGCGTCAACCAGATGCCGTTGCAACCGGCCTACCATGAGCTGGACGACTTCATCGAAGCGCAACTGGCGTGTCATCAAGAGGTGTTCGCCAGCCGCGGCATCATGGCCACCTATGAAGTGGACCCCCTGAGCCCGTTGGGTTTCTTCGACCGCGAGTTGATCGCGTCGGTATTGGCCAATTGCATCAACAATGCCATTCGTTTTGCACGGCATGCCGTTCTGATCAGTGTCAGTGACGAAGCCGGGCAACTGGTGTTGACCATCAATGACGATGGCGAGGGGTATCCGGCGCAGATGATCGAGCGTCAGGCCGATTACGCCCAAGGCATCAATCAAAGCACCGGCAGCACCGGCCTGGGCCTGTACTTTGCGGGGCGAATTGCTGCACTGCATCAACGCAACGGCGTGGGCGGGCACACCGAAATCAGCAATGGCGGTCCGTTGGGCGGCGGGGTGTTTCGTCTTTGCCTGCCCTGACAGGCAGCATATTTATCGACGCTGCTTGAAATTCCGAACACGCGGAGCCTATTTTGTACGGTCGCCGTTCGCGGCCCGCACAATAACAAGGATTGCGTCATGACGACCGTTGGCCTGAGTTCACTCGCGCAGCGATTGACGGGCATTGATGAAGTTGAATGTGTCACGCCGGATTTGAACGGCGTACCACGGGGCAAAGTGATGACCTCCGAGGGTTTTCTCGACGGTCGACGTTTGCAGTTGGCGCGGGGTGTGCTGCTGCAATGCATCATGGGCGGATATCCGCCGGCGCGTTTTTACGGCAGCGATGATGGCGACCTGGCACTGATTCCGGACCCTGCACAAATCCATCGCTTGCCCTGGAGCAACCCGCCGCGGGCATTCGCCATTTGCGACGCGGACGAACTGGGCACTACCACCAGCTCCAATCTGTCGACCCGTGGCCAGCTCAAGGCAGTAATTGCCCGTTACGCGGCCCGCGGCCTGGCGCCCGTGGTGGCGACCGAACTTGAGTTCTTCGTTTTTGCGCCTAACACCGACCCGACTCAGCCGTTCCAGCCACCGGTGGGGCAGGACGGTCGCCGCGAGGACGGTCAGTCGGCGTTCAGCGTCAGTTCCAATAACGGCTTGCGGCCGTTCTTCAATGAAGTCTACGCGTGCATGGCGGACTTGGGATTGCCCCGCGATACCTTTATGCATGAGATGGGCGTCAGCCAGTTCGAGATCAACCTGCTGCATGGCGATCCGTTGCTGCTGGCCGACCAGACGTTCCTGTTCAAGCACCTGCTCAAGGAAGTGGCCCTCAAGCACGGCCTGAGCGTGGTTTGCATGGCCAAGCCGTTGGCGCATACGCCGGGCAGTTCGATGCATATTCACCAGAGCGTGGTCGAGATCGATTCGGGGCGTAACGTGTTCAGTGACGAGGCGGGGCAGGAGACGGCCACCTTCCGCCATTTCATTGCCGGTCAGCAAGTGTGCATGGCCGACTTCACCGCGTTGTTTGCGCCGAACGTGAACTCCTATCAGCGCTTGTGCCACCCTTACGCCTCGCCGAACAATGCCTGCTGGTCCCACGACAACCGGGCGGCCGGCCTGCGCATCCCGGCCAGTTTGCCGGTGGCTCGTCGGGTCGAGAACCGTTTGCCCGGGGCCGATGCCAACCCGTATCTGGCCATTGCTGCAAGCCTGGCGGCAGGGTTGCATGGCATCGAGAACGCATTGGAGCCAAGCGCGCCGATCCAGGGTGAATTCGAAGTGCCGGACAATCTTTCATTGCCGTGTACCTTGCATGCGGCACTTGAGCGTCTGAAACGTAGCCAGTTGGCCAAGGAACTGTTCGGCACGGAATTCATCGAAGGCTACATCGCTTCGAAGACCCTGGAGCTGAGCAGTTTCCATGATGAAATTACGCCCTGGGAACGACGTGTTTTAGCCGCCCAGGCCTGACGATCTGTCGACATCCGGCTATCGTTTAGCGATAGCCGATTCTCACTGCAAGGAGCCGCTCGGAACGCCGATGCGCCAAATCTGGAAATCCTTTCGAGCACTGTATTTCGCCTCGCTGATGATGTTGATCGGCTCGGGCCTGTTGAGTACTTACCTGGGCCTGCGCCTGGCGGCCGACAATGTCGACAGCCTGTGGGTCGGTGCGTTGATGGCCGCCAACTATTTCGGCCTGGTGCTGGGGGGCAAGATTGGTCACCGCTTGATTGCCCGGGTCGGGCATATCCGGGCCTACTCGGCCTGTGCCGGGATCGTCGGCGCGGCGGTGCTGGGCCATGGCCTGGTCGATTGGCTGCCGGCCTGGCTGTTCCTGCGGGTCATAGTGGGTCTGGGCATGATGTGCCAGTACATGGTGATCGAGAGCTGGCTCAATGAGCAGGCCGATGCCAATCAGCGCGGCATGGTGTTTAGCGGTTACATGATCGCTTCGTACCTGGGCCTGGTGCTGGGGCAGTTGATTCTGGTCATGCACCCGGCGCTGGGGCTGGAGCTGCTGATGCTGGTCGCCCTGTGTTTTGCCCTGTGTCTGGTACCTGTGGCCCTGACCCGGCGGATTCACCCTGCACCCTTGCATCCTGCGCCGATGGAGCCACGGTTCTTTATCAAACGTGTCCCGCAATCATTGAGTACGGTGCTCGGGGCGGGCCTGATTGTCGGTTCGTTCTACGGTCTGGCGCCGCTGTATGCCTCGCAGCAAGGGTTGTCCACGGAGCAGGTCGGTCTGTTCATGGGTAGCTGCATTTTTGCCGGTCTGCTGGTGCAGTGGCCGTTGGGCTGGCTGTCCGACCGCTACGACCGGGCCGTGCTGATCCGCAGTTTCGCGTTCAGCCTGGCACTGGCCGCACTGCCGCTGGCGATCATGCCGCAGGTGCCGCTGGAGGTATTGTTCATCGCCGGCTTCCTCTGCTCGCTGGTGCAGTTCTGCCTGTATCCGTTGGCGGTGGCGTTCTCCAATGACCACGTCGAAGGTGATCGCCGGGTGTCCCTGACGGCGATGTTGCTGGTGACCTACGGTGTGGGTGCGAGTATCGGGCCGCTGGTGGCAGGTGTGCTGATGAAACTGTTTGGCAGCCAGATGCTCTATGCGTTCTTCAGTTTCTTTTCGTTGGTGCTGGTGTGGCGGATTCGCCCGAAAGCGGTGACCAATCTGCATCAGGTCGACGACGCACCGCTGCATCACGTGGCCATGCCGGACAATATGACGAGTTCGCCACTGGTGGCCTGCCTCGACCCGCGTGTTGATGAACAGGTGGTGCAGGATCAGATGCACACTCCGGTGAGTACCGGGCCAGAACCTGAAACCGTCACCGAAACTGAAACAGATCAGCCGCCGCAAGACCCTGATACAGGGCGGGACCCTAACTACAGCGAGGCCAGGCCTTAAAGCCGGGGCACAAAAAAACGGGCAGTCACCGCAAGGGACTGCCCGTTTTTTGTGGAGGCTCTATCAGATGTCGTCTTTGTCGAAGCGGCGCGCTTCGCGTTGCAACTGGTAGACGAAGCGTTCGACCTGACGCTGCACCAGTCCGCTCATGTTGTGGAAGCGAACGCCGGCGAAGGTGGTGGAGATCTTTTCTTCGAAGTGCAGATAACGCAATTCGACTGGCGCCATCATCTTGCCAAAGGGCAGGTCGGCGTTGAAGCGGTCGTACACCTGACCCAGTTGCAGGCTGCCCGTGATGTCGCCGTCGAAACGCAGTTTGCAGCCGGTAGCGGAAATATCCAGCAGCTTGCCGCTGATGGAGGTCTTGAGCTTTTCGCCGTCGAGATTGACGTTGACCAGTTGTGCCAGCTTCAGTGCCGCGCGGAACGCATTGCGGCGCTGGTGGTACACCACTTCATCGGGCAGGGTGCCGCGATAGCAGCGGCTGCCACTGGATTCGTCGATCTTCAATTGGCCGTTGCTTTCCCAGGCAATGCGCACACCTTCGTGGAAGCCTTCGATCCTGAAAGGTTCGCCCGCCATCAGGTAGCGCTCGCCATCGCGAGGAATCATTTCGTCCAGGGCAATCATGTTGCTTTCACGGTCCAGGTCCACCAGATAGCTCTGGAAGCGCTGGCTGCGCTCGTGGAACGTGATGATCAGCGGGTCATGGCTTTCGAGCAGCTGGCGCAGATTGCTGGAGATTTCCAAGGGCGTTGAGAGCACCTTGGGTGGCTGCGGAGCATCATCCACGGATAAGGCATTGGACACGGTTAATCAATCTCCAGGCAAAATTTGACTACGGCTAGCCAGCATTTTGCCAGCATCTTTCGCGTCTTGGATAGAGCGGGCACATCAAGCGGCCTAAGCCTGACTGAGCGGGCGCGGCTTAGCAAGCTTGGAGAATGTTCCGCTGGCATCGTAAAGCGCCGGCGTTTCACCACCGGTGAGGATTTTCAGCTGGGTGGCCGTAGCGGCCTGCTGAGTGAGGATCGACTGGCCGTTGTTGGCGTTGATGGCCTGGCACTGGGCCAGGAGATCGGTCAGCACGTCACTTTGCGCCAGCAACTGGTCGCCAATGCTTGACTGGCTGGCCAGTTGCTCCAGCCCGCCGCGGTTGGTCGGCAGGTTGAGGCTGGCGAGAATTTCACTGCGCTTGCGGCCATGCTGTTCGAGCAGGACGACCAATGCATGTTTCTGCGCCAGGATGCCCTCGAGCAATGGCATGTCACGGCCATGCAAGGCGAGGGATTCGGTCTGCAATAATTCCAGCAGTTGTTGCGCTGGAGCAAAGTCGTCGGTGATCAGTTGCAGTAAATTGGTGTCGTGCATGGCTGGCCTTGGGTTTTAAGCGTCCAAAAGCCTGGCGCCGGCGGTGGCCTAGCGCTGGGCTTCGAAGTTGAGCAGTTTGCTGGCTACACGGTTGCTGTCGACTTTATAGCTGCCATCGGCAATCGCTGCTTTCAACTCGGCCACGCGGGCTTTGTCGACGGCAGGCTGATCGCGCAGCTTGTCATTGACCTTCTGCAACTGTTGAGCCTCATTGCTGAGATGTACCGATTCCCCGCTGTTGACGGTACCGGCCTGTTCGGCTGCGGATTCCAGCGGCGCGGTTTTGCCGGGTTCGGCGCTTTCCTTGCTGGCGCTGGTACGTGTACTGCCCGTCAGGGACGAGGAGCTGTTCAAACGGCTGAAATCGATGACCATGATAAAAAACCTCTGGGAATTTGGACGCTTGCCATGGTTTCGGCCATTCCCTGGAAAACTTTAGGCTCATTTATCAATGAACCTCGCGCGCGTCAGCGCTTGCCCTGCATGGAGCACAGTCTAGGGAACCGCCGCGGCAAGCGCCACATTCCGATGAGCAGAGCGCCTTACATGGACACCTCCACCTGCCCGGGCGCCATGACCTGCGCCTTGATGACTCGCTGGGAGTTGAGGTTCTTCACCCGGATCTGTTCGCTGAGGCTGCCGTTCGACAGGGCTTCGCCGGGCATGCGCACGCTGAGCGTACCGCTGCGGGCGGTAATCACCACCTGATCACCCTTGCGGATCACCTCGGCCTGTTCGATATGCACCAGGGTAATCACCTGGTCGGTGACCATTGGTCGGGTCAGTCGCTGCCCGATCGCCTGGTCGAGGGAGGTCAGGTAGCCCTGGCTTATCAGGCTGATATCGCGCTCGCGCAGCACCACATCCCCAGGCTCGACAATGGCGGCACGGCGCAGTGGTCGGGCGGTGGTCACGACATCGCGAAACAGGCGGATTTGAGCGGGTACGAAGACAGTCCAGGGGGCGGCGCCCTCGCAGCGGACCTTGACCGTGACTCGTCCCAGCGGCCTGGGACTCTCCAGCGTTGCTGTCAATTCCTTGTCGCACATGGGCATGTGCATGCGCGGGTCGAGCGGGTTGACCTGGATCTCGTAGCGACCTTCCGTTTGACTGGTTGCCAGATAGTCCTCTACGGTGAATTCAAGAAAGCCCTGAGTGACGCCGATAAGCATGTCAGGCAAGGTAACCGCGTCAGCAAGGGCAGGGCTGCCAGCGTTGAACAGGCAAACAGCCGCCAGCACGCCGAGCAATTTGCGGAAGGGTGTGGTCAGGCGTCGAAAAAATGTCGGTTCTGTGTTCATAACGATTAAAAAAGCAAGCGCCGTGCCGTTTAGTGATGAAGGCGCGTCGCAACAACACTTGGCGTTGGTGTAGGAGTCTGGGCATGGCTGGTGTAATGGATTCGGTAAACCAGCGCACGCAACTGGTGGGGCAGAATCGCCTTGAGCTGTTGTTGTTCCGTCTCGACGGCCAGCAGCTGTACGGGATCAACGTGTTCAAGGTTCGGGAGGTGCTGCAATGCCCCCAACTGACGTTGATGCCCAAGTCCAGTCCTGTCGTGTGCGGTGTGGCGAACATCCGGGGGGCGACCATTCCGATCCTTGATCTGGCGATGGCGACCGGCTCCGGTGCGTTGAAGGACAAGAACAATCCGTTCGTGATCATCACGGAGTACAACACCAAGACCCAGGGTTTCCTGGTGCGCTCGGTGGAGCGCATCGTCAACATGAACTGGGAGGAGATCCATCCGCCACCCAAGGGCACCGGGCGCGATCACTACCTGACCGCGGTGACGCGGGTCGACAATCAGTTGGTCGAAATCATCGATGTCGAGAAGGTGCTCGCGGAAGTGGCTCCGACGCCGGAAGCGATTTCCGTCGGCGTGGTGGACGTTGAAACCCAGCACAAGGCGCTTTCGTTGCGCGTGCTGACGGTCGACGATTCCTCGGTGGCGCGCAAGCAGGTCACGCGTTGCCTGCAAACGGTCGGCGTCGAAGTGGTGGCGTTGAACGACGGTCGGCAAGCGCTGGATTACCTGCGCAAACTGGCCGATGAGGGCAAGAAGCCGGAAGAAGAGTTCCTGATGATGATCTCCGACATCGAGATGCCGGAGATGGACGGGTACACCCTGACGGCGGAAATCCGCAACGACCCGCGCATGCAAAAGCTTCATATCATCCTGCATACTTCGTTGTCGGGGGTATTCAATCAGGCGATGGTCAAGAAGGTCGGTGCCGATGACTTCCTGGCCAAATTCCGTCCTGATGACCTGGCATCCCGGGTAGTCGACCGGATCAAAGCAGCAGATATCAGCTAGGGGCCTGCGCCCCTGGCAGTCAACACGATTTAAGAGGCGGCATCATTGTCTACGGGTAATTTGGATTTCGAACAGTTCCGGGTATTCCTGGAAAAAGCCTGTGGCATTTTGCTCGGTGAAAACAAGCAGTACCTGGTCTCCAGCCGTCTCAACAAACTGATGGAACAGCAAGGCATCAAGTCTTTGGGGGAGCTGGTTCAGCGCATGCAGACCCAGCCGCGCAGCGGTTTGCGCGAACAGGTGGTGGATGCCATGACCACAAACGAAACCCTGTGGTTTCGTGACACCTACCCGTTTGAAGTCTTGAAGAACAAGGTCCTGCCCGAAGCGATCAAGGCCAGCCCTGGCCAGCGCCTGCGTATCTGGTCGGCGGCGTGCTCGTCGGGCCAGGAGCCGTATTCGCTGTCGATGTCCATCGACGAGTTCGAACGGGTCAACATGGGCCAGTTGAGGATGGGCGTACAGATCGTTGCCACCGACCTGTCCGGCACCATGCTGAACAACTGCAAGACCGGCGAGTACGACAGCCTGGCCATCGGCCGCGGTCTGTCGCCCGAGCGCCTGCAGCGTTATTTCGACCCGAAAGGGCCGGGACGCTGGGCGATCAAGGCGCCGATCAAGAGCCGGGTGGAGTTCCGTTCGTTCAACCTGCTGGACAGTTACGCGAGCCTCGGCAAATTCGACATCGTGTTCTGCCGCAACGTGCTGATCTACTTCTCCGCCGAGGTGAAGAAGGACATCCTGTTGCGCATCCACAGCACGTTGAAGCCGGGCGGTTACCTGTTCCTCGGTGCTTCCGAAGCGTTGAACGGTTTGCCGGATCATTACCAGATGGTCCAGTGCAGCCCGGGGATCATTTACCAGGCGAAATGATGCAAAAGCGGTGCGTATAAAAACGGGAGTCCTCAGGGGCTCCTGTTTTTTTATGCCTGCAAATGATCATTTGAAATCACCACACCCCGTTGTGGGAGCGGGCTTGCCCGCGAAGGCGTCGTGTCAGTCGATATCAACTTTGCCTGACACACCGCTTTCGCGGGCAAGCCCGCTCCCACAGGGTCAGTTGGTGTCTTCGTAAGCGGTGCCAAGCGGCAGAAAAGCGGCAGGCGGCGGAAAACCGTTGCCGCTTTTCTGGCATTGCCGCGTTGCCATGTCCGGCAAAGCCCCGGTTTTCGGGCTTTTTTGAATTGGCATGGGGCTTGCTAAGTTGATCCTACGAAAAATCAGGTCACCCGAAGGTTTCCCGACATGAGCATCAGCTTCGATAAAGCGCTCGGTATCCACGAACAAGCCCTGGGCTTCCGCGCCCAGCGCGCCGAAGTCCTGGCCAATAACATCGCCAACGCCGATACCCCGAACTACAAGGCTCGGGACCTGGACTTCTCGAAAGTGCTCGCCGAGCAGAACGAGAAAACCAAAAGCGGCACCTTCGCCTTGAACATGACCAACAGCCGTCATATCGAAGCTGAAGGTCTGGGCAATGGCGACGAGTCGTTGCTGTATCGCACGCCGATGCAACCGTCGATCGACCAGAACACCGTGGACGCTCAGCTGGAACAATCGAACTACGCGCAAAACGCGGTCAATTTCCAGGCCAGCTTCACCCTGCTCAATAGCAAATTCAAAGGGCTGGTATCAGCCCTGCGCGGAGAGTAAGTCATGTCTCTATCCAGTGTTTTCAACATTGCCGGTAGCGGCATGAGTGCGCAGACCACGCGTTTGAACACCGTCGCTTCGAACATCGCCAACGCCGAGACCGTCTCGTCGAGCATCGACCAGACCTACCGCGCGCGTCACCCGGTGTTCGCCACCATGTTCCAGGGTGGCCAGAGCGGCGGCAGCGACTCGCTGTTCCAGAGCCAGGACGCCGCCGGCCAAGGCGTGCAGGTGCTGGGTGTGGTCGAAGACCAGAGCAATCTCGAGGCGCGCTATGAGCCGAACCATCCGGCCGCCGATGCCAAGGGCTACGTCTACTACCCGAACGTCAACGTGGTTGAAGAAATGGCCGACATGATTTCCGCGAGCCGTTCGTTCCAGACCAACGCCGAAATGATGAACACCGCCAAAACCATGATGCAGAAAGTCCTGACTCTCGGTCAGTGATAAGGGGCGACTCAGATGAGTGTTACCGATTCCACCAGTGGTTTGAGCCTCAACGACATCCTGGCCAACTCTTCGATCAAGACCAACACCACGACTGACGGCCTCGCCTCGGCAGCCGGCAGCGCCTCGGGCAACCAGGCCCTGGGCAAGGATGCGTTCCTGCAGTTGCTGGTGACCCAGTTGAAAAACCAGAACCCGCTGGAGCCTCAGGACAACGGTGCGTTCGTGGCCCAGCTGGCGCAGTTCAGCAGCCTGGAAGGCATCACCACGCTCAACGATACCGTGAGCGGCCTGGCCAGCAACTACAACTCGTCCCAGGCCTTGCAGGCGTCGTCGCTGGTCGGCCGTTCGGTCATCGCCCCGGGCGACAAAGCTGTGGTCGATACCACCAAGAGCCTCAGCGGCACGGTGGTGGTGCCGTCTTCGGTGGCGTCCGCCACCCTGAAGATCACCGATTCAACCGGCAAGACCGTGCGCACCATCGACCTCGGTTCGCAGAAGGCCGGCAACGCCAGCTTCATCTGGGACGGCAAGAACGATGCGGGTGAGACGGTACCTGCGGGCACCTACACCTTCGGCGCCACGACCACGATCGATGGCCAGTCCGTCGCGTTGATCACCAACCTGCCCGCGACTGTCAACAGCGTGACTATCAGCCAGACCGGCGGTGAGTTGATGCTCAATCTGGCCGGGCTGGGCAGCGTTGCCCTGTCCAAAGTGCAAACCATTGGTATGTAAAGCCGACTAACCCGGCATAAAGGAGTGGATGATGTCTTTCAATATCGGCCTTAGCGGTCTCTTTGCAGCCAACAAACAACTGGACGTGACCGGCAACAACATCGCCAACGTCGCGACCACCGGTTTCAAATCGTCCCGTGCAGAATTCGAAGACGTGTACTCGGCGACTCGCCTGGGCACCGGCAGCAAGACCGTCGGCAACGGCGTGCGCCTGGCCAACGTTTCCCAGCAGTTCACCCAGGGTGATGTGAGCAACACCGGCAACGTGCTCGACATGGGTATCCAGGGCAACGGTTTCTTTGTCCTGAGCAACAACGGTTCGCTGACCTACACCCGTGCCGGTACGTTCAAGACCGACAAGGATGGCTACGTCACCAACAGCGACGGTACTGCCCGCCTGCAAGGTTACGGTGTGGATTCCAGCGGCAAGATCCTCAATGGCGTGCTGACCGACCTGCGGATCGACACCTCCAACCTGGCGCCGAAGTCCACCAGCAACGTGTCGTCGACGATCAACCTGAACTCCACGTCGCCGGTGATCGACCAGACGGTTGCGGCCAACAAGTTCGATCCGTCCAAGACCGAGACCTTTACCAAGTCGTTCAGTACCCCGATCTTCGATACTCAGGGTAACCAGCACACCATGGATCAATACATGGTCAAGACTGGCGCGAACACCTGGGACACCTACACCCTGATCGATGGTCGCAACCCCGATGGCAGTGATCCCAAGGTTACCGCTCCGATTGCTTCGACCATGTCGTTCGATTCCACCGGCAAACTGACGTCGGTCAGCACGCCCGTGACGCCGCCAACCACGCCACCGACTTCGGTGATCAGCAGTGACCTGAAAATCACCAACTGGACTCCGGGCAGTGTCACCAATGGCGTCTGGACAGCCAACGGCGCAGCAGCCGATCCGGCTGGCTTGACCATCGCCATGGCCAACACCACCCAGTTCAACGCCGACACTGCGCGCTCGATTCCATCGCAGAACGGTTATGCCACTGGCCAGATCACCAACCTGACCATCGACGGCACCGGTGTTCTGCTGGCCAACTTCAGCAACAACCAGACCAAGCCGATCGGCCAGATTTCCCTGGCCAGCTTCACCAACGAGCAAGGCCTGCAGCCGGTAGGCGGCTCCAGCTGGAAAGAAACCTACACCTCGGGCATCCCGGGCTACGATGCGCCGCAGACTGGCACCCTGGGTTCGATCGTTTCCAATTCCCTGGAAGAGTCCAACGTCAACCTGACCAACGAACTGGTCGACCTGATCAAGGGGCAGAGCAACTACCAGGCGAACGCCAAGACCATTTCTACCGAGAGCACCATCATGCAGACCATCATTCAGATGGCTTGATGCTGGAAAGTGCTGCATAAAAAAGCCCCTCGAGAGAGGGGCTTTTTTTGTGCTCGAAAGAAAGACCTGTAGGAGCGAGCTTGCTCGCGATGGTCGTTAACGAAAACGCGTGCTGTCTGGATACACGCGGCGCCCTCCAGATCATCGCGAGCAAGCTCGCTCCTACAGACAGGCAAAAGAAAACCCCCGACCCGCCAGAGGCAGATCGGGGGTTTCGAGCAAGCGCCTTGCGGCGCTTACCGACTCAGCTTATTGGCAAGCTTCGCAATCCGGCTCGTCGATGGCGCAAGCCTTCGGCACTGGAGCAGGGCCGGCAGGTGCTGCCAGGACCGAATCTTCACCGTGGTTGCCGCCGCTGGAAACAGCGTTCAGCTTGCCGGTGTTGATGGTTGACTTCTCGGTGCTGGTCGCGGCCAGGGCACGGAGGTAGTAAGTGGTTTTCAGGCCACGGTACCAAGCCATGCGGTAGGTCACGTCCAGCTTCTTGCCCGAGGCGCCGGCGATGTACAGGTTCAGCGACTGAGCCTGGTCGATCCACTTCTGACGACGGCTGGCGGCGTCGACGATCCACTTGGTGTCCACTTCGAAGGCGGTCGCGTAGAGCTCTTTGAGTTCCTGCGGGATGCGCTCGATCTGCTGCACCGAACCGTCGTAGTACTTCAGGTCGTTGATCATGACCGAGTCCCACAGACCGCGAGCCTTGAGGTCGCGAACCAGGTACGGGTTGATCACGGTGAATTCGCCCGACAGGTTCGATTTCACATACAGGTTCTGGTAGGTCGGTTCGATCGACTGCGATACGCCGGTGATGTTGGCGATGGTCGCGGTCGGTGCGATGGCCATGATGTTGGAGTTACGAATGCCTTTCTGTACACGGGCGCGAACCGGTGCCCAGTCCAGGGTTTCGTTCAGGTCGACATCGATGTACTTCTGGCCACGGGCCTCGATCAGGATCTGTTGCGAATCCAGCGGCAGGATGCCTTTGGACCACAGCGAACCCTGGAACGTCTCGTACGAGCCGCGCTCGTCGGCCAGATCGCAGGAAGCCTGGATCGCGTAGTAGCTGACCGCTTCCATCGACTTGTCGGCGAACTCGACGGCAGCATCGGAGCCGTAAGGGATGTGCTGCAGGTACAAGGCGTCCTGGAAGCCCATGATGCCCAGACCGACCGGACGGTGCTTGAAGTTGGAGTTCTTCGCTTGCGGCACCGAGTAGTAGTTGATGTCGATCACGTTATCGAGCATGCGCACGGCGGTGTTCACGGTGCGTTGCAGCTTGGCGGTGTCCAGCTTGCCGTCGACGATGTGGTTCGGCAGGTTGATCGAGCCCAGGTTGCAAACGGCGATCTCGTCCTTGTTGGTGTTCAAGGTGATCTCGGTGCACAGGTTCGAGCTGTGGACCACGCCGACGTGCTGCTGCGGGCTACGCAGGTTGCACGGGTCCTTGAAGGTCAGCCACGGGTGGCCGGTTTCGAACAGCATGGACAGCATTTTGCGCCACAGGTCTTTGGCCTGGATGGTCTTGAACAGCTTGACCTTGCCCGGGTACTCGGTCAGGGCTTCGTAGTACTCGTAGCGCTCTTCGAAGGCCTTGCCGGTCAGGTCGTGCAGGTCCGGCACTTCGGATGGCGAGAACAGGGTCCACTTGCCGTCATCGAAGACACGCTTCATGAACAGGTCAGGGATCCAGTTGGCGGTGTTCATGTCGTGGGTACGACGACGGTCATCACCGGTGTTCTTGCGCAGCTCGATGAACTCTTCGATGTCCATGTGCCAGGTTTCCAGGTAGGCGCACACAGCGCCTTTGCGCTTGCCACCCTGGTTAACGGCAACGGCGGTGTCGTTCACTACTTTGAGGAATGGAACAACGCCCTGGGATTTGCCGTTGGTGCCCTTGATGTACGAACCCAGCGCACGAACCGGCGTCCAGTCGTTGCCCAGGCCGCCCGCGAATTTCGACAGCATGGCGTTGTCGTGGATCGCGTGGTAGATGCCCGAGAGGTCATCCGGCACGGTGGTCAGGTAGCAGCTCGACAGCTGTGGACGCAGTGTACCGGCGTTGAACAGGGTCGGGGTCGAAGCCATGTAGTCGAAGGACGACAACAGGTTGTAGAACTCGATGGCACGGGCTTCGCGGTCTTTCTCTTCGATCGCCAGGCCCATGGCCACGCGCATGAAGAAGATCTGCGGCAGTTCGAAACGCACGCCATCCTTGTGGATGAAGTAACGGTCGTACAGGGTCTGCAGGCCCAGGTAGGTGAATTGCTGGTCGCGCTCGTGGTTGATCGCCTTGCCCAGTTTTTCCAGGTCGAAGGAGGCCAGCTCAGGGTTCAGCAGCTCGTATTCGATACCCTTGGCGATGTAGGCCGGCAGCGCCTTGGCGTACAGGTCGACCATCTCGTGGTGGGTGGCGCTTTCGGCGACGCCAAGGAAGCCCAGGCCTTCGGCACGCAGGGTGTCCATCAGCAGGCGCGCGGTCACGAACGAGTAGTTAGGCTCGCGTTCAACCAGGGTACGGGCAGTCATCACCAAGGCGGTGTTGACGTCGGTCAGGGCCACACCGTCGTACAGGTTCTTCAGGGTTTCGCGCTGGATCAGGTCGCCGTCGACTTCCTCCAGGCCTTCGCAAGCTTCGGTGACGATGGTGTTCAGGCGGCCCATGTCCAGCGGCGCCAGGCTGCCGTCGGCACGGGTGATGCGGATCGACGGGTGCGCTTGTACCGGCTCTTCGGTGGTACGAACGGCACGTTCCTTGGAACGGGCATCACGGTAGATCACGTAGTCGCGAGCGACTTTCTGCTCGCCGGCACGCATCAGGGCCAGTTCGACCTGGTCCTGGATTTCTTCGATGTGGATGGTGCCGCCCGATGGCATGCGACGCTTGAAGGTCGCGGTGACCTGTTCGGTCAGGCGGGCAACGGTGTCGTGGATTCGCGACGAGGCGGCAGCGGTGCCGCCTTCAACTGCGAGAAACGCTTTGGTGATGGCGACGGTGATTTTGTCATCGGTGTAGGGAACGACAGTGCCGTTACGCTTGATCACGCGCAGTTGGCCAGGCGCGGTGGCGGACAGATCCGAATTCGAATCGGCGGCCTGCGGCAAGGTGCCCTGCGGGTTCTCGCGAGTTGTGTCGGTTTGCATGGGGGAGTGTCTCCACATTCTCTATGTTTGTTTGGGCACCATCACGGTGCCCACCGTTCTGTCCTGAAGCACTACAACCGACATGGCGTCGGGCATAACAACTTCGGGACAGTAGGAAAAAGGCTAATGATGCCGCTTCCGTGCCGAAGTCTTTGGCCCCGAGCCTGAGCTCGAAGCCGGATTCCTTTCTGGGGTGCCTGTCATGACTGCAACACCCGTACCGTTCCGGCCATGCGGGCCTGAAAAAACGGTGCCATCCGCCTGTGCGGTTTGGGCTTGTAAAATCGTGCTTGGTTCGACCATAAACTGGCAATAAGCGCTTGAGTTTGTGGTCGGAAATGTGGTTGGGCTTTTAAGCTAAAACCCTACATGTAGGGTTTTTTTAGCGCCGAGGTACAAGATAATGCGTTTTTGAGGGGGTTGCAACGTACTGCCTGTGGATAAACCTGTGCGTAAATTGTGTGTGAAAGATGGAACAGGCGTGTAGGCCGCGAGCTAGCTGGAGCGGACTGTTTTTCACTGATTTTCAGCGATTGAAAACAGCCGTTCGGATTTTTAAGGGCGCGAACCCTATCACAAAAAACCGCGTTGTCCGAACGCATTTACCCGCTTGTGTTCTCGACGGGCGGCGTTTATACATTCGGCTCAGCGTGTATACATATTTGTCCCCCCGAATCATTACAAAAAGACGGGCGGATCCTTCCTTATTAGTGTTTTTGGCAAGCAGAGGTCACCCGTGGAGCAAGAAGCCTGGCAGGTATTGATTGTGGAGGACGACCAGCGACTGGCCGAACTGACCCGCGATTACCTGGAAGCCAATGGCCTGCGTGTGTCGATCGAAGGGGATGGCGCCCTCGCTGCGAACCGCATTATCAAGGAACAACCGGACCTGGTGATCCTCGACCTGATGCTCCCCGGTGAAGATGGCCTGAGCATCTGCCGCAAGGTCCGCGCCCGTTACGACGGCCCGATCCTGATGCTCACCGCCCGCACCGATGATACCGACCAGATTCTCGGCCTGGACCTGGGGGCTGACGACTACGTCTGCAAACCGGTACGCCCGCGCCTGCTGCTGGCGCGCATCCAGGCCCTGCTGCGCCGTAGCGAAACGCCCGAAGTCGCCCCGGAAAAACAGCGGCGTCTGCAGTTCGGCCCGCTGATCGTCGACAACGCCTTGCGCGAGGCCTGGTTGCAGGGCAACGGCATCGAACTGACCAGCGCCGAATTCGACTTGCTCTGGCTGTTGGTGGCCAATGCCGGGCGCATTCTCTCCCGGGAAGAGATCTTCACTGCGCTGCGAGGTATCGGTTATGACGGTCAGGACCGTTCCATCGATGTGCGTATCTCGCGCATCCGCCCCAAGATCGGCGATGACCCTGAGCATCCACGGCTGATCAAGACCGTGCGCAGCAAAGGCTATCTGTTCGTTCCCGAGGCTTGCGTAGACCAGACCCTGTGAACTCGATCTTCCTGCGTATCTATGGCGGCATGTGTGCCGCGCTGATTCTGGTGGCGGTGCTCGGTGTGCTGGCCTTGCACCTGCTCAATCAGGTGCGCAGCGAGCAATACCGCGAGCGCCTGGCCCATGGCACGTTTTCGCTGATGGCCGACAACCTGCAACCGATGAACCAGACCGAGCGCCATCGGGCCTTGCTGGTGTGGGGGCGGTTGCTGGGCATTCCTCTGGCGTTGAAAACCTTTGCCGAGACTGACCTGGACCTTACCCAGCGCACTCGTGTGTTGCGCGGCCAGGCTTTGGTGGAGCAGACCGGCCCGCACGCGGCGAAGGTCTACAAGCTGGTCAGCGACAAGGAGCAGTTGATGCTGACCGGGGAAGTGCAGCAGATCAGCGAGCAACTGGCCCGGGCGACCATCTACCTGTTGACCGATGAGCTGGTGCGTACCCCCGTTGCCGATCAGCCCCTGCGTCTGGCGCAATTGAAGCAGGACAAGGGCTTTGGCTTCGACCTGCGCCTTGTCACGGTTGACGAGGCGGACATGGACGAAGACCAGAGCCGCCGGGTGTCCGAGGGCGACACCGTGATGGCGCTGGGCAAGGAAGGCGATTCGATCCGGGTGTTTGCCGGCATGGTCGGAACACCGTGGGTCCTGGAAATCGGCCCGTTGTATCAGATGAATCCTTATCCCCCGCAATGGCTGGTGCTGATCGCTGCGCTGGGCCTGACGCTGATCGGTTTGATCGTTTATCTGTTGGTGCGCCAGCTCGAGCGGCGTTTGCGTGGCCTGGAGGCCGCCGCCACGCGTATTGCCCAGGGCAGCCTGGAAACCCGCGTGCCGGCGCGTGGCGCGGACTCGGTGGGACGGCTGGCCTCGGCGTTCAACGGCATGGCCGAGCACTTGCAGCAGTTGTTGGCGATCCAGCGCGAACTGGTGCGCGCGGTGTCCCACGAGTTGCGCACGCCGGTGGCGCGCCTGCGCTTTGGCCTGGAGATGATCGGCTCGGCCACCACGCCGCAAGCCCTGGAAAAATACTGCCAGGGCATGGATAACGACATCGAGGATCTCGACCGGTTGGTGGACGAGATGCTGACCTACGCGCGGCTCGAACAGGGTTCTCCGGCACTGAACTTCCAGCGGATCGATCTGGATGCCTTGGTCAACCAGGTGATTGAGGAACTGGCGCCGTTGCGTGCCGATGTCACGGTACAGCGGGGTTTGTGCCTGTCGGCCGCTGATAACGACGATGCCTGGGTCGAGGCCGAACCGCGTTATCTGCACCGGGCGATCCAGAACCTGGTGAGCAATGCCATGCGCCATGCGCAATCACGGGTGACCATCAGCTATCAGGTAGGGCAGCAACGCTGCCGGGTGGATATCGAGGATGACGGACCGGGGGTGCCGGAGTCGGCGTGGGAGAAGATCTTCACGCCGTTCCTGCGTCTGGACGACAGCCGCACCCGTGCGTCGAGCGGGCATGGGCTGGGGTTGTCGATCGTGCGGCGCATCATTCATTGGCACGACGGGCGTGCGTTGATCGGCAAGAGCAAGAGTCTGGGTGGGGCGTGTTTCAGCCTGAGCTGGCCGCGTAATCAGGAGAAGCGTTGAGATTTCCGGTGAATGTTCAACCGCTTTCGCGAGCAAGCCCGCTCCCACAGGTTTTGTGTCATACACAAGTCAACTGTGGGAGCGGGCTTGCCCGCGAAGGGGCCATACCAAGCACCGAAAACTCTCAGGCCTTGATACTGACCAGACTCAACAACTGCCCATCCTTGACCCCGAACTGCGCATCCAGCTCGGTGCCGTTGCGCCATTCGCGGGACAAATCCGTGAGCAGTCGCAACCGCACCTCACCCGACTCACGCCACTCCAGCACTTCGGCGTGTTCGAAATAAAACCGTTGCTGAACGATCGGATAGAGTGCCTTGAACAGGCTTTCCTTGACCGAGAACGTCAGGGTCACCAGCAACGCCCGTTGCTCGCGAGGACCGAGCGCCATGCGCTGTAGCTCCGGCGGGTTGAGGATTTCCCCGGCCAGGCGTTCGGCGCGTTCGACATTGAGCAGGTTTTCCAGGTCCATGCCCAGGCCGCGCCAATGGCTTTTGTTCGCGACAATCGCCGCGGCCCGGCCCGTGCTATGGGTGATCGAACCCGTGATATGAGCAGGCCAGACCGGTGCCCGGTCTTCACCAATGGCCGGAATGACGCTCAAACCTTCCAGACGCTGTAACGCGGCCCGGGCACACACCCGCCCGGCGAGAAACTCCGCCTGCCGTTTGGCGACAGAGCGCTGAATGCTCGCCGGTACTTCCACAGCGCTGCGCTGAAAGTCATCGCTGGCCAGTCGGGCGCTATCGAAGTGAGTGCTCAGCAGGACCGTATCGGGCAGCACCAACGGCAGCGGCCAGTGGTCATCGAGGGGGGTGCAGCAGACGGGCAGGGCGGGGGTTGAATTCATGTCAGGCATTTTGCCGGGTTGGCTTGGGACTGGGTAGTAGCCGATGGCGGCGATTTTAAGTGGATCGGTCTGCGGTTGTTTTTTCAGTAGGTCGAGCCCGGCCTGAAACCTCGCACCGGGATGGCAGCCTGGCTGAGCCCGCTCAAGGCCAGCAGAAGGGCGGCGAAGAACATGCGCAGGGTCGGGTCTCCTGTTGAAACGTGTCGAAACATTCGGGAAAGGGCGGTTCAGCTCAGGTTCAGAGTGCGTTCAGGGGGAGTTCAGGGCGCGGTGCGTAACCTTGCCCCGTACCCCAAAAACAAACGGCACATGAGGAAACTCCCCAATGACTGCATTCAAAAAACTGCTTCTGGCATTCACGGTTCTGGGCGCAAGCACCGCAGCCTTCGCCTCCGACGACAACTTCGCCAGCCTTACTCTTGGACAGACCAGCGACAAGATCAAAAAATCCCACGCCCTGAACGACAGCCTCAATCACCCGAACGCCGATGGTGTGATCGGCAAGGACACCACCTGGGGTGTTCGTTTGGGCCAGCAGAATAGCCAGGGCCGTTACTACGCCACTTACGACAACGTGTCGGGCTCGCACAGCGGCATTAAACTGCGTCAGGAAAACCTCCTGGGCAGCTACGATCTGTTCTACCCGGTGGGCGGCAGCACCAAATTGTTCGGCGGCGCCACGGCGGGCCTGACCAAAATGACCCAGGAGTCGCCAGGCTTCAGCCGCGACAGCAATATTGGCTATGCCATCGGTGGCCAGGTGGGTGTGCTGCAACAGGTTTCGCAGAACACCTCGGTTGAACTGGGTTACCGTTACCTGCGCAGCAACGCCAGCACCGAGATGAGTGAGCGCGGTGGCAGCAAGCAGGGTTCGCTGGACCTGACCAGCAGCGCCCAGACTTACCTGTCCGCCAACTACGCTTTCTGACAAGCGTTTCGTGAACGGCCTGCGCCGGATCAGCCCGAGTGACTGATCCGGCGTTGCCCTGTTAGCCATTGAGGTGCGACGTTGTGCCTCTGGAGATGTTGATTTGCCCGGGAGAGCGTTATGAAACTGCTGGTCGTCGAAGATGAAGCATTGCTGCGTCATCACCTGCAAACCCGCCTGACGGAGAGCGGCCATGTGGTCGAGTCCGTGGCCAACGCCGAGGAGGCGCTGTACCAGACAGCGCAGTTCAACTTTGACCTGGCGGTGATCGACCTCGGTCTGCCGGGCATGAGCGGGCTCGACCTGATCCGCCAGTTGCGTTCAAGTGGCAAGGTCTTCCCGATCCTGATCCTCACCGCGCGTGGCAACTGGCAGGACAAGGTTGAAGGCCTGGCCGCCGGCGCCGATGATTACGTGGTCAAGCCGTTTCAGTTCGAAGAGCTGGAAGCTCGCCTGAATGCCTTGCTGCGCCGCTCCAGCGGTTTCACCCTGTCGACCATCGTCGCCGGTCCCTTGCTGCTGGATCTCAACCGCAAGCAGGCGTCCCTCGACGAACAGCCGCTGGCACTGACCGCGTATGAGTACCGCATTCTCGAATACCTGATGCGCCACCATCAGCAAGTGGTGCCCAAGGACCGCTTGATGGAACAGCTCTACCCGGATGACGACGAGCGTGATCCGAATGTGATCGAGGTGCTGGTCGGCCGTCTGCGCCGAAAACTGGAGGGACCGGGCGGATTCAAGCCGATCGACACCGTGCGCGGCCTGGGTTACCTGTTCAATGAGCGTTGCACTTGATCCGTTCGCTGCGCATTCGCTTGATGCTCGCCGCCACGCTGTTGGCGGTGTTGTTCATGCTGGCGTTGCTGCCGGCGATGCAGGGTGCCTTCAGCCTGGCGTTGCAGGACTCCATCGAGCAGCGTCTGGCATCGGACGTGACTACGTTGATCTCCGCCGCCCGGGTGGAGAACAACAGCCTGCAGATGCCGGCGCAATTGCCCGACGAACGCTTCAACCTCACCGATAGCCGACTGCTTGGCTATATCTATGACCGTGAAGGGCGTCTGGTCTGGCGCTCAAAGGCGACCCGGGAAGAGCGCATCAATTACAAGCCACGCTATGACGGACGTGGTAACGAGTTTGCGCGCATCCGAGAAGCCAACGGCCAGGAGTTCTTCGTCTACGACGTCGAGGTCAAGTTGCTCGGCGGCAAAAGTGCAGCCTTCAGCATCGTGGCGTTGCAGCCGGTTCGCGAGTACGAACTAACCCTCGAGGGCCTGCGGGAAAACCTCTATCTGGGTTTTGGTGCGGCTCTGCTGGTGCTGTTGGCGTTGTTGTGGATCGGCCTGACTTGGGGTTTGCAGGCATTGCGGCGCTTGAGCCAGGAGCTGGACCAGATCGAAGGTGGCACCCGCGAAAGCCTCAGCGAGGAACATCCCCGGGAATTGCTGCGCCTGACCGGTTCCCTCAACCGCTTGCTGCATAGTGAACGTGAGCAGCGCAGTCGCTACCGTGATTCTCTCGACGACTTGGCCCATAGCCTGAAAACGCCCCTGGCGGTGTTGCAGGGCGTCAGTGAAGACATGGCCCAGCGTCCCGAAGATCGCGATCAGGCCTGGGTGCTGCAAACCCAGATCGAGCGCATGAGCCAGCAGATCAGCTACCAGTTGCAGCGCGCCAGTCTGCGCAAGAGCGGTCTGGTACGTCATCAGGTGCACTTGCACCCGGTGCTGAAAAGTCTGTGCGACACGCTGGACAAGGTCTATCGCGACAAGCGCGTGCACGTTGCGTTCGACCTGCCCGACCCGTGCCATGTACCGATCGAGCAGGGTGCTTTATTGGAAATGATGGGTAACTTGCTGGAAAACGCCTATCGCCTGTGCCTCGGCGAAATACGCATCAGCGTGCGTGAAACCCTCAGCGGCACCGAGTTGTGTGTCGAGGACGACGGCCCCGGCGTACCACAGGATCAGCGAGCACGGATTCTCGAGCGCGGCGAGCGGCTGGACCGTCAGCATCCGGGGCAGGGCATCGGCCTGGCGGTGGTCAAGGACATCATCGAGAGCTACAGCGCCCAACTGACCCTGGGGGATTCACCGATGGGCGGGGCGGCGTTCCGGATTCATTTCCCGGTGGTTTAGCGGTGTTTTATCGGACGCCATCGCGAGCAGGCTCGCTCCCACAGGGATTAGCGTTGAACACTTTTTTGTGAACGACACTGATTCATTGTGGGAGCGAGCCTGCTCGCGAAGAGGCCAGTGAAGACAGCAAAAAAATCGCCCTTGAATTTCAGTGTTCCTGCGCCCGATAGGCCCCCGGTGTCAGCCCGGTCCACTTCTTGAACGCCCGGTGAAACGCCGACGGTTCGGAAAACCCCAGTTGCTCGGCGATCTGTTGCAACGACAGGTCAGCGCGGCTCAGGTGGTAAATCGCGATGTCTCGGCGCAACTGGTCCTTCAGTTCCTGAAAGCTCGAACCCTCTTCCCTCAAATGCCGGCGCAAGGTTTGCGGGCTGATGTGCAAGTGCGCGGCCACGGCTTCCAGGTCGGGCCAGCGTGAACTGTCGCGGCTGAGCAGCAAGCGCCGCAAGCGGCTGCTCAAACTGTCGCCATCATCCGGGCGCGAGAGCAGGTCGGCGGGGGAGCGCTCGAGGAAATGCTTGAGGGTGCGCTCATCCTGCAACAGCGGCATGGCCAGGTAGCGGCTGTGAAACAACAGGCTGCTCTGGGGGCTGGAAAACTCAAGCGGGCAGGAAAACAGCAGGTCGTACTCGGCGCCGTGTTCCGGTCGGGAGTAGCTGAACCTGGCCTGTTCCAGGCGAATGCGCTGGCCGATCAGCCAGCTGCCGAAACGGTGCCAGATCACCAGCAGAGCCTCGGTCAGAAAGTGGTCCGGGTCCCAAAGCTGCGAGTCGTCCAGGCTCAGGCGGACCCATTCGTCCTCGTGAGTCAGGGTCAAGCGTGGAGCCCCGGGGAATAGGCTGTAAAACAATAAGCCGCGATTGAGTGCCTTATCCAGGCTGCGGCAGTGGATCACGGCATGGCACATCATCGCGAAACTGCCCGGTCTGCTCGGGGCTTGCCCGAACCCCAGGTACTCGTCGTCCAGTGCCAGCCATAAGGCCTGAATCAGTTGGGTGAATTGCTCTGGAGCGATGCGCGCCCGGGGTTCATCAAGCAACTCGGGGCTGATCCCCAGTTGTTGTAGCAGGCCCGAATAATCGTAGCCGTGCCGACGCGCACCACCCAGGGCGGCGAGGGCGAAATGACTGGCGATGGTGCGTTCGCGCATGGCAGCAGGCCTGACCGTTGAACGACGGATGGTAGCTGCGCGCTGCGGGCATGAACAGGGCGGATATCCGCCAAATTGCAGGACGACTTTTAGTGGAAGGGCGGAAATCCGCCACATGCATGTAACCATTCGGTGACAGGGAGTTTGCTGCAACCCCTGATATCAAAAGGCATGCAGGGGTTTTACGGAAGGTGGCACGGGCCTTGCGATACAACTTCCAGAGGCCTGCCGTTGCGCAGCTCGAAAAAACAAATCCCTCCAGTGCAGGAGGGTTCGCAATTGCGGTGTTGCGGGCAACAGATGGATGTTGTCACCGGGCACCCTTGAGGAACTTTGCAATGACGACTCGTCAGCCACTGTACAAATCCCTGTATTTCCAGGTGATCGTTGCAATTGTCATCGGTATCGCCCTCGGTCACTACTATCCACAGCTCGGTGTGGCCGTTAAGCCACTGGGCGACGGGTTCATCAAGCTGATCAAAATGATCATCGCCCCGATCATCTTCTGTACCGTTGTCAGCGGCATCGCCGGCATGCAGAACATGAAGTCCGTCGGCAAGACCGGTGGTTATGCTCTGCTGTACTTCGAAATCGTGTCGACCATTGCCTTGCTGGTCGGTCTGGTCGTGGTCAACATCGTGCAGCCAGGTAATGGCATGCATATCGACGTCGCCACCCTCGATGCCTCCAAGGTTGCCGCTTATGTGGCGGCCGGTGCCGACCAAAGCGTCGTCGGCTTCCTGCTGAACGTGATCCCTAGCACCATCGTCGGCGCCTTCGCCACCGGCGACATCCTGCAAGTGTTGATGTTCTCGGTGATCTTCGGTTTCGCCCTGCATCGCCTTGGAGCCTACGGCAAGCCGCTGCTGGACCTCATCGATCGCTTCGCCCACGTGATGTTCAACATCATCAACATGATCATGAAGCTCGCGCCCATCGGTGCCTTCGGTGCCATGGCGTTCACTATCGGTGCCTACGGTGTCGGCTCGCTGGTGCAACTGGGTCAACTGATGGCGTGCTTCTACATCACTTGCCTGCTGTTCATCCTGATCGTGCTGGGCTCCATCGCCCGCATGCACGGCTTCAGCGTGTTGAAAATGATCCGCTACATCCGTGAGGAGCTGCTGATCGTGCTCGGTACTTCTTCTTCGGAATCGGTGCTGCCACGCATGCTGATCAAAATGGAGCGTCTGGGCGCGCAGAAATCCGTAGTAGGCCTGGTGATCCCGACCGGCTACTCGTTCAACCTCGACGGTACTGCGATCTACCTGACCATGGCCGCGGTGTTCATTGCCCAGGCAACCGATACGCCCATGGACATCACGCACCAGATCACCCTGCTGGTGGTGTTGCTGCTGTCCTCCAAAGGCGCTGCGGGTGTGACCGGTAGTGGTTTCATCGTACTGGCTGCAACGCTGTCCGCCGTCGGCCACCTGCCAGTTGCCGGCTTGGCGCTGATCCTCGGTATCGACCGTTTCATGTCCGAAGCCCGTGCCCTGACCAACCTGATCGGTAACGCCGTGGCGACCATCGTTGTGGCCAAGTGGGTCAAGGAACTGGACACCGACGTGCTGCAAGCCGAACTGGCTTCGGGCGGACGCGGCATTGCCGACGAGCCTAAAGACGATGTTTTGGGCCACGTCGAAGAGGGAGCCCCGGCTAACGCCAAGTAAGCCTTGTCCTGATGAAAAACCCGCTTCGGCGGGTTTTTTGTTGCCTGCGGTTTGAGCGTAACGGTCACTGCACGTGGCGCATAAGGTGATTGCCGCAAAGCGATCGGCTGCCTAGGCTGTGGGCATTGTTAAGGGAGAACGTTCATGCTCGGTCCATTGGCATCACTCAAGGTTCTGGATTTCTCGACACTGCTGCCGGGGCCGTTCGCTTCGTTGCTGCTGGCGGACATGGGCGCCGAAGTGTTGCGCATCGAATCACCGACCCGCATGGATCTGCTGCGGGTATTGCCGCCCCACGATCAAGGGGTGTCGGCCAGTCATGCCTACCTCAACCGCAACAAGCGTAGCCTGGCCCTGGACCTCAAACAGCCTGAGGCGCTGGATGTCATCAAGCAGCTGTTGCAGGACTACGACATCGTGCTGGAGCAATTCCGCCCCGGTGTCATGGAGCGACTGGGGCTGGGGTATGAGGCCCTGAAGGCGATCAACCCAAAACTGATTTATGTGTCGATCACCGGCTACGGCCAGACCGGTCCCTACAAGGACCGCGCCGGCCACGACATCAACTATCTGGCCTTGTCCGGGCTGGCGAGTTACACCGGCCGAGCCGAAAGTGGGCCACTGCCGTTGGGCATGCAGGTGGCGGATGTCGCCGGTGGCTCGCTGCACGGGGTGATTGGCTTGCTGGCGGCGGTAGTCGCCCGGCAGCAAACCGGTCAGGGCCAGCACCTGGATGTCAGCATGACCGACTGCGCGTTCAGCCTGAATGCACTGGCGGGTGCCGGATATCTTGCCTGTGGCGTCGAGCCGGGGCCGGAAAACCAGGTGCTCAATGGCGGCAGCTTTTACGATTACTACCGTTCCCGGGATGGGCGCTGGCTGTCGGTGGGCAGTCTGGAACCGGTGTTCATGAAGCAGTTGTGCACGGCATTGGGGCTGGAGGAACTGGCTGGCTTGGGCCTGTCACCGCAAGCGGCGCATCAGAAAAAGCTAAAAGACGCGCTGAAGGTCGAATTCGAAAAGCATGATTTTGCCGAGTTGCGTGCGCTGTTCGCGGAACTGGATGCGTGCGTCGAACCGGTGTTGAGCCTGGGAGAAGCGCTGTGTCATCCACAGTTGCAGGCGCGGGAGTTGGTGGCCGAAGTGCCGCGGGGCGATGGTTCGGTTCAGGCGCAGATGGCTTGTCCGCTGAAGTTTTCAGAGGGGTTGCCTGAGCCGAAGTATATCGGCGCGGCGCTGGGGCAGCATACGGATCAGGTGTTGGGGGAGTTGGGGTTTAGCGTTGAGCGAATTGAAGAGCTGCGGAGTAACAACGTGATTCTCTAGTGTTTGTACTGGCCTCTTCGCGGGCAAGCCCGCTCCCACAGTGGCCGGGGTTGTCCACAGAACTTGTCATCGACGCGAGTCCCTGTGGGAGCGGGCTTGCCCGCGAAGAGGCCAGTACAGCCACCGCAAATCTCGCTACTCGACCCGCATCTCCCCACTGAACACCAAGGTGTTGCGACACCGCCGGCACAGATACCGCCGCCCTTGCCGCACCAGGCTGTGGCGCTGGGCCGAGAACGGGAAGTCGCTGTCGGCGCATGGGCATTTGTAGATGTAACGGGTCACGCTGCGGCGTTTGACGTCATAGGTGTGGCAGCGGTTGGGCGGCAGTTCGTACACGCCGCGCATGATCAATTGCCACTCTTCGCCATGGGGCTGGATGCGGTCGCCGAACAGCTGGTGGGCGATCAGGTGCGCGACTTCATGGGCCACGGTCTGCTTGAGAAAATCCTCGGTATTGTCCCGGTACAGCTGCGGGTTGAAGCGCAGCAGGTTCTCGTGCAAATGCGCGACACCGGCTTTTTGCCCGCGTAGCTTGAGGCTCACCACAGGGCGCTTGAAAGGTCGTTTGAAAAAGGATTCGGCTAGTTGGAAACAGTCTTCGACGCGGGAATTGAGTTGCTCGGGCATGCTTGATGGATCTCCAGAGCGCTCGAGTATGCCGCAACCCTCGGGCCGTGCGAATCACCAGGTTGCCGAATGGTCGTGGACTTTCTCCTTGCTGAAGAATGAAAAGGCCACCTTGCGGCGGCCTTTATCGGCATTTCTGACTTTCGGTGATGAGCGGCTAATTGGTGTAGACCGGCCCCACGCCGAGTCCCCAGACAATCACGGTGAACGCCATGATGGCGACCAGCACCACCAGGCCTACGGCGAGCACTGAACTTGAAAACAGGAAGCCCTCGTCAGATGGAATGTTCATGAACGTCGGTAAGCCCACATACAGCAAGTACACCGTGTAGCAGATGGCTGCAGTGCCGACGATCATCCCCAGCCACAAGTGCGGGTACAAGGCCGCGAGGCCGCCGATGAACAAGGGGGTCGCGGTGTAGGTTGCAAACGCAATGCAGCGGGCCAGGCTTGGGTTGGCGTCGTAGGTGCGGGCCATCCAGTGAATGAATGCGCCCATTACCGCTACACCGCCGAGCATCGCCAGGTACGACATGACCGTCATCCATATCGCGCTTTCTACGGTCAACATCACGGGAGGCCGATTGCCGATAACCCAGCCGACCTGCGTGGTGCCAATGAAGGCAGACACGGCGGGGATGGCCGCCAGGATCAGCGTATGGGTCAGGTACATGTGGCTGATGCTTTCCTCCTGGTCGCCACGGATTTCTTTCCATTCTTGGTCAGGGTGGGTGAAGAGCCCCACTACGTGATGGATCATGCCAGTCACTCCTCTTGTCTTTACCGTCGCCCCCCAGTGGAGCGCCTACGGGCCAATGCGGCCAAGCAAGTCACAGGTCTGAAATATGTAAGCGACCTTATGTCGCAGTATAGGGAGGAGTTTCCCCAGAGGGTGTAGGGGCTTTAGAGCAAATTGCGCTGTAAACCCGGTTGTTAATCGCTGCAGGGTCTGTAGGTGAGCTAGAGATGTTGCCCCCTCGCCACAAGTGCAAAGAATTTGCGTAAAATGCCCGCCTTTCGTCACACCTCACGGATTTCGCGTCATGGGCACTCTCACGGTCAACCAGAACAAACTGCAAAAGCGCCTTCGCCGACAGGCCGGTGAGGCGGTTGCCGATTTCAACATGATTGAAGACGGCGACAAGGTCATGGTCTGCCTGTCCGGTGGCAAGGACAGCTACACCATGCTCGATGTGCTGATGCACTTGCAGAAGGTCGCGCCGATCAAGTTCGAGATCGTGGCCGTGAACATGGACCAGAAGCAGCCGGGCTTCCCGGAGCACGTGCTGCCGGCCTACCTGAAAGAACTGGGTATCGAGTACCACATCGTCGAGAAAGACACGTATTCGGTGGTCAAGGAGCTGATTCCGGAAGGCAAGACGACGTGTTCGCTGTGCTCGCGCCTGCGTCGCGGCACGCTCTACACCTTTGCCGATGAAATTGGCGCGACCAAGATGGCCCTGGGTCACCATCGCGACGACATCGTCGAAACGTTCTTCCTGAACATGTTCTTCAACGGTTCGCTCAAGGCCATGCCGCCGAAGCTGCGCGCCGACGATGGTCGAAACGTGGTGATCCGCCCGCTGGCCTACTGCAACGAAAAAGACATCCAGGCCTACTCGGACTTCAAGCAATTCCCGATCATTCCGTGCAACCTCTGTGGTTCCCAGGAAAACCTGCAGCGTCAGGTGGTCAAGGAAATGCTGCAGGACTGGGAACGCAAGACCCCGGGCCGTACCGAGAGCATTTTCCGCAGCCTGCAGAACGTGATCCCGTCGCAACTGGCGGACCGCAACCTGTTTGACTTCACCAGCCTCAAGATCGACGAAAGCGCCGCATCGCGCTTCGTCAACGTGGTCAACCTCTGATTAAAACTGTGGGAGCGGGCCTGTGGCGAGGGGGCTTGCCCCCGTTTGAGTGCGTAGCACTCACAAGATCTTTGGTACATCGGAGATCTTGGGGCCGCTTCGCAGCCCAACGGGGGCAAGCCCCCTCGCCACAAGCCCGCTCCCACATTTGTTTTTCGTTTCAATCCTCAGGAGAGGGCATGCGCGATTACAAGTGGCTCAATGAATACTGTCTGAACCGCTTCGGTTCGGCGGCTGAACTGGAAGCCCATCTGCCCGTTCCCAAGACTCCCGCGCAACTGCGCAAGATCAGCGACGATCGCTACCTCTCGATGATGGCGCTACGGGTATTCCGCGCCGGGCTCAAGCACAGCCTGGTGGACGCCAAGTGGCCGGCCTTCGAAGAGGTGTTCTTCAGGTTCGACCCGGAAAAAGTCGTGCTGATGAGCGCCGAGCACCTTGAGCGGCTGATGCAGGACACACGGATCATCCGTCACCTGGGCAAGCTCAAGAGTGTGCCGCGCAATGCGCAATTCATACTGGACGTGGCCCATAAAAAGGGCAGCTTCGGCGAACTGATCGCCGACTGGCCGGTGACCGATATCGTCGGGCTCTGGACCTTCCTGAAAAAACGCGGGCATCAGTTGGGTGGCCTGTCAGCCCCGCGCTTCCTGCGGATGATCGGCAAGGACACCTTTGTGCCGAGCTACGATGTGGTCGCGGCTTTGAATGCACAGGACATCATCGACAAGGTGCCGAGCAGTCTGCGCGACCTGGCGTTGGTGCAGGACGTGTTCAACCAGTGGCATGCGGAAAGTGGCGGGCGGCCGATGAGCCAGATTTCGATGATGCTGGCTTACACAGTGAATCATTAAGACCGAGTCGCCCCCTTCGCGAGCAAGCCCGCTCCCACATGGGATCTGTGTCGCTCACAAATCCCCCTGTGGGAGCGGGCTTGCTCGGGTAGAAGGCGTCAGATCAGGCGACGGAGGCCCCGCCTTCACCCGCCAGCTTGCGGTTCAACTGATAACGCCAGCGCACATACAGCAGTGCCGAGCAAAACACCGCCAGGCTTGCGCCCATCTCCAGCAAACCGAAGATTTGCCGGTTCGGGTCATAAGCGGCCAAAGCACCCTTGATGAAATACAGGTTCACCACAAAGCACATCCATGAATGCCCGCGAGGACTGCCGATGATCATGCCCGGCGCCAGTATCAGCAGTGGCACCAGTTCGATCAGCAGAATCACCCATGGCCGGGCGCCATGCAGGTCGGCAATCAGCAGGTAGTAGACGCACAGCAGGCCCACTAGCCCCAAAAAGCACAGCAGGCTGATGACACGCATCGCCCGCACCCGAGGCTCGAGCCAGTCAATGGCAGGGAGTATCTTCGGCTTCCTGGCCATTTCAGTTCTCCAGTTTCTGTGCAGTCTTGGCCAGGCGCATGCCCAGCGCGCGGCACAGCGCCACTTCATGGCTATCCAGGCCGCTTTTGCCATCGGCACCGGCGTGGTGGCTGGCGCCGTAGGGTGTGCCGCCGCCCTGGGTTTCCAGCAGTGCCGATTCGCTGTAAGGCAGGCCGGTGATCAGCATGCCGTGGTGCAACAACGGCAACATCATCGACAGCAGGGTCGTCTCCTGGCCGCCGTGCAGGCTCGCGGTGGAGGTGAACACGCCGGCCGGTTTACCCACCAGGGCGCCGGTCAGCCACAGGTTGCTGGTGCCGTCGAGGAAGTACTTGAGCGGTGCGGCCATATTGCCGAAGCGGGTCGGGCTGCCGAGTGCCAGGCCAGCGCAGTTCTTCAGGTCGTCGAGGCTGGCATACAGCGCGCCTTCCTCGGGAA
Source organism: Pseudomonas sp. QLc11A (assembly GCF_052112305.1). NCBI lineage: Bacteria > Pseudomonadati > Pseudomonadota > Gammaproteobacteria > Pseudomonadales > Pseudomonadaceae > Pseudomonas > Pseudomonas sp. QLc11A. Next base: position 514,689 of record NZ_JAVAJJ010000001.1, read on the forward strand.
TCTGCGGCGCAACAGCTTCGCATTCGGTGGAAATCGCCGGCACCGTGCGCAGGCGGGCCTCAAGCCCGGCCTGTTCGACGCCACGGGCGATCTGCCGGGCCATTTCGTTGGTCGAGCCGCTGCGGCTGTAGTACAGAACCAGAATGTACGGTGCACTCATGGCAGCAGTTCCAGGATCTGCTCCGGTGGGCGGCCGATGATGGCCTTGTCGCCGACTTCGAGAATCGGTCGCTCCATCAGTTTCGGGTGGGCGGCGATGGCGCTAATCAATTGCGCTTCGCTCAGGCTGCTGTCGGCCAGATTGAGAGTCTTGTACTCGTCCTCGCCGGTGCGCAGCAGTTGCCGCGCGCTGATCCCCAGCTTGCCCAGCAGGCGCTGGATTTGCGAGGTGTCCAGCGGAGTGTCCAGGTAACGCACCACGGTCGGGGTCAGGCCACGGGCTTCTAGCAGTTCGAGCGCACCGCGGGATTTCGAGCAGCGCGGGTTGTGATAAAGCGTCAGATCGGTCATGAGCGGTTCGCATCTTGCGTAAGGTGGCGGCTATTCTAACTGTGCAGCGCGCAATCCAGAACCGTGAGAGGCGATGGGTCGCAGGTGCATTCAATTTTTGAAAAGGAACACGACATGACAAGGCGACTGGCAGCAGCATTGGCGATCATCGGAGCGTTGATGCTGGGGGGCTGCGGGAATGACTATGGCATCGACCAGGACGGCCACAAGATCGCCGCCGACCGACTGGATGGCAAATGGCTGGTACTCAACTACTGGGCAGAATGGTGCGGTCCTTGCCGTACCGAAATCCCGGAGTTGAACACCCTGGCCGAGCAACTCAAGGGCAAGAAAATCGGTGTGTTCGGGGTTAACTTCGACAACGTCCAGGGTCAGGAACTGAAGGACGCGAGCGAGAAACTGGGGATCAAGTTCACGGTGTTGGCCCAGGACCCTGCCGAATTGTTCGAATTGCCACGCAGCGAGGCATTGCCGGTGACGTACATCATCGATAACAAGGGCAAGGTGCGTGAGCAGTTGATGGGTGAACAGACGGCGGCGGGGGTGATGGCGAAGCTTGAGGCGTTGCAGGCGAAGAATTGATCAGGTGATCGAATTCATTGTGGTCAGGGGCTTTTTGTGGCGAGGGGGCTTGCCCCCGTTCGGCTGCGTAGCAGACGCAAAACCGAAACACACGGTGAGCCTGACGAAATGAAGTGACCGGGATTAGGGCTGCTACGCAGCCCAACGGGGGCAAGCCCCCTCGCCACAGTCATCCATCAGGATGCAGAAGAGGAGGCGATCAACCTTCCTCAAGCCACCAACGCAGCGGCTTGCCTTCGGCTGGCCAGAAGCGGATCTGCTCGATCGGGGAGACGTCCCAGCGCTGGACGTTTTCCAGGGCCTGCAGGAAGCGTTTTTCCTGCTCCATCAGCGCCGGCGCGCACAGTTTGCGGGTGCTGCCGATTTTGCCGAAGGTCAGTTTGTCGCCCTCCAGGGTGTACGGCGCGAACCAGTGGTTGCAGCCGCCATTGCCGTAGGCCCGGCTATCTTCACCGAGCGTGATGGTCAGGTGGCTGTAGTCCATCAGCGGCCGCTCGCCGATCCACTCCAGGATGTAGCTGCGATTGTGTTCAAGCTGCACCGGCTCGGCGGCGCAGCCCAGCAGGCTGGCACCGGCCATCGCGCTCAGAGCGAGGCGTTTCATCACGCAGGCTCCTGGCATTTCGGGCACAGGTGTTTCTCGCCGACGGTAGTCCAGCCCAGCTCGGCAATTCTTGCGGTGGCGGCAGGTTTTTCAGCCTTGTTGCCCAGTTTGGCGTCGACGGCGAACTCGAAGCTCAGTGCTTTGGCGCAGCTGTCGCAGTTCACTTGCCAGGTATGGATCGCCAGTTCGCCGAACACCGGACCGCTGGCCACCGCGACCCATTGGCCGGGCGGATTGATCAGGTGGCGAACCGTTTCGACGGTCAGGCGCATGGACAAGTCCTTGGCGCCCTTGAGGGTCACGACCAGCACGTCGTTGTTGCGAATCGAGCCACCGTTGCCGGTGACCTGATAACGCCCCGGCACCAGGGCGCGGCATTCGGTGAGGGTGTGTTGCGGGTTCATCAGGCTGTAGCGGAAATCGTGTTCGACCATGGGTCCTCCAAATATGCGCGATATGCTAGCACGGGCTTGCATGCCGCATCGCGCAGGCCGATGACCTTCGATCCGTTTCAGTCGCCCGTGACCAGGTTTTCCGGCGTGCCCGCCACCCAGGCGGCGATGTTGCGCAACGTGGTGGCGGCAATCGCGTCCAGCGCTTCGTGGGTCAGAAAGGCCTGGTGCGCGGTGACGATCACGTTAGGAAAGGTCAGCAGCCTGGCCAGCACATCGTCTTGCAACGGCAGGTCGGAACGGTCCTCGAAGAACAGTTGCGCCTCCTCCTCATACACGTCCAGCCCCAGATAGCCGAGGCGACCGTCTTTCAGCGCGTCGATCAGCGCCGGGGTGTCCACCAGGCCGCCTCGTCCGGTATTGATCAGCATCGCGCCCGGTTGCATGTGCGCCAGTGATTCGCGGTTGATCATATGCTTGCTCTGCTCGTTGAGCGGGCAGTGCAGGCTGATGATCTGCGATTCGGCCAGCAGTTGCGGCAGGCTCAGGTAGCGCGCGCCCAAGGCTTCGACCTGCGGGTTGGGGTAGGGGTCATAGGCCAGTAACCGGCAGCCAAAACCGTTCATGATTTTGGCGAATGTGGCGCCGATCTGCCCGGTGCCGACCACGCCGACCGTCTTGCCCACCAGGTCGAAACCGGTCAGCCCTTGCAGTCTGAAATCCCCATCGCGGGTGCGGTTGCAGGCGCGGGGCAAGCGGCGGTTGAGTGCGAGGATCAGCGCCACTGCGTGTTCGGCCACGGCGTGAGGCGAATAGGCCGGGACGCGCACGATGGCCAGTCCCAGACGTTTTGCCGTTGGCAAGTCGACGTGGTTGTAACCCGCCGAGCGCAGGGCGATCAGGCGCGTGCCTCCAGCGGCCAGGCGCTCGAGCACTGCCGCGCCAAGGTCATCATTGATAAACGCGCAGACCGCTTCATACCCTTGGGCGAGCGCTACCGTGTCGAGGCTCAGGCGCGCAGGCTGAAATTGCAGCTCGATGCCGGCCGGTTGCCCGGCCGCGCGAAAGCTGTCGATGTCGTAGTTCTGGCTGCTGAAAAGAATCGTACGCATGATTTCCTCTTTGCCTCGTTCCAGTAGTAGCTGGCTTGCCGGCGATGAGGGTATCAAGCTCTACGTTGTCCTTGAGGCCGCCATCGCTGGCAAGCCAGCTCCCACAGAGCTTACGCTGATACTTGATTCCCACGATTGCGCTGCATCAAGCGTTCATTCGCGCGTGAGCTGCCAGGCGATTGATCGCCCGGTCGAGTTCATCGAGTGCCACGCTGGCTTTCGGGTCCTGTTGCTTGAGCAGGGTTTCGCTGCGTTGGCAGGCCGCACGCAATTGCGGTACGCCGCAATAACGCGTCGCGCCATGCAGCCGATGGACCCGTTCGATCAGGGCGTTGTGGTCATCGCTCTGCTGAGCCAGACGGATGGCTTCGCGGTCAGCCTCCAGAGAGGCGAGCAGCATCGCCAGCATGTCTGCGGCCAGATCAGCTTTGCCGGCGGCCAGGCGCAATCCTTCCTCGTGGTCGAGCACCAACAAGTCATGTGCGCCACCGTGCCCATCGCCGGAGCGCTCCGGGCTGTGATTGCGCAGCGCCAGGCCGCTCCACTTCAGCACCACCTGGGCCAGTTGTCGTTCGCTGATCGGTTTGGTCAGGTAGTCGTCCATGCCACTTTGCAACAGTGCGCGTTTTTCGTTGGCCATGGCGTGGGCGGTGAGGGCCACGATCGGCAACGGCGTGCAATGCCGTTCGCTTTCCCACTGGCGAATCGCCTCGGTGCTCTGGCGACCGTCCATGCCGGGCATCTGCACGTCCATCAATACCAGATCGAATGTCTCGTTCTGTACCGCCTTGACGGCGGCATAACCGCTTTCCACCGCAAGCACCTTGGCGCCCATGTCTTCGAGCAGGGTCTGCACCAGCATCAGGTTGGCCGGATTGTCATCGACGCACAGCACCTTCGGTGCACGGCTGGACACCGGTTCGCCCGGCTCGCTGCGCATCGGGCGCGGGCTGACCAGGTCAGACAGGGAGCGTCGCAGCTTGCGGGTACAGGCCGGTTTCGCCTGGAGCTGGCTGTGGGGGTTGGGCACGGAAAGGTGGAACAGCGTCTGTTCCGTGGTCGGGCACAGCACCAGCACTTTGCAGCCAAGGTGTTCGAGGTCCCAGATGTGCTGGTTGAGGCGTTCCGGCGGCATGTCGTTGCTGGTGATGCCGAGCACGGCGAGGTCGATCGCCTGATCGGTCTGGTGGGCGGCGGTGACGCCATTGGTCAGGCTTTCCAGGGTATTGAACGGCGTGGTGCTCAGGCCACAGTCTTCCAGTTGATGCTGCAACGCCTGCCGGGCCAGTTCGTGGTTTTCCAGCACCGCCACCCGGCGCCCGAGCAAGGGCGCGGCGGGCAGGTCTTCGGCATCGTCGCGGGCTTTCGGCAGGCTCAGGCTGATCCAGAATTCCGAGCCTTCCCCGGGCGTGCTGTCGACACCGATCTCGCCGCCCATCTGTTCGATCAGGCGCTTGGAAATCACCAGGCCCAGGCCTGTGCCGCCGGGTTGCCGCGACAGCGAGTTGTCGGCCTGGCTGAAGGCCTGGAACAGGGCGCGCACGTCCTGGTTGGACAGACCGATGCCGGTGTCCTGGATGCTGATGCGCAGTTGCACGGTGTCTTCGTGCTCTTCTTCGAGCATGGCGCGGGCGACGATGGTGCCTTCGCGGGTGAACTTGATTGCGTTGCTCACCAGGTTCGTCAGGATCTGCTTGAGCCGCAGCGGGTCGCCGACCAGGGACAGCGGCGTGTCCCGGTACACCAGGCTCACCAGTTCCAGCTGCTTGGCGTGGGCGGCGGGGGCGAGGATGGTCAGGGTGTCTTGCAGCAGGTCGCGCAGATTGAACGGAATATGGTCGAGCACCAACTTGCCAGCCTCGATTTTCGAGAAGTCGAGAATCTCGTTGATGATGCCCAGCAGGCTGTCGGCGGATTTTTCGATGGTCCCCAGGTAGTCGAGCTGGCGTGGCGTGAGCTCGCTTTTTTGCAACAGGTGGGTGAAGCCGAGAATGCCGTTGAGCGGCGTGCGGATTTCATGACTCATGTTGGCCAGGAATTCGGACTTGATCCGGCTCGCTTCCAGGGCTTCCTTGCGCGCCAGGTCCAGTTCGATGTTCTGGATCTCGATGGTTTCCAGGTTCTGGCGCACGTCTTCGGTGGCCTGGTCGATGCTGTGCTGCAATTCTTCCTGGGCGTTTTGCAGGGTGCCAGCCATGCGATTGATGCCGGAGGCCAGTTCGTCCAGCTCCTGGCTGCCGAGGGGCGGCAAGCGGGTTTCCAGATGGCCGTCCTTGAGTTGGGCTACGGCCTGCTTGATCTGGCTCAGTGGCCGGTTGATCGTACGACCCATGCGCAGGGCCAGCAGTGCCGCACCGATCAGTCCGGCTGCGATCAGCATCAGGCTGGCGAACAGGCTGCGATAACCGCGCAACAGCATGCTGTTATGTGACAGCTCCAGTTCGACCCAGCCCAGCAGGCGGTCGGCTTCCTCGGGAATCACGTCTCCGGCCAGGTTGCGGTGTTTACCGAACACCGGCAGCAGATAGCGGGTCGCATCGTTGCCACTGCGGCGCAGCATCTGCATGCCGCTGCCGGAAGGCGTCTGGTTGAGCATGGTCGGGCCGGCGTGGGCCAGCAGCGTGCGGTCGGGAGACAGGAAGGTCACGGCCCGTACGTCAGTTTGTTCCAGGGCCTGGGTGGCGATGCGTTCGAGCAGTTCGTTGTCCTGATGGCCCATGGCTGGCGCCGCCAGGGGAGCCAACTGCTCGGCGATCATTTCGCCGCGCTGCATGAGTTGGGTTTGCAGGTCAGCCTGTTGCATCCAGGTAAAATACCCCCCCAGCACCAACGCCATCAGGCTGGTTGGCAACAGGGTCAGCAACAGCACGCGGCCTTTGATTCCCAGTTTCTTGAGCACGCCTCTCTCCTGCATCCCGCTGTTCATAGACCTGCACATATATCCGTCGTGCAGCACTTGCGCAGTGTAGCGATTTGCTCGCGGGCAATCTTCGTAAAAATGCGGCTGCCGTTCGTCGGCCCGCGCAGGTCATTGGCGATACAGCCAAGCGGTGGGTTGCCCCTGGCGAGGCAATCTTGAATAATCATTCAACTGAGAATTGTTTGCAGATAGTCATGACTCCCATCACTGCCGGTCTCCCCCGAATCCTGTCCATCGAAGACGACCTTGTGCTCGGCGCCTACGTTCATGAGCATCTGGACCGCAGCGGCTTCCAGGTGACCTGGTGCCAGAACGGCCAGGAAGGCCTGGACATGGCCCGGCGGCAACCTTTCGACGTGGTGCTGATGGATATTCTTCTGCCGGGCTTGGACGGTCTGGCGGTGCTGACCCAATTGCGCCAGAGCCATACCACCCCGGTGTTGCTGATGTCAGCCCTCGGTGCCGAGGCCGACCGCATCAGCGGCTTTCGCCTGGGGGCCGACGATTACCTGCCAAAGCCCTTCAGCATGGTGGAGTTGCGGGTGCGCATCGAAGCCATTCTGCGGCGGGTGGCCCTCGACCGCCGCCCGGTCCCCGCAGTGCCAGCCCCTTCGATGGACAGCCTGCGTTTCGACGATGAAAGCTTCGAGGTGTTTTATGGCGAGCAGGCGGGCGGGCTGACCCGCAGCGAGTACCGATTGCTGGAGACACTGCACCGCAACGCCGACGAAGTCTTGAGCAAAGCCTTCCTTTATCAGCAGGTGCTGCAGCGCGGTTACGCGGCCCATGACCGCAGCCTGGACATGCACATCAGCCAGATCCGCCGCAAGCTCAAGGCCATTGGCTACACCGAGCGCGAAGTGCGCACCGTCTGGGGCAAGGGTTACATCCTGAGCGCCGCCGATGAAATGTAACTTGCCGGGCAGGCATTCGCTGTTCTGGAAACTGGCCTGTCTATTGGTCGCGTTCTGTCTGCTGATGATCTGGTTGAGTTGGTCCTGGGGCCGTTACATGGAACAGCGCAACCAGTTCCTCTCCGATGAGGCCCGCGGCACCCTTACGCGCTACGCTGCCGAGGCCGAGCAGGCATGGCAGCAGCGCCAGAGCGCCGGTGTCGATGACTGGCTGCAGAGCATGCATCAGCGGGAAAAAGGCTGGGTCGGTGTCATCGACGGTGATTTGCAGTCCTTGAGCAATCAGTCGTTGACGGACAAGGAAGTCGAACGCCTGACTTTTTTACGCGGCCTCGATTGGCCCATCCACAAGAAAGGCCGGCCGTGGATGCGCATACCGTTTCCCGGTGACTCGTCCGCCGGCAGCCTGGTGATCGAGTTGCCCGAACGCTTTCTGCCTGGGCAATACCGGGTGTTCTGGCGGGTGATCACCAACGGCGTGATTCCGGGGCTGTTCACTTTGCTGCTGTGCGTCGGGCTCTACCGTTTGCTGGTGGTGCCACTCAACCACTTGCGTGAGCAGGCCAATGCCTGGCGTGCCGATCAACTGAACGTACGGCTCTCGAGCCGGACCACCAAACGTTCGGATGAACTGGGTGAGCTGGGCAGGGCGTTCGATCACATGTCTGAACGCCTGCAAAGTACCGTGGCCTTGCAGCAGCAACTGCTGCGCGACCTGTCCCACGAATTGCGCACGCCCCTGAGCCGCTTGCGGGTGGCCAGTGAAAGTGAGCAGGGGCTGGAGCTGTTGCGCGAACGCATCGGCCGGGAGGTCGATGGCATGCAGCGTCTGGTGGAAGACACGCTGCAGCTGGCCTGGCTGGACACCGAACGCACCCGTTTGCCCGACGAAGCGATCCAGATCCAGGCGCTGTGGGAGATGCTCACGGAGAATGCCTGCTATGAAAGTGGTTGGCCTGATACTCGGCTGCAATGCACGGTGGATGCATCCTGCTGGGTGCGCGGTCATCTCAACACCCTGGCTCAAGCGCTGGAAAATATGCTGCGCAATGCCATTCGCCATTCACCCACTGGCGGCATTGTCCGGCTGGCCGGGCGACGCGATGGTGAGTATTGGCATCTGTGGTTGGAGGATCAGGGGGGTGGCGTGGCTGAAGCCGATCTAGAGCGGATCTTCCTGCCATTTACCCGCCTCGATGGGTCGCGGCCGGGGGATGGCGGGTTTGGGTTGGGATTGAGTATTGCAAGGAATGCGGTGCGGCGTCAGGGCGGGAAACTTTGGGCGCAGAACACCGAGCGCGGATTACAGATGAATATACGGTTGTTGGCTAATAAATCGCCAGATTAATGTGGTGAAAACCGGATTGGGCTGCGTTCATACAACTAATTCGGATGCATCCTACGCGGCAAGTAATGCTTGGTGTATGAAAGTTCTGAAATTAGAAAAAGGGGCTCAAGGCCTCAATTTGACGGGCGATATCTACCTTGCAGATAAACATCAAGGAGGAGCGTCAATGAATGTCTTAATAAGAACACCCGTCATGTCAATGCAAGCCGATGCCTATGTCATAAAAAACCCTTACGAAACAAAAAATGCTTACACAATAACCAATGCAATCGATGCTGCTGATGCATTGAGTTTGAAAAGCGAGTCTGCAATAGGCGCGCTGAAAGATATGATAAGAGGGTGCGATTTTACGTCGATAAGTACCAATGAGTTGGCAAGGATTGGGTCAAGGCTTTTTGAGCTTGAACTGATAGATGAGGATGTGGCATGTGTTTTTATATCGGGTAATATGGCAACTGATAAAAATGGTCATCAAACTGAGAAGGACGTCAGGTTTAATGCGATCGCTATGTTTAACCAGAAGCTAGGTGATAACAAGGCGTACGCACGCGCATGGCCTATGTATGCTCATCAGGAGTCATTCAAGATTGTGACGAGGATGCTGCTGGGCGCCAATCAGGCGATAAACGCGCTCTCCTATTTTGCGAACTCAGCTAGAAATGACCTGTTCATCAGTATTCAGGCTTGAGTAAGTCGGTACCCGAAAATATTGACGGGTACCGACGAGTTATTGCTCATCGAGCATAGCGTGTGGTTCCAGAGTATTGTCTTTCCGTATTAAGTGTATTCTCGTGGCGTACTCTGTAAGTCCCCAGTGGTCCAAGTACCGAGGCCGTATTTCCAGTGCCGCCAGCGACTTCAGTCCAGGTTGAACCTGTTTGCCTATCAATGTATAGCTTCGGGGCAGAGCCCGCGCCTGAGGCGGTAATGGTGGCGGAAATATTGGCCTGTCGACATCCGTTTGCACCGGTTATCGTAAAAGGGCCTTGTGCGATAACGAACGAGTTGGCGGGGACGGTTCCATTGTAGGTATTAAGAATGCTGGTACATGCTGCCGAAGCTTGAGTGCTCGCCAGAATCAGGCTGGCGAGAGAAAGCGCAAAAAGTGTTTTCATCTCTATGCTCATTTGAAATGGTCATCAATGTGGTAAATGGCACGGAATTGCGTGAAGTGCACATTCCGCGTTACAAAAGACTATCCATGAAAACCATTGCCAACTAGTTCATGCATGCCGTCATGGGTTGCAGGAAATTTCTGATGGAGTGAGTTTTTCGTTCATATGGATCGAGGACTTCCGAGAGCCATTTAATGGGGGCAGCTCTCTGCTTGGTCCGGGCAGGACGCCGGATCAATAACCAGCCTTATTCCCATTAGCCATAAGCACCACACTTTGCGTGATATGGTCTGCGAACGTTTGCCGGTATGATAGGCGCCCCCGCAGTCTGGATTGCGAATACGCCATGACCTTGCAGTACCCAACCATCGCCGATTGCGTCGGCAACACTCCGCTGGTCCGTTTGCAGCGCCTGCCCGGCGCCACCAGCAATACCCTTTTGCTCAAGCTCGAAGGGAACAACCCGGCGGGTTCGGTCAAGGACCGTCCGGCGCTGTCGATGATCACCCGCGCCGAACTGCGCGGGCAGATCCACGCCGGCGATACGCTGATCGAAGCGACCTCGGGCAACACCGGGATCGCCCTGGCCATGGCCGCGGCGATCAAGGGTTACAAGATGATTCTGATCATGCCGGACAACTCCAGCGCCGAACGCAAGGCGGCCATGACCGCCTATGGCGCCGAGCTGATCCTGGTCAGCCAGGAACAGGGCATGGAAGGCGCCCGTGACCTCGCGCAGAAGATGGAAGCCGAAGGTCGCGGCAAGGTACTGGATCAGTTCGCCAACGGTGACAATCCCGAAGCGCACTACACCACCACCGGCCCGGAAATCTGGCGTCAGACCGAGGGCACCATCACCCATTTCGTCAGCTCCATGGGCACCACCGGGACCATCATGGGCGTGTCGCGCTACTTGAAAGAGCAGAACGACAACGTGCAGATCATCGGCCTGCAACCGATGGAAGGCTCGGCGATCCCGGGCATCCGCCGCTGGCCTCAGGAATACCTGCCGAAGATCTACCAGGCTGACCGCGTGGACCGGATCGTCGACATGGCCCAAAGCGAAGCCGAAGACGTGACCCGTCGGCTAGCCCGCGAAGAAGGCATTTTCTGTGGCGTGTCCTCGGGCGGTGCCGTGGCGGCAATGCTGCGCCTGTCCAAAGAAGTTGAAAACGCGGTGATCGTCGCGATCATCTGCGACCGTGGCGACCGTTACCTGTCGACCGGCATTTTCGACGCGCCCAACTGATGGCCAAGCATGAAAGAGGCCTGCGCTTCCAGCCTACCGGTGGCAGCAAGGCCCCGCAAATCCCGACCGGCAAAAAGCAGCGCCTGACCATTGAGCGCCTGGCCAATGACGGTCGCGGCATCGCGTTTTTCGAAGGCCGCACCTGGTTCGTCATCGGTGCATTGGCCGGTGAAGAGATTGAAGCGCGTGTGCTCGGCGCCCACGGCAAAGTGGTCGAGGCGCGCACCGAACGGGTGTTCAAGGCCAGCGAATTGCGCCGCCCGGCACCGTGCGCCCATGCCGGCCGTTGCGGCGGTTGCAGCGTGCAGCATCTGCCTCATAACGAACAACTTGCCCTGAAACAGCGCATGCTCGCCGAGCAGTTGTCGAAGGTCGCGGGCGTCGAACCCGAAGAGTGGGCGCCACCTTTGAGCGGTGCGGAATTCGCCTACCGGCGTCGCGCCCGCGTGGCGGTACGCTGGGACATGAAGGCGAAAAAACTCGAAGTCGGTTTCCGTGCCGCCGGCAGCCAGGACATCATCGGCATCGATGAATGCCCGGTGCTGGTACAGCCCTTGCAACCGATCATGACCCGCTTGCCGGAAATGCTGCGGCGCTTGAGCAAACCTCAGGCACTGGGGCATGTGGAGTTGTTCAGCGGCTCGACGCTGGCGGTTTTGCTGCGGCACATGGCACCGTTGTCTGAAAGTGACATGACCATCCTCAAGGATTTCTGCGCGTTCCATGAGGCCCAGTTGTGGCTGCATGGCGACGGTGAACCGCAACCGGTCGAGGCTGACCAGTCGCTGGGCTATCGTCTTGAACAGTGGGACCTGGAGCTGGCGTATCGGCCGGGAGATTTCATCCAGGTCAACGCTGGCGTCAACGAAGCGATGGTCGCCCAGGCGCTGGACTGGTTGAAGCCGACGGCGGATGAGCGCGTACTCGATCTGTTCTGCGGCCTGGGCAACTTTGCCTTGCCGCTGGCCAAGACTGCTCGCGAAGTGGTGGCAGTGGAGGGTGTGCAGGTGATGGTCGACCGGGCGGCGGCGAATGCGGCTAGCAACAATCTGCATAACGCGAAGTTTTTTCAGGCCGATTTATCCCAGCCTTTGACGGGCGCAGAATGGGCCGCCGAAGGCTTTTGTGCGGTACTCTTGGACCCACCGCGTGACGGTGCTTTCGAGGTTGTGCGCAAGCTCAAGACCCTGGGCGCCGAGCGGTTGGTGTATGTGTCATGCAACCCGGCAACGCTGGCGCGCGACACGGTCGAATTGATCAAGCAGGGCTACCGGTTAAAACGTGCCGGGATTCTCGATATGTTTCCTCAAACGGCACATGTCGAGGCCATGGCGTTATTTGAAGCGAGCTAGGACGCTCGTCTGGTCCGACTGGCCCGCCCGTGCAGCCGCGCACCGAGCCCGACGTGGGCGCACAGGCAACGAAGGTCAGCGATTTGACGCATTGAATCTGCGTCGTAGGGAAGGTAAGCAAGATGGTACAGGTGAGAGCACACCAGCCGATCAACACTGACGGCAGTATCAATCTCGAGGCTTGGCTCGATCACGCGGTGAGTGTCGATCTGGCACTGGATCGCGAAGCCTTGAAGGAAGCCTGCGAGTACGCTCGCGAGGCCGAACAACAAGCCAATGCGGCACAGAATCTGTGGTCGGAAGGTAATTCGACTTTCCGTACCGGACTTGAAATCGCCGAGATCCTCGCCGATCTCAAACTCGACCAGGACTCTTTGGTCGCCGCGATCCTGTATCGAGGCGTACGCGAAGGCCAGATCAAGTTGCCGGCGGTCAGCCAGCGCTTCGGTCCGGTGGTGGCCAAACTCATCGATGGCGTGCTGCGCATGGCCGCGATCAGCGACAGCCTGAGCCCGCGCAAATCCCTGGTGCTGGGCACCCAGGGCCAGGTGGAAAACCTGCGCAAGATGCTGGTGGCCATGGTCGATGACGTTCGCGTCGCCCTGATCAAGCTGGCCGAACGCACGTGCGCCATCCGTGCGGTGAAAACCGCCGATGACGAAAAGCGCAACCGCGTGGCCCGTGAAGTCTTCGACATTTATGCGCCACTGGCCCACCGCCTGGGTATCGGCCACATCAAGTGGGAACTGGAAGACTTGTCCTTCCGTTACCTGGAGCCGGACCAGTACAAGCAGATCGCCAAGTTGCTCCATGAGCGGCGACTGGATCGCGAGCGCTTCATCAGCGACGTGATGAGCCAGCTGAAAAACGAATTGCAGGCCACCGGCGTCGATGCCGACATCAGCGGCCGGGCCAAACACATCTATTCGATCTGGCGCAAAATGCAGCGCAAAGGCCTGGAGTTCAGCCAGATCTACGACGTGCGCGCCGTTCGCGTGCTGGTGCCGGAAATGCGCGACTGCTACACCGCGCTCGGCATTGTCCACACCCTGTGGCGGCACATCCCGAAAGAGTTCGACGACTACATCGCCAACCCCAAGGAAAACGGCTATCGCTCGCTACACACGGCGGTGATCGGGCCTGAGGGCAAGGTGCTGGAAGTACAGATCCGCACCCACGCGATGCATGAGGAAGCCGAGCTCGGCGTGTGCGCGCACTGGCGCTACAAGGGTACCGACGTCAAGTCCGGTTCCAATCACTACGAAGAGAAAATCTCCTGGCTGCGTCAGGTGCTCGAATGGCATGAGGAGCTGGGCGACATCGGTGGCCTGGCCGAACAGCTGCGGGTCGATATCGAGCCCGACCGGGTCTATATCTTCACCCCGGACGGCCACGCCATCGACTTGCCCAAAGGGGCGACGCCGCTGGACTTCGCTTACCGCGTACACACCGAAATCGGCCACAACTGCCGTGGCGCCAAGATCAACGGGCGCATCGTGCCGCTCAACTACAGCCTGCAAACCGGTGAACAGGTCGAGATCATCACCAGCAAGCACGGCACCCCGAGCCGTGACTGGCTGAACCCGAACCTGGGTTACGTCACCACGTCGCGGGCACGGGCGAAGATCGTTCACTGGTTCAAGCTGCAGGCTCGTGATCAGAACGTCGCGGCCGGTAAAACCCTGCTTGAGCGTGAGCTCAATCGCCTCGGTCTGCCGGCAGTGGATTTCGACAAGCTGGCCGACAAGGCCAACATGAAAACCGCCGAAGACCTGTTCGCCGCCCTCGGTGCCGGCGACTTGCGTCTGGCGCAACTGGTCAACCTGGCGCAGCAACTGGTCGAGCCGGAGCGCGGCAACGAACAGCTGGAATTGATTCCGCGCAAAGCCACGGGCTACAAACCGGGCAAGCGCGGGGATATTCAGATCCAGGGCGTCGGCAACCTGATGACCCAGATGGCTGGCTGCTGCCAGCCATTGCCGGGCGATGCCATCGTCGGCTACATCACCCAGGGGCGTGGCGTGAGCATTCACCGCCAGGACTGCGCCTCGGTGCTGCAGCTGGCCGGGCGCGAGCCGGAGCGGATCATCCAGGTCAGTTGGGGGCCGGTGCCGGTGCTCACCTATCCGGTGGACATCGTCATTCGCGCCTACGACCGTTCCGGTTTGCTGCGTGATGTGTCGCAAGTGCTGCTCAACGAGCGGATCAACGTGCTGGCGGTCAACACCCGCTCGAACAAGGAGGACAACACCGCGCTGATGTCCCTGACCATCGAGATTCCGGGGCTGGATGCGTTGGGGCGGTTGCTGGGGCGGATTTCCCAGTTGCCGAACATCATCGAAACGCGGCGTAACCGGACACCATAAGACATGTAGGAGCGAGCTTGCTCGCGATGGACGTTAACGATGACGCGAGCAATCAGGTTAAACGCGCCGTCCTCAGGTTCTTCGCGAGCAAGCTCGCTCCTACAAAGAGCGGGCAGAGATTGATCGATGTATTCACTTGAAGATTTGCTACATCTGATGAACCGCCTGCGCGACCCGCAGTACGGTTGCCCATGGGACATCAAGCAAACTTACGCCACCATCGTCCCGCACACCCTTGAGGAAGCGTACGAAGTCGCCGACGCGATCGAACGCGGTGACTTCGATCACTTACAGGGCGAGCTGGGCGATCTGTTGTTCCAGGTGGTGTATTACAGCCAGTTGGCTCGCGAAGAAGGGCGCTTCGAATTCGTCGGCGTAGTCGACAGCATCACCCGCAAACTGATCCGCCGTCATCCCCACGTGTTCCCCACCGGTGACCTGTATGCGCCTCTGGATGTCCCGCGCCTGAGTGAAGAGCAGGTCAAGCAGCGCTGGGAAGAGATCAAGGCGCAAGAGCGCGCGGAGAAATCTTCGGCACCCGAACAGTTGTCGTTGCTCGATGACGTCCCCGCTGCATTGCCGGCGCTGTCCCGTTCGGCAAAATTGCAGAAACGCGCGGGGCAGGTCGGCTTTGACTGGCCGGACGCCTTGCCGGTGCTCGATAAAGTGCGTGAAGAGCTCGATGAAGTGCTCGAAGCCATGTCGGAAAACGATCCCGAAGCCGTGGCCGACGAGATCGGCGATCTGCTGTTTTCCGTGGTCAATCTGGCGCGGCATCTCAAGGTTGATCCGGAAACCGCACTGCGTGGTGCCAACGGCAAGTTTGAAAGACGCTTTCGTTTTATCGAACAGGCATTGCGCGATACCCGTCGTCCCATAGAAGATTGCACCCTCGAAGAGTTGGACGCCTTGTGGGGCGAAGCCAAACGTCAGGAAAAGAATTTGCCCAGCTGCGGTTGAGCCGTGGCCCAAGTGAGTAATAAGCACCATGAGCATTTCCCTTCGCGACCAGTTGCTCAAAGCAGGGCTGGTCAACCAGAAGCAGGCCAAGCAGGTCAGCAAAGACAAGCAGAAACAACAGCGCCTGGCCCACAAAGGCCAGATCGAGCTGGATGACTCCCAGCAGCGCGCGGCGCAGGAAGCCATGGCCGAGAAGGTCAAGCGCGATCAGGAACTCAACCGCCAGCAGCAGGAGAAAGCCGAGGCCAAGGCCCGTGCCGCGCAGGTCAAGCAACTGATCGAAGTCTCGCGCCTGCCGAAACTGACGACCGAGGATTACTACAATTTCGTCGACGACAAGAAGGTCAAGCGCATCTGCGTCAACACCCTGATGCGCAACAAGCTCAGCAGCGGATCGTTGGCCATCGTGCATCACGCTGGCGGCTACGAAGTGATTCCGCGCGAGGCGGCGCTGAAGATTCAGGAGCGCGATCCGCAGCGCATCGTGCAGCTCAATGTGCAGACTGAAGAGGTCATCGCCGAGGACGATCCGTACGCGGCCTATAAGATTCCTGATGACCTGATGTGGTAACAGATTCAATGTTCTAGCAGGCTTACATGTTTGCTAGTACTTTGCATGATTTATACATTGAGCCCGAAAGATTGTATCGATACGATCTTTTGGGTTTTCTTTTGTCAGGAAATAATATCTTTTTATAAGGGTGTTTGTGTCTTGAGAAAGCAATTGGAATGAACTTTAGTATCCAAGGATGGAATAAATGTTTGTCAGTATCGCTTCGTTACGCCAATCCACTTTCAAGTCGCAGCTTTCACAGGCGCGACCGCTCGGGCAATCCATTCACGATTATCTGGACGATGAACTTGTCGCTCGTGCCGAGCTTGTACGCCGAAAAATCAAGATCGCTGCAAAAGCTGCTCGCGAGGATCATGGCGAGACCGCTTGTGTTTTCTTTACCCTGCCTGAGTTCTTCTGGAACATTCCCTGGCGCGAGGTCCGCAATGAAGAGGAGCTCCATGAGCTGAACTCTGCCTATCTGGAGAAAGTGCCAGCGTGTATAGCTTTGTTGATGACCGAACTGCCAGTGGAACGCTATGGCAAGATTGTATTGCTGGCGGGAAGCTGTGCGACACTCATCAAGGTAGGAGAAGGTGAATCGAGTTATTACGATGTTATTAATTACTTGCTGACGATCACCAATAAAGAATATGAAGTCGATATACCTTTGATGTCGATGTGGCCAAAGCGCCATGTATCAGGTATCGATTTTGGCAAGCACCTGGCTTCGGATGGTGACTTTTGGCTGTTCAAGATTTCCGAGGAAATCGAAGTCAGGGTGAAGAAGCTCGGCAGCGTGCGGGCTGAACACAGTTATTTCGGGGGTTATGAAGGGCGGTTCATCAATAGCCTCGTCAATGGCTGCCCTTTTGCAATCAACTTGTGCCTGGATTACTCCAGTCTCAAAGAAGGTGAGCGCGACATTCAAGTTGAACTGACCGAGGCAAAAATCGATTTCCTGATCGCCTGCGGCATGAGTTTCGACTATGCCAAGCGTCATCCGTCTTCGCTGCAGTTTTCGATCCGCAATGACGGAATGGGCGATGGCGACGTCGAGGTGGTCAGGCTTCAAGCGGGCTGGATTGTTGAAAGTGTCCCTTCGGTGCCGATCGAAGATGACCTACATTTGACGCTGATCGAGGTTGTCTGATGTGGATGCGGCCTGTCCAGCTGGAAAGGGCAGGCCGCACCGTGGTGGAGTCTGTTTTCAACCGGTTGCGAGCTCGCGTTTGCGCTCGAGCATTTCCAGTTCGGCCCTGTAGTTTTGCGCGTCGGCCTCGGAATGGAACATACCGACCAGCAGGTCTTGTTGGTGCACGTCCCAGATCCGGATGCCGGCGGCTACACCCTCGTGGGATTTATGTGAATCGTCGCGTTCAGTCACTTTGACAGTCATCTGCTAGCTCCAATCTCTGTTATCTGCAGCAAGGCGTGTGCAGGCCTTTGTTATAGAGTTTGGTAGCTTGCTAAGTAAATGACTGAGTTTGGTAACGGTTTTTTGCAAAAACGGAAACAGTCCTGCAGCCCGCTAAACGCGCGACATTCGGTCGCAGGGCTTTTGGTTTCATGACAAAAGCTTCATGTTGGAAGCTCCGAAAATCCAGTGTCGAGCACTGGAACTGTGGGAGCGAGCTTGCTCGCGATGGCGGTGGATCAGACGGCAATGATGTTTATTGGCACTCCCTCATCGCGAGCAAGCTCGCTCCCACAGGTCTTGCATCTGTTCTGGGTTTTTCTCAAGGCAAAAAAAACGCCCCGAACCAGTCGGGGCGTTTTCATGTGCGGCTCAGCAGCGGGAAATTACTTGCCTTCCCAGCGCTTCAGTACCAGCGTGGCGTTGGTGCCACCGAAACCGAAGCTGTTGCTCATCACGGTGTTGATGGTGGCGTTTTCGCGGGTCTTGGTCAGCACCGGCAGGTCGGCCACTTCAGGGTCCAGTTCGTCGATGTTGGCGGAGCCGGCAATGAAGTTGCCTTCCATCATCAGCATGCAGTAGATCGCTTCGTGAACGCCGGCGGCGCCCAGGGAGTGACCCGACAGGCTCTTGGTGGAGCTGATGGCCGGAGCCTTGTCGCCGAACACTTCACGCACGCCTTTCATTTCCGCGACGTCGCCGACTGGAGTCGAGGTGCCGTGGGTGTTCAGGTAGTCGATCGGGGTGTCGACGGTGGACAGCGCCTGCTGCATGCAGCGGATTGCGCCTTCGCCGCTCGGGGCGACCATGTCGTAGCCGTCGGAGGTCGCGCCGTAGCCGACGATTTCCGCGTAGATCTTCGCGCCGCGGGCCAGAGCATGTTCCAGCTCTTCGACCACGACCATGCCGCCACCGCCGGCGATGACGAAGCCGTCACGGTCGGCGTCGTAGGCACGGGAGGCTTGTTCCGGAGTGTCGTTGCGCTTGCTGGACAGGGCGCCCATGGCGTCGAACAGGAACGACTGGCTCCAGTGCTCTTCTTCACCGCCACCGGCGAAGACGATGTCCTGCTTGCCCATCTGGATCTGTTCCATGGCGGTACCGATGCAGTGAGCACTGGTGGCGCAGGCAGAGGCGATGGAGTAGTTCAGGCCCTTGATCTTGAACGGAGTGGCCAGGCAAGCGGAAACGGTGCTGCTCATGGTCCGCGTGACGCGGTATGGGCCGACGCGCTTGACGCCTTTTTCGCGCAGGATGTCCAGCGCTTCCATCTGGTTCAGGGTCGATGCGCCACCGGAGCCAGCGATCAGGCCAGTACGCGGGTTGGAAACCTGCTCTTCGGTCAGGCCCGAGTCGGTAATGGCGTCTTTCATGGCCAGGTAGGCATAAGCTGCCGCGTGGCCGACGAAGCGATAGATCTTGCGATCGATCAGTTCTTCAAGGTTGAGGTCGATGGAGCCGGAAACCTGGCTACGCAGACCCATTTCGGCATATTCCGGGTTGAACCGGATGCCAGGGCGGCTTGCACGCAGGTTAGCGGAGACGGTCTCTTTGTCATTGCCCAGGCAAGAAACGATGCCCAGACCAGTGATAACGACGCGGCGCATGCGGATAACCCTTAGAAGTTGTCAGTGGAGGTGAACACGCCGACCCGGAGGCCTTCGGCGGTGTAGATTTCGCGACCGTCGACAGTGACCGAACCATCGGCGATGGCCAGGTTCAGCTTGCCTTTGAGGACGCGCTTGATATGAATGTTATAGGTGACTTTCTTGGCGGTCGGCAGGACCTGGCCGAAGAATTTCACTTCGCCCGAACCCAGCGCACGGCCACGGCCCGGCAGGCCTTGCCAGCCCAGGAAGAAACCGACCAGTTGCCACATGGCGTCGAGGCCCAGGCAGCCCGGCATCACCGGATCGCCTTCGAAGTGGCAGGCGAAGAACCACAGGTCCGGATTGATATCCAGCTCGGCGACCAATTCACCTTTGCCGTACTTGCCACCTTCTTCGCTGATCAGGGTGATGCGATCAACCATCAGCATGTTCGGGGCGGGCAGTTGCGCGTTACCAGGGCCGAACAGCTCACCGCGACTGCAGCGCAGCAGGTCTTCCCGGGTAAAGGCGTTTTGTTTGGTCATGCGAGCTCCTCAATAGTCCCATGCGGCAGGTGGGGCAAATCTTCCCGGCCGATCGAAGCGTTCATGCCTCGAACCGGCAGCCTACTCATAGACTATTGCGTTGTGGTGAAAGTCACAGCACCAAGGACATGAATGTACACTTGTGCACTGAAATTATTATTCAAGCCCCTTTTCGGGCCTGTCGAGGTGCCTAAGACTGCCGCACTTTCGCCTTTCACGCCAGTCGCAGATGGTCGAAAGGCCTGTACTACTGCACCCACCGCTGCAGAATTTGTTGCAGATCAGTGCGTTTGAATGGCTTGGCCAGGTAATCGTTCATCCCTGCCGACAGACAGGCCTCTCGATCGCCCTGCAAGGCGTTGGCGGTCAGGGCGATGATCGGCAGGTCGGTGCACCCGGGTAACTGGCGAATTTGCCGGGTGGCTTCATAGCCATCGATGATCGGCAAGCGGCAGTCCATCAGGATCGCTTCGAAAATCAGGCTCTCGGCACTGCGTACCGCCTGCGCGCCGTCGGCGGCGACACTGACCTTGAAGCCCAGGCTGCGCAACATGGCTTCGATGACCGTCTGGTTGACCGGGTTGTCTTCGACCAGCAGCACATTGCGCCCTTCGCCGTCGCTGTTGCCGGTTTGCGCGCGGGGGAGCAACAGTGGCTGCGTCTGCTGGTGCAGGGCCAGGGGAATTTCCAGGGTGAACACCGAGCCGCGGCCTTCCTCGCTCTGCGCGCGCAAGGTGCCGCCCATGCGCTCGGCGAGGGTGCGGGCAATCGGCAGGCCCAGTCCGGTGCCGCCGTAGCGCCTTGAAATGGAGCTGTCGGCCTGCTGGAAAGCGTTGAACATCAACTCCAGGCTTTCGGCAGGGATGCCGATGCCGCTGTCGCGCACGGTGCAGGTGAACCACAGCAGTTCGTGATCCAGCGACTGCCATTGCGCCTCCAGGGTGACGCGGCCCTGCTCGGTGAACTTCAGCGCGTTGCCGACCAGGTTGACCAGTATCTGCCGGATACGCGTCGGGTCGCCCTTGACCTGCAGGCCGCGCATGTCGTCGGGAATCATCAGTTGCAGGTCGAGACCGCGTTGCGCGGCGCTGTGCTGGAACGACTGGGCGCAACTGCCTATCAGGTCGGCGAGGTTGAAGGGGATGTGCTCCAGTTCCAGCTCCGAACGTTCGATCCGCGAGAAATCCAGGATGTCGTTGATGACCTTGAGCAAGTGCTCGGTGGACTCCGAGGCCAGCGCCGCGTACTCCACCTGCTCTTCGGTCATGTCGGTGGTTTCCAGTAACTGCAGCATGCCCAGTACGCCATTCATCGGCGTGCGCAGTTCATGGCTCATCATGGCGAGGAAGTCGGATTTGGCGTTATTGGCCTTTTCCGCCTCTTCGCGGGTCTGGATCAACTGCGCCATGGCCTGATGCTGTTCGTGGCTGGCCTGCTCGAGACCGCTGGCGAGGTTGTTGATGTGTTGCGACAGCGCCCCCAGCTCGGTGTCATCGACAATCGGCAACGGGGTTTTGTAATCGCCGGCCTGGATCGCCTTGACGGCATTGCCGATATCACGGATCGGTTGCGACAGGCTGCTCGCCAGGCGTCGGGCCACGAGGAAGGTAAACAGCAGGGCAAACAGCGCCAGAATGGCAGCCTTGAGCACGATTTCCTGCTGGCGCCGACTGAAGGCATCGTTGGACAGCCCGACGATCACCCGGCCGAGGTAGTCCTCGGTGGGGGCGGCAGTGGCGGTTTTGCTGCTCTGGAAAAAGTCATTGTGCAACGCGATTCGCTGGAGCCGTATGGGGGCCTGGAACACTTCGAGCTGTTGCGCGCGATTGTGGTGTTCGTTCGGTTGTTCGACGTATACCAGAACCCGGTTGGCGCTGTCCTGGACTTCCAGAAAGCTCACGTTGGGCGTGGCCAGCGTCGCCTTGAGCAAGGTTTCAAGCACTTCGCTGTTGCCCGAAATCACCCCGTACTCGGTGGCGGGGGCCAGTTGGTTGGCGATCAACTGTCCGGTGTGGGAGATTTCCTGACGCAGATCCTGGATGCGCACGAAGGTGAAGAAACTGATCAGCAACAAGGTCAGCAGCAGGGCAGGGCCGAGGCTGATGAGTTGGGTGCGGGTGTTGATGTCCCAGCGACGGCGCAGGTTCATGGACGGCGTTCTCCTTCAGCCAGCAATGTGGCGACAGCCGCTTCGTTTATCTCTTCGATACCCAGGGAGCGCGCTACCTGGGGGTTGCTCGCGACCTTGAATCGATGGGGATAGTGCGAGCGCGGCCAGGTGGCCGGTGGCCGGTCGAGCAATTCGTCGAGGACCGCCAGCCAGTCGCTCTGATCGCTGTAGGTGCTGGCCAGGCTCCCGGCCTTGACGAAACTCGCGTTGGGGCCGATCAGTGCCATTTGCCGCGAGTAGCTGCTCAGCAGCAGGTTCTTTGCGGTTTGCGGGTTGTACAGGTCGGCGTCGTCCAGTCCCAGCAACACGTCGCTGTTCTTGAGCAAGGTCTGTAACGGGCGGCTGTCGTGAATGTTGTTCCAGCGTTGGGTGACCACCTCAAGGCCCAGGGGGAGGGCGGCCTGACGCAGCTCATCCAGCAGGAATTCACTGTGGTTGTCGTAGAGCACGCCGATGCGTTTGGCTTGGGGCAACAGGGTGCGGGTCAGGCGTAACTGGCGGTCCGGCGGTGGATCGCTCCACAGCAGGCAAAGGCGCGCCGGCAGCGAGCTGTTCAAGCGTTGCCGGGCTTGCAGGCGGCTGATGCGCAGCACCAGTGTCGCCGGGCCCTGGACGTCCTGCAGGCGCCAGTCGAGGCTGGGCAGGTCGAGGAGAATCAAGCGGATATTTTCCGGCAGTTGTTCCGGTACCGGCAAACTGGCCAGCGCCTGGAATCGCACGTTGTCGTTCGGTCGCAACTCGCTCAGGGCCTGGGTAAACGCCCGCACACCGGGGCTGTCTTCGGTCCCCGTGAGCAAAATCTCGGCCGCGTTGCTCGCCAGGCTGCCCAGCATGCCGGTGAACAACAGGCAAAGCATCGCCAGTAACCGGCCCAAGGTCGGTGTTCTCCAGGCCGGGCGATACGGCATCTTAAAGTTCCAGCTCAGCACTGAAGTACATCACATGGCGCTGGTCATAATGGTTATCGCTGAAGGTGGTCGGCTGATTGTCCAGGCGTTGCTGGAGCACCCCGGCCAGCTCCAGGCTGGCCTTGCCCAAGGCGATACGTTTGGCGATGCGCGCATCGACCCGTTCGAAGCGGTAGCCGTTGAGGGCGTCGTCGCCATAATAGAAAAGCGCACTGTTCCAGCCCTGACCCCAATCGCGCAGCCATCCGGCCGAACCACTGTTGCTTGCAGTCTGCCTGGCATCCAGCGGATTGCTGGCGTCGGCATCGACGTAGGCAAAGGTCAGTCGCAGCCGATCGAAGCTGCCGACACGCCAGTCGAGCTGGGTTTCGGCTCCCGAAAAACGCTCCTTGTTGGCGTTGCTGGCGATGTACTGATTGTTGCGCAGCGGTTCACTGATCATGCCGGTGATTTCGTCGTGGAACAGCTTCACGTCGAGTGCCAGCCCCGCTTCGGGGAAGTAGCCGTTGTAGCCCAGCTCCCGGGAGCGCATGTGCTCTTGATCGAGGTCACCGGGGCCACGGGTCTTGACGAAGTAACGGGCGCTGGACTGGCCAAAGGCACCAGGCCTGAGGTTGGTGACCTGATAACTCCAGTTGACGTTGTTCTCGAACATGTCCGGCGAACGGATGGCCTCGGAGTACACCGCACGCAAGCCATGGCGCGGGTTGATCAGGTAGTTGACCGCCACGCGGGGTGTCAGTGAGCTGCCGATCAATCGGGCATCTTCGAACATGGCACCGCCTTGCAGCAGCCAGTGTTCGCTGGCACTCCACTCGATCTGGCCAAACACCCGCCAGGTTCTGTCATCGAGTGTGCCATTGAAATAAGTCTCGGAATCCGCCCGGTCGTAACGATAGTTCATCCCGCTGAGCAGCCGCAGGTTATCGGCAAGGCTCAGGGTATCCTGGAGTTCAAGGTCGTAGCGCGTTTCCCGGGTGCTCTGGTCGATGTCACCGCAAACGGTCTGGTTCGCACCGTTGCGCCATTGATCAAGTACCTGGTTGGCCAGCGCCTGCTCGGCGGGTGTGCCAGCCGGGGCACCACGGTCGGTGAAGCGTGTGATATTGCGGGCCAGGCGTTCGGTGTAGTTCGGGTTCAGTTGCCAGAGCTCGGTCAGTTGCGGGCTGAACGAAATTTCTGCGTCGCAGGCGCGCCAGGTTTGCTGGCGATCCCAGTGTTGGGCCGAGCCCTGAATATAAAGGCTGTGATCGGGATTGATATCCAGGTTCCAGCGCAATGACCCGGCGTAGTCCTTGGCGGTGACGTCGGAGTCGTTGCCGGCGCGGGTAATTCCCGGAAACACCGGCCGGTAGGTATAGGGCCGCTGGTTGGTGCCGTCCTTGGCATTCACTTGCCAATCGAGGCTTTGCCGTTCGTCGAGGCTCTGGCTGACGGCGAGGTTGAAGCGCTCGAGGCGACGACTGTCATGGTAATCAGCGCCGGTTCGGTCGGTGTCGAAGCCGTCGTCTTGCTGACCGGACAGGGACAGGCGCATGTCACCATCCTCCCAGCCCAGGCCCTGGCTGGCATAAAAGTCGTTGATGCCGCGCTGGCCCCGGGAGACCTTCATGCGCGTACCGAGGCTGTCGGCCGGCCGCCGGGTAATGATGTTGACCACCGCCATCAGGGCATTGGCGCCGTAGCTGACGGTATTGGGCCCGCGAAAGACTTCGATGCGCTCGATGTCTTCCATGGCCACCGGAATGTCGCTCCAGTCGACGGTGGCCAGGCCGGCGCGATACACCGAGCGCCCGTCGATCAGCACTTGCATGCGTCGCGCTTGCGTCGCATTGGTGCCGTGGTAGTTCACCGCGGCCTGGTTGCCGCTGATGTTGCCGACCATCATCCCCGGCACCAGGCGCAGCAGTTCGCTGATGTCACGGGCACCGGTGGCGTGGATCAGGGCGCTGTCGATCACCGTCATGCTGCCCGGCACGGCAGCGGGCGACTGCTTCAGGCGCGTGGCCGTGAGCACTTGCGGCAGCGGTTCGCTGTCCAGAAACAGGTCGTCGGCCAGCACCGGCGAGCTGAAAATCAGCGCCAGTACCAGAGGCGAACGCGGTGAAGGAGCACCCGGAGACACAACACATCCCTGTCAGTGATTGATGGCGCGCATGTTAACCGAGCCGAATGACTTTTCCATTCACGATGTCTGCATTTTCCTCGGTTTTATTGGTCTTCTTCCTACGGGTGCAGGTATTTGATGTCGGGGCTGGCCGCCGATGGGCTGCCCCGTATAATGCCGACATCGCCACTGGTATGGATTAACGGATTGCATATGACTGAACAGCGCCCGATTGCGGTCCTGGGAGGCGGAAGTTTTGGAACCGCCGTGGCTAATCTGCTGGCCGAGAACGGGCATCAGGTCCTTCAGTGGATGCGTGACCCCGAACAGGCCGAGGCCATTCGGGTCAATCGCGAAAACCCGCGTTACCTCAAAGGCATCAAGATTCTGCCCGGTGTTACCCCGGTCACCGACTTGCAAGCCACCCTGGATGCCTGCGACCTGTGTTTCGTCGCATTGCCCTCCAGCGCGCTGCGCTCGGTGCTGGTGCCGCACGCTGAACGCTTGACCGGCAAAATGCTGGTGAGCCTGACCAAAGGCATCGAAGCCCACACATTCAAGTTGATGAGCGAGATCCTCGAAGAGATCGCCCCGCAGGCACGCATCGGTGTCCTGTCCGGCCCCAACCTGGCCCGCGAAATTGCCGAACATGCGCTGACGGCCACGGTGGTCGCCAGTGAAGACGAAGAACTGTGCCAGCAGGTTCAGGCCGCGCTGCACGGCCGCACCTTTCGTGTTTATGCCAGCGCCGACCGTTTCGGCGTGGAACTGGGCGGGGCGTTGAAAAACGTCTACGCAATCATCGCCGGCATGGCGGTGGCGCTGGGCATGGGGGAAAACACCAAGAGCATGCTGATCACCCGGGCACTGGCGGAAATGACCCGCTTCGCGGTGAATCAGGGTGCCAACCCGATGACCTTCCTCGGCCTGGCCGGCGTGGGCGACTTGATCGTGACCTGTTCTTCGCCAAAGAGTCGCAACTATCAGGTCGGCTTTGCCCTCGGTCAGGGCCTGAGCCTGGACGAGGCCGTCACGCGCCTGGGTGAAGTCGCCGAAGGGGTCAACACGCTTAAAGTACTCAAGGCAAAGTCCCAGGAGGTTGGCGTGTACATGCCGCTGGTCGCCGGGCTGCACGCAATCCTGTTCGAAGGCCGCACGCTGGAGCAGGTCATCGGTCTGTTAATGCGTGGCGAGCCGAAAACCGACGTCGACTTTATTTCCACCAGTGGTTTCAATTAATCACGCTTGCCAGAAAAGCAGGGAGTTGCGCATGAACGATCCAAAAGTAGAAGCCAAGTATGAATCCATCCTGCTGCGCGTGTTGTGGATGATCGTCTTCGTGCTGGTGTGGCAAGTCGCGCAGTTCATCCTCGGCGCCGTCGTGCTGGTGCAGTTGATCTATCGTTTGTTCTATGGCGCCCCAAGCGCCAGCCTGATGAACTTCGGCGACAGCCTGAGCCAGTTTCTGGCGCAGATCGGTCGTTTCGGCAGCTTTCACAGCGACCAGAAGCCTTGGCCGTTCGCCGACTGGCCGACGCCGCGTACACCGGAAGGTGAGGCGCCGCATGTCGTGGCACCGGCACCGCATCCGGCTCGAGATGAGGAACCCAAGCTATGAAACTCTGGGTATTGCGTCATGGTGAAGCTGTACCGCATGGCTCCCGCCCCCACGATTCGGAGCGGGAACTGACGGATAACGGTCGTAAGGAAGTGCTGCGCAGCGCCGCGCTACTGATCGGGAAACCGCTGACGGCGATTTACGCAAGTCCCTACCTGCGAGCGCAGCAGACGGCGCAACTGGTGCGCGAAACACTGGGGTTCGAGCCGGAAATCCGCACTGTCGAGTGGCTGACACCGGACACAGAGCCGGACAAAGTCGCCGAGCAAATGGTGGCGGTGAGCGATGTCCTGTTGGTCAGTCACAACCCGCTGGTGGGCAACTTGCTGAGCTACCTGCAACACGGCGCCGGATATCCATCGGAAAAGGTCAGCACCGCCGGCTTGGCCGAGCTGGAGAGCAATGAGTTGCTGGTCGGGTCGATGAGGCTCAACAGCATCAAGCATCCTTAGCTCCGCTTTTCTGTGGGAGCGTGGCTTGCCCGCGAAGGCATCGACTCGGTTATGCCTGATAAACCGCGGAGCCTGCATCGCGGGCAAGCCACGCTCCCACAGGACGTCATAACCCGAAAAGTTTTGTATGAAATAGTCAACCAAGCACTTGCTTGGTTGACTACGCTTGCTCCAGAACAAAAACACAGGAGCGAGTCATGTCTGCTGCTTTTCGTTTGCCGCTGGACGTTTTCTACGAGCGTGAGGCCCGTCATCCCCGCCAGCGCTTCCTGGTCCAGCCTGTCGGCGGCGGCCAGGTCGATACCCTGACCTGGGCCGATGTCGGTCATCAGGCACGCTGTGCCGCCCACTGGCTGCGAGCGCGGGAACTGCCACAGGGCAGCCATATCGCCCTGATCTCGAAGAATTGTGCGCACTGGATCATTGCCGACCTGGCGATCTGGATGGCCGGGCACGTTTCGGTGCCGTTGTACCCCAACCTCACCGCCGAGTCGGTTGCCCAGGTGCTCGAACACTCGGAGGCGGCGCTGGCGTTCATCGGCAAGCTCGACGACTGGCCAGGCATGTCCCGAGGCGTCAGCCCCGACCTGCCGACCATCAGCCTGCCCCTGCATCCGCCAGGTACGTTCGATTTCAGTTGGGCCGACCTGCAAGGCAGCTCGCCGATCCAGGACGATCCAAAACCTGGCGCCGATCAACTGGCGACCATCATTTACACCTCCGGCACCACGGGCATGCCCAAAGGCGTGATGCACAGCTTCGGCACTCTGGGGTTCGCCACCACACGCGGCACTGCGTTGTTTGGCCTCAACGAGTCGGACCGGTTGTTGTCCTACCTGCCGTTGTGCCACGTTGCCGAACGGATGTTCGTCGAACTTGCGTCGATTTATACTGGCCAAACGGTATTTTTCGCCGAGAGCCTCGATACCTTCCTCACCGACCTGCAGCGTGCGCGCCCGACCGCACTGTTTGGCGTGCCGCGTATCTGGACCAAATTCCAGATGGGCGTGTACAGCAAGATCCCGGCAAAACGTCTCGACTTCCTGCTTGGCCTGCCGATCATCGGCAAACGGGTCGGGCATAAAGTCCTCGTCGGGTTGGGTCTGGATGCGTTGCGCATTGCGTTGTCCGGCGCGGCTCCGGTGCCGCAGACCTTGTTGCAGTGGTACCGCAAACTGGGACTGGACGTGCTGGAGGTCTACGGCATGACCGAGAGTTGCGGTTACTCCCACATCGGCATGCCGGGCCAGAACAAACCGGGCTGGATCGGCAAGCCGTGCCCGGAAGTTGAAGTGCGGATCGCCGAGACGGGGGAGGTCATGGTGCGCAGTGGCGCGACCATGCTCGGCTATTTCAAGGAACCGGAAAAAACCGCCGACACCATTACCGAGGATGGCTTCCTGCGCACCGGCGACAAGGGCGAGCAAGACGCTGAAGGCAATCTGCGCCTGACCGGGCGCCTGAAGGAAATCTTCAAGACCAGCAAAGGCAAATACGTGGCGCCGGCACCGATTGAAAACCGCCTGGCCGTGCATTCGCGTATCGAACAGGTGTGCGTGGTGGGTGATGGCTTGAGTGCACCGTTGGGGTTGTGCGTGTTGTCGGCGGTCGGCCAACAGGATGCCGGCGGGGCCGCACGCGCCGGTTTGCATTCGAGCCTGGAAAAACTGCTGGAAGAGGTCAACGGCGCGCTCGACAAGCATGAACAGCTGCGGCGCCTGGTGGTGGTCAAGGACAGTTGGGCCGTGGAAAACGGTTTTCTCACCCCGACACTGAAGATCAAGCGCAATGTGATCGAGGCGGCGTACGGTGAGCGTTTTGAAGAATGGAGCGAGCGCAGTGAAGCGGTGCTGTGGCAGGATTGATCCACTAACAAAACCAACAAGGAACCCCTGCGATGAGCCTGTGGCGCACCACCCCGAACATCGAGCAGTTGAACGCGATCCAGAAAAATACCATCGGCGAAGTGCTGGACATCCGTTTCGAAGCTTTTGACGATGAGTCCCTGACCGCCAGCATGGTCGTCGATCACCGCACCCATCAGCCTTACGGCTTGCTGCATGGCGGCGCGTCGGTGGTGCTGGCCGAATCGGTCGGCTCGATGGCCAGCTACCTGTGCATCGATGCCAGCAAGTTCTATTGCGTGGGCCTGGAAATCAACGCCAACCATTTGCGCGGCCTGCGCAGCGGGCGGGTGACGGCGGTGGCCAAACCGATCCACATCGGCCGCACGACCCATGTCTGGGACATTCGGCTGACCAGCGATGAGGGCAAGGCCAGCTGTGTGTCGCGGTTGACCATGGCGGTGGTGCCGCTGGGTGAGAATCCGCCGTTACGTTGACGGTTTGAAATCAAAAGATCGCAACCTGCGGCAGCTCCTGCCACCATTCCTGGTAGTTATGGTCATTGCTGTAGGACACGGTCTTACGGACAATCAACGTCTGTTTTCGCTCATGGATTTGCAGGTATGTCGCAACAGATCTTTTTCGCCCACGCCAATGGTTTTCCTTCGGGAACCTACGGCAAGTTGTTTGTGGCGCTGGCACCGGAGTTTCAGGTGACGCATCTGGAGCAGCACGCCCACGACCCGCGTTACCCGGCGGACGACAACTGGTACAACCTGGTGGATGAGCTGATCCATCACCTGCAACAACAGGCCGAGCCCGTGTGGGGCGTCGGTCACTCCTTCGGCGGGGTGTTGCACCTGCATGCGGCCTTGCGCTGCCCTGAGCTGTATCGCGGGGTGGTGATGCTCGACTCGCCAGTGCTGACCCGAGCCGATCAATGGGTCATACGTGCGGCCAAACGCTTCGGTTTCATCGACCGTCTGACGCCGGCCGGCCGTACCCTGGGTCGCCGTGAAGAGTTCACCGACCTGGAAAGCGCCCGGAAATACTTTGCCGGTAAAACCCTGTTTCGCGGTTTCGACCCCGAATGCTTCGATGCCTACCTGCAACATGGCTTGCACCAGGTCGGCGACAAGCTGCGACTGCGGTTCGACCCGGCCACGGAAATCAGCATCTATCGCGGCGTGCCGCACACCAGCCCGGGCAGCACCCGCAAGTTGCAAGTGCCACTGGCGGTGGTTCGCGGGCACAACAGCCGCGTGGTGATGCGCCATCACGCCAGTTCGGTCGACCGCCTGCCGTTGGGTGAGTCATTGACCATGCCCGGCGGCCACATGTTTCCGCTCGAGCGTCCCCTTGATACCGCGCAAATGCTCAAAGGCCTGTTCCATCGCTGGGACGGCCGTCGACAACAGGATTGCGCATGAGCCACGCCGTCGAAGAAGTTCGCCTGAGCCTGCCGCACATCGAGCTGGCGGCACACCTGTTCGGTCCTGAAGACGGTTTGCCGGTCATTGCCCTGCACGGCTGGCTGGACAACGCCAACAGCTTTGCCCGTCTGGCCCCCAAACTCAAAGGCCTGCGCATCATTGCGCTGGACATGGCCGGTCACGGTCATTCCGGGCATCGCCCGCCGGGAGCCGGTTACGCCATGTGGGACTATGCCCACGATGTGCTGCAAGTCGCCGAACAGCTTGGACTGAAGAAGTTTGCGCTGATGGGGCATTCGATGGGCGCCATCGCTTCGCTGATCATCGCCGGGTCGATGCCCGAGCGGGTCACCCACCTGGCGTTGATCGACGGCATCATTCCTCCTACAGACAAAGGTGAAAACGCTGCCGAGCGCATGGGCATGGCCCTGCAGGCGCAACTGGATCTGCGGGAGAAACGCAAACCGGTCTACGACACCCTCGACCGCGCCATCGAAGCTCGCATGAAGGGCCTGGTGGCGGTCAGCCGCGAGGCCGCGGAACTGCTGGCGCAGCGTGGCCTGATGCCGGTATCGGGTGGTTATACCTGGCGCACCGACAATCGCCTCACGCTGCCATCGCCACTGCGCCTGACCACGGAGCAGGCCATGGCCTTCGTCCAGCGGGTCAAATGTCCCGCAACACTGGTGGTCGCTGCCGACGGCATGCTCGCCAAACACCCCGAGTTGCTGGAGCGTCTACCCTTTAGCCGGGAACAACTGCCAGGCGGCCACCATTTGCACCTGAATGACGAGTCCGGTGCCGACCTTGTCGCAGACTGTTTCAATCGGTTTTTCGCCATTCCTTGACTTGCGCCGGGCAACTGTCGAGGCTTGGCGGGTTGAAAAGGGAGACAACCATGATAGATCTCTACACCGCTGCGACCCCGAATGGCCACAAGGTCTCTATCGTGCTCGAGGAACTCGGCCTGCCCTACAGGGTGCATGCCTTGAGTTTCGACAAGAAGGAGCAGAAGTCTGCGGACTTCCTCAAGATCAACCCCAATGGCCGGATTCCGGCGATTGTCGACCGCACCAATGGCGATTTCGCCGTATTCGAGTCCGGCGCCATCCTGATTTACCTCGCAGAAATGACCGGCAAACTGATGCCGAGCGATCCGAAGGGACGTTCGCTGGTGTTGCAGTGGCTGATGTTCCAGATGGGTGGCATCGGCCCGATGCAGGGCCAGGCGAATGTGTTCTTCCGCTACTTTCCGGAAAAACTCCAGGGCGCCATCGACCGCTATCAACATGAAACCCGTCGCCTCTACGAAGTGCTCGACACGCGTTTGCAACGCGTGGAGTTCCTCGCCGGCGAATACAGCATTGCCGACATCGCCACCTTTCCCTGGGTGCGCGGTTACGAGTGGTCGGGCGTCTCGGTGGAGGGCTTGACGGCGTTGCAACGCTGGATGACCACCCTGGAGGCCCGGCCGGCGGTGCAGCGTGGTCTGCAGGTACCGCAACGCGCCGATGAAGCCAGTGTCATCAAGGGCGCCCAGGCCATGCTGATCCGATGAGTCTATCCATGCGTTCATTCAGTTTGCTGGTGCTGTGCAGTTTCAGCCCCTTGTTGTTCGCCGCCGATCTTCCGGGCAGTCAGGACCTGCCGATAGTGCCGCGTATGGCCGACGCCCAGATTGTCGACTATCGCCCGGCCGCCGAACTGGAGCGGATCTACCCCTTGGGCTCGATCCGCAAGATCAGTGGCCAGTTACGTTTCGACGGTCAGGTCAGTTCTCGCGGCAATGTCACTTCGGTGACCTACGAGTTGCCTCCGGAGCATTCATCCATCGAGGCGTTCACCGCTGCCCGCGAGGCTTTGCAAAAACAGGACGCCGGGTTGCTCTTTTGGTGCCAGGCGCGCGATTGCGGCGAAAGCAGCCTCTGGGCCAATGAAGTCTTCGGCAACGCCAAACTGTACGGCGCCGACGATCAACAAGCCTATTTGCTGCTGCGACTTGCCGCGCCACGGGATAACACGCTTGTCGCGCTGTACAGCATCACCCGCGGTAATCGCAAAGCCTACCTGCATGTCGAGCAGTTCGACGCTACGGCCCCGCTGGGTGAGTTGTTGCCGACCTCCGCGACTTTGCTGCGTGAACTCAAGAGCACCGGTGAGCTCGATTTTTCCACGTTGAGCGGCGCACCTGACGAGACCTGGCTACGCCTGATTTCCCGCGGACTGAATCTGGACACCACCTTGCGGGTCAGCATTTCCGGAGCGAACGCCGAAGCCTGGCGTCAGGCCCTGATTACCCAGGGCGTGCGTGCCGCGCGGATGGAAGCCGGCAGTGCCGAAGGCTCTGGCCTGCACATCGAGCTATTGCGGTAGGCTGTACCGGGCGAGCGTGCACGCAGCGTTCGTCTACTCTTTTGCTGACTGATATTTTCGGGATTTTCGATGATCAATAACGATCGCCTGTTGGTGCAGATCCTGCTCGTCGTGCTGTTCGGCGCGAGCTTCTGGGTGATGGCACCGTTCTGGTCGGCGATGTTCTGGGCCGCAGTCCTGGCATTTGCCAGTTGGCCATTGATGCGCTTGCTGACACGTTGGCTTAATGGCCGCGAATCTCTGGCGGCGGCATTGCTGACACTGGGCTGGATGTTGCTGGTCGCGGCACCGCTGGTGTGGCTGGGTTTCAACCTCGCCGATCATGTGCGTGATGCCACCGCATTCATCAAGGATGCGCAGGTCGAGGGGTTGCCCGAAGCACCGGTCTGGCTGGGTTCGATTCCCTTGGTGGGCGAGCGGTTGGTCGGGATCTGGAACAGCATCGATGAGCAGGGCGCGGCGATGATGGTGGCGCTCAAGCCTTATCTGGGGCAGGTGGGTAACTGGTTGCTGGCGCGCAGCGCGCAGATCGGCGGCGGTATTCTCGAACTGACCCTGAGCATGGTCTTCGTGTTCTTTTTCTATCGTGACGGGCCGCGTCTGGCGGCGTTTGTGCACACATTGCTGGAACGGCTGATCGGTCAACCGGCCGGCTACTACATTGAACTGGTAGCGGGCACGGTACAGCGGGTGGTGAACGGTGTGATCGGTACAGCAGCGGCCCAGGCGATCCTGGCGCTGATCGGGTTCCTGATTGCTGGCGTACCGGGTGCGCTGGTACTCGGCATTGTCACCTTCATGCTCAGCCTGATCCCGATGGGACCGCCGCTGGTGTGGATTCCGGCGACCGCGTGGCTGGCCTGGAAAGGCGAGTACGGGATGGCCATATTCCTCGGCATCTGGGGCACATTCGTCATCAGCGGTGTCGACAACGTGCTCAAGCCGTACCTGATCAGCCGTGGCGGTAACCTGCCGCTGGTCATTGTGCTGCTTGGGGTGTTTGGCGGGTTGATTGCCTTTGGCTTTATCGGCCTGTTCATCGGCCCGACATTGCTGGCGGTGGCCTATAGCCTGTTGATCGACTGGAGCAAGACTCAGGCACGGGTTGAGGATCGCCTGCCCTGAAGGTCCAGGATCCGTAGCCCACTGAGCCGCTGAGGGGCAGTGGGCTTTTTGTTGCGGTACAGGGCCTCATCGCGAGCAGGCTCGCTCCCACAAAGGGTAGGTGTGGCTTACAAATACGTGGTAAACGGATAACTGCAGTCACGGGGGTTCTTCCAGTGTCAACTGCCCGCCCTATGGCCTCGGGGGCTAGTCTTGCCTGAGCCATTTCGACGATTTACCGATCATCGGGTCCCGCAGCGGCGCTGGTTCCGCTACAATGCGCGCCGATTTCGACTTGCCTGAGAGCCCACTCATGTCCGCCTGCCAGACTCCTATCATCGTCGCCCTGGATTTCCCTACCCGTGACGCCGCACTGAAGCTGGCCGATCAGTTGGACCCGAAGCTGTGCCGGGTCAAAGTCGGTAAGGAACTCTTCACCAGCTGCGCTTCGGAAATCGTCGGCACCCTGCGCGACAAGGGTTTCGAAGTGTTCCTGGACCTCAAGTTCCACGACATCCCGAACACCACCGCGATGGCCGTCAAGGCCGCTGCGGAAATGGGCGTGTGGATGGTCAACGTGCATTGCTCCGGCGGCCTGCGCATGATGGCCGCGTGCCGTGAAGTGCTGGACCAGCGCAGTGGTCCCAAACCACTGCTGATCGGCGTGACCGTGTTGACCAGCATGGAGCGTGAAGATCTGGCAGGTATCGGTCTGGACATCGAGCCGCAAGAGCAGGTTCTGCGTCTGGCCGCCCTGGCGGAAAAAGCCGGGATGGACGGTCTGGTGTGCTCGGCCCTGGAAGCCCAGGCGCTGAAATCGGCACATCCGTCGCTGCAACTGGTGACCCCGGGGATTCGTCCGGCGGGCAGTGCTCAGGACGATCAGCGTCGCATCCTGACGCCACGTCAGGCACTGGATGCCGGTTCCGACTATCTGGTGATCGGCCGTCCGATCAGCCAGGCGGCTGATCCGGCGAAGGCGTTGGCTTCGGTCGTGGCTGAACTGGCCTAACCCGACACCGAAAATCAAAATGTGGGAGCGGGCTTGCTCGCGAATGCGGTGGATCAGTCAATAAATATGTCGGCTGACACACCGTATTCGCGAGCAAGCCCGCTCCCACAGTGGTTTTTGGCTTAGTTCAAATATCGGGTCAAACCTTCAGCACCAGCTTCCCGAAATTCTCGCCGTTGAACAATTTCATCAGCGTCTCCGGGAACGTCTCCAGTCCTTCGACGATATCTTCCTTGCTCTTGAGTTGCCCCTTGGCCATCCAGCCGGCCATTTCCTGGGCGGCGCTGGCGTATTGGGCGGCGTAGTCCATCACCACAAAACCTTCCATGCGTGCGCGGTTGACCAGCAGCGACAGGTAATTGGCCGGCCCCTTGACCGCTTCCTTGTTGTTGTACTGGCTGATGGCTCCGCAGATCACCACCCGCGCCTTCATGTTCAGGCGGCTCAGCACCGCGTCGAGAATGTCGCCCCCCACATTATCGAAATACACGTCGACACCTTTCGGGCACTCGCGCTTGAGGCCGGCGAGGACGTCTTCGCTCTTGTAGTCGATAGCACCGTCGAAACCCAGTTCATCGATCAGGAACTTGCACTTGTCCGCGCCGCCGGCGATGCCAACCACCCGGCAGCCTTTGATCTTGGCGATCTGCCCGGCAATGCTGCCCACGGCGCCCGCCGCTCCCGACAGCACCACGGTGTCACCGGCCTTCGGCGCGCCAACGTCGAGCAGGGCGAAGTAGGCCGTCATCCCGGTCATGCCCAGTGCTGACAGGTAACGTGGCAGCGGTGCCAGTTTCGGATCGACCTTGTAGAAACCTCGCGGCTCGCCGAGGAAAAAATCCTGCACCCCGAGGGCGCCGTTAACGTAGTCCCCGACCACGAAGCCCGGATTGTTCGACGCGATGACTTTGCCCACGCCCAAGGCACGCATGACTTCGCCGAGCCCGACCGGCGGGATGTAGGACTTGCCCTCGTTCATCCAGCCGCGCATGGCCGGATCCAGGGACAGGTATTGGTTTTCGACCAGGATCTGGCCCTCCGCTGGCTCACCGACCGGTACTTGCTGGTAGGTGAATGTCTCGCGGGTCGCCGCGCCAACCGGACGTTTGGCGAGCAGGAATTGGCGATTGGTCTGGGAGGTCATGACAGGCACTCAAGATGAATGAAGCTTTGTTGATAGCCGGTCAGCGTCGATGCCGCAAGTTCGGCTGATGCGGCGAATGCAGGTTGATCCAGTGCAGTGATAGTTGGTACGGCAGTTCCATCACTGCAACTCATGGGCGCCCAACCGGAGTCCTGATAGTGCTGCCGCGTTCAGCACCTCCATGGCTAGACTGGCCCTGCGCGATACCCCGCTTAATTCTCTTCGAGGACATAACAATGAGCATGACGTTTTCCGGCCAGGTGGTTGTGGTGACAGGCGGGGCGGCCGGTATTGGCCGCGCGACCGCCCAGGCATTTGCCGCCGAGGGCCTTAAGGTCGTAGTGGCCGATATGGACACGGCGGGCGGCGAGGGCACGGTGGCGCTGATTCGTACGACCGGTGGCGAGGCGACCTTCGTGCGCTGCAACGTTACCCTGGAAAGCGATGTTAAAAATCTGATGGAGGAGGTGATCAATACTTACGGTCGCCTCGACTATGCCTTCAACAATGCCGGCATCGAAATCGAGAAAGGCAAGCTGGCCGACGGTTCGCTCGACGAGTTCGACGCAATCATGGGCGTCAACGTCAAAGGCGTCTGGCTGTGCATGAAATACCAGTTGCCGTTGCTGTTGGCGCAAGGGGGGGGCGCGATCGTCAATACGGCATCAGTGGCGGGCCTCGGGGCAGCGCCGAAAATGAGCATCTACGCCGCCTCCAAGCATGCGGTGATCGGCCTGACCAAGTCGGCGGCCATTGAGTACGCCAAGAAAAAGATCCGGGTCAACGCCGTGTGCCCGGCGGTGATCGACACCGACATGTTCCGTCGCGCTTATGAAGCCGACCCGAAAAAAGCCGAGTTCGCCAATGCCATGCATCCGGTCGGTCGCATCGGCAAGGTCGAAGAAATCGCCAGCGCGGTGCTGTATCTGTGCAGCGATGGCGCGGCGTTCACCACAGGCCACTCATTGGCCGTGGATGGTGGCGTTACCGCGTTCTGAAGCAATGCATCGCTACCAAGGAAAAGTTGCAACCTGTGGGAGCGAGCCTGCTCGCGAAGAGGGCGTATCAGTCGACATTTATATCGGCTGACACACCGCTTTCGCGAGCAGGCTCGCTCCCACATTTGGTTCCGGGGTGGGCAATGTGTTTCAAATAATTAGATCGAATGGTTTTGGCGGCGTTGTCGCACATGCCTTCGAACTCTCCTGTGATTAACTGCTTCCCGCAAAATCAACAGGAGTTTGCTTGCTCATGGAGTTGAGAATCGACCGACAGGCGCTGGTGCCCGTCGTACAGCAAATTGTTGACGCGCTGACCTGCTGGCTCCATTCCAGCGGGGTATCGCCCGGTACGCGCCTGCCTTCGGTGCGACAGATCGCGCGGATCAATTTGCTCAGTCAGTCAAGCGTCACTCAGGCCTGTGAACGCCTGGTGACGCAGGGGATGCTGGTAGCAGGTCATGGGGCCGGCTATACAGTTGCCGACCCGGCATTGGTCGCGAACGCAAGGCACGAGCCCGCGTGGTTTGAGGGGGGCGAACCTGAGTATGGGCCGTGGTCGGGTGATTTGAGGCTGGGCTGTGGCGGGCTGCCTGAAAGCTGGCGCGAGACCGACGATCTGATTTACGCAATCCGGCAAGTCAGTCGTACCGATACGGCCAGTCTGTTCAACTACAGCACCCCGCTGGGTTTGCCAGCCTTGCGGCAACAGATACTCAAGCGCCTCAGGCAACTGGACATCCAGGTGCAGGACAACCGGATCATGACCACGGCGGGTGCCAGTCAGGGGCTCGACCTGATTGTACGGACACTGTTCAAGGCCGGTGATTGTGTGGTCGTGGAGAGCCCCGGTTATCCGCTGCTGTTCGATCTGCTCAGGCTGCAAGGCATCCACATGGTCGAGGTGCCGCGAACACCGCGCGGGCCGGACGTGGACGTACTCGAATCGGTGCTGGCCAAGCACCGGCCTCAAGGGCTGCTCATCAATAGCTTCTTTCACAACCCGACCGGCAGCAGCCTTTCGCTCGGGGTGGCGCGTCGTGTGCTGCAACTGGCCAGGGCCTTTGGCGTGCAGGTGATCGAGGACGACGTCTATGCGGATTTGCGCAGCGGTTGCGGTACGCGACTGGCTGCGCTGGACGACAGCGTGGTCTACGTTGGCAGCTATTCCAAGACCCTCAGCAGTTCCTTGCGGGTCGGTTTCGTGGTGGCCGATTGCACAGTCATTACGCGTCTGGCCGAGGTCAAGATGATCTCTGGCATGGGCGCCTCGCGATTTTGCGAGGCGGTGATGGCGTGCCTGTTGGCTAACGGTGCCTACGGCAAACTGGTGCAACGTCAGCGCCAACGCTTGAACAACGACCGGCTGGCGGTGTTGCAAATGCTCGAGGATGCCGAATGGGAAGTCTTCGGCAAGCCGGCGGGAGGCCTGTTTATCTGGGCGCGATCACGAATGTCCGACTACGATCAGGTGCTGGCCCAGGCACGGCGTCTGGGTATGGTGTTGTCATCGAAGACCGCCTTCAACGCCTCGGGTGGGGCCAGTGACTGGCAGCGTATCAATGTGGCTTATGCCTGCGACCCGCGTGCCCGTGCGTTCTTTCAGGCCACTGCTCGGGATCGACCTCAAGCGTTCTGAAAGCGACGTTGGCGTAGCTTTTTGCCATTATTCCGGCGCCAGAGCCTTGTGTTGCTACTGGCCCGTTGCGAATCTGCGTCTACAGACTTTGGCAGGGGACTAAGTGCAATGAATTCGGCCGTGCAAGGACGTTTTGCCAACCTCGGTATGGCGAAAAAACTGGGTGTCGGGTTTGTCCTGGTGTTGTTGTTGACTGCACTGGTGGCGGGCATTGGCGTGTGGTCCCTGCAAACCATTAGCCAGCGCTTCGACGGACTCAAGCAAATGTCATCGCTCAACAGCGGTTTGCTCAAGGTTCGGTTGCTGGAGCAGGAATACGCCTTGCACGGCAATCCGAAAACCGTCGATGCCCTGCACGAGGGCGTCGATGGCTTGATCGCACTGGCCGGCCAGCTCAAGGCCACGTCGGCGGCTAATGTGCCAGTGATGAATGATGTCGAACAGTCACTGGGCGCCTATCGCAAGGCCTTCGACGAGTTTGTCTCGCTCACCCAGGCCAAGGACCTGGCGCTGGAAATGGCCAGTTGGTCGGTGTCCAGCGTGGCCAATAATCTTGATGTATTGCAATCCGGGCTTGCCGATGACGGCGCTTATACGCTGAAAGAATCCGAAGGCAGGGACGGCGCGCAATTCATCGAGCAGGCCGGTCAGGTCAGCCAGGTTTCACGCTTGATGCTGCAAGCCATGAATGAAGCGCGCGTGCGCCTGGATCAAAGCCGCAAAGGCGACGACAGCGCCGCGCAGGGCAAGATCGAACAGGCCAGCCAGGCATTGGCCCAGGCCGAGCAACTCAAGACCGCGGTCAAGGACGAGGGTTACCAAACCGTCCTCAATGAGGTGACGGGTCATATCGCCGGTTTCAGTGACAAGCTCGCCGAGTACACCGGCCTGCTGGAACAGGAAAAAACCGTTTATCAACAGTTGCACCAACGCGCAGCCCAAGTGGTTGAGCGGGTGGATCAGGCTTATGTCGCTGAAGATCAGGCAATGCAGGCCGAACTGAAAAAGAACTCGATGCTGATCCTTGGCTCTTCCGCTCTGGCGTTGCTGGTCGGGCTGGTTGCTGCGTGGTTCATCACCCGGTTGATCGTGGCCCCGCTGCGCAGAGTGATTCATGTGGCGCAGCAGATTGCCTCAGGGGATTTGAGTGCGACCATCGACGTGACCCGGCGTGACGAAATTGGCCAGTTGATGCAGGCCATGCAACAAATGGGCGCGGGGCTCAGCCATATCGTCAGCGGCTTGCAGTCGGGTATCGAACAATTGGCCACTTCCGCCCAATCGCTGTCTGCAGTGACGGAACAGACCAATCTCGAAGTCAGCACGCAGAAAGAGGAAACCGAACAGGTCGCCACCGCGATGAATCAGATGACGGCCACGGTGCATGATGTCGCGCGCAACGCAGAGGAAGCAGCCCTGGCGGCGCAAACGGCTGACGGCAAGGTTGAAACTGGTCAGCAGGTGGTGCGCCAGAGCATGGCGCGGATCGAGCAATTGGCGGACTCGGCCAACTCGGCCAGCTCGAGCATTGAAAGCCTGAGTGCGGAAATCCAGAACATCGGTACAGTCTTGAGTGTGATCAAAAGCGTGGCGGAGCAGACCAACCTGCTGGCATTGAACGCAGCAATCGAGGCGGCCCGGGCGGGGGAGCAGGGCAGGGGCTTTGCGGTGGTGGCCGATGAAGTGCGTGCACTGGCCAGGCGAACCCAGCAATCGACCGAGGAAATCGAGCGCCTGGTCAGCGCTTTGCGCTCGGCGGCGCAGTCGTCGGTGCAGCAGATCCAGAGCAGCGGCGAGTTGGTGAAGCTGGCGGTCAGCGATGCCTTGCAGACCGAGAGCGCACTGGGAAGTATTGCGGCGGCGGTATCGTTGATCCAGCAGATGAACCAGCAGATCGCCGCGGCGGCCGAGGAGCAGAGCTCGGTGGCCGAAGAGATCAACCGCAGTGTCACTAGTATTCGCGCCAGTGCCGATCAATCATCGCTGGCGATGCAGGGCAATGCCGCCTCCAGTATCGAGTTGGCGCAACTGGGGGTTGAGCTGAAGGGGATGGTGGGGCATTTCAGGCTTTGAAATGATCATCGGCCAGGCAAAAAAAGGGATCATCACGCAATACCGGGAAACTGTAGGAGCAGCCGGTCGACGCTCGATTGCTGGCGATGGGCTCAAGTGCGCCACGTTTATCCAGTTTGCGCGTCATCGTTAAAGTCCATCGCGAGCAAGCTCGCTCCTACAGAAGAGCAAAAAAAGCCACCTTGCGGTGGCTTTTCTGTTTTCGCTGATCAGTCGTAAATCACTTTCTTTTTCCAGTCCGCATCAGCTTCGACGTCTTTGAGGCCTTCGGTCAATTGGTTGACCTCGCCTTCGACCGGTGCAATGCGATCCATGACCTGGTCATTGGCGCGGGCCAGGAGTTTTTCCAGGTATTCCAGTTGCTCGGCGTAGACCTGTGGTTCCTGTTGCTTGCGCAGGTATTGCACGCCGCGCTCGAATGCCAGGCGAGCCTGCCCGGGCTGGTTCTGTTGCAGAGAGTGCTGGCCGAGGTTGTTGAAGAACTCGATGTGCAGCAGCACCAGGATGTGGCGCACTTCACGAATCCAGAGCTTGGCTTCGATGGGGGGCAGGAAGCCGTCCTGTGTCGCGCGGGTAATCTGGCCGTGCAGGGCTTCAAGCAGGAAACGTACATCCTTGGCCTTGGCTTCGGTCTGGATCGGTGCCGGCGGATTGTTGACCGGGATCGATTCACCCTGGCCGACAAGGGCCTCCAGTTCGGCGATCCGTGCCTTGAGGTTGGCACTGGATTTTTCCAGGTTGAGCAGGCGCTGGCAGACGTTCAGTTCCAGGCGGGTTACCAACAGCTTGAGTGCCGGGGTCATCAACTGGCCGGGGAAAGTCTCGGTGATTTCGCCGCAGCGACGCAGGCGATCATTGAGTTCAATCTTGGTACGGGCCTTTTCCAGCTTGTTGTTTTCCACCACATGGTTCATGTAGCCAATGGCGATCAACAGGGCGATCC
Organism: Pseudomonas sp. QLc11A; assembly: GCF_052112305.1. Classification (NCBI taxonomy): domain Bacteria; kingdom Pseudomonadati; phylum Pseudomonadota; class Gammaproteobacteria; order Pseudomonadales; family Pseudomonadaceae; genus Pseudomonas; species Pseudomonas sp. QLc11A. Next base: position 556,035 of record NZ_JAVAJJ010000001.1, read on the forward strand.
CGACTACAACTAGCAGGGTGATCATGAGTGGCGTCACCGGTAAGACCTCTTTTTAGGGTACGCATGCGAGTCTGGTGGCTTGGCATTTGAGCGCCTGGGCCCGCATGAAGGGTTGGATCGGACATGCCTGCGCTTATATCGGCCGCAGCCTTGCTTCTATGAATGGTGGCACGCGATATACAGATTGCCATCACTGGCGGACTATAACGTCTTGGCGGGTGCCAGAATATAGGCGTCAAACACCGGGCAGCGGAAAAACCGCAATGGCGTCCAAAAGCAGGTCGAAGTCATTGATTTAAATAAATTTATATCAGGGGGTTGACGACCTCTCAATCCATCCATAGAATGCGCGCCACTTGCAGCGTAAAGCACACAGCGAAACGAAGCAGGGAGTGAATGTTGTAGTGTGTCCCCTTCGTCTAGTGGCCTAGGACACCGCCCTTTCACGGCGGTAACAGGGGTTCGAGTCCCCTAGGGGACGCCAATGCGGGAATAGCTCAGTTGGTAGAGCACGACCTTGCCAAGGTCGGGGTCGCGAGTTCGAGTCTCGTTTCCCGCTCCAATTTTAAACAGCGTTGCTTTCGGGCAGGGCTGAGTGAAACCAGAACCAAGTCTTCGGATGCGGATCTGAGCACCGAAACACACACCATGTGTTCCGGGTAGCGTGTCCCCTTCGTCTAGTGGCCTAGGACACCGCCCTTTCACGGCGGTAACAGGGGTTCGAGTCCCCTAGGGGACGCCATTTGCGGGAATAGCTCAGTTGGTAGAGCACGACCTTGCCAAGGTCGGGGTCGCGAGTTCGAGTCTCGTTTCCCGCTCCATATTTAACGAAAACGCCGCTCATTGAGCGGCGTTTTTGTTTGCGCGTAAAAAACCGGATCAACTACTGAGGCTTTGTACCAGGCTTTCGAGCGCTTCAGTGGTTTTCTCATCCTGCACCTGTTGCGCAGCTGCGGCCGCTTTGAGTTGGCGTGCCAGGCGGTATTCGCTGGGCGTGCAGTTTGCGAACTGCTTGAAGGCACGGGCGAAGTAGGAAGGATCCTTGAAACCGGCCTCATAGCCGATGCTGGTAATCGGCATCTGGCTGTTGTCGAGCAGATCTTTGGCGAAGTTCATGCGCTTGTCCAGGATGTAATCCGTGAACCCAAGCCCATTGGCTTCCTTGAACAGGCGGCTGAAGCGAAATGTTGTCATGCCGCAACGCTGCGCCAACTCCCTCTGATCGATGCTGTCTCGAAAGTGCTGTTCGATGTACAGCATGACATTGCTCAGCGCCTGGTGTTTTTGGTGTCCTGAGGTCCGCCGGATGCTGTCCGGCAGGGTCGGAGAGTGGTCGATTTGCGATGACTTGCCCTGGCCGTTGGCATTTCGGCGCAGCTCGCAGAGCTGCAGCACCGCCGCCAGGTAACGCTTCTTCTCGGTGGTCGAGAGCGGGAGCACCATGTATTCCCAGACGCTGGAGCGCATGGCCCATACAGCCAGTTCCTCCGAGTGCTGCACGGTGAACATGGTGATCGGGATGCTGGGGGTGGTGCGTTTGATCTCCAGCAGTAGCTTCAAACCTGGAGTGTCGGGGCGATCGAAATGGACGCAGATCATGTCTGCCTGTTCCCTGACGGGCAGCACGGAGTTTTTTGCCAGTTTGCAGTCGCAGGCGTCCTCGAACTGCGTGACGAGTTCTTTCGTGGACCGATCATGAGTCAGATCGAACCACAGGAGCGATGGCCTTTTGGTCAAAATGGACGTCATGTCTCTACTCTTGAGGTTCTAGTGACTCTCTTTGCCAGTATTACCAATGTGCCATCAATTTGCAGATTAAATCCTGATAGAAAAGACGATTTTTAGTTCTATTCGCTCTATGGGTTATCTGGAAGGCAGCTCCGGGCGATTATTTGCTTGGGTGTCGCCGAAAAAGCCGGGTCGAGCCGCCTGTCGCTTGTGAATCAATGGCAATTGCCTTTGCGTTTCAATGCCTTGTTTACCCCCTCTGTTACTTCTGTAAAGGCCAAAGCTGCGTATTTGGCCACCCCGCAAAAAAGTCCTAGCGATGCGCAAAATCCTCCTAACGCCTATGCCTTGCCCCTGACTAGTGTTGCATCAGGCAGCGCAGAAAGTACTGCCTCAGAAAAAACAACATTCGAGTGAGGTGGGCAAAATGATCATGCAAACAATCAAGGCTTCGGTAGTGAAGTTCATCAAAGACGAAGATGGTCTGACCATTGTGGAGTATGCGGTGGCGGGCGGGCTAATAACCCTGGCGGTTGTCACTGCTTTTACCACTTTGGGCGGCGCCATTACCACCAAGCTCGGTAAGCTAGCTGCTTGCATGGGCTCCGGTACTGGGACCTGCACGTAAGTCTATTCCCAGTGAGAGGTGCAGCAGAAAAAACAATATTCGAGTGAGGTGGGCAAAATGATCATGCAAACAATCAAGGCTTCGGTAGTGAAGTTCGTCAAAGACGAAGATGGCCTGACCATTGTGGAATACGCGGTGGCGGGCGGGCTAATAACCCTGGCGGTTGTCACTGCCTTTACCACCTTGGGCGGCGCCATTACCACCCGGCTCGGTAAGCTAGCTGCTTGTATGGGCGCCGGTACGGGGACGTGCACGTAAGTCTATTCCCAGTGGGAGATGCAGCAGAAAAAACAACATTCGAGTGAGGTGGGCAGAATGATCATGCAAACAATCAAGGCTTCGCTAGTGAAGTTCGTCAAAGACGAAGATGGTCTGACCATTGTGGAATACGCGGTGGCGGGAGGGCTAATAACCTTGGCGGTTGTCACTGCTTTTACCACCTTGGGCGGCGCCATTACCACCCAGCTCGGTAAGCTAGCTGCTTGTATGGGCGCCGGTGCAGGGACCTGCTCGTAAGTCTATTCCCAGTGGGAGATGCAGCGATGCCTATTGAGCAGATGTTTACATCAATAGTTCTGTTAGGGCTGCTAGGTATTGCGGTGGTGAGCGACCTTCGTCGCCACCGCATCCCCAACCTGCTGGTTCTTTTAGGACTTGTTTTGGGTTTGACCATTCAGACTTACGCCAGTGGAGTTGAGGGGCTTGGTAATGCTGCGCTGGCCATGCTGATCGGCTTTGCAGTGTTTCTACCCATGTACGCCATGGGGGGTATGGCCGCCGGGGACGTCAAGTTGATGGCCATGGTCGGATGTTTTTTTACACCGTATGACGCATTGTGGACGGCGCTTTTCAGTCTGGCGGCCGGTGGTTTGTGCGGTATTTTGATCATCCTTTTTCGTGGCCAGCTGCTGCAAACCTTATCGCGCTACTGGTTGATATTAGGGGCGCGAACCTACTTGGCTCCGGCGGTAGATGAAGTGGCCGGAAAGCCTTTCCCATACTCCGTTGCAATTTTGCTCGGAACCTTGGCCAGTGGCTATTGGCTGCAGATCGGCCCGTAGCCCAGGAGGCTAGTCATGCACGTCATCGTCGAAAGTGATGCCTACCCCAGCGATCGGGGAGCGGTGCAACGCCTGGCTCCTCAGCCCTGCACTATCCGCGAAACTGGCCTGACGGACAGTTTTCTCGGCGAGTTGGTGTGCAAGCATTTGCACGACGCCGGTGTGTTGGACATGTCACGGCTGGTGGAGCGCCTGGCGCTGACCGGTGCGGTACTTGAAGAAGTCCTGGCGTTTCTGCGCAAGGATGGCCGTGTCGAGGTGCTGGGCCAGGTGAGTCAAACGGGCGGGCAGATGCTGCGTTACGGCCTGACCGAGCGTGGTCGCAGTGCCGCCCGTGATGCACTGTCGCGCAGTGGCTATATCGGTGCGGCCCCCTTCCCGGTGAGTACCTACCGCTCCCTGATCAAGCTACAAACCATTCACCATGGTCGCATCAACGCCAACGATATGCGCAATGCCCTGGCTGGCGTAGTGCTCACGGAGGGGATGCTCGATCAGTTGGGCGTGGCAATGAACTCCGGGCGCGCAATCATGATTTATGGCCCCGCGGGTACCGGCAAGACTTATGTCAGCAGCCGGCTGATCCGTCTGTTCGCCGAGGCCATCTGGGTCCCCCATGCTATCGTCATCAACGAGGCGGTGATCGAGATCTACGACCCGCAGGTGCATCAGCGGCTCGATGACAACGCTCAGCAGAATAATTTGATGCTCAACGAAGGGATTGACCGTCGACTGTTGTGCTGCAAACGCCCGATCGTCATCACGGGCGGTGAGTTGAGCATGGAACAGTTGGACGTTCGCTATGACCCCTTCACCCGTCAGTACCAGGCCGCCTTGCAGCTCAAGGCCAGCAATGGCCTGTTCATCATCGACGACATGGGGCGCCAGCGCATGGCACCCGCCGAGCTGTTCAATCGCTGGATCGTCCCGATGGAGGAGAAACGCGATTTCCTCAACCTGGGTGGTGGTCGGCATTGCGAGCTGCCATTCGATCTGATTCTGGTGTTTTCCACCAACCTCAATCCCCTGGAGCTGGCCGATGAGGCCTTCCTTCGCCGGATTGGCTACAAGCTGCAATTCGGTTACCTGAAGCCCGAGCAGTACGAAAAGATCTGGCGTCAGGAAAGCGAGCGTCTGGGCATTTCCTATGACCCGCTGCTGGTGCGTTATGTACTGCAAAGGCTGTATGCAAGTGAAGGCATGCCCCTGGTGCCTTGCCATCCCCGCGATCTCCTGAACATGGCACTCGATCGCCAGCGTTATATAGGCGGTTCCGGACCACTGTCACCGAAAGAGTTGGAATGGGCCTGGCACAACTACTTCGTCCAGCTCGACTTTCTTTGATACGGAGATACTGACATGAGCTCTCGTACGCTTACCCTGATAGGCGTTTCCCTGGTCATGGGCCTTGGGGCTGCATGGATGGCCGACTCCTGGCTGAGCGCGCGGCTCAATGCCAGCCCGGATGACCACCTTCGAAACGTGGTGGTCGCCACGGTGGAGATTCCATTCGGGCAGATGGTCGAGGCCCAGCAGGTCACGACCGTACGCATGCCCATGGATACGATCCCGGACGATGCCTTTGATGCCAGCGAAAAAGCCGTGGGCAAGATCGCAACCTTCGACATTCTGCGGGGCGACATCGTGCGCGGTGCACGTCTGAGCGAGCACCTGGGTGGCAGCACCCTGGCCTCTTTGATTGCGCCTGACAAACGCGCCATATCGGTACGGGTGGACGACGTGGTGGGCGTGGGCGGATTCCTGTTGCCGGGTAACCGGGTCGATGTACTGGCGACCAAAACCACCAATGCCGGCAGTAACAGCGCCATGTCCAGGACCATTCTCGAGAACTTGCGGGTGTTGGCCGTGGATCAGACCGCGGGTACCGACAAGACGCAACCGGTAGTGGTGCGCGCAGTGACGCTGGAGATGTCGGCCGCTGAAGCGGAAGCTCTGGTCACGGCGCAGACGGAGGGCAAGTTGCAACTGGCGCTGCGTAACCCGCTGAACCTCGAGAAGAAAGCAGTGGCCGTTGCACCTGCTACGCCTGTTGCCCCTGTTGCCCCGGCCATGGCTGTGGCCACCGCCGAGGCGCCAAAACGCTTGGTACGCAGCAGTGGCGAGGGCGGGGGTATCACCGTTATCCGCGGGATCGAAGCCAAAGTAGTCAACATTCGCTAACAGGGCGCAACCGATATCTGGGTACCAGGGTATTGGCGGAGCCGATCCGGATCAGTATCGGCAATTGAGGCTTGATGATGAATCTTCGTATTCAGCGGCCGTTCACTTCGACGCCAAGGCGCCAGGAAGGATCGGTGAGTGTATTGATGGTGATCGCGTTGGCGGCGATGGCCATGATGGCGGCATTGGCTCTGGACGGCGGGCATATGCTGCTGAACAAAACGCGCCTGCAGAATGCGGTGGACGCCGCCGCCCTGAGTGGCGCCAAAACCCTGAGTCAGGTGGCGGGTGGCATCAACAGTGCCAGTACGACGAAGACCGCCGCGCTCAATACGCTGCTACAGAATGCTAATGCCACGGGCAACAACGAATTGGCCACGGCTGTCGGCGGCAATGCAGGTGCATTTGCAGTGGTGGAACTGGCAAGCAGCGTCTATGGCCCGTTCTCCTATCCCGGGCCGACGGATGCCAAGTACGTCCGAGTATCGGTAGCGAGCTATGGCCTGACGGGATTTTTCTGGAACTTCGCCCAGGCATTGGGCGCCTTGGGGAACAAGGCGGTGGCGGCGATCGCTACCGCGGGACCCAGCCCTACCAGCCCCTGCGATCTCGCGCCTTTGATGGTCTGTGGCAACCCGACTCAATACAACCCGGCCGCCGGTATGTTCTGGGGCTTTCAGTTTGGCGATTTGAATGTCTTGAAGACGGCTGCCGGCAATCAGTCGCCCATTGGTCCAGGAAATTTTCAGTTGCTCGATTTTGGCACGGGCGGCAATTCGGTCAGGGAGGAGATGGCCGGAGGTGGCAAGGTCTGTCGCAATGTGGGAGACAGCGTCGCGACCGAGCCTGGCAACAAGGTTGGCCCTGCGTCTCAAGGCCTGAATACGCGCTTCGGCATTTACAACGGCCCGGTCAGTGCCTCGGACTATCCGCCGGACCTGGTGACCACGTCCAGTAACCCCGCCATCACTGACGACGGCACAGGCCCGAAGTACCAGGGGCAACCCGTCACCTCGAACAATGGCACTCTCACGGCGGGCGGCAACCCGATACTGGACTACAACGACTGGCGTGCGAGCGTTGCCGCGTGTGTGGCAGGGGGCAGTGGCTGTCAGAGCAATGGGGTGTTCGAGCGCCGGATGCTGAAAATCGTGGTGGGCAACTGCGCCGGGAAAAATAATGGTTCAACCTCGATCCCGGTCCTCGGTTTTGGCTGCTATTTCGTGGTGCAGCCCATGGATGGCGGCGGCGGGGAAGCTGAGATCTTCGGACAGTTCGTGAAGGAGTGCGAAGGCGACAACGTGGCCGGCCCCTCGCCGTCAACCGATTCCGGCCCGCAGATCATTCAGCTCTACAAAACCTATCTCAACGGCAGCGGTACTCCGAGCACTGACTCGTAGGGGGCGTCATGAGACTTCATGGATTTAAACATCGGCAGCGCCAGCAAGGCCTGGCCATGGTGGAGTTCACCCTCGTCCTGCCGGTGTTGCTGCTGCTGTTGCTGGCCTTCGGTGAGTTCGGCCGCATGCTCTTTCAGTACAACTTGTTGCTGCAGGCCAGCCGCGATGCCGACCGTTTTGTCGCCAGCCAGGCCTGGGACTCAACGCTTGGCAAGGTCGCTCTGAGCGATACGCTGCAGACCCAGACAAAAAATGTAGCGGTGTATGGCGTACCCAGCCAGACAGGCACGCCGGTGGTGTCTGGGTTGACGGCCGCAAACGTCGTGGTCGCAGCAGTGGGCACTGACCATGTGCGGGTGACCATCACTTACACGTTCTGCCCGGTGATTGGAGGTGGCAACTGCACCGGATCGATTCCCGGTTTTTTTGGTAATCAGATTGCACTGAACATTCCGCTGGTCGCCACTACCGTAATGAGGGCACTGTGATGAACAGAAAACACATGCGCGGCAGCTATACGGTGGAGTTCGCCATCGTTGGTCTGCTGGTGTTCACACTGTTGTTCGGCGTAGTGGAAATGGGTCGCCTGTACTTCACGGTCAATGCGCTGGATGAAGCTGTGCGCCGTGGTACTCGCTTGGCGGCGGTGTGCAATATCAGCGATCCGGTGGTGTTGCGGCGGGCGATCTTCAATGCCGCGACTGACGCAGGTACGAGCCAGCTGATCGGCAATCTGGCCACCACCAACCTGACGCTGACCTATCTGGACGTCAATGGTGCTCAAGTGGCCAACCCCGCTGACCTGGTCAGCGTCAATGGTTTTCGTGCCATCCGCTATGTCCGGTTGAGCCTGCAAAATTTTGTTTTCAATCTGTTCATTCCCGGGTTCGGTGTGCCCTTTACGCTGCCTGCATTCAGGGCAACGTTGCCACGTGAAAGCCTCGGGCGTCATTCCGATTCCGGGGAGATCACGCCATGCTGAATACCAAGGAAACTCCAGCCTCTACCTCGACCGGCAAAGCCGGGCTACGGTTGCTGATCAGCAGTCGTGATGCCACGTCGTTGCGCGACCTGCAAGGCGTCTGCCAACGCATGCCCAGCCTGGAGGTGAGTACTCGGCTGGTGAGCAACGGGCATGTCGACCCGCTCTACGGTCTGGACCGGATGCCCGATCTGTTGCTGTTACGCGTTAGCCATCTGTGGCGCGAGGAGCTGGCGGCACTGTTGCAGCGCCCGGCCCATGAGCGTCCGCCGATGCTGGTGTGCGGACTGCTGAGTGAACAGGAAGGCATGCGCCTGGCGATGCAGGCCGGCGCCCGTGACGTGCTGCCCGAGCCCGTCGCCGAGACGGAACTGGTCGCCGCCTTGAATCGGCTGGTCATGGAGGTTCGAACCGGCAGCGGGACAGAGGGGAAATTGCTCGCCGTGATCAGCGCCAAGGGCGGATCCGGCGGCACCATGCTGGCTTGCAACCTGGCTCAGCAGCTCAGCACGAAGGGTGGCAGTACCCTGTTGCTGGACATGGACCTGCAATTTGGCAGCGTGACGCATTACCTGGATGTGGCGCAAACCCACAGCCATCTGGAAGTGTTGCATCAGATCGATGGTATGGACAGTGTCGCGCTACGGGGTTTTTGCAGCCACTTCAGCCCGACTTTGCATGTGCTGGGTGGCCGTGCCGGAGAGCTGTGTCTGCCGCAGGATGCCCAGCCCGAGCAACTTGACACCCTGATGCAGTTAGCCCGCGCCAGCTATGACTGGGTAGTGATCGATCTGCCACGGCAAATCGACCACCTCACCGGCTCCGTACTGGAACAGGTGGATCGGGTGTACGTGGTGGTGCAGCAGAGCGTCAGCCATCTGCGCGATGCCAGCTCCCTGGTGCGGATTCTTCGCGAAGACCTGGGTGTGCGTGGGGATCAATTGCAGATCGTGGTCAACCGCTATGACAAGTCGGCAGCGGTCAGCCTCAAGGATATCGGCGAGGCGCTGCGCTGCACGAACCTGTCGAAATTACCCAACGACTTCAACCTGGTCAGCCAGAGTCAGAACACTGGCGTGCCGTTGAGTCTGCATGCGCCGAAGGCGGCGATCACCGCTGCCCTGCGCAACGTGGCCGATGACCTGGTCGGCAACCAGATGGCTGGAAAAAAAGGCGTGTTAAAACGTGCCTTCAACCGTTTTTTCGGGGGGTGACCCATGATCAGCGACTTTCGTAACCGCTTGCGCAAACAATCCGCTAAACCCGCCCCATCATCGGCTGGCCAGCCGGGTGACGACCTGCCGGATCCGGCAGAGGAAATAATGGCGTGGGAACGTGCAACGCCGGACGTTCTTTACGAAACCAAAAGTCAGGTCACCCCGGTGGAAGCCGAGTGGCGAGAAAAGATCTACCAGCAGTTGCTCAAGGTCATGGACCTGTCCTTGCTGGACTCCCTTGAACAGGCAGAGGCCGCGCGGCAGATTCGCGATATTTGCCAGCGTCTGCTCGATGAACACTCGGCACCGGTGAGTACTTCCAGCCGCCAGTTGATCATCAAGCAGATCACCGACGAGGTGCTCGGTCTGGGGCCTCTGGAACCGCTGCTGGCCGATCACACTGTGTCCGACATTTTGGTCAACCGGCATGACTCAGTGTATGTCGAGCGCTTCGGCAAGCTGCAACGCACCGATGTGCGTTTTCGCAATGATCAGCATTTGCTGAACATCATTGACCGCATCGTTTCCAGCCTGGGTCGGCGTATCGACGAGTCTTCGCCCTTGGTGGACGCCCGGCTCAAGGACGGTTCGCGGGTCAACGCGATTATCCCGCCGCTGGCCATCGACGGCCCGAGCATGTCAATCCGGCGCTTTGCGGTGGACCTGCTCAATACCGACAGCCTGATTCAGGTGGGGGCGTTGACCCCGGCCATTGCCCTGCTGCTCAAGGCGATAGTGCGTGGGCGCTTGAACGTGCTGATTTCCGGTGGTACCGGCAGCGGCAAGACCACCATGCTCAATGTACTGTCCAGTTTCATTCCGCACAACGAGCGGATCGTGACCATCGAGGACTCGGCCGAACTGCAGTTGCAACAACCCCACGTGGTACGCCTGGAAACCCGGCCTTCGAATATCGAGGGGCGCGGCGAAGTGAGCCAGCGGGAGTTGGTGCGCAACAGCCTGCGGATGCGCCCGGACCGCATCGTCATCGGCGAAGTGCGCGGCGCCGAGGCGCTGGACATGCTGACGGCGATGAACACCGGCCACGATGGCTCGCTGACCACGATCCACGCCAACACCGCACGTGATGCATTGGGGCGAATCGAGAACATGGTGTCGATGACCGGGGCGACCTTTCCGATCAAGGCCATGCGCCAACAGATCGCTTCGGCCATCGGAGTGGTCATCCAGCTGGAACGCCAGGAGGACGGAAAGCGCCGCTTGGTCAGCGTGCAGGAGATCAACGGCATGGAAGGCGAGATCATCACCATGACCGAAATCTTCTCCTTCGTGCGCCACGGTGTGAGCGAAAACGGCGAGGTACTCGGTGATTTTCGGCCCAGCGGCATGATCCCCGCCTTCCGCGATGTGCTGGCCAAGCGCGGTATCGAGTTGCCGCTGACGATGTTCAGGCCTGAGTGGATGGAGGCACGGCAGTCATGAACCAGGTTCCTGATGAATTCATTCTGATGTTCCTCGGTATGGTGTTTATTGCCGTCTTCCTCCTGTCCCAGGGCGTGGCGGTGCCGGTGTTCGGCGAGGCCGGCAAGATGCGCAAGCGCATTCGTGGCCGCTTGCATGTACTGGAGAAAGCCAACAATCAGTCCAGCATGCAGACTGTGTTGCGACAGAAATACCTGACGCGTTTGTCGCCGTTGGAGGCCAAGCTTGAACAGCTGCCCTTTATGGAAACATTGACGCAAATGATTGAGCAGTCCGGGCACGAATACCGGGCCTATCGGGTATTGCTGCTCGGGCTGGTGCTGGGTGTCTGGGCGGGTGTATTGATCTGGATGGTTTGGTCAGTCTGGTGGATGGCGCTGTTGGCGGGTTTCGCGGTCTTCTGGTTACCCCTATTGAAAATCTCTCGCGACCGTGGCAAGCGTTTCGCTGCGTTCGAGGAAGGCCTGCCGGATGCGCTGGACGCGATGTGCCGCGCTTTGCGCGCCGGCCACCCCTTCAACGAAACCCTGCGCCTGGTGGCCGAGGAACACAAGGGGCCGGTCGCTCATGAGTTCGGCCTGACCTTCTCCGATATCAACTATGGCAATGATGTACGCCGGGCCATGCTCGGTCTGCTGGAGAGGATGCCAAGCATGACGGTGATGATGCTGGTGACCTCGCTCCTTATCCATCGCGAGACCGGCGGTAATCTGACCGAGGTGCTGGAGCGTCTGAGTCAGCTGATCCGCGGGCGCTTCCGCTTTCAGCGCAAAGTCAAAACCCTGTCGGCCGAAGGGCGGATGTCGGCCTGGATATTGGTGGCCATTCCCTTTGTACTGGCGGCTGTGATTTTGTTCACTACCCCTAAATACTTGCCGTTGCTGCTCAATGATCCGGTGGGCCATAAGCTGATACTTGGGGCTTTTGGTGCCATGTTGGTCGGGATTTTGTGGATACGAAAAATTATCCGGATTCAGGTTTAAGCGCTATTCGCTACCGGGAGGCACAGGTCATGGATTTTTTACTCGGGTTATTCAGTCGGGTCACAGGTAACGAGGAGATGGCGCGCCTGTTGTTCCTTGGCGCGGTCGGTTTGAGTACGGTACTTGCGGTTGGTGCCGTGATCCTGCTGATGATGGGGCTTCAGGATCCCGTGCAGCGTCGTCTGGCGCTGATCAAGCGGGGTCATTTAGGCAACGCGACCGGGCAGGAAGCTCCGGGTAACCTGCAACTGTTGCTGGAGCGGGTCGGCCAGCGCTTTGCCTCGGCCGAGTCGGCTCAAACATCCGCCACCCAGACCCTGTTAATGCATGCGGGGTACCGCTCCTCGTCGGCGGTGCAGATGTACTGGGCGGTACGCTTGATGCTGCCGCTATTATTAATGGGTATTGCGTTGCTGCTGTTGCCGATGATTCCCAAGCTTTCCCTGATCATGGGGCTGCTGTTGGTGGTCTTGGTGGCGGGTATCGGATGGTTGGTGCCAGCGCTGTATGTCGCCAAGCGCAAACAGAAGCGACAAGTCCGGCTGCGTGCCGCGTTTCCGGATGCGCTGGATCTGATGGTGGTGTGCGTGGAGTCGGGCCTGGCCTTGCCCACGACCATCGAGCGGGTGGCTGAGGAGATGTCGGTCAGTCAGGTCGACCTGGCTGAAGAACTGGCCCTAGTCAATGCGCAAATCCGCGCGGGCATTTCGAGTACCGCGGCGCTCAAGCAACTGGCTGTGCGCACTGGCCTGGATGACGTACAAGGTCTGGTCAACCTGTTGGCGCAGAGTATCCGTTTTGGTACCAGCGTGGCCGACACCTTGCGCATCTATGCCGAAGAGTTCCGTGACCGGCGTACGCAGGCCGCCGAAGAGATGGGGGCGAAAATCGGTACCAAGCTGATATTTCCACTGATTTTCTGTCTATGGCCGAGCTTCTTTCTGGTCGCTATCGGCCCCGCCTTGATCGGGGTACTCAAAGCATTCGGGTGAGGTAAAACAGCCGGAGGCTGTCGAGCGCGACGGCCTCGCCACCCGAGCCTGATCTGCACTTGATCTACACATCTCCCGCAGGCTGCGATCTTTTGATTTTTCTGGCAGGCAATTCGTTGCCTAGGCCTTAAATTCAGAAGATCGCAGCCTGCGGCAGCTTCGGGGGTAATTCGGTAAGGATTGGATTATGTGTAGATGTCACTGCTTTCTGCACACGACATCAAGCCCGGCTTTGCAGCCAGGCTACTCTGGACTATGCCAGAGGCTGATCACCCATCGACATGCCTCAGTCGCCGATGGTCATTTCTCCCGCTGCATCCTGGTCAAAAAACTCCGGAATCGGGTAGTTGAAGCTATTCAGCCAGCGCTGCATGGCCAGGTCACGTTCGGTGGCCGAAGCGGTTTGCAGGTGAGGGGAGGCAACCACACCGCGAATCTGCAGCTGCAACCACTGCTCGGTGCCTTGTTGATACGGCGAAGAAGGGCCCGGTTCAATGGCCCAGGCAGTGGTGGACAGGCAAGCCATGCACCCGATCAACAGCCTTTTAGTCTTCATCTCGACTCCTCGTACGTTCTACTTGTTCGCACTGGAAGAGGCATCAGCTACCTCAGGCTTGCGATTGCCATCGGCAGCCACCACTTTTTTGGTGGAGGCCTTGAGTTTTTCCGCGCGGGTTTGAGCCTCTACGACTTGCTTGGGGCTCAAGTCGGCGCGGGTCACAAGTTCGGCTGCCGCTTTCCAGTTATCCTGATAGATCAGCAACGTCACCATATTGAGTGCCGCCAGTGTGTTCGCCTGCTTGAGCTCCATGGCGGTCATGAACTCAAAGCGTGCTTCAGGGATCCGTCGCTGATTGAGGTAGACGACCCCCAGGTCATTGCGCATTCTGTCGTCGGTGGGGGCCATTTTCACCGCACGCTCAAGGTGAGTGGCAGCGCTGGCGTTATCATTTCTGGCAGCGGCCAACTGGCCCAGGCCATGTTCCCCTTCAGCCGCCAAACAGGTGCCGAGCAAGCTTTCGTACAGCGGCTGCGCGTCGCCGCTACGCCCCATCAAGCGCAGTACCCGAGCCTTGCGCAGGCGAACCTGGACCAGGTTGTCGGGCAATCCTTCCAGATTCGCCAGGCTGGCATACAAACGGCCTTCTTCGGCCATGTTGTCGGCCAGGTTCAGGGACAGTTCTTGCTCCGAACCGGGTTTGGCACAGCTGGCCGGTCGCGAAGACAGGCCATTGCTGGCACAACCTGCGAGCATTAATGTCGCCGTTATTGCAATGATTGCTTTCATTGAATGTCCTCTGGCGACAACCCCTTGAACGCCTGGCCAATGGCAGTACAGCCGGCCCGGCAAGCGTTCAAAGTCACCGTTACGAGTCAGGGCGAGGTCAGTCCGGTTTAGGCTTCGGTTCATTGCGAGAGCCCGCTGAGACTGTCGAAGTCGCCATTTTCCAGGAAGAACATGCGATAGAAGTTCGGGTCGTAATTGCGCAGCTGCTCGCCAGGCAGTGACGGCAGTTGTGCATTGGCAGCCAGTGGCTGGACCAGATGCGGAGTGACGATCATCAGCAGTTCGCGCTCTTCACGGTTGATGGTGTTGTCGCGGAAAAACGCGCCCAGAACCGGGATATCGCCCAGCCCCGGAAACTTGTTCACCTGAGAATCGTTGTGGGAGCTGATCAGGCCGCTGATGACGAAGCTTTCGCCGTCGGCCAGGGAGATGCTGGTATCGGTACGGCGAACGGTCAGGGCCGGGACTACCGTGCCAGCGATGCTCACGGCGTTGGTGAAGTCCAGTTCACTGACTTCCGGCGCCACCTTCAGCGCGATACGGTTTTTCCCGACTATGGTCGGCGTCAGGGTCAAGCGGATACCGAACTCCTTGTACTCGATGAAAATGTTATCGCTGCCTGAACTGGGCACCGGAATCGGAATCTCACCGCCGGCCAGGAAGCTCGCACTCTGCCCGCTGAGCGCTACCAGGCTTGGCCGCGCCAGGGTGTAGGCGAAACCGCTGCCCTCCAGCGCGTTGAGCGCCACCAGGGTACTGCCGGTAGCAAACGTGAGGTTGAACTGGTCGTTTCTCACCGGTATCGACGGCGTGACAATGCCGCCAATGCTGGGCAAGGTTCTCGGCGCGCCGAACAGCCAGTTGCCGCGGACGCCGAAAATCGAGGCGGAGGCTTCCTTGAGCTTGGTTCGGCTGACTTCAACGAAGCGGATATCGGTCTGCACCTGGCTTGGCAGCAGCGGGTCGTCGGAAGGCACCGACGGCACGCTGGTCAGCGCCGACGTGGCCCTGCCCTTGACGAACACCATGCTTTGGCGCGGCGTTTTCGAACAGGCGGTCCAGACCATCAGGCTGGTGGTCCCCGGTGCAATGCCCGTGAGTATGAACGCGTTGCTGCCGCTGGGTTGCACGTCGGCAATTTTCGGGTCACCCACCGCCAGTTGTGTTACCGGAACGGGGCTGCGCAGTTCATTCTGCAGTCCCTGACCGACCTCATACGTTGTCGGCCAATTGTCCAGTTGCGGACAGTTGGCCGGTGCGGCCTGGGCCGCATCCACGCTGAGGCCCATCCAGAACAGGCCATGGATAATTCGCTTGAAAGCGGGCACGGGACGAAGGCTCATTAAGTACATCCTCACTGAATAGGCCAATCTTGAACAGACTGCGCTGTCTCGGATCACTTCATGGGGATCGGGCTATCCCCCCCAATGCGCCAGACCACTTATCCATGGCCTTGGCGTTATTCCTTGCGTGCTACACACGAGCGGGTGCGATTCGCTGATCTGGCTGGATAGCGAGCGACCTTGGCTGAAACGGTTTTCAATGATCCGGTGACCCGAACTGCCGGCAAGAGCGATACTCGCGGCCATGGACGGCGCTGTCCGATGTCCTGGTTTCCCCTGAAAGTAGTCGGCAATGCAGGTACAGAGCCGGAAAACGCCTGTCAGGATCATGGTGAGGTAACTCCTTTTGCCAATCCGCTATCTGATCACTGAAGCTAACGTGGAAATTCGAGCCGTTATGACTTCTTGTTGTTTGACGTTAGTTCAATCAAGCCAAAGTGCCATGAGTTAAAGGAAAACTATTGGTGCAAAGACTGGAGACAGGCGGGTGGGCAGGGTCGTAGCGCAGTACGGTTGCCGGATGTTGACGAGGTGTACTGAAGCAAAAAAAGGCCCGCCAGTATGACTTGGCGGGCCTTTTGTGTTCCGGGCAATGCTTGCATCGATAAAATCAGGCGTCTTTCACGAATGCCCCCACGACCCCCCCACGAACACCCAGTGCTCAGTCCACGTGATAGTGGACCGACAGCGTGCCTTTTTTCTGCGAAAGGGAGGCGATGGTGACCGCACCCAAATCCTTCAAGCTGCGTACATGGGTACCGCCACAACCGTAGGCGGGCAGTTCACCGAAACCGATTTCCCGGGCGCCTTCGCGCAGTGAGGTCAGGCGCGGCAGGTCGTGATCGATCCACTGCCCGATGCCATGCTCAATGACCTGGGCCTCGACGTCTTGCGCGCAATTGCCCGGCTTGAATTGCACACGGCCTTCACCAGGCCAGTGATGCGCCTTGATCGGCATCCAGCCCATGGTTTGTACAAAGTGGCCGATCAAATGGCCAGCCGAATGCATGCGCGTGTTGAACAGTCGGCGTTGTTCGTCGACGCGGATTGGCGTCATCCCGGTTTTTACCGGCTGGTCGACAAAATGAATGATCCGCTCGGGATCCTGAACCACGCGCAGCACCTGGCTTTCGCCGATCCAGCCAGTGTCGCAAGGCTGTCCACCGCCCTGGGGGTGGAACAGGGTCGCGCGCAAGACCACGGCAAACTCGTTTTCGTGAGGGGTGCATTCCAGGACTTCCACGTTGGCCTTGAGCTCATCACTATGGAAAAAAAGGCGCAGCGTCATATTCCAGGCTCGTATTGGTAATCAGTTTCTATTATAGAAAGCCTGTAAATACGTGATAATCCGGGCAAACATCAAAGGACTGTTGCGTTGTGAGCATAAATCTTCCACTGCCGCTGCTCGGTGAAATGGCGATTTTCGTCAAGGTTGTCGAGACGGGCAGTTTCTCCGAGGCAGCTCGTCAGTTGGGCTCTTCGCCCTCGGCGGTCAGTCGGAGCATTTCGCGCCTGGAGAAGGCGCTCGCCACCCGGTTGCTGCAACGAACCACGCGCAAGTTGCGACTGAGCGACGGTGGCGAGGAGGTGTTCAAGCGGTGCCAGGAAATGGTCAATGCCGCGCGGTCAGTGATGGAAATCAGTGGTCAGTTCACGGATGAACCCGAGGGGCGGGTGCGTATCAGCGTGCCGAAAGCGGTGGGCCGAATCGTGATTCATCCGCACATGCCGGAGTTCTTGCGGCGTTATCCCAAGGTGGATGTGGAACTGTTGCTCGAGGACCGCCAGGTCGATTTGATCGACGATCATGTCGACCTGGCGATTCGCATCACCGATCGGCCGCCTGCAGGGCTGGTGGGGCGGCAGTTGCTGACCATCGATCATATGCTCTGCGCCACTCCACAGTATCTGGCCGAGCACGGGACGCCGACTCATCCCCATGATTTGCTCAATCACAGTTGCATTTACCTGGGCGAAACACCCAGCGACGCACGCTGGAAATTCAAGAAAGGCGGCAAGACGGTAACCGTCGGTGTGCGCGGGCGATATGCCGCCAATCACACCGGCGTGCGTTATGGCGCGGTGTTGCAGCACATCGGCATTGGCAGCCTGCCGTATTTCACGGCGCGCCATGCCCTGGAGAAGGGGGTGATGGTGCAAGTGCTGCCGGACTGGACCTTTCTGGCGTCCTATCACGGCGGCGCCTGGTTGCTGCATTCGCCAACCCGATACCTGCCGCCCAAGCTACGGGTGTTGATCGATTACCTGGTGGAATGTCTGGCTAAGGAGCCGACGCTGGGCAAGCCGGGGCGGTCGAATGGTCCGGGCTGGTCGCCATCGGAGTATGAACTGCCGGAGAGTGACGGCTTGTTTTGACGGTAGAAAAAAAGATCAGTGCTTGCTGTCCTGGTTCGACAACGCCAGCAGCTGCTTTTCCTGGTTCCAGTCGAAAGGTTCGTCGTTCTGTTCGGCTTCGAAGCGACGCTCCTCCAGGGCCTGGTACAGGTCGATTTCATCATCGGGCATGTAATGCAGGCAGTCACCGGCGAAATACCACAGCAGGTCGCGTGGCACCAGGTGTGCGATTTGCGGATAGCGAGTGATGACCTGGCACAGAATGTCCTGGCCCAGGTACTGGCTTTCGATCGGGTCGACAGGCAGTAACGCCAGCAGCTCGTCGAAGCGCTCGAGGAACAAGGCATGGCTTTCGTCGGGAACCTGCTCGGCCTCACCTACGGCGACCAGGATGCTGCGCAGGTGGTCGAGTAAAACGAGATGATCGGCAACGATGTTGGACACGAGATAAGTCCTCAAGAGCAAAACGGGCGCGGGAGTATAAAGCGCCCGCGCCCGTTTTTACATGCTTGAAGGGATCAGCGGACTTTTCCCCCGGCCAGTGCCAATTCCTCTTGGTCAAAGTCATCGACATCGATCACCTTGCGCCGGGCCGCTTCGGCTTCACGCAGGGTTTGCGCTTCCACCGGCTGCAACACGCCAGCCTCGAGCGCGGCATCGATCAGCGACTCGCCAGCCAGCGGTTTGACCTGGCCGCTCTTGAGTGCCAAATGCAGTTTTTTCTGCAGCGGCTGAGCGGCACTCAACAGGTTGCAGGCGTGTTGCAAGGCGCCGACCGGATCGTCGCTCGCCTGTGGGCGATAGCAACCCAGGAGCAATTCCTCCAGGGCGGGGTCGCCCTTGGCGCGACCAATCAAGGCAGCGACTTCGGCAGCGAGTTTGTCCGATGGCCCTTTGTGCCGGCGACCGAACGGGAACACGATCACCCGCAACAGGCAGCCCACGACTTTGTTCGGGAAGTTGCTCAGCAGTTCATCCATGGCGCGCTCGGCCTGCCCCAGGCTTTCTTCCATGGCCCAGCTCACCAGCGGCGTCATGTACTGCGGTGTGTCGAGATCGTGATAGCGCTTGAGTGCGGCAGAGGCCAGGTAAAGGTTGCTCAGTACGTCACCCAGCCGTGCGGACAGGCGTTCCCGGCGTTTGAGTGCGCCGCCCAGCAACATCATGCTGAGGTCGGCGAGCAGGGCGAAAGCAGCGGCCTGACGATTGAGGGCGCGGAAGTAACCCTGGCTGAGTTTGTCACCCTGGGTGTGTTCCAGGTGCCCGAAACCGAGATTCAGCACCAGTGTACTGGCGGCGTTGCCCACGGCAAAACCGATGTGCTTGAGCAGCAGATCATCGAACTCCCTGAGCGCCTGATCCTTGTCTTCACGGCCGGCCAGGGCCATTTCCTTGAGCACGAAGGGATGGCAGCGGATCGCGCCCTGGCCGAAGATCATCAGGTTGCGCGAGAGAATGTTCGCGCCTTCCACTGTGATAAAAATCGGCGCGCCGTTCCATTTGCGGCCCAGGTAATTGTTCGGCCCCATGATGATTGCCTTGCCGCCGTGCACATCCATGGCATCGCTGATGCAGTCGCGGCCGCGCTCGGTCAGGTGGTACTTGAGAATCGCCGACAGCACCGACGGTTTCTCGCCCAGGTCGACCGCATTGGCGGTCAGCATGCGGGCGGCGTCCATCATCCAGGCATTGCCGCCAATGCGGGCCATGGCTTCCTGGATGCCTTCGAACGAAGCAATCGGCACATTGAACTGCTCGCGAACCTGCGCGTATTGGCCCGTCACCAGGCTGGTGAACTTGGCCATGCCGGTGCCCACCGCCGGCAGGGAAATCGAACGCCCCACCGACAGGCAATTCATCAGCATCATCCAGCCCTTGCCGAGCATCTCCTGGCCGCCAATGAGGAACTCCAGCGGGACGAACACGTCCTTGCCCGAGTTCGGGCCATTCATGAACGCGGCGCCCAACGGCAGATGCCGGCGGCCGATCTCGACACCTTCGGTGGCGGTCGGAATCAGCGCCAGGCTGATGCCCAGGTCTTCCTTGTCGCCCAGCAGGTGATCCGGGTCATAGGCCTTGAAGGCCAGGCCGAGGAGGGTAGCCACCGGGCCGAGGGTGATGTAACGCTTTTCCCAGTTCAGGCGCAGGCCGAGAACCTCCTGGCCTTCCCATTCACCTTTGCAGATCACCCCGGAGTCCGGCATGCCGCCCGCGTCGGAGCCGGCCAGCGGACCGGTCAGGGCAAAGCACGGGATATCGTCGCCGCGAGCCAGGCGTGGCAGGTAATGATTGCGTTGTTCGTCGGTGCCGTAGTGCAGCAACAATTCGGCCGGGCCGAGGGAGTTGGGGACCATCACGGTGGAGGCGAGGTCGCCGCTGTGGCTCGCCAGTTTCATCGCCACTTGCGAGTGGGCATAGGCAGAGAAGCCTTTGCCGCCAAACTCTTTGGGGATGATCAGGGCGAAAAAACCGTTGTCCTTGATGAACGCCCAGGCTTCGGGCGGCAGATCCATGGTTTGACCGAGTTGCCATTCATTGACCATGGTGCAGAGTGTTTCGGTCGGCCCGTCGATGAAAGCCTGTTCTTCTTCGTTCAATTGCGCTTTGGGATAGGACAGTAGTTTGCTCCAGTCCGGACGGCCACTGAACAGTTCTCCGTCCCACCACACCGTACCGGCGTCGATGGCATCGCGTTCGGTTTGCGACATCGGCGGCAGGGTTTTCTGGAACCAGTTGAACATCGGCGCGCTGAACCATTTGCGACGCAGGTCAGGCAGCAGCAAGGGCGCGGCGACGGCTGCGATCAATACCCAGAAAACCAGCAGCAACCAGCCCGGCGCGCGGCTGAAAGCGCCCATGGCCACGACATAGGCGGCCACGATGACCAGGGCGGGTAGCGGGGCGATGCGGCGGTGGGCCAGATAAGCAATACCGACCAGCAGAACCAGTATCCACAACAACAGCATATTTATTCCTCCGTGAAACCAGGGCGAACCAGCCCTCAGAGCTTAGACGGCATCCGCAAAACAGGCAGGTGGTGACCCTGGATGATTTTCGTGCGCCCGATGGGCCGCGCACGTGGGGAAAACTCTCATTGAACGAGCGGCAATGCGCCCATGTTTGGCCGAAACGTCGTTATCTCTGTGCTGAAGCTCTCGCTAGACTCGGGGCTTCCCCTGGAGATTATTCTCATGCACGAGTACCTGAGTCCCGGCCGCTTCATCGATAGTGACCATCCGTCCGTGGTGGAGTTCGCCGAAAAACACCGTGGTGCCAGTCGCGATCCGCTTGAGCAGGCGATCAGTCTCTATTACGCCGTGCGCGAAGCGGTGCGCTACAACCCGTACACCTTCAGTCGCGATCCGCAGACCCTGCGCGGCAGTCATGCATTGGCGACCGGGGAGAGTTATTGCGTGCCCAAGGCTACATTGCTGGCAGCTGCCGCGCGGCATTGCGGGATTCCCGCGCGGATCGGCCTGGCGGATGTGCGCAATCATTTGTCGACGCCTCGGCTGCTTGAGTTGCT
This sequence comes from Pseudomonas sp. QLc11A, assembly GCF_052112305.1. NCBI lineage: Bacteria > Pseudomonadati > Pseudomonadota > Gammaproteobacteria > Pseudomonadales > Pseudomonadaceae > Pseudomonas > Pseudomonas sp. QLc11A. The sequence continues at coordinate 577,162 of NZ_JAVAJJ010000001.1, forward strand.
CAAGAGCGACATGTTCGCCATGCACGGCTACACCGAGTTTTTTTTGCAGGGCCGCTGGGTCAAGGCGACGCCGGCGTTCAACCGCAAACTCTGCGAGCTGTTCAATGTGGCGCCGCTGGAATTCGACGGGATCAACGACAGCGTTTTTCATCCCTTCAACCGCGATGGCGCGAAGTTGATGGAGTACCTCGTCGATCACGGCCAGTTCGCTGACGTCCCCGAAAGGTTCTTTTTCGAACACCTGGAAAAATGCTATCCGCACCTGTTCGGTGAGCAGCAGCCACCGCTGTTGGGTGACATGCAGAGCGATTTGAGTCGCCCCTGATCCGGCGTATGCTGCCTGCCCACTTAGCGAAAAAGAGGCGGTCATGCTGAAGATCTGGGGTCGGAAAAACTCGTCGAATGTCAGAAAGCCATTGTGGGCCGCCGAAGAACTGGGCCTGACCTATGAGGCTATCGATGCCGGTGGCGCCTTTGGTGTCGTCGATACGCCCGAGTACCGCGCGATGAACCCCAACGGTCGGGTGCCGGTGATCGAGGACGATGGTTTCGTGTTGTGGGAGTCCAATGCCATCGTGCGTTACCTGATGGCCCGCCACGCCGCCGACACGGCCTGGTACCCCGCGGATCTGCAAGCCCGTGCCACTGCCGACAAGTGGATGGACTGGACCACCTCAAGCTTTGCCGGCCCGTTCCGTACCCTGTTCTGGGGCGTGCTGCGTACCCCGGCAGACCAGCAGGACTGGCCCGCCATCAAGGCGGCGATCAAGGAATGCGACACACTGCTGGCGATGGCCGACCAGGCGTTGGCGAACAAGCCCTACCTGTCCGGAGACGAGATCGGCATGGGTGATATTCCCCTGGGCAGTTTCATTTATGCCTGGTTCGAGATGCCGATCGAGCGTGCGCCACTACCGCATCTGCAGGCCTGGTACGCGCGGTTGAAACAGCGTCCGGCGTATCAAAAGGCGGTCATGACCGCGTTGACTTAATACTCACTATCGACACGCTTGACTGTACTTGTGAGGCGGCGACAAGCACCATTGTGCCAAGTTGTTGCGGTTGTAATGTTCGCCGCCGCCCATACTTATCCCTTTCTTCCCTTCTTGGTGCGTAAATCAGATATGAGTTCCGCTCTGTCCATCCGGCAGCTAACCAAAACCTACGGCAACGGTTTCCAGGCCCTGAGTGGTATCGATCTGGACGTCGCCGAAGGTGACTTTTTCGCCTTGCTCGGCCCCAACGGCGCCGGCAAATCCACGACCATCGGCATTCTCTCGACCCTGGTGAACAAGACCAGCGGCACGGTGAATATCTTCGGTCACGACCTGGACAAAAATCCTGCGCAGCTCAAGCGCTGCATCGGCGTGGTGCCTCAGGAATTCAACTTCAACCAGTTCGAAAAGACCTTCGACATCGTCGTGACCCAGGCCGGCTACTACGGCATCCCGGCGAAAATCGCCAAGGAACGCGCCGAACAGTACCTGACCCAGCTGGGCCTGTGGGACAAGAAGGACGTGCCGTCGCGTTCACTGTCCGGCGGCATGAAGCGTCGCCTGATGATCGCTCGCGCGCTGGTTCATGAACCGCGCCTGCTGATCCTCGACGAACCGACTGCCGGGGTGGACATCGAGCTGCGTCGCTCGATGTGGAGCTTCCTCACCGAGCTGAACCAGAAAGGCATCACCATCATCCTCACCACCCATTATCTGGAAGAGGCTGAGCAGTTGTGCCGCAACATCGGCATCATCGACCACGGCACCATCGTCGAGAACACCAGCATGCGTCAGTTGCTCAGCCAACTGCATGTCGAAACCTTTCTGCTGGACCTCAAGGGCGACCTGCCCGCCGCGCCTCAGTTGCTCGGCTACCCGTCCCGGCTGGTCGACAGCCACACCCTGGAAGTCCAGGTGGAAAAGTCCATGGGCATCACCGCGCTGTTCACCCAGCTGGCGCAGCAGAACATCGAAGTGCTGAGCCTGCGTAACAAAACCAATCGCCTTGAGGAGTTGTTCGTGTCCCTGGTGGAGAAAAATCTGTCGAAGGTGGCGGTATGAGTTCCGAGTTGCGCCCCAACCTCATTGCCCTCAACACCATCGTTTACCGTGAAGTCCGGCGTTTCACCCGGATCTGGCCGCAGACCCTGCTGCCGCCAGCCATCACCATGGTCCTGTACTTCGTGATCTTCGGTAACCTGATCGGTCGGCAAATCGGCGACATGGGTGGCTTCACCTACATGGAGTACATCGTGCCGGGGCTGATCATGATGTCGGTGATCACCAACTCCTACGGCAACGTGGTGTCGAGTTTCTTCGGCAGCAAATTCCAGCGTTCCATCGAAGAACTGATGGTCTCGCCACTGTCGCCGCACACCATCCTGATCGGCTACACCCTGGGCGGCGTGCTGCGCGGTTTGATGGTGGGGATCATCGTGACCCTGCTGTCGTTGTTCTTCACCCATTTGCAGGTGCATCACCTGGGCGTGACCATTCTGGTGGTGGTGCTGACGGCGACCATCTTCTCGCTGCTGGGCTTCATCAACGCCGTGTTTGCGCGCAACTTCGATGATATTTCGATCATTCCGACTTTCGTGCTGACGCCACTGACCTACCTGGGCGGGGTCTTCTACTCGATCACCTTGCTGCCGCCGTTCTGGCAGACCGTCTCGCTGGCCAACCCGGTGCTGCACATGGTCAACGCATTCCGTTACGGCATCCTCGGGGTGTCGGATATCCGGATCAGTATTGCGATTACCTTCATGCTGGTGGCGACCGTGGTGCTGTATCTCGGCTGTGCACGGTTGCTGGTCAGCGGGCGCGGGATGCGTACCTGAGAAATACCGAGTCGTCTGTTTCGCGGGCAAGCCCGCTCCCACAGGGATCTTCAGTGCTACATAGATCCAGTGTGGGAGCGGGCTTGCTCCGGGCGGCGTTCCGACGAAGGCGTCAGCCCAGACACCGCAAAAAAAACGGCCTCCCACAGTGGAGGCCGTTTTGCATTTTCACATCCGGCTCTTCTTGCGCCGCTTCCATTGCCTGGCCACCCACCAGCGCCAATACGCCATCACCAGGAAGTAGGACAGCGCACCGAGGGCCAGCCCCGTCACTACCGAACCCAACAGAAACGGTTGCCACAAGGTCGAGATTTCTCCCCTGATCCATTCCCAGGTCAGTGCGTCCGGCAACTGCCGGGCGGGGACGTCCATCAGCCAGGCACCGGTCTGGTAGGTGCAAAAGAACACGGCAGGCATGGTGATCGGGTTGGTCAGCCAGACCAGGCTCACGGCGATCGGCATGTTGCCGCGCACGATGATGGCGAGAGTTGCCGCCAGCAGCATCTGCAACGGGATTGGCAGGAACGCCGCGAACAAACCCACCGCCATGGCGCGGGCCACGGAGTGGCGGTTGAGGTGCCACAGGTTCGGGTCATGCAGCAGCGTGCCGAGAAAGCGTAAGGACTTGTGTTCCCTGATGCTCATCGGGTCTGGCATGTAACGTTTGAATAAGCGCCGGGGCATAAGGCTTCTCGGTCGGTCAGGGTGGCAAGTATGTCTGGATTCTATGAACTGCCCATTCAGACTTTGTGACAATTAATAACGGCGCCCACGCGACCGGCGGGCTAAGCCTTGGAGGGGACTCTCAAGGACGGGCTTATGCGCACAGGGATGATGGCGTTGGCGCTGGGTCTGCTGACTTTGCGTTTTTTGCCGGCTTTACCGCCGGTCTGGTTGTGGCTGGCGATGCCGGTGGCGGGTTTGATGTTGTTGCCATTCAGGACGTATCCGGTGGCGTTTTACCTGTTCGGTTTGAGTTGGGCCTGCGCGAATGCGCAGTGGGCGCTGGATGACCGGTTGCCGCCGGCGCTGGACGGAGAAACCCGCTGGGTCGAAGGACGGGTCACCGGCTTGCCCCGGCATGACGACGGTGTCGTGCGTTTCGAATTGACCGACATCCAGTCCCGGCGCACCCGCCTGCCGCCGCAAATGCGCCTGGCCTGGTACGGCGGGCCGCCGGTGAACAGTGGTGAGCGCTGGCGTCTGGCAGTCAAATTGAAGCGCCCGGTCGGGCTCCTCAATCCGCAGGCGTTCGACTACCAGGCCTGGTTGCTGGCACAACACATCGGGGCGACCGGGACGGTCAAGCAGGGCGACCGCCTTGCGCCAGCCCAATGGGCCTGGCGCGACGGCATCCGCCAGCGTTTGCAAGCGGTGGATGCCCAGGGCCGAGGCGGCGCGTTGACCGCGTTGGTGCTCGGGGACGGTGCCGGGCTGAGTCGCGAAGACTGGCAGGTATTGCAGGACACCGGCACGGTGCATCTGTTGGTGATTTCCGGGCAGCACATCGGCTTGCTGGCGGGCGTCGTGTATCTGTTGATTGCCGGTCTGGCCCGCCTTGGGTTATGGCCGAACCGTCTGCCATGGCTGCCTTGGGCGTGTGGCCTGGCATTCGCCGCGGCGCTCGGTTACGGGATGCTGGCCGGATTCGGGGTGCCGGTGCGACGAGCCTGCCTGATGCTTGGCCTGGTGTTGCTGTGGCGTCTGCGGTTTCGTCATCTCGGTGCGTGGTGGCCGCTTTTACTGGCCCTCTGCGGCATTTTGCTGCTGGAGCCGCTGGCGAGTCTTCAGCCTGGTTTCTGGCTGTCTTTCGCGGCCGTGGCCGTCTTGATATTGACCTTCGGCGGCCGGTTGGGCCCCTGGCGATGGTGGCAAACCTGGACCCGCGCCCAGTGGCTGATTGCAATCGGATTGTGCCCGTTACTGTTGGTATTGGGATTGCCGATCAGCCTTAGCGGTCCGGCAGCCAATTTGTTGGCGGTGCCGTGGATCAGTCTGCTGGTGTTGCCACCGGCCTTGCTCGGGACATTGCTGTTGCCGGTGCCCTACGTGGGCGAGGGCCTGTTGTGGCTGGCGGGCGGTTTGATCGGTGAGTTGTTCAGGGTCCTGGCGTTGTTGGCCGAGGTGCTACCCGCGTGGGTGCCGAAGGCGATTCCTTTGGGAGTATGGAGCCTCGGCGCGCTGGGCGCTTTTCTACTGCTGTTGCCGCGTGGCGTTCCGCTGCGTCCGTTGGGTTGGCCTCTGCTGCTGTTGCTGGTATTCCCACCCCGGTCAATGCTGCCGGAAGGCATCGCTGAAGTCTGGCAGTTGGACGTGGGGCAGGGTTTGGCTATTGTGGTGCGCACCCGGCACCACACCTTGCTGTATGACGCCGGACCGCGATTCGGTGAGCTTGACCAGGGAGAGCGGGTGGTGCTGCCGGCGTTGCACAAACTGGGGGTGAATGGTCTCGACCTGATGCTGATCAGCCACGCCCATGCCGATCATGCCGGCGGTGCCCCGGCGATTGCCAAGGGCTTGCCGGTGAAACAGGTGGTCAGTGGTGAACCCTCAGACTTGCCTGTGGAACTGCAGGCCGGGCGTTGTGAGAGCGGCCGGCAATGGACCTGGGATGAAGTCGACTTCCAGCTTTGGCACTGGCCATTGGCCGGCGACAGCAACCAGAACTCCTGTGTCTTGTTGATCGAGGCCAATGGTGAACGGTTGCTGTTGAGTGGCGACATTGATGCCGCCGCCGAAAAAGCCCTGCTGGACAGTCCGTTGGCCTTGCCTGTCGATTGGCTGCAGGCGCCACACCACGGCAGTCGCAGCTCGTCGTCAAACGCCCTGCTGGATGTCCTGCAACCTAAAGGGGCGCTGATCTCCCGCGGCCAGGGCAATTCGTTTGGCCATCCGCATCCCACGGTGATCGAGCGTTATCAGAAACGCGGGATGGCGATCTACGACAGCGTCGAACAGGGTGCCATTCGTCTGCAACTGGGGCGCTTCGAGCCGCCATGGTCGATGCGCCAGGAACGGCGATTCTGGCGCGATCCGCCGCCTTAGAGCTCATGACCGGGCGTTATCAAGGCCCGACCGGATGCGACATCGCGGTCTTCGGTGCGCCCACCCCCTATGTTAGAGTGGCGCACTTTTTCGAGGGGGCTGTCACTGTGTGGGAATTGGTCAAATCCGGCGGCTGGATGATGCTGCCGATCATTTTGAGCTCCATCGCGGCCATGGCGATCGTTGCCGAGCGTCTGTGGACCCTGCGGGCCAGCCGCGTGACCCCGGAGCACTTGCTCGGGCAGGTCTGGGTCTGGATCAAGGACAAACAGCTCAACAAGGAAAAACTCAAGGAACTGCGCGCCAACTCCCCGTTGGGCGAGATCCTGGCGGCCGGCCTGGCCAACTCCAAGCATGGTCGCGAGATCATGAAGGAGTGCATTGAAGAGGCCGCACAACGGGTCATCCATGAGCTCGAGCGCTACGTCGCCGCCCTCGGCACCATCGCCGCCATGGCGCCGTTGCTGGGCCTGCTGGGTACGGTGCTGGGCATGATCGATATTTTCAGTGCGTTCACAGGCTCAGGCATGACCACTAACGCTTCGGTACTGGCCGGTGGTATTTCCAAGGCCCTGATCACCACGGCCGCGGGCCTGATGGTGGGTATCCCCGCAGTGTTTTTCCACCGTTTCCTGCAACGCCGGATCGATGAGCTGGTGGTGGGCATGGAGCAGGAAGCGATCAAGCTGGTCGAAGTGGTGCAGGGCGATCGCGACGTGGACCTGACCGGGAGCAAAGCGTGAAATTCCGCCGCAAACCACGGGAAACGGTGGACATCAACCTCGCATCGCTGATCGACGTGGTGTTCATCCTGTTGCTGTTTTTTGTCGTGACCACCACCTTTACCCGTGAGACCCAACTGCGCGTCGATCTGCCGGAAGCCGTCAGCGGCACGCCGGCCGACGATCAGAGCAAGCCACTGGACATCGCCATCAGCGCCGACGGCGTGTTCTCGGTGAACAACCAGATCCTGCCGAAAAGCGACCTGGCCTCGCTGATGGACGCACTGCAAAAAGAAGCCAACGGCGACACCAACCGGCCGCTGTCCATCAGTGCTGACGGCAAGACTGCGCATCAGTCCGTGGTGACAGCCATGGATGCCGCCGGCAAACTCGGCTTCAGTCACTTGCGCATGACCACCATCGAGGCGGCGCCTCCCGCGCCCTGATGGCCATGTCCGATCGATTGCTCGCCGCGTGGTACGCAGGTCATCCGGCCCTGAAGCTGTTACAGCCACTGGAATGGCTGTACCGGCGCGTGGTCATGAACAAGCGCAAGCGCTTTCTGGCGGGTGAGGGCGAGATCTACCAGCCACCGGTGCCGCTGATCGTGGTCGGCAACATCACCGTGGGAGGCACCGGCAAGACGCCACTGATTCTATGGATGATCGAGCACTGCCAGCGCAGCGGCCTGCGGGTCGGCGTGGTCAGCCGCGGCTATGGCGCCAAACCGCCGCAGTTGCCGTGGCGGGTCGAGGCCGGGCAGAGCGCCGACGTCGCCGGTGACGAGCCGTTGCTGATTGTCCAGCGCACGGGCGTGCCGCTGATGATCGACCCCAATCGCAGCAACGCCGTCAAAGCCTTGCTGGCCAGTGAACCGCTGGATCTGATCCTGTCCGACGACGGCATGCAGCACTACCGCATGGCCCGTGACCTCGAGCTGGTGCTGATCGACGCCGCCCGCGGCCTGGGCAACCGCCGTTGCCTGCCCGCCGGGCCATTGCGTGAGCCGGTCGAGCGCCTGCAAAGCGTCGACGCGGTGCTCTACAACGGTGCCGCATCCGACCGCGACGATGGCTTTGCCTTTCAATTGCAGCCCACCGCGCTGGTCAATCTGCGCAGTGGCGAACGCCGTCCCCTCGATCATTTTCCCGCCGGCCAGGCCCTGCACGCGGTGGCCGGTATCGGCAATCCGCAACGTTTCTTCAAGACCCTCGAAACGCTACACTGGCAGCCTGTTCCACATGCGTTTGCCGACCACGCTGAATACAGCGTGCAGACGTTGAATTTCACGCCGTCATTGCCGTTGGTGATGACGGAAAAAGACGCGGTGAAATGCCGTGCCTTTGCCGCCGCCGACTGGTGGTACCTGGCGGTCGATGCCGTGCCGTCGCCGGCCTTCGTGGCCTGGTTCGACACACAGTTGATGCGCCTGCTGCCGGATCGTTTGTTGCCTTAACTCCGTTTTTTCCAGGGAATGCTCATGGACACCAAATTGCTCGACATCCTCGCTTGCCCGGTCTGCAAAGGCCCGCTCAAGCTCAGCGCCGACAAGACCGAGCTGATCAGCAAGGGCGCCGGCCTGGCTTACCCGATTCGCGACGGCATCCCGGTGATGCTCGAGTCGGAAGCGCGCACCCTGACCACCGATGAGCGTCTGGATAAATGACCACAGCCTTTACCGTCGTCATTCCATCGCGTTATGCCTCCACCCGTCTGCCAGGCAAGCCGCTGCTGCTGATCGCCGGCAAGCCGATGATCCAGCACGTCTGGGAACAGGCGAGCAAAAGCAGCGCCGGGCGGGTGGTGGTTGCCACTGACGACGCGCGCATCGTCGAGGCCTGCAATGGCTTCGGTGCCGAAGTGGTGCTGACCCGTGAGGATCACAATTCCGGCACCGATCGCCTGGCTGAAGTCGCGATGAAACTGGGCCTGGCGCCCGATGCCATCGTCGTCAACGTCCAGGGCGACGAGCCGCTGATCCCGCCGAGCGTGATCGATCAGGTCGCCGCCAACCTGGCGGCCCACGCTGAAGCGCGCATGGCCACCCTGGCCGAGCCGATCGAAGACGCGGACACCCTGTTCAATCCCAACGTGGTCAAGGTCGTCAGCGACCTCAATGGCCTGGCGCTGACGTTCAGTCGCTCTACCTTGCCCTGGGCGCGGGATGCATTTGCCGTGAACCCTGAGCAGTTGCCGGAAGGCGTGCCGTATCGCCGCCATATCGGCATCTATGCCTACCGCGCCGGTTTCCTGCAGGATTTCGTCAACTGGGGTCCATGCTGGCTGGAAAACACCGAGTGCCTGGAACAGCTGCGTGCCCTGTGGCACGGCGTGCGGATCCACGTGGCCGACGCATTGATCGCACCGCCTGCCGGCGTCGATACCGCTGAAGACCTCGAGCGCGTTCGTCGCCTGCTGGAGGCGTGATGCGCGTTTTGTTCGTGTGCCTGGGCAACATCTGCCGTTCTCCCACGGCCGAAGGCGTGCTGCGGCACAAACTGCGCGAAGCGGGGCTGGCCGATCAGGTTGAGGTCGCTTCCGCCGGCACCGGTGACTGGCATGTCGGCAAGGCGCCGGACAAGCGCAGCCAGGCCGCGGCGAAGCTGCGCGGTTACGACTTGTCGGCCCAGCGCGCCCGGCAAGTCAGCCGCGCCGATTTTGCCACCTACGACCTGATCCTCGCGATGGACAACAGCAACCTGCGCAACCTCAAGGCGTTGCAGCCCGCCAAGGGCAAGGCCGAGCTGGATCTGTTCCTGCGCCGTTACCAGTCGCCAATCGATGAAGTGCCGGACCCGTACTACGATGGCGAGCAAGGCTTCGAGCAGGTGTTGGACCTGATCGAGCGCGCCAGTGATTTGCTGGTGATCGAATTGAAGGGACGGTTATGAGTTTGCAGATTCAATCGCAGGTGTCGCTCAAGCCGTTCAACAGCTTTGGCGTGGATGTCCAGGCCCGGCTGTTTGCCGAGGCCCATAGCGACGCCGATGTGCGCGAAGCCCTGGCCTATGGGCTGGAGCACAAGGTCCCGGTACTGGTGATCGGCGGTGGCAGCAACCTGCTGCTGACGGCGGATATCGAATCACTGGTGCTGCGCATGGCCACTCGCGGGATTCGCGTGCTGAGCGATGACGACGGCAAAGTGGTGATCGAGGCCGAGGCGGGCGAGCCCTGGCATCCCTTTGTGCAACACACCCTGGCGCTTGGGTTGTCCGGCCTGGAAAACCTCAGCCTGATTCCCGGCACCGTGGGTGCGGCACCGATGCAGAACATCGGCGCCTATGGGGTCGAGATCAAGGACGTGTTCGCCGGCCTGACCGCCCTCGATCGCCAGACCGGCGAACTGCGCGATTTCAGCCTGGCGCAGTGCAACTTTGCTTACCGCGACAGCCTGTTCAAGCAGGAACCGGGGCGCTGGTTGATCCTGCGTGTGCGTTTCGCCCTCGACCGTGCCGCGCATTTGCACCTGGAGTACGGCCCGGTGCGTCAGCGCTTGACCGAACAAGGTATCGAGCATCCGACCGCCCGCGATGTCAGCCAGGCCATTTGCAGCATCCGCAACGAAAAACTCCCGGACCCGGCCGTGCTCGGCAATGCCGGCAGTTTCTTCAAGAACCCTTTGGTGTCGGCGGCGCTGGCTGCACGGCTCAAGGGCGAGTACCCGGACCTGGTGGCCTATGCGCAACCCGATGGGCAGATGAAACTGGCCGCTGGCTGGTTGATCGAGCGGGCAGGCTGGAAAGGTTTTCGCGATGCCGACGCAGGTGTTCACAAGCTGCAGGCGCTGGTGCTGGTCAACTATGGCGGCGCAACGGGCCTGCAATTGCTGAACCTGGCGCAGCGCATCCAGAAAGACATTTCAGAACGTTTTCATGTCGACCTGGAAATGGAACCGAACCGGTATTGAGCTAAGCTTTCAGGACAGATCAAAAAGCCCTGCACGATGTTTATTGTGCAGGGCTTTTTTGTTAATGCTCGGTTAACTTAGTCAGCTAACGATGCACACTCTTGCTCCACCAAAGGCCCGGTGCAGACCGTTTGCGTCCGCACGAGAGAGCCGATTAGCCTGAGTCGATCTGCGTGCGACCCACCGAGATCCAGCGGCAGATTGCTCGACCCCATAACTCAAGATCTATGCGGGCGTGCCCATGATTACCCTGAAACTCAATGGTCAAGACCATCAACTCGACGTCACCGAGGACATGCCGCTGCTCTGGGCGATCCGCGACGTGGCCGGGTACAACGGTACCAAGTTCGGCTGCGGCATGGGCCTGTGCGGGGCCTGCACCATTCATATCGAAGGGGCACCGGCACGCAGTTGCATCACGCCCATCGGTTCCGTCGTCGGTCAGAATGTCAGCACCATCGACAACCTGCACGCCGACCCGATCGGCAAAGTCGTCCAGCAAGCCTGGCTCGACACGGCGGTCGCCCAATGCGGTTTCTGCCAGGGTGGTCAAATCATGTCGGCGACAGCGCTGCTCAAGACCCACCCGAACCCCAGCGACGAGCAGATTGAAGAGGCGATGGTCGGCAACATCTGCCGCTGCGGCACCTACAACCGCATCAAGACCGCCATCCGCCAGGCCTCCACTCACCTGAAGGAGGCCAAGGCATGAGCCGGTTACCGAATGATTTCACCCTGAGCAATCTGAGCCAGCTCAGTCGCCGTGGCTTTCTCAAAGGCGTGGGCGCCACCAGTGCGCTGGTATTGGCGGCGAGCTGGGGCTGGCAAGACGCTTTTGCCGAAGAAAAAGACAAGAAGTTCGGCGCCGACGGCATGCCCCACGGCTGGGTCGACGATCCGAAAGTCTATGTGAGCATCGCCGCCGATGGCACGGTGACTGTGATCTGCAACCGCTCGGAAATGGGGCAGGGCGTGCGCACCAGCCTGACCATGGTGGTGGCTGATGAACTGGAAGCCGATTGGGCGCGGGTCAAGGTACAGCAGGCCCCGGGCGATGAGGCACGCTTCGGCAACCAGGACACCGACGGCTCACGCAGCATGCGCCACTGGTACGAACCGATGCGTCGTTGCGGGGCTGCTGCACGCGCCATGCTGGAACAGGCCGCTGCTGACCAGTGGAAAGTGTCGGTGGGCGAGTGCCATGCGCAACTGCATAAAGTCATCCACAAACCCTCGGGCCGCGAACTGGATTATGGCGCGCTCGCCGCCGCTGCCAGCGCTTTGGCCGTACCGGCGCGTGACAGCCTGAGGCTCAAGCAGCCTTCGGAATTCCGTTACATCGGCAAGGAAGGCAGCAAGGCCATTGACGGTGAGGACATCGTCAACGGCCGTGCCGTTTACGGTGCCGACGTGCATTTCGACGGCATGCTCTACGCGACGATTGCCCGACCCACGGTGTATGGCGGCAAAGTCAAAAGTTTCGATGGCAGCGCGGCGATGAAAGTCCCCGGCGTGGTCAAGGTGCTGCAGATCGAAAGCCGTCCGTTGCCTTCGGAGTTCCAGCCCCTGGGTGGCATTGCCGTGGTGGCGAGTAATACCTGGGCGGCGATCAAGGGCCGCGAGGCGCTGAAAATCGAGTGGGAAGACGGCCCCAACGCGAGCTACGACTCGATCGCCTATCGCAAGGAGCTCGAAGCGGCCTCGCTCAAGCCTGGCAAGGTGGTGCGCAATACCGGCAACATAGACGAAGCCATGAGCAGCGCCGATAGCACGTTGGAAGCCTCATACTACTTGCCGCATTTGTCACAGTCGCCGATGGAACCGATGGTCGCCATTGCGCGGTTCAAGGACGGTGCGTGCGAGGCCTGGGGGCCAAGCCAGGCGCCGCAGGTCACCCGGGAACGGATCGGTGAACGCCTGGGGCTGCCGTTCGAAAAGGTCACGTTCAACGTGACCTTGCTGGGCGGTGGGTTCGGGCGCAAGTCCAAGCCTGACTTCATCATCGAAGCCGCGATCCTCGCCAAGGAATTCCCCGGCAAAGCGGTGCGGGTGCAATGGACCCGCGAAGACGACATTCATTGTTCCTACTTCCACACCGTATCGGTCGAATACCTCAAGGCCGGCCTGAACAAGGACGGCCTGCCGTCCGGCTGGCTGCACCGTACGGTGGCGCCGAGCATCACGGCGTTGTTTGCGCCGGGCATGAACCATGAGGCGGCGTTCGAACTGGGCATGGGCTTCACCAACATGGCGTATGCGATCCCCAACATTCGCCTGGAAAACCCCGAGGCCACGGTGCATACCCGCGTCGGCTGGTATCGCTCGGTGTCGAACATTCCCCATGGCTTCGCGATCCAGAGTTTTATCGATGAACTGGCGCACAAGGCTGGGGAAGATCCGCTGAAGTACCAAGTCAGATTGCTCGGCCCGGACCGTCAGATCGATCCGCGCACCTTGAGCGAAGAGTGGAACTACGGTGAATCCCCCGAGCGGTATCCGATCGACACCGCGCGCCTGCGCACGGTACTGGAGACCGCCGCCAAAGCCGCCGGATGGGGGCGTGAGCTGCCCAAGGGCCGCGGCCTGGGCCTGGCGGTGCATTACAGCTTCGTGACCTATGTGGCAGCGGTGATCGAGGTGGAGGTCAAAGACGACGGCACGCTGGTGGTGCACAAGGCCGACATCGCCGTCGATTGCGGGCCGCAGATCAATCCCGAGCGGATTCGCGCGCAATTCGAGGGTGCCTGCGTCATGGGCCTGGGTAATGCGGTGCTTGGGGAAATCAGCTTCAAGGACGGCAAGGTCCAGCAGGATAACTTCCACATGTACGAAGTGGCGCGCATGTCCCTGGCGCCGAAAGAGGTGGCTGTGCATCTGGTGACGCCGCCGGGTGACGTGCCATTGGGCGGAGTTGGTGAACCGGGTGTGCCACCGATTGCGCCGGCCCTGTGCAATGCGATCTTTGCTGCCACCGGCAAGCGCATCCGCAACCTGCCGGTTCGTTATCAGTTGTCGGGCTGGCAGCAGGCTGGAGCCTGATGGACAGCGCCGACCTGAACGTCCTGCGCAGTGTGCTGCAATGGCAGCGCGCTGGTCAGCGGGTGGTGTTGTACAGCGTGGTCGAAACCTGGGGCACTGCGCCCCGGGCACCCGGCGCCATGCTCGCCCTGCGTGAAGACGGCGTAGTGATTGGTTCGGTTTCCGGTGGGTGTGTCGAGGATGACTTGATCGCCCGGCTGCACGACGGCCGTCTCGCACTGGACGGGCCGCCCGTGCAACTGATCACGTACGGCGTGACCCGCGAGGAAGCCGCACGTTTCGGTTTGCCCTGCGGTGGCACCTTGCGCTTGACCGAGGAGCGCATCGACGATGGGGATTGGGTCGAGCAACTGCTGGCCCGATGCGAGGCCCATGAAATCGTTGCCCGTGAACTGAACCTGGCCACCGGCGAAGTGCTTTTGCAGCCGGCCAGTAAAGCTGATGTATTGACGTTCGACGGTCAGGCCTTGCGGGCGATCTATGGGCCGCGCTGGCGCTTGCTGCTGATCGGCGCGGGGCAGCTGTCGCGCTATGTCGCGGAAATGGCCCGCCTGCTGGATTTCGAGGTGCTGATTTGCGATCCACGCAGCGAGTTCGTCTATGGCTGGGAAGAGCAGCACGGACGATTCGTCTCGGGCATGCCGGATGAGGCGGTGTTGAATATCCAGACCGATGAGCGCACGGCCATCGTGGCCTTGACCCACGATCCGCGCCTGGACGACATGGCGTTGCTCACGGCCCTGGATTCCAAAGCCTTTTACGTTGGAGCACTGGGGTCGCGGGTGAACAGCCAGAAGCGCCGGGAAAACCTGGCTCAACTGGGTTTGTCGCAACCGGCGATTGACCGCTTGCATGGTCCGATCGGCTTGCACATCGGCAGTCATAATCCAGCGGAAATAGCCTTGTCGCTCATGGCGGAAATTGTGGCGGTCAAAAATGGCGTCGAACTGAAACAGAAGAAGGTCTTGCGGGAGAAGGTATGAGCGAGTCCATTGGCGTCGTCTTACTGGCGGCGGGGCAGGGCAGTCGGTTTCGTCAGGTGGCGGGTGCTGAAAGGGATAAGTTGGTGGCCGATTGCATCGGGCGTGACGGCGTGGTGCGGTCCGTCATCGAGCACACATTGGTCAACCTGCCGGCGACGCTGGGCAAACGCGTATTCGTCACCACTGCTGACCGTCCACAGGTGATTCGCATGGCTCAGGCCTATGGCTGCGAGATTGTGCTGATCGAATCGACGGGAATGGGCGACAGCATTGCCGCTGGAGTCGCTGCCTGCAAACAACTCGATGGCTGGCTGATGGTGCTGGGGGATATGCCGTTCATCCTGCCGTCCAGTATCGAGCAAGTGGTGGCGGGTATTGGCAATGACAGTATCAGTGTTCCGGTACAGGGCGGTAAATATGGGCATCCGGTCGGGTTTGGGCGGGACTTCGCAGCGGGGTTGATGGAGCTATCGGGGGATCGTGGCGCGAAACCGCTGTTTGCCCAAGGGCGGGTGATCGAAGTGGCCGTGGATGATCCCGGTGTGTTGTGGGATGTGGATGTGCCTGAGGCACTAACCTTCAGGCCAGCATAGGTCCTTGTGGGAGCGAGCTTGCTCGCGATAGCGGTGGATCAGCTAGCACCAATGTTGAATATCATTCCGCTATCGCGAGCAAGCTCGCTCCCACAGGGGATTGGGGGGTATTCAGGGATATAAAAAAGCCCCGCCTGGGATCACCAAGCGGGGCTTTTCAGTGGCCGATGGAATCAGGCGAGAGGTTTGGTCTCGTGCTCTTTTTCCAGGGCTTGCTCGTGTTGCTCTACCGCTTCCTGAACGGAACGCGGCGCTTCGTGGATCACCGACTCAGCCGGCTCGGCAACCACTTCGGCAGCCGGGGCAGGCGCTGCCTCAACCGCTTCAACCGGAGCCGCAGCGGCAGCCAGTTCAGCTTCCTTCTGCAGACGCTCGGCTTCACGCTTGCGACGACGCACTTCACGTGGGTCGTTAGGCGCACGGCCACTTGGCGTCAGGGCGCTGACAGGAGCGGCCTCGACGACCGGGGCAGGTGCTTGGGCAACGACCGCAGCTTCAACAGCAGGAGCTTCAACGACAGGTGCTTCAACCTCCGCCGCCGGGGCCGGTTCTGCTGCAGCAACCACTGGCTCGGAAACCATGGCTTCGGCCACTTGGGTCTCGGCAGCAGGCGCTGGTGTTTCAGCGACGGCTGGCTCGGCCACCCAGTTGAACGCCGTTTGCTCTTCACGCACTTCGCGAACGGTTTCAGTCACGGTCTCGACGACAGCTTCTGCAGGTGCGGCAGGTGCTTCAACCACTGGAGCCGGCTCGGCAACCGCTTCAACGGCTGGCTGAGCTTCTGGCGCCACTTCGATTTCCGGCGAGGCGGTGACTTCGACCGGCGTGGTCGCTTCAACGACTGGCGCTTCAACCGGAGCTGCTTCCAGGGTGGCGGCAGTGGCGCGTTCGGCTTGCACATTGGCTTCAGCTTCGGCTGGAGCGCTGATCACGCTGCTGGCAACGGCTGCGGTGACAGCCAGGCCGGCGGCCAGATCGGCAGTGCTTGGCACTTCAGCGTTTTCGCCGGACTCGGACTCTTCCGAACCTTCGATCACGTTGCCGTTGGCATCACGCTGACGCTCGCGACGGTTGCTGCGACGACGCTGGCCACGGGAGCGGCGGCGTGGACGATCGCCTTCGGCGTTTTCCTGACCCTCTTCCTGCAGTTGCTCTTCGTTGGTGGTCAGTTCTTCTTCGGCAGCGGCGGCAGCAGCTTGTTCGGCACGAGGCTGACGCTCTTCACGCGGTGGGCGTGGAGCACGCTCTTCACGTGGCTGGCGAGCCGGACGCTCTTCTGCGGTAGCAGCGGCGGCCGGAGCAGCCGGAGCGGCATCCAGAGGCTCGCGCAGTTCACGCACGCGTTCTTCACGCTCGCCACGTGGCTTGCGATCTTCACGCGGAGCGCGCGGCGCACGTTCTTCACGAGGCGCGCGTGGTGCGCGTTCTTCGCGGGCTACTGCCGGCGTTTCTTCACGGCTCTCGCGAGGCTCGCGCACTTCGCGTGGCTGACGCTCTTCACGCGGTGCACGTTCTTCGCGAGGCTTGCGCTCTTCATCGCGGCGACCGTTACGGTTGCGGCTCTGCTGGCGACCGTTGCGACGCTCTTCGTTGCGGGCCGGACGCTCGGCGGCTGGCTTTTCAACCACAACCGGCGCGACAGGCTCTTCCTTGGTGGCGAACAGGCTCACCAGCGACTTCACCAGGCCTTTGAACAGGCTTGGCTCAGGCACGACGGCCGGAGCCGGGGCCGGGGCCGGGGCGGCAACTTCGGTTGGAACCGGAGCGTTGGCGCGGGCCGGAGCTGTCTTGACCGCGGCTTCCTGGCGAACCAGGGTGCGGGTCGCTGCGGCTGGCTGGACTTCTTCGACTTCGGCCGCGGCAGCGGCGATTTCGTAGCTGGACTGGTTGGTCGCCGCTTCCGGGCTGTCATCACGCAGGCGTTGCACTTCGAAGTGCGGCGTCTCGAGGTGATCGTTCGGCAGGATGACGATGCGGGCGCGGGTGCGCAGTTCGATCTTGGTGATCGAGTTGCGTTTTTCGTTGAGCAGGAACGCAGCCACCGGGATCGGCACTTGTGCACGAACTTCGGCGGTACGGTCTTTCAGGGCTTCTTCTTCGATCAGGCGCAGGATCGCCAGGGACAGCGATTCAACGTCACGGATGATGCCGGTGCCGTTGCAACGCGGGCAGACGATGCCGCTGCTTTCGCCCAGGGACGGACGCAGGCGCTGACGGGACATTTCCAGCAGGCCGAAGCGCGAAATGCGACCGACTTGTACACGAGCGCGGTCGGCTTCCAGGCATTCGCGGACTTTCTCTTCCACGGCGCGCTGGTTCTTGGCTGGGGTCATGTCGATGAAGTCGATGACGATCAGGCCGCCGATGTCGCGCAGGCGCAACTGACGGGCGATTTCTTCGGCCGCTTCAAGGTTGGTCTGCAGCGCGGTTTCTTCGATGTCGCTGCCTTTGGTGGCGCGCGCCGAGTTGATGTCGATGGACACCAGGGCTTCGGTCGGATCGATCACGATGGAGCCGCCGGAAGGCAGTTCGACGACGCGCTGGAAAGCGGTTTCGATCTGGCTTTCGATCTGGAAGCGGTTGAACAGCGGAACGCTGTCTTCGTAGAGCTTGATCTTGCTGGCGTACTGCGGCATCACCTGGCGGATGAAGGTCAGGGCTTCGTCCTGGGCTTCAACGCTGTCGATCAGCACTTCGCCGATGTCCTGGCGCAGGTAGTCGCGGATCGCGCGGATGATCACGTTGCTTTCCTGGTAGATCAGGAACGGCGCGGCGCGGTCCAGCGAGGCTTCCTTGATGGCGGTCCAGAGCTGCAGCAGGTAGTCGAGGTCCCACTGCATTTCTTCGCTGCTGCGGCCAAGGCCGGCAGTGCGCACGATCAGGCCCATGTCGGCCGGGGCAACCAGGCCGTTCAGGGCTTCACGCAGTTCGTTGCGCTCTTCGCCTTCAATGCGACGGGAGATACCGCCGGCACGCGGGTTGTTCGGCATCAGTACCAGGTAACGACCGGCCAGGCTGATGAAGGTGGTCAGGGCGGCGCCCTTGTTGCCACGTTCTTCTTTTTCGACCTGAACGATGACTTCCTGGCCTTCGCTCAGGACGTCCTTGATGTTGACGCGACCTTCCGGGGCTTTCTTGAAGTATTCGCGGGAGATTTCTTTGAGGGGCAGGAAGCCGTGGCGCTCAGAGCCGAAATCGACAAAGGCAGCCTCGAGGCTTGGTTCGATGCGAGTAATCCGGCCTTTATAGATGTTGGCCTTCTTCTGCTCGCGTGCACCGGATTCGATGTCCAGGTCGTAGAGGCGCTGGCCATCTACCAGTGCAACACGCAACTCTTCGGGTTGAGTTGCGTTAATCAGCATTCTTTTCATGTAGTACCGTCGGTTTCCGGGCTGCCGGAAACGGCGTTCGGCACACACGACTTCTCACGGTCGGTGTCAGGTGCGTCGGGAGTGGTTGGCCATTTCCCGTGTCCAGCGAAGTCCGGCCAATGTGGGCCTTCATCGCGACGTACGCGTCCTGCTTGCTGTGGCTACTTAAGCACTCAGTCAGGAGGAGGAATCAACCAGCGGCTGTGGACGAGATGAAGCGTCTGGAGAAAGCCTGTTGCTACACAGTCCGGCGGTTGTGCATCTCCACCCTACACGTATCCCTGATAATTCGGGTGCTGCCGCGCGCAGAATCCGCAGCGGGTTGGCATTTACCGTGAGCTCCGAAAGGGGAGGTCACGCATCATGGCTAATTTAGGCGTTGTTTCCGATGCCTTCGCTCGGGGTCATTCGCAGCTGACTGCACTTTGTGAACTGGCCGTGAATATGGCTCGCAAAACGAGTGAAAACTCTGCTTTGTGGCGTGATTCAGGCCTCATGTCACCTGCGCTCGTTACACCTGCAAACTCCACCGTTACGTAGCGAAAGCCCCGTAGGACGGCCTCGCGTCCTGGTGAATTGCGTTGGTCAGGGCCGGTTTTTGACCGTTGGTCCGCTGTCCAGGCCGCTTTTGGCGACGTTCGCGACTATAGCAGCAATGATTAAGTGCTTCAATTCCATAAAAAATTGTTATCATCCGCGGCATGACGACGACTACCCCCCCGACTCCAGGCGTACAACTGCTTGAGGTCTCGCCGGAATATGCCGGCCAGCGTATTGATAATTTCCTTCTCGCGCGGCTCAAAGGCGTGCCCAAGACCTTGATTTACCGCATTTTGCGCAAGGGCGAAGTGCGCGTGAACAAAGGTCGGATCAAGCCCGAGTACAAGCTGCAGGCGGGCGATATCGTGCGCGTGCCGCCGGTTCGCGTGCCTGAGCGCGACGAGCCGGTGCCACTGGCACAAGGCCTGCTGCAGCGGCTCGAAGCCTCGATTGTCTTCGAAGACAAGGCCCTGATCGTGATCAACAAGCCCGCCGGCATTGCGGTTCACGGCGGCAGCGGCCTGACGTTCGGGGTGATCGAAGCCTTTCGTCAGTTGCGCCCCGATTGCAAGGAGCTCGAACTGGTTCACCGTCTCGACCGTGACACGTCCGGCCTGTTGATGATCGCCAAGAAGCGCAGCATGTTGCGCCACTTGCACACCGCGTTGCGCGGTGATGGCGTCGACAAACGCTACATGGCGCTGGTTCGCGGTAACTGGGCGAGCTCGATCAAGCAAGTCCGTGCGTCGCTGGGCAAGAGCAACCTGCGCTCCGGCGAGCGCATGGTCGAGGTCGACGAGGAGGAGGGCAAGGAGTCCGTGACCGTGTTCAAGGTCCTGCGCCGCTTCGGCGACTTTGCCACCCTGATCGAAGCCAAGCCGATTACCGGCCGCACTCACCAGATCCGCGTGCATACCTTGCACGCCGGGCATTGCATCGCTGGCGACACCAAGTACGGCGACGAAGGTTTCAGCAAGGAAATCCGCGATCTGGGCGGCAAGCGCCTGTTCCTGCATGCCTACATGCTGACCGTGCCGTTGCCTGATGGCGGCGAGCTGAAGTTGCAGGCCCCGGTCGACGAGATGTGGGCCAAGACTGTGGAGCGATTGAGTGCGCCCATCTGATTACAAGCTGCTGATTTTCGATTGGGACGGCACGCTGGCCGATTCCATTGGCCGGATTGTCGAGGCGATGCATGTTGCCTCCCGGCGCTCCGGTTTTGAGCAGCGCGACGATTTTGCCGTCAAGGGCATCATCGGCCTGGGTTTGCCGGAAGCGATCCGCACCCTGTACCCCGAGATCGATGACGCCGAACTGATCGCGTTTCGCGAACACTACGCCGAACATTACATTGCGTCGGAGGCTGAGCCTTCGCCGTTGTTCGAGGGAGTGGTCGAGTCGCTCGAGGCGTTTCGTGCCGAGGGTTATCATCTGGCTGTGGCGACCGGCAAGGCCCGTCGCGGGCTGGATCGGGTGTTGAAGGCCCATGGCTGGGAGGATTACTTCGATATCACCCGTGCCGCCGACGAGACCGCCAGCAAGCCCCATCCGCTGATGCTCGAGCAGATTCTCGCGCATTGCGAGGTTCGCCCGGAACAGGCATTGATGGTCGGTGATTCGTCCTTTGATTTGCAGATGGCACGCAACGCCGGCATGGGGTCGGTGGCCGTAAGCTATGGCGCTCAATCGATCGATGCGTTGAAGTTGTATGAGCCGCGGCTGGCCATCGACCGTTTTTCAGAATTGCACGCCTGGCTGAGTCAGCGGGCTTAACCGGTTGTTTTTGGGGTGGACGGCATGACCGACGAATGGAAGGCGCCCGTCAAGGCGAGCACAGAGAGCGGTGACGACAAAAGCTGGAAGCTGCTGGAGAAGACGCTGCTGGCCAGTGTGCAGGAACAGCGTCGGTCCCGTCGCTGGGGGATATTCTTCAAGTCGCTGACTTTTGTGTATCTTTTCGGCGTTGTTGCTCTGTTTTCGCCGCTGATGGATATGGAAAAGGCCGCTACCCTCAGTGCCAATTACACGGCGCTGATCGATGTGAGGGGGGTGATTGCCGACAAGGAGTCGGCCAGCGCAGACAATATCGTTGGTAGCTTGCGTGCGGCTTTCGAGGACAAGAAGGTCAAGGGCGTCATCCTGCGCATCAACAGCCCGGGCGGCAGTCCGGTGCAGTCGGGTTATGTCTATGACGAGATCCGTCGCCTGCGCGGCCTGCACCCGGACATCAAGCTCTATGCGGTCATTTCCGATCTGGGGGCTTCCGGTGCTTACTACATCGCCAGCGCGGCGGATCAGATCTACGCCGACAAGGCGAGCCTGGTCGGCTCCATCGGTGTGACGGCGGCCGGATACGGCTTTGTCGGCACCATGGAGAAGCTGGGTGTCGAGCGTCGCACTTACACCTCGGGCGAACACAAGTCGTTTCTCGATCCGTTCCAGCCACAGAAACCGGAAGAAACCGCTTTCTGGCAGGGTGTGCTCGATACGACTCACAAGCAGTTCATCAACAGCGTCAAGCAAGGGCGTGGCGATCGCCTGAAGGACAAGGAGCATCCGGAGCTGTTTTCCGGTCTGGTCTGGTCTGGCGAGCAGGCGCTGCCACTGGGGCTGATCGATGGGCTGGGCAATGCCAGTTCGGTTGCGCGGGATGTGATCGGCGAGAAAGAACTGGTGGACTTTACCGTTCAGGAGTCGACATTCGATCGCTTCTCGAAAAAGCTCGGTGCCAGCGTGGCTGAGCATTTGGCGATGTGGATGGGGTTTAACGGTCCGTCGCTGCGCTAGGTCGTTTTAAAGATCAAAAGATCGCAGCCTTCGGCAGCTCCTACACAGCTGCCGAAGGCTGCGATCTTTTGCTTTTCAGGGTATTTGCACGCCTTCGGCCAATAGCATGTCGATCAAGCGAATCAGTGGCAGGCCGATCAGGCTGGTGGCGTCAGGTCCCTCGGTACTGCGAAACAGGCTGACACCCAGGCCTTCGGCCTTGAAGCTGCCTGCGCAATCGTAGGGCTGCTCGGCGTGCAGGTAGCGCTCTATGCGGGTGGCGTCGAGTGTGCGCATGTGTACGGTGAATGGCACGCAATCGACCTGGCAGTGCCCTGTCCGGCTGTTGAGCAAGGCCAGGCCGGTCAGGAATGTTACGCTGGCGCCGCTGGCGGCCAGCAGTTGTTCGCGGGCTCTTTCGAAGGTGTGGGGCTTGCCGATTATCCGCTCTCCCAGCACGGCGACCTGGTCGGAGCCGATTATCAGATGAGCGGTATGGCTGGCGGCCAGGGCGCGCGCTTTCTCTTCGGCAAGGCGCTTGACCAGCGAGATAGCGGATTCACCCGGGCGATGGCTTTCGTCGATATCCGGTGAACTGCAGGTGAATGGCAGTTGCAGGCGGGCCAGCAATTCCCGGCGATAGACCGAGCCGGAAGCGAGTAATAAAGGCAGCATGCGCATCTCCATAAGGCAGGTGCGAATTCTAGCGAGGCTTCCAAGTGACGGACAGGGCTGAATTTCCTTTGACATGGGCGGGTGCATCCCTATAATGCTGCGCCTATGTTGAATGACCCGATTCCACCTCACGTTGACCCGCGCAAATTGGCTGATCGTGGCACCACCCTTCAAGGTGAAATGCTGCTGGCCGATTTGGAGAGACTCTGCGACCCGCTTTCCGACAATGTCGGTACGGTGCAGGCTAAATTCGTTTTTGAACGAGATGAACGTAAATCTGTGGTCATCCACAGCTTTATCGACACTGAAGTCAAAATGGTTTGCCAGCGTTGTCTTGAGCTGGTCACCCTGCCGATCCATAGCGAATGCAGTTACGCTGTGGTGAAGGAGGGTGCGAATACCCAGTCGTTGCCGAAAGGTTATGACGTGCTGGAACTGGGCGAAGATCCATTGGATCTGCAGTCACTGATCGAGGAGGAGCTTCTGCTCGCCTTGCCCATTGTGCCTGCTCATCATCCGGAAGAATGCCAGCAGCCGGCGGGAGCAGATGAGCCCGAACCGAGCGAGGACGAGGTAACGCGGTCCAACCCGTTCAGTGTATTGGCGCAGTTAAAGCGTGACCCAAACGTTTAGGAGTTAATCAATTATGGCTGTTCAGCAGAACAAAAAATCCCGCTCTGCCCGTGACATGCGCCGTTCGCACGACGCTCTCGAGGCTAGCACCCTGTCTGTAGAAAAAACCACCGGTGAAGTTCACCTGCGTCACCACGTATCGCCAGAAGGCGTATACCGTGGCCGTAAAGTGATCGACAAGGGCGCTGACGAGTAATCACTTGTCCGCTCAAGTCATCGCGATTGACGCAATGGGCGGGGACTTCGGTCCCCGCAGCATTGTCCAGGCCAGTCTTGCTTGCCTGTCCGCTACACCCTCGCTGCACCTGACCCTCGTCGGTCAACCCTCCCTTCTTGAAGAATTGATCGCTGGCCATTCGGCTGTGGATCGCGCGCGCCTGTCGATTGCTCCGGCGAGCGAAGTCATCGGCATGGACGAAAAACCCGCCCAGGCCTTGCGAGGCAAGCCCGACTCATCGATGCGCGTGGCCCTAGAACTGTTGCGCGATGGCAAAGTCCAGGCGTGTGTCAGTGCCGGCAATACCGGTGCGCTGATGGCGTTGTCGCGATTCGTGCTCAAGACCCTCCCGGGCATTGATCGTCCGGCCATGGTGGCGGCGATCCCGACACAAAAGGGTTACTGCCAATTGCTTGACCTGGGCGCCAACGTCGATTGCAGTGCCGAGCATCTGTTGCAGTTTGCGGTGATGGGCTCGGTTGCGGCGGAGACTCTGGGCATTAGCCGTCCACGGGTGGCGTTGCTGAACATCGGCACCGAAGACATCAAGGGCAATCAGCAGGTCAAGCTGGCGGCGACTTTGTTGCAAGGCGCCCGGGGCATCAATTACATCGGCTTTATCGAGGGCGACGGTTTGTACCGTGGCGAAGCGGATGTGGTGGTGTGTGATGGTTTTGTCGGCAACATCCTGCTCAAATCCAGCGAAGGTCTGGCGACCATGATTGCCGGGCGCATCGAGGCGTTGTTCAAGAAGAACCTGGCTTCGCGTGCGGTCGGTGCACTGGCGCTGCCATTGATGAAGCGTCTGCAGGCCGAACTGGCGCCTGCCCGGCATAACGGCGCGAGCTTTCTCGGCTTGCAGGGGATTGTGGTGAAGAGCCACGGTTCTGCCGGGGTCCAGGGTTTCCAGAGCGCCATTTCGCGCGCCATGATCGAGATTCAGGAGAATCTTCCCGAGCGCCTGTACGGTCGTCTGGAGGATTTGTTGCTTTAGGCGTTTTCGTCGGACAATGCTTAAATGTGACCGCTTGGTTCGATGGGCCATCCAACTGTCAGTTTCTTGCGTCCCCAAAGCGGGGCGCCAATTCTCCGACGACAAGATCATTAGGGGCTTGTTACATGTCTGCTTCCCTCGCATTCGTCTTCCCGGGACAGGGTTCGCAGTCCCTCGGCATGCTGGCCGAGTTGGGCGCACAACACCCGGTTGTCCTTGAAACATTCAAAGAAGCTTCCGATGCACTGGGTTACGACCTGTGGGCACTGACCCAGCAAGGGCCGGAAGAGCAACTCAATCAAACCGATAAAACCCAACCGGCCATTCTGACTGCCTCGATCGCCCTGTGGCGTCTGTGGCTGGCCGAAGCTGGTGCGCGTCCGGCCTACGTCGCCGGGCACAGCCTGGGTGAATACAGCGCGCTGGTGGCAGCGGGCAGCCTGAGCCTGGGCGACGCGGTGAAACTCGTCGAGCGTCGCGGCCAACTGATGCAGGAAGCCGTTCCGGCCGGGCAGGGCGGCATGGCTGCCATCCTCGGCCTGGACGATGCCGATGTACTGGCCGCCTGTGCCGAAGCGGCGCAAGGCGAAGTGGTCAGCGCGGTGAATTTCAACTCCCCTGGCCAGGTGGTCATCGCCGGAGCCAAGGCCGCCGTTGAGCGTGCCATCGAAGGCTGCAAGGCGCGTGGTGCCAAGCGCGCCATGCCGCTGCCGGTCAGCGTGCCGTCCCACTGCGAGCTGATGCGTCCGGCTGCCGAGCGTTTCGCCGAATCGATCGCCGCGATCAACTGGCAGGCGCCACAGATTCCTGTGGTCCAGAACGTCAGTGCCGAAGTGCCGGCCGATCTGGAAACCCTCAAGCGTGATCTGCTCGAACAGCTGTACAAGCCCGTACGCTGGGTTGAATCCGTACAGGCGCTGGCAGCCAAGGGCGCGACCAATCTGGTCGAATGCGGCCCGGGCAAAGTGCTGGCCGGTCTGAACAAGCGTTGCGCCGAAGGCGTATCGACATCCAACCTCAATACCCCAGACGCTTTCGCTGCCGCCCGTGCAGCGTTGGCCTGAATCAGGAGAAGCTTGCATGAGTCTGCAAGGTAAAGTTGCACTGGTCACCGGTGCAAGCCGTGGCATCGGCCAGGCTATCGCCCTGGAACTGGGTCGTCAGGGCGCCATCGTTGTCGGTACCGCGACTTCCGCGTCGGGTGCCGAGCGAATTGCCGCGACCCTGAAGGAAAACGGTATTCAGGGCACCGGCCTGGAGCTCAATGTCACCAGTGACGAGTCCGTGGCGGCGGTCCTGGCGAGCATCCAGGAGCAGTTCGGTGCGCCGGCGATCCTGGTCAACAATGCCGGTATCACCCGCGATAACCTGATGATGCGCATGAAAGACGACGAGTGGCACGACGTTGTCGATACCAATCTGAACAGTCTGTTCCGCCTGTCCAAGGGCGTTTTGCGTGGCATGACCAAAGCCCGTTGGGGCCGAATTATCAGTATTGGTTCGGTTGTGGGTGCCATGGGCAACGCAGGCCAAGTAAACTACGCTGCCGCCAAGGCCGGTCTGGAAGGTTTCAGCCGTGCATTGGCGCGTGAAGTCGGTTCGCGTGCGATTACGGTAAACTCGGTGGCCCCAGGGTTCATCGATACCGATATGACCCGTGAACTGCCCGAGGCGCAGCGTGAAGCCTTGCAGACGCAGATTCCGCTGGGTCGTCTGGGGCAAGCACAAGAGATCGCGTCCGTGGTCGCTTTTCTTGCGTCGGACGGTGCGGCTTACGTTACCGGAGCTACAATCCCGGTGAACGGCGGGATGTACATGTAATTCAAATGTGACGGATTGCTTCAAAAAAATGTCATACGAGCTGTCTAAAATCCGTTATAAAGCTGCAATCTATTTATAGGCAGAGGGTCACCGGGTTCGAGGAGTGAAGCTTTCAGTTGAAAAGCTGAAAAGCATTTCTATACACTTACCCACTGGCCAGCTGCCTGAATTTGTCCATTAGGAGTGAAAACAAGGTATGAGCACCATCGAAGAGCGCGTCAAGAAAATCGTTGCTGAGCAACTGGGCGTTAAAGAAGAAGAAGTGGTCAACACTGCTTCCTTCGTTGAAGACCTGGGTGCCGACTCCCTTGACACCGTTGAGCTGGTGATGGCTCTGGAAGAGGAATTCGAGACCGAAATCCCTGACGAAGAAGCCGAGAAGATCACTACTGTACAAGCTGCAATCGACTACGTTACTAGCCACCAGGCGTAATAGTTTGTAATCGTTGCTCGCTGTCATGGAAAAACCGCACTGCCATCATGGCGTGCGGTTTTTTCTTTAGGCCTGATGCAAAGTCGTCATTTGAAAAAAGGAGAGTGCTGTGTCGCGTAGACGCGTCGTAGTCACCGGTATGGGTATGTTGTCGCCACTGGGCACGGATGTGCCGAGCAGTTGGCAGGGCATTCTGGCTGGCCGCAGTGGCATTGGTCTGATCGAACACACCGACCTTTCTGCCTATTCCACCCGTTTTGGCGGCTCGGTAAAGGACTTCAATGTCGAGGAATACCTGTCGGTCAAGGAAGCCCGCAAGCTTGACCTGTTCATTCAATACGGTCTGGCCGCAGGTTTTCAGGCGGTGCGCAACGCCGGTCTGGAAGTCACCGACGCCAACCGCGAACGCATCGGCGTGGCCATGGGCTCGGGTATTGGCGGACTGACCAATATCGAAGAAACCAGCCGCACCCTGCACGAGACCGGTCCACGACGGATTTCCCCGTTCTTTGTGCCAGGCTCGATCATCAACATGATTTCCGGCTTCCTGTCGATCCATCTGGGGGCACAGGGACCTAACTACGCCATCGCCACGGCCTGTACCACCGGTACCCACTGCATTGGCATGGCAGCCCGCAACATCATGTACGACGAAGCCGACGTGATGATTGCCGGCGGCGCCGAGATGGCGGCCTGCGGCCTGGGCATGGGTGGCTTCGGTGCCTCGCGCGCGCTGTCGACCCGCAATGACGAGCCGACCCGCGCCAGCCGTCCATGGGACAAGGGCCGCGACGGCTTCGTGCTGTCCAATGGTGCCGGTGCACTGGTTCTGGAAGAGCTGGAACATGCCAAGGCCCGTGGTGCGACCATTTACGCCGAATTGATCGGCTTCGGTACCAGTGGCGATGCCTACCACATGACCTCGCCGCCCGCCGATGGCGCGGGTGCTGCGCGCTGCATCACCAATGCACTACGCGATGCGAAGATCAATGGCGATCAAGTGCAGTACATCAACGCCCACGGTACGTCGACTCCCGCAGGCGATCTCGCTGAGGTCAATGCGATCAAGTCGGTGTTCGGCGAGCATGCCTACAAGCTGGCCGTCAGTTCCACCAAGTCCATGACCGGCCACCTGCTGGGTGCGGCGGGCGCGGTCGAGGCGATCTTCAGCGTGCTGGCGATCAACAGCCAGGTAGCGCCGCCGACCATCAACCTCGATGAGCCGGATGAAGGCTGCGACCTCGATTTCGTGCCGCACACCGCGCGCAACATGGATATCGATGTGGTCGTGTCCAACTCCTTCGGTTTTGGCGGCACCAACGGCTCGCTGGTGTTTCGCCGGTTCGCAGGCTGATGGACTGCTGGGTCGACGGTCAGCCGGCTGACGCTTTGTCGCTGAAGGATCGCGGCCTGGCTTATGGCGATGGTCTGTTCGAGACCATCGCCGTGCGCAACGGCAAGCCTGTGTTGCTGGAACGGCATCTGTCGCGTCTGGCGGATGGCTGTTCGCGTCTGGCGCTTGCTGCCGATCAGGAATTGATCCGCAGCGAACTGCTGGCCTACGCCGCGGTACTGGGTGACGGGGTGCTCAAGCTCATTCTCACCCGCGGCGACGGTCTGCGCGGTTACGCGCCCGATCCTT
Source organism: Pseudomonas sp. QLc11A (assembly GCF_052112305.1). Lineage (NCBI taxonomy): Bacteria > Pseudomonadati > Pseudomonadota > Gammaproteobacteria > Pseudomonadales > Pseudomonadaceae > Pseudomonas > Pseudomonas sp. QLc11A. The sequence goes on from NZ_JAVAJJ010000001.1 coordinate 605,376, forward strand.
CGGCCCAGGCTCGACGCATTCTGCAAGGCAATCCGCCTGCAGCCTACGCTGCCGCGCATGGCGAGCAGGGTGTTCGTCTGTTTCCTTGCACCACCCGATTGTCCAGGCAGCCATTACTGGCCGGCCTCAAGCACCTCAATCGACTGGAACAAGTCCTCGCCCGTGCCGAATGGCAGGACACCGAGCATGCCGAAGGCTTGATGCTCGATCAGGCCGGGCGCGTGATCGAAGGCGTGTTCAGCAATCTGTTCCTGGTGCGTGACGGTGTGCTCATCACGGCTGACCTCAAGCGCTGCGGCGTGGCCGGCGTGATGCGTGCCGAACTATTGTTTCAGGCCGGGTCGCTGGGAATTCCCACGCAAATCACCGATATCCCCCTCGAACAGCTGCAATGGGCTGACGAAGTCTTTGCCTGCAACAGCGTGTATGGTATCTGGCCGGTGCGTGCCTATGCTGCTCTTCACTGGCCGGTTGGGCCGCTCACCCGTAAACTCCAAACCATTGCCCGTGTGCTACTGGATGCTTGATACGTGAGACGTAAACTCGTGCTGCTGCTGGAAACCGGAGTGGTTCTGGCAGGGCTGCTGATGGGTGCTTCAGCCTGGAAAATTCATTCGGCGCTGGTACAGCCACTGAACATTGCCCAGGAACAATTGCTGGATGTGCCCAAGGGCACCACGCCGACCCGCACCTTCTACCGACTCGAAGCCAATGGTGTCATCAAGGACGCCTTCTGGCTGCGCGTGTATTGGCGCTTCAATCTCGGCAAACAACCCCTGCACAGCGGTGAGTATCGCATGCAGCCGGGCATGACCGTCGAAGGCCTGATCGACCTGTGGAAGCGCGGGGAAATGGTTCAGTACAGCCTGACCCTGGTCGAAGGCTGGAATTTCCGCCAGGTTCGCGCAGCGCTGGCCAAGGAAGAGAAGCTCGATCATAGCCTCGACGGTTTGAGCGATAGCCAGGTCATGGACAAGCTGGGCCACACCGGGATTTTTCCGGAAGGGCGTTTCTTCCCTGACACCTATCGTTACGTGCGCGGCATGTCCGATATCGAGCTGCTGAAAACCGCCTACGACCGCCTCGACGAAGTGCTCGCCAAGGAGTGGCAGCAGCGCTCTTCCGATGTGCCGTACACCGAACCCTACCAGGCGCTGATCATGGCTTCGCTGGTGGAAAAGGAAACCGGCGTGCCGCAGGAGCGCGGGCAGATTGCCGGCGTGTTTGTGCGACGCATGGCGATGGGCATGCTGCTGCAGACCGACCCGACGGTGATCTATGGCCTCGGCGACCGCTACAGCGGTAAGCTGACCCGGGCTCACCTCAAGGAATCGACGCCTTATAACACCTACATGAATGCGGGCTTGCCGCCGACGCCGATTTCCATGGTCGGTCGCGAAGCCATCCATGCGGCGCTCAATCCGGTGGAGGGCAGCAGCCTCTACTTCGTGGCGCGTGGTGATGGCACTCACGTGTTCTCCGACGACCTGGATGCCCACAACAATGCCGTGAAGGAGTTCCAACTCAAGCGTCGCGCCGATTACCGCTCCAGCCCGGCGCCCACTGCCACGCCAGAGACAGCGCCGACCGAGGCTGAGCAAAACGGTACGCAGGAGGCAAGGGCTTCGCAGGAGCTGGCACCGATCCCGGCCGCTTCACCGAACACGGCTCCCGAGGCGTTGCCGCAAGTGCCGGCGCAAGATCCTGCGCCAGCTCCTGAAGCACCGGAACCCGATGCCAGCGCACCGAAAAGCCCGCAATGACTCTGACTAAGGACTGCCTGTGACTGGCTTGTTTATTACTCTGGAAGGCCCGGAAGGCGCCGGCAAGAGCACCAATCGAGAATACCTGGCCGAGCGCTTGCGCGCCGCCGGCATCGAGGTGGTGCTGACCCGCGAGCCGGGGGGCACGCCGTTGGCCGAGCGCATCCGGGAGGTGTTGTTGGCTCCCGTCGACGAAGTCATGAACCCGGATACCGAGTTGCTGTTGGTTTTCGCGGCGCGTGCCCAGCACCTGGCTGAAGTGATTCGCCCGGCGCTGGCCCGCGGTGCCGTGGTCCTGTGTGATCGTTTTACCGATTCGACTTACGCCTACCAGGGCGGCGGCCGTGGCTTGTCGCTTGAGCGCATCGCGGCTCTGGAAACTTTCGTTCAAGGCGATCTGCGCCCGGACCTGACACTGATTTTCGATCTGCCTGTCGAGGTGGGTCTGGCCCGCGCCAGCGCACGTGGCCGCCTGGATCGCTTCGAACTCGAAGGCCGGACTTTTTTCGATGCCGTACGCCATGCGTTCCTCAAGCGGGCCAAGGCGGATCCGGCGCGTTATGTGCTGGTCGATGCGGCCCAACCCTTGGCACAGGTTCAGCAATCGCTGGATGCCTTGTTGCCGCGCCTGCTGGAGTTGAGCCGTGGCTGAGGCCTATCCGTGGCAGGAAAACCTCTGGCAGCACCTGGCGGGTCGCGCGCAGCATGCGCACGCCTACCTGCTGCATGGCCCGGCCGGGATCGGCAAGCGGGCACTGGCCGAGCGCCTGATGGCCAGCTTGCTGTGCCAGCGCCCGACGGCGCTGGAGGCTTGCGGCGAATGCAAGTCCTGTCTGCTGCTGAAGGCTGGCAGCCACCCGGATAACTACATCCTTGAACCGGAGGAAGCCGACAAGGCGATTAAGGTCGATCAGGTTCGCGATCTGGTCGGTTTCGTGGTGCAGACCGCGCAGTTGGGCGGGCGCAAAGTGGTGCTGATCGAGCCGGTCGAGTCGATGAACATCAACGCCGCCAACGCCTTGCTCAAGAGCCTCGAAGAGCCGTCCGGCGATACGGTTTTGTTGCTGGTCAGCCATCAGCCGAGCCGCTTGTTGCCCACGATCAAGAGTCGCTGCGTGCAGCAGGCCTGTCCGCTGCCGGGCGAGGCCATGAGCTTGAAGTGGCTGGCCCAGGCGTTGCCGGAATGTTCCGAAGATGAGCGCGTCGAGTTGCTGACGCTGGCCGCAGGTTCGCCACTGACGGCGGTCAATCTCCAGGCTCAGGGCGTACGTGAACAGCGCATGCAAGTCGTGGAAGGGGTGAAGAAGCTCCTCAAGCAACAGCAGTCGCCGACGCAACTGGCCGAAGAATGGAAAAACATTCCGATGTTGCGCCTGTTCGATTGGTTCTGCGACTGGTCGAGCCTGATCCTGCGCTATCAGTTGACCCAGGACGAAGCCGGCCTCGGCCTGACCGACATGCGCAAGGTCGTGCAATACCTGGCGCAGAAAAGCGCCCAGGGCAAAGTCCTCGATATCCAGGACTGGATTCTCGCCCAGCGACAGAAAGTCTTGAGCAAGGCCAACCTCAATCCGGCCTTGCTGCTGGAGGCCTTGCTGGTGCAATGGGCGTCGTTGCCTGCCCAAAGATGACGGCCTGGGCCTAGAATCTATCAGTACACCCGACCGTCCCACCCATTCGATGTAAGTTGCAGCCCTTTATGCTCGTAGATTCCCATTGTCACCTCGATCGCCTCGACCTGGCCGCCCACAACGGCTCCCTGGATGCTGCCCTGGATGCCGCCCGGCAGCGCGGGGTAGGGCACTTTCTGTGTATCGGTGTCAGCGCGGACAACGCGGCCGACGTCAAAGCCCTGGCCGAACGTTATGACGACGTCGACTGCTCGGTGGGCGTGCACCCCCTGGATGTACAGCCCGGTGCCGCGCCAGCGCTGGACTGGCTGTTGCAGGAGCTCAATCACCCGCGTGTGGTCGCCATCGGCGAAACCGGCCTCGATTACCACTACGAGCCGGAAGCGGCGCAGTTGCAGCAGGAGTCCTTTCGCCTGCACCTGCAAGCGGCGCAGCAGACCGGCAAACCGGTGATCATCCACACCCGCGGGGCCCGCACCGATACCCTGGACTTGCTGCGCGAAGCGGCATTGCCCCAGGCGGGCGTATTGCACTGCTTTACCGAAGACTGGGATATGGCGAAGGCTGCGCTGGACATGGGCTATTACATTTCCTTGTCCGGGATTGTCACTTTTCGCAATGCCGATGCGTTGCGCGATGTGGCCAGCAAAGTGCCGGCCGACCGCTTGCTGGTGGAGACCGATTCTCCCTACCTGGCGCCGATTCCCCATCGCGGCAAGCCAAACCTGCCGCAGTACGTGCGTGAAGTAGCGGAATTTCTGGCAATGTTGCGCGGTGAACCCTACGAGCGGTTTGCCGAGCAGACCACGGCCAATTTCAAGCGGTTGTTTCCGTTGGCGCATGTGAAAGGTTAAATCGCAGGCAAAAAAAACCCGGGTTCTGGGGGGTGAATCCGGGTTAAGACCATTAGGAGTAAAACAATGGCACGCGGTCCGTTGGTACCAATATCGGCGTGACACTTGGGGGAGATGCCCCGCCGACAGTTCAAGTATTGATCAGGATTGCGCCTAGTCCAGTTTGCCGGCCCGGGTTTTTAAACAAATTTGGAATACGTGCGCTTCGGAAGAGTTCTCATCAACCGGTAATCGTGCGCGGAATGACCGGAAAGCGCAGATATGGTCGGATGATCCGTGCATTTTTGCGTAAGTTAGGCATAATACGCGGCTTCGAATTTTGACCCCGACAGACCTTTTCTTATGCATAAAGAACCTCGTAAGGTCCGTGAGTTTCGTCGCCGCGAGCAGGAAATTCTCGATACCGCGCTAAAGCTGTTCCTCGAACAAGGTGAAGACAGTGTCACCGTCGAGATGATTGCTGATGCCGTCGGTATTGGCAAAGGCACGATCTACAAGCATTTCAAATCCAAGGCGGAAATCTATCTGCGCCTGATGCTCGACTACGAGCGCGATTTGAACGCACTGCTGCATTCGGCCGATGTCGACAAGGACAAGGAAGCCCTGTCCCGGGCCTACTTCGAATTCCGCATGCGCGATCCACAACGCTATCGCCTGTTCGACCGCCTCGAAGAGAAAGTGGTCAAGGGCAACCAGGTGCCGGAGATGATCGAGGAGCTGCACAAGATCCGTGCCTCGAACTTCGAACGCCTGACCCTGCTGATCAAGGGCCGGATCAGCGAAGGCAAGCTGGAAGACGTGCCACCTTACTTCCACTACTGCGCGTCCTGGGCGCTGGTGCACGGCGCCGTCGCGCTGTATCACTCGCCGTTCTGGAGCAATGTGCTGGAAGATCAGGAAGGTTTCTTCCAGTTCCTGATGGACATCGGCGTGCGCATGGGCAACAAACGCAAGCGCGATACCGACACTTCCGGTAGCTGAGCCATTCAGTTGCCTTATTGCGCCATGATTTCGCTACTTGGCGCAGTACCGCAGGAATATACTCAGGTAGAGGACTTGCTAAAACTTGATTTCTGAGTCAAGTTTTAGCGGCCCGATATTCTTCCGCCGGAGTGACCATGATCGTTGACCGTCAAGGCAGGCGTTTTCGCAACTTGCGAATCAGTCTGACCTCTGCCTGCAATTACGCCTGTACCTACTGCGTGCCCAACGGCAAGCGGCTGGTGGCTGCGCAGGATGAATTGTCGGCCGAAGCGATGGCACGCGGTGTGGCTTATCTGATTGAAGCGGCAGGGATCGAGCGTCTGCGCATTACCGGCGGCGAGCCGCTGGTCAGCCCCAAACTCGAAGCCTTCATGACGGCGGTCGGGCAGATGGGTCTGGAAGACATCAGCCTGACCACCAATGGCCAGTTGCTGGCGAAGAAACTGCCGCTGCTGGTGGGCGCCGGCATTCGGCGCCTCAACGTTTCCCTCGACACCCTCGACGCCAGTGCTTTCCGCGGCATTGCCCGGGGCGGCGACCTGGCCACCGTGCTAAACGGCATGAACGAGGCCAGTGCAGCCGGCATGAAGATCAAGGTCAACATGGTGCCGCTGCGCGGACAGAACCTTGATCAAGTGATGCCGCTGCTCGACTACTGCCTGGAGCGCGGTTATGAACTGCGCTTCATCGAGCTGATGCGCATGGGCCACCTGGCCAACGACTCCAATGCGTTTTTGCAGCAGTTCGTCAGCCTCCAGCAATTGCTGAGCCTGATTGGCGAGCGCTATGAATATCTGCAGGCCGATGCCCCGGTCGATGCAACGGCGGTTCGTTATGAAATTCCCGGCCAGGGTTACTTCGGCGTGATCGCCAACGAAAGTGTGCCGTTCTGCCGGACCTGCTCGCGACTTCGTTTGTCTTCCACCGGGTGGCTTCATGGTTGCCTGTCGTCGAGCAATCGCCATTACATCGGCGACCTGCTGGACAAACCGCGCCACCAGGCGCTGCCGGCCTTGCAGAGACTCCTGGTGAAAGCCTTGGGGGACAAGCAGGAAGTGGCGTTCTCCGGCGGCGCGACCGTCATGAAGATCATCGGCGGCTGATCCGGCCTCATCGCGGGCAAGCCACGCTCCCACAAGGTTGTGCATAAACCCTGTGGGAGCGTGACTTGCCCGCGATTGCGTTTGATCAGGCAACGATCAACTTGAGCTGGCGCAAAAGCTGCATCCTACGGCCATTCGCCGGTTTTCCGACACCGGCCTCTGGAGGATAGGATGCGTAGCCTGGTTTTGCTGCTGGCCGTTTTGGCACTTGGTGGCTGCATGAACGTCAGCGATATGGCCGAAGGGACTCGTTACCATATGAGCGATGCGGGGTTGCTCGATCACAGTGACAGCCGCCGCGTAAACAACCTGCGCATTCAACCGGATTCGTTCGTCTACATCGCCCAGGGCGCTTTCATGCCGCCGGGCAGCGCCGTTTATCCACGGCCCAACGTGATTGCCGAAGTCGCGTTCGATGGCTTCGTCGAATACTTCCCGATGGTACGCCGTGCCCGCACGCCGGAAGGCCTCGACCAGGCCATGGGCGAAGCCCGTGCCGCCGGTGCGCATTATCTGCTGTACACCCGATTCGCCAAGTCGGACGACCGTATCGGCAACTCGGACGAATGGCTGGATCAGGAAGCCCTGGATCGCCTCGGCATCGACAGCGGTATGATTCAGATCATGTTGATCGAGACCAGTACCCAGTATTTGATTGATACTGCGACTATCAAGAGTCGTGGCGGTTTACTGACGTTCCACGATAAAAAACCCGAAGACCTGATGGGCCCGCCGCTGGAGCAATATGCGCGCGGCCTGCTGGGGCTCAGCGACCAGTAACTTCAAGGAGAACGCCATGAGTGGCCCGCAAAAAGCCAACGATTTGCTGGGGCAAATCCCCAAGACCAAAGGCTTGCCGCCGGTGCACCTGTGGAATCCCGATTTCTGCGGCGACATCGATATGCGCATCGCCCGGGACGGCACCTGGTATTACCTGGGCACACCGATCGGGCGCAAGCCGATGGTCAAGCTGTTCTCCACCATCATTCGCCGCGACGGCGATGATTATTTCCTGATTACCCCGGTGGAAAAAGTCGGCATCAAAGTCGACGATGCGCCGTTCGTGGCGATTGCGGTGGACGTGGAAGGCGAGGGCGAGGCGCAGGTGCTGCGCTTTACCACCAACGTCGATGAAACCACCGAGGCCGGTGCCGGGCATCCGTTGCGCGTAGTGATCGATCCCGACACGCAGGAGCCAGCCCCTTACGTACACGTGCGCAGCAATCTTGAAGCCTTGATCCATCGCAATGTGTTCTATCAACTGGTAGAACTGGCGGTGAGCCGAGAGATCGACGGCCAGCGTTGGTTAGGCGTGTGGAGCGGTGGAGAGTTTTTCCCCATCGGCCTCGAACCCTGACGCAAAACCCTGTGGGAGCGAGCCTGCTCGCGACAGGTCTATCAGCCTCACCGAACGATCCGGATCAAACCCCGGCTTTCGGCGACTTCAAGGAATCATTACCCGTCACGGTTGCAGTTTTGGTCGCCGCCTCGGCATTGGCCTTCAACTGGCTCAGTTCCTCACCGGCGCGCTGGATTTTCGCCCGCACGTTGTTCATGTCCTGACGGCTTTTCTCCAGCAGGCTTTTTGCCGAACTGTGGCCGGTAATGCCGCGCGCCAGGGCTACGCCGCCGATGGCCACCTGGATCAGGCCGAAGATCCCGCCACGACGCAGGCCCTTGCCCACCATCACCACGCCGCCGGCCAGGGAGCCGATGCGTTCCCAGCCCTGCACGTTCTGTTCGGAAGGGCTCTGGAAGGGGGTGGATTCGATACGCTCGACGCGTTTGAGTTCGCTCATGGTCTGTCTCCAGGCTTCAGTGATCGTTAGTCAAGCTGACCGCCGGGGCGGGCAGCTCGTTCAATCGAATGTGCGGCGATTCAGCGGAATTTTGGGCCGGAGCGGGTATTGAGCCCCTTGGACATGCGGTCGTAGAGCACGACGTTGACCGTGGCGGCCAGGTTCATGCAACCGGTGGTCGGAATGTAGACCACGTCTTCGCACCAGTCGCGAATCTCCTTATCCAGCGAGCCGTCTTCCGGGCCGAAGATGTAGAGCGCGCGATCCGGGTGGGTGTATTCCGGCAGAGGGCGGGCACCCTCAACCAGTTCCACGGCGACGGGTACACAATTGAGCGGCAGGATTTTCTTCAGGTCATCGATACCGATCAGCGGGATGTCGTAGTGCACGCGCTTGGTATCGGTGACGAAGTCGGCGGCGCGCTCATAGCGCTTGCCGGTGTAGAACACCGACGCCACGCCATAACAGCCAGCGGCGCGCATCACCGAACCGACGTTCTCCGGTGACTTGGGGTTATACAAACCAATGCAGCTGTACCGTTTGTCTGCCACGAGCGGGGTGCCTTTCGGGAAAAAAGCGCGATTATACGGGGATTGGGGGGGGGCTGACTCTTAAACACAACTGA